>MSHC01000001.1:0-52065 GCA_001940995.1 Ruminococcus sp. Phil15
TTCGGCGTTTTACAATCGGCTAATGTATTTTTGAAAGGAGATTTTATGCTCAGTCTAAAAAACATCGTCAAGGACTACGCTGTAGGAGATGACGCGGTTCATGCACTGCGCGGCGTCAGCATAGACTTCAGAAAGAGCGAGTTTGTATCTATCCTAGGTCAGTCGGGCTGCGGTAAGACAACGCTTCTGAATATTATCGGCGGTCTTGACAAGTACACGAGCGGAGACCTTATCATCAACGGAAAATCTACAAAGGAATATAAGGACAGAGATTGGGATACATACAGAAACCATTCTATCGGATTTGTTTTCCAAAGCTATAATCTTATCCCCCATCAGACAGTTCTTTCAAACGTAGAGCTTGCGCTTACTCTATCAGGCGTTTCAAAGTCGCAGAGAAGGGCAAGAGCTATCGACGCTCTTACAAAGGTTGGACTTGCAGACCAGCTTCATAAGAAGCCTAACCAGATGTCAGGCGGTCAGATGCAGAGAGTTGCCATCGCAAGAGCTTTGGTCAACGACCCTGATATCCTTCTCGCAGACGAGCCGACAGGTGCGCTTGACTCGGAAACCTCTGTCGCAATTATGGAGATTTTAAAAGAGATTTCCAAAGACAAGCTTATAGTTATGGTAACTCATAACCCGGAGCTTGCAGAGAAGTATTCAAGCAGGATTATCAGACTGCTGGACGGCCAGGTGATTTCAGACTCAAAGCCGTATGAGATTTCGGAAGAGGATTCAAAAAGACTTGAGGAGGAAGCAAAGAAAGCCAAAAAGGTAAAGAAAACCTCGATGTCCTTCTTAACGGCGCTTTCTCTCTCCCTCAACAACCTTATGACGAAAAAGGGCAGAACATTCCTCACCTCCTTTGCAGGAAGCATCGGCATTATCGGTATCGCACTTATCCTCTCGCTCTCAAACGGCGTGCAGGCGTATATCGACAGGGTGCAGGAGGAAACGCTGTCAAGCTATCCTCTCCAGATTGACAGACAGACCGTAGATTACTCGGATATGTTCACTTCAACAGGCAGTAGTTCAGAGAACGTTGTAGAGCGTGAGGACGGCAAAATTTATTCAAACGACGTAATGTACGGAATGATGAACACAATGATGAGCCAGGTCATCATAAATAACCTCAAGGATTTCAAAACATTCTTAGAGGACGAAAACGACGGCATAGGCGAGTATGTTTCGGATATTCAGTACAAGTATGAAACCCCGCTTAATCTCTACCGTGCGGACACAAGCAACGGACTCATAAAGGTCAACCCTACAACGCTGTTTGAGGATATGTATGCCGCAATGGGCATCGACTTCAGTATGTCCGACAGCGCAAACTCGATGTATTCGGGAATGATGTCCTCAATGGGCGTTTTCGGAATGATGCTCGACAACGACGAGCTTCTTGAGAGTCAGTATGACATAGTAGCCGGCAGAATGCCGACAGAGTACAACGAGGTAGTGTTTATCGTTGACGAAGAAAACGGCGTTACAGACGTAGCGCTCTACGCACTCGGCTTAAAGGATTTCTCTGAAATAGAGAAAATGCTTGACAAGGCGATGAGGGGCGAGCCGATCGAGAAAACCGAAATCGAGCAGGTAAGCTTTACTTACGAGGAAATTCTAGGCATCGAGTTCAAGCTTATGCTCAACTCAGACTACTTTGAAAAGCAGGGCGATCTGTGGGTGGATAAGACCGAGGACGAGGTCTACATCTCCAGCAAGCTCGCAGACTGCGAAACAATCAAGATCGTCGGAATTGTAAAGCCGTCCGAGGACGCTGTCGCAACATCTACATCGGGCGTTATCGGCTACAAGAGCAGCCTTATGGATACCCTTATCACAAGAGTAAACGATAGCGAGGTCGTAAAGGCACAGCTCGCAAATCCTGACATAGACATCTTCACGGGTATTTCATTTGAACAGCAGGCGCTTACCGAGGAGTCGCTCAACGCATATCTCGAAACGCTCCCTGAGGACCAGCGTGCCGAGATAAGCGGCTACATCGAAATGATGAAGCAGCAGGGTATGTCGATGGACGAGATTTTAAAGGCGTTCGAGTCCACTATGACAACGACGTCAACCTATGAAGGAAATCTCAAGAAGCTGGGAGTTGCGGACCTCAGCAATCCTACATCTATCCTTATCTATCCTAAGGACTTTGAGTCCAAGGACGCAATCGTCGCAAAGATTGACAGCTATAACGATGAAGCAGGCGAGGGCAACGAGATTGTCTATACCGATATTGTAGGACTTATGATGAGCTCCGTTACGACGATTATCAACGCAATCAGCTATATCCTTATCGCATTCGTCGGAATTTCGCTTGTCGTATCGTCAATTATGATAGGCATTATTACATACATTTCCGTTCTTGAAAGAACAAAGGAAATCGGTATCCTCCGTGCCATAGGCGCTTCCAAGAAGGATATCTCCAGAGTTTTCAACGCAGAAACGCTTATCGTGGGCTTCTGCGCAGGCGCAATAGGTATCGGAGTAACGCTTCTCCTTAATATCCCGATAAATATGATAGTCGTACATCTTACGGATATCAACGGACTTGCAAAGCTCCCACCGCTTGGCGGAGTAATACTCGTGCTTATCTCAATGCTTCTTACATTTATAGCAGGACTTCTCCCATCGAGAGTTGCTGCTAAGAAGGACCCTGTAATCGCTCTGCGCAGCGAATAACAGCGTACCGCTCATCGTCTTGTGCCGGCTGAAAAGCGGCAGAGAGGCTGGTGCATTTGTCGGCACGTCATACAAAACAGCAAAGATAAGACCACTCAGAAATGGGTGGCCTTGTTGTTTGTTATGCCTTCTCGGGGGAGGTGTCCGGGTATATATAGGGCGATGGAGACCCTAAAATTGCGTGTATCCCGTTTGTGCTTTTTGTCAAGCCGTCATCTTCGAGTTCCTGCAATATTTGGTGTATCTTGTCTCAGAATAAGCCGTAAACGAGCAGGAGCGGCGGAGTCACCCTCGGCTTTTCTGTGAAAAGCTGTTGCCACGGCTGCGGCAGTGGGTCAGCCATATGAGTGCCGAGTTCTCTTCTTTGCTTTCTTGTCTATGAAGAAAGCAAAGAAACATATGTATAGCCTGTTCACTGCAGGCAAAGGCGGAATTTTATAGGGAACACCGGCTTAGCCGCTGTTGACATTTTATTCCTTTTATAGTATAATATTTTTCTGGGACAGAGAAAAAATAATCCCACCGTATGGTAATGAAAGGAGAGTATTCGTATGACAAAGGTCGACAAAAGGACGCTTAAATTCACCAAAATGCACGGCTGCGGTAACGACTATATCTACTTTAACTGCTTTAAAGAGCAGGTACCTAATCCCGAGGAGCTGAGCATAAGGCTCTCCGACCGCCATTTTTCTGTCGGCGGCGACGGAATTATACTTGTATGCCCGTCGGAAACGGCAGACGCTAAAATGCGTATGTTCAACGCAGACGGCTCTGAAGGAAAAATGTGCGGAAACGGCATAAGATGCGTAGCAAAGCTGTGTGCAGACGAAGGCATCGCAACTGCCGATACAGTTACAATAGAAACGCTCAGCGGAATTAAAACAATCAAGCTTGTCTATGAAAACGGCGAGGTCGTAGGCGCTAAGGTCGATATGGGAAAAGCCGAGTTTGACCCGAAAAAAATCCCGGTGCTTCTTGACGGCGACAGCGTTATAAACAGAAGCGTTAATGTAGCAGGGAAAGAGTATAAAATCACCTGCGTGTCTATGGGCAATCCGCATTGCGTTGTCTTTACAGACGGAATAGATGCTGTGGAGCTTGAAAAAATAGGTCCGAGCTTTGAGAAAAACGAGATATTCCCCGAAAACGTCAATACCGAGTTTGCCGAGGTGATATCGCCAAGAGAACTTAAAATGCGTGTGTGGGAAAGAGGAAGCGGAGAAACATGGGCTTGCGGTACAGGCACTTGTGCAACGGTAGCGGCCGCAGTCAAAAACGGAATCTGCCCTGCCGGAGAGGACGTTGTGGTGCATCTGCGTGGCGGCGACCTTACGATAAACTATACCGACGAGCGTGTCATAATGACAGGCGAAGCAGTTGAAGCGTTCAGAGGCGAGGTATCAGTTTAAAACAGTGTAAAAAATCATGGCGGTACAGCCGTGTAATGGAGGAAATAAATTATGGTTAAAATCAATGAGAATTTTCTGAAGCTCCAGAAGAACTACCTGTTCATCGAGATTGCAAAGAGAATCAAGGCGTTCTCTGCCGCAAACCCCGAAGCAGATATAATCAGAATGGGTATCGGCGACGTTACCCTCCCTATCGCTCCTGTCGTAGTGGAGGCAATGAAGAAAGCCGCAGACGAAATGGGCGTTAAGGAAACCTTCAGAGGCTACGAGGACAGCGGCGCAGGCTATGATTTCTTAAAGGAAGCCGTTGCAAACTACTACAAGGGCTTCGGCGCAGACGTAAATGCAGACGAGATAAGAATTAACGACGGCGCAAAAAGCGACTGTGGAAATATCGTAGACATCTTCGGCGACGGCAATACAGTGCTTGTTACCGACCCTGCATATCCTGTATATGTTGACACGAACCTTATGAGCGGCAGAAAGATTATCTATGCGGACTCAAACGAGGCAAATGGCTTTGCCGCAATGCCTGACGATAATGTGCATGCAGACCTTATCTACCTCTGCTCGCCAAATAATCCGACAGGCTCCGTTTATACTAAGGCACAGCTCAAGGAGTGGGTCGATTACGCAATCAAACACGAGGCTATCATTATATTCGACGCCGCTTATGAGTCGTTTATCTCCGAGCCTGACCTCCCAAGAAGCATATTTGAAATCGAGGGTGCAAGAAAGTGCGCTATCGAAATGTGTTCGCTTTCCAAGACAGCAGGCTTTACAGGTATGAGATGCGGATACACGGTAGTGCCGAACGACCTTGAGGTCACAGCTTCAAACGGCGAAAAGGTAAACATCGCTTCGCTCTGGGGAAGACGTCAGGGAAGTAAGTTCAACGGCGTTTCTTATCCTGTACAGCGTGCCGCAGAAGCAGTATTCACCGCAGAGGGTCAGAAGCAGATCAGAGAAGCAATCGACTATTACCGTGAAAACGCCAAGATCATAGCCTCAACTCTCGACGAAATGGGAATTTACTACACCGGCGGAAAGAATTCTCCGTACATCTGGCTCAAGTGCCCGAACGGTATGGGAAGCTGGGAGTTTTTTGATAAGCTCCTCTCGGAAGCAAACGTCGTAGGTACGCCGGGCGCAGGCTTCGGCAAGAACGGCGAGGGCTTCTTCAGACTTACCGCATTCGGCGACAGAGAAAGAACAAAGGAAGCTATGAACCGCTTCAAAACTATGAAATTTTAGCATACGAGTGTAAATCCTGCAAAGAATTGCTTTTTTGCAGGATTTTTTGTGTCTATATAGCCGATAATAGCGTTATGGGTTTCCCGCACACTTGATTTTTGTATACTTATATGGTACAATATTACTTTAGAAAATGAAATCACAGGAATTTATATAGAACGGAGTTTTATAATGCTTGAGATAAAAAATCTTTCCTGGACAGCGCCGGACGGAAGAAAAATCATAAACGACGTAAGCCTTAATATCCCGAATAAAAAGCTTATCGTTATCACAGGCCCGAACGGAAGCGGCAAAACTACCCTCGCAAAGCTTATCGCCGGTCTTGAAACGGCGGAAAGCGGAAGCATACTGCTCGACGGCGAGGACGTTTCCTCACTCAATATCACCGACAGAGCCAAAAAAGGAATAGGCTTTGCATTCCAGCAGCCCGTACGGTTCAAGGGCATCACAGTAAAAGAATTGCTGGAGCTTTCAAACGGCGGAAGCGCAACGCAGAAGCAGCTCGAAGAGGTGCTGTACAAGGTAGGACTACAGCCGGAAAAGTATCTCCACCGTGACGTCGATTCCCACCTCTCAGGCGGTGAAATAAAGCGTGTCGAGATTGCGACAGTCCTCCTGCGCAACTCAAAGTTTATGCTGTTTGACGAGCCTGAAGCAGGCATTGATATATGGAGCTTCAACAACCTCATCGACGCATTTTCTTCTCTGAAGAAGAATACCGATTCTTCTATCATCATAATCTCTCATCAGGAGAGAATCCTTGCCATCGCAGACGAAATAGTGCTCCTCAAAAACGGTAAAATCAAGGAGCACGCCGCAAAGGACAACATCTTCCCAAGACTTTTCTGTATGAACGGCAAGGACGAGTGCGGCTGTAAGAAAAAGGGCGGCTGTCCTAAGGAGGTAAAGGCGTAATGAACGAGATCACAAGCGGACTTCTCTCGATTGTCTCCGACTGGGACGGCGGCTTTGACGGGGCATACAACATTCGTCAGGACTGTCAGAGCGTTGCGAGAAAATCGACAGAAAATGTAAAGATTGAAAATAAAACCGACGGAAAGCCGGGCATTGATATTAAAATTGCCCCCGGCACAAAGGGAGAAAAGGTGTTTATCCCTGCCTGTATCACAAAGGGCGACGTTGACGACCTCGTGTACAACGATTTCTATGTGGGAGAAAATGCAGATGTAACGATAGTCGCAGGCTGCGGCGTCCACACAGACGACTCGGAGGCTTCAAGGCACAGCGGCGTGCATAGATTTTTTCTTGAAAAGGGCTCAAAGGTGCTGTATATAGAAAAGCACGTCGGCACGGGAATCGACGACGGAAACAGAGTCATAAATCCCGTAACGGACGCAGAACTCGGCGAGGGAGCAGTCCTCGAAATGGATACCTCTCAGCTCGGCGGCGTTTCGGCAAGCTCAAGGAAGTGCAGTATCAAGCTTGACAGGGAAGCTAAGCTTGTTATAAGAGAAAGGCTCATGACCGATTTCAACCAGACCGCAAGCACCGACTTTGTGGTAGAGGTAAACGGCGAGGACGCTTCCGTAAACCTCGTTTCACGCTCTGTCGCAAAGGGCAATTCCTATCAGGAGTACCGCTCTAAGATTATCGGAAATGCAAGATGTACAGGACACTCGGAGTGCGACGGAATCCTTGCCGACAACGGCAGAGTAAACGCAGAGCCTGCGCTTATAGCAAACTGCAAGGACGCAGAGCTTATCCACGAAGCCGCAATAGGCAAGATTGCAGGAGAGCAGATTTTAAAGCTCCGCACCTTAGGCCTTACCGAAGAAGAAGCCGAAGCTACTATTATAAACGGATTTTTGAAGTAATGCGCTTAAATAAAAAACCGATATCGGGCATCAGCGCTGTAAGCGATGACCGTATCGGTTTTTATTTTCTTAAAGCTTTACTGTGTAGGTCCTGTTCGTGGGTATGTACTGGGTGTATTTTACTCCCGTCATATCGAACATCTTTTTTGAAGCCTTTACTCCGTTTGAGTCGGAGTATTTGTCCTCCTCGTAGATGACCTCTTTTATGCCGCATTGAATAATAGCCTTTGCACACTCGTTGCAGGGAAACAGCGTGACATAAATTCTCGCACCCGAAAGCGAGCCTGTCGAGCGATTTAGAATGGCATTCAGCTCTGCGTGGCAAACGTATGGGTATTTTGTGTCAAGCTCGTCGCCCGTCCTCTCCCACGGCATATCGTCGTCGCAGCAGCCTGTCGGCATACCGTTGTAGCCAACCGAGAGAATTTTGTTTTCCGTGCTAACGATACAAGCGCCTACCTGCGTGTTGTTGTCCTTGCTTCGCCCTGCGGAAAATTTGGCGATTCCCATAAAATATTCGTCCCAGCTAAGATAGTCGTTTCTTTTCATAATGCGTTACGCTCTAAAGGTGTGCGAGCGTGTCCTCCCCTCAGATCATTTTTTTAAGTATATCACATTAATCGGCATATTTCAATAGCGTGCCTTTTAGGAATATGCCGCAGATGTTTTGCCCTGTGTTACTATATTAAACAAACTGAGCGTCCGGGCAGATTACGCAAACGAGCAAATGTAAATATTTTGTGAACATTTCAAGAGATAACGTTTACAACCGAAAATAAAACGTTTACTTCGATTTTGAGGGCGAAAAGGGGGCTTGAAATTTATTTTAATATGTGCTTTAATATAAACAGCGAAATGCAAAAATTATAACCTCGCATCGTGTGCGGGATTTTTATTATTGAAAGGTGGATTTTTATGTGCGCAAAAATTCTTAACGGCCAGTCAATCCCTAATATGCCTTGGCAGGACAAGCCGGAAGGATGCAAGGAAGTAGTATGGAGATACAGCGAAAACCCGATTATCCCAAGAGATCTTATTTCCTGCTCTAACTCGATCTTCAACTCCGCAGTTGTTCCTTTTGAGGGCAAGTTCGCAGGCGTTTTCCGCTGCGACGACAAGCAGAGAAATATGGAGCTTCACGCAGGCTTCTCCGACGACGGTATTCACTGGAATATCAACGAGGAGAGAATCCGGTTTGTACAGGCTGAAAAGTCAACGGAAGAAGTAAACGCATGGGGCTACGGCTATGACCCGAGAGTATGCTTCATCGAGGACAGATACTGGGTTACCTGGTGTAACGCTTACGGCTGGAAGCCAACAATCGGCGTAGGCTACACATTTGACTTTAAGACATTCTATCAGTGCGAAAACGCATTTCTTCCATTCAACAGAAACGGCGTCCTCTTCCCAAGAAAGGTTGACGGAAAGTATTTGATGTTCTCACGTCCTTCAGACTCAGGACACACACCGTTCGGCGATATGTACATTTCTCAGTCGCCTGATATGAAGTATTGGGGCGAGCATAGACACGTTATGGGTCCTCTCAAGGGCTGGGAGTCCAAGAAGATTGGCGCAGGCCCGATCCCTATTGAAACAGACGAGGGATGGCTCTGCTTCTACCACGGCGTTCTTGAAAGCTGCAACGGCTTTGTATACAGCTTCTCAGCTTGTATCCTTGACAAGGATCAGCCTTGGAAGGTTAAGTACCGCTGCGCTGAATACCTCATCAATCCTCGTGAGTACTATGAGTGCGTAGGCGACGTTCAGAACGTAACGTTCCCTTGCGCAACGCTCTGCGACCAGGATACAGGCAGAATCGCTATCTACTACGGCTGCGCTGACACAGTAGTAGGACTTGCATTCTGCAAGCTTGATGAAGTTATCGACTACGTTAAGTCACATTCCTCTATCTAATTATATAATATAGCACGTTTATATAAGGGTAGATTTAATAAAGGCAAGGTCGGGACAAATCCCGGCCTTGTTTTTTGCCCAAATGCCCCATGAGCCGTGCAACAACCCGACCGCACCGATTGGTGCGAAGAACAAAAAATCTGTTCACCGGTATCGCGGTAAACAGATTTTTATCGGTTTGCAATGAACAATCAAAATGTGAAACAGATAATCCCACGTCTGCATTTTAAATCAAGCGACATTGATAGTGTTCAGCAGTTCTCCGGAATTATCGTCAAATACAAAGATATAATCGCCGCAGGATTCGAATGTGTATGAACCCCCAATTTGAATTTCATCGGCAGATTGTGTATCTATTACGTTCCATTTTTCAAGCGAGTATGTTAAATACTCACCGTCATAGTAGGTAATTGCCCTTTTATTGTCTGCATATAATATTCTTTCAAAGGTTTTAGTCTTGTGCAGAAACGATTTTGTGCAGTCATCAGTACTAATAATATATATGACGTCATTTTCGTGCTTTGACATTTCGCAGGAAGTTGCCGTTGGACCTCCGTCCCTTGTGATTGAACGTGATGTAGTTCGCTGGGCAACAGATATAATATATTTGTCATTTGATACATAGGGCGTATTTTCAAAAAAACCTTGAGCATAATCATCAATATCAATATTATTACAGCAATGTTCTTCACCATCGACAAATGAATATTCATACAACGTTTTTAATCGGAACGACGATTCGGTGTAAATTATTCGATCCTGCTGATAATGCAATAAATTGACTCTTCCATTAGAACTGATCATATTTTGCATATTTGAATCAACAGCAAAATATGAATCGTTATAGTTATCTGATTCCATATCAAAATATAAACATTCCCCATATTCACAGCTGTATTTATACAGCTTAAAATATGAATTTTCTGATTCAAATACAAAAGAATAGTCCACCGAAATTTGTTCTTTATGACCGTCGTTATATAATTGATATATTTCAATTCCGTCAGACGACATACAGAAAATTACATTGTTATTAATAAAAAAGTCTTTTGTGTAATCAGGTATTGAATAACTTTTTACTGCTTTTCCCGATGAATCTATAGCTTTAAGATTATCTTTATCACTGTTGTCAACCACCCAAAGCAGATTATCAACTGTTTTTGCAAACATGCATTTATTTGTTGTTTGAAATAGTACTTCTCCACTATCCAAATTGTATATGTCCCCATCCTTAACCTTATAATACTTACCATTAAATTGTACTATATTTGATGGGATATTATACAAATTAGAAATTTTGATTTCAATATCAGGGTAATACCAAAAACACCTGTATATTATTAATGAGGCTACCGTAACAATGACAATAAGCAAAATACCAATATATCGTAGCTTTATTTTCATCAAACTACCACCCGCTACTTTCTTTAGTACCATATCCCAATCACCAGAGTGCTGAATAATTGATCTGAACTCGAAAACATATCTTCAATAGAAGCGTAACTCGTTTCAGGCTCAGTCCAACTATTATAGCAATTATAAATTACAATATTACTTGATCCTTTTTCAATGTATACTGTGTGGACTCCATACTTTAAGTCGGTACCACCCTTGTTATAATTCCAAGCAGAGAAAATATCAGTTTTAAGGTCGTTTTTTAAGATGTGTGAACGTATTTTTGATACAGAGGCACAATAATAATGACGACAATAAAAATAGAAATAATGAAATCCAATAGTACATGGTGTTGCTCTTAGCGACTTCTCCGGTTAATGGATTATATATAATTTCAATTTTCTTTCCAACTAGTCTATCAACGTTAGCATTGTAACCTTTATAAAAAGGATCAATATATAAGGTTACATCGGAGTGGGTGTGATTATTTATATCTGTATATGTTCCAATCACGGCGCCGTCCGGTAATCCAACAAATGTTATTGTAGCAGTCGTAGTAACCCAACTTCGTTGATGCATATAGGTGTTAATGTTAAAAGCACACCATATAATAGATAAGATAAAGATTACAAGTATTAAAATTTTGTATCTTCTTTTCATATTATTACCCTCACGTTGGATAAGTAGTCTCAGGTACTGTAAACTCATAATTTTCTTCATTTTACCACAGATACATAATATTGTCAAATTCGGTGCCGCTAGTTTTTTAAGTCGGCTTTCGCTGTATGTCAATCCTTGTATTTTGAGCAGAAATGTGCTATAATTTTTTAAGAAATCACACTAAAACGGGGTGCTTGAAATGAAGATAAAGCCGGAAGAGCTGAAAGATAAAAGAATAATCCTCGCATCAAAATCGCCGAGGAGGAAAGAGCTGCTCTCGCTTATATGCGACAGCTTTGAGATAATTCCTGCCGACATAGACGAAACCGTGCCCTGCGAGATCGGAACTGCCTGCGCCGCAGAATATACCGCAAAGCGTAAAGCGGAGGCAATCGCCGCAGACGGAGTCGTTATCGCCTGTGATACGGTCGTCATAATAGACGGCGAAATCTTAGGCAAGCCGATAGACAGGCAGAACGGCTTTAATATGTTAAAGAAGCTGTCGGGCAGGGAGCATAGCGTTATAAGCGGCGTTGCGCTGAGATACAAGAACATATATCGCAGCTTTTCACAGGAAAGCAAGGTTAAATTTCTCCCGCTATCTGACGAGGAGATAAACGACTACTTAGACAGCGGCGAGCCTTTCGATAAAGCGGGAGGCTACGGAATACAGGGCATAGGCGGCGTGCTGATAGATAGCTTTGAGGGCGACTTCTTCAATATAGTGGGTCTGCCCGTAGCAAGACTGAGAAAAGAGCTGGCAGCACTCATCGAACAGGCGGAGGATTAGATTATGGCGCTTTTTAAGAAAAAGGGAAAAGGCACTCCCACAGAGGAGATTATGAAGGTCTGCGGAAAGAAGCTATCCTGCGTTACGGAGCGCAAAAACGGCGAGGAAATAATCTTAGGCAGGTCGGGCGGCGTCTCGGTCGTAGGAAAAGAGCTTGTGATAGTGTGCGACGCCAAAGAGGTTTTCCGCTGTCAGCTTGACGGCTGCGTCGTAGCAACGCTTATGAGCGGAAACGGCTGTGATATAAAGGGCGTTTCAAACGGCGAGAAACGTCACATTGTAGCAAATTACAGCAGACTTAAATAGAAAGGACTGTATATATGAAGCTTAAAGAAAAAGCGATTTTTGCCTGCGACAGGCTTGAGGAGTTGTATCCTGACGCAATCTGCTCGCTTGTCTATTCAAAACCCCACGAGCTTATGATAGCAGGCAGGCTTTCCGCACAATGCACCGATGCCAGAGTAAATATCGTCACAAAGGAGCTTTTCGAGAAGTATAAAACGATCGAGGACTTCGCAAACGCCGACGTTTCAGATGTCGAGGAGATCGTCAAGCCGTGCGGGCTTTATAAAACAAAGGCGCAGTCTATCGTCGGTATGTGCAGTAGGATTATGGAATGCTACGGCGGAGAAATTCCCCAAACGATAGACGAGCTTACTACCCTCCCCGGAATAGGAAGAAAAACCGCTAATCTCATTATGGGCGACGTTTTCCATAAGCCTGCGATTGTTACCGATACCCATTGCATAAGAATTTGCGGAAGAATAGGTCTGTCAAAATCGACGCAGCCGCAAAAGGTCGAGCAGGAGCTTCTCAGGATAATTCCGCCCGAACGCTCGTCGGATTTCTGCCATAGACTCGTGCTTTTCGGCAGGGACGTCTGCACGGCAAGAAAGGCTCACTGCGAAAAATGTCCCATCACAGAGGTATGTAAATATTTTAAGAGCAATATATAATAATTTCACTTGACAACATACCGGAACTGTATTATAATACAAAATGTATAGAGAAAAAACAGCGAAAGCTGACGAAAAATGTAGAACAATATGATAGAAATGGAGCAAAGGTATGGCAAAGGTCAATCAGAATAAGGTAATCGGCGCACTCATAGTAGCGATAATTACGCTTATCGTCGTTATCGTTATAGTTGTTATAGCAAAAGGCATTTTCCCGTCAAACAGCAGGGGAACCTCGAACCTCAGCGGCGGCACCGGTACATACCATTATAATCCTACAAGCAGTACAACTACCACGACAACTACGGCGGCTAACGCAAGCGGCTCAGGCACTACAACTACAACTACAACGCAGTCAAGCGAGAATTCCGTTACGGAGCCGAAGAAGATTATGTATGTGCAGAACTATGTTTATATGAGAAGCGGCCCGGGTACGGAAAACGAGATTATCGTTACCCTCTCAAAGGGACTAGAGGTAGAGGTCGTAAAGCTTGAAGATGAATGGTATGAGATAATCTGGAACGGTCAGACGGGCTATGTGTATCAGTCGTACCTCGGTGATACGCCTCCCTCGGCAGGCACTACCACCACAACTACAGCAACGCCTGCCGCATAATTGCATATTAGACAGCTAAGGCATTCAGAATTTTGTTTCTGAGTGCCTTTTTGTTTCCATAATCGTAAAGTACGCATAGTATATTATAAAATATGCTGTAAAGGAAGCGGTATTATGCAGAACAAGTATCTTATGCTGGTGTCAAAGGACAGACCTATGCCGAAGGATTATGTGCCTGTGCTTGACGACGTCTATGGAAAAAGCCTTGAGAAAACGGCGGCGTTTATGCTGAAAGAAATGTTTGAGGCGGCAAAGGCTGACGGAATCGAGCTAAAGCTCCTGTCGGCATACCGTACGCCCGAATATCAAAAGGAGGTCTTTGACAGAAGCGTAAATCAGCGTATCGCAGAGGGGCAGTCTTACGAGCAGGCAGTAGCAGAAACAAGCATAAATGTCGCACAGCCATACGAGAGCGAGCATAATCTGGGACTCGCCGCAGATATAGTGACCCCTCAGGACTATGACGTGTATGTGGATTTTGAGAACACAGGGGAGTTTGCGTGGCTTTCCGAAAACGCCGCAGACTTTGGCTTTATACTCCGCTATCCCAAGGGCAAGGAGTGTATAACGGGCTACACCTACGAGCCTTGGCATTACAGATATGTAGGGCCTTATGACGCAAGAAGAATATATAACAGCGATCTGACTTTGGAGGAATACCTTGGGGCGTATTGATAGCTTGACCGAAAAGACAGGCGCTTTTTAAGGGAATACCGAGAGTAAAACCGGTTGACATTATGAATGATTAGTGATATAATGGTAACATCTATTATTATGCAAGGAGGTTTTTTCAGGTGGAAAATAAAAACCGGGAAGTTACAATAGACCTAAAAAGAATATTTTCGCTCCTGCTCAGTAAAATTTGGATAATTATTGTTGCAGCCGTAGTCGCTGCCTCTGCCTTCGGAGCATATACGGTTCTTGCCGTTGACGAGGAATATACGTCCGTTGCTATGATGTATGTGCAGAATAAAGATGTAGGCGGAGATAATTCGTCGTCCTCTATTTCGTCAAGCGATATGGTCGCCGCATCATCGCTCGCAAAGGTGTGTCAGGACATCTTTACAAGCGACAGAATGCTGAATAAGGTTGAGGAGGCTCTCTCAGAAGCAGGATATAAAGATATAACTGCAAATAACATAAAAAAGATGATTACAATTACCTCGACAAATGAAAATCAGGTCATGAACGTAACCGTAATAAGCGACGACCCCATGCTTTCACAGGAAATCGCATCGCTTATTGCAAATAATGCAAACGACGTGTACAGAGATATCGTAAAAATCGGCTCGGTTGAGATGATCTCGGAAGCTTCCTATTCCGATACGCCTTCCTCCCCGAACGTCAAGAGAAATATATTAATCGGATTTATCGCAGGACTGGTTCTTACCGGTGTCGTGATTGTCGTTATCGACCTGCTCGACACAAAGGTAAAGCCGCAGGAAAACCTTGCAGAAATGTACGGAATCCCTGTGTTTGCGGAAATTCTTGACTTTGATGTTGAACTGAAGGGAGGAAACGGCTATGAGTATGCAAACAAGAAGCAGTAGAGGAAGAAAAAACTCCCGGCAGAAGAATTCCCTCAGAACAACGGTCACTGAGGCGAGAAGGCATATTTTAGGCAGCGACACTAAGTTTGTAATCACTGAGGCATATAAGTCAGCGAGAACAAGCATTAACTTCGCACTCTCCACAAGTCCGTCAAGAGTTATCACCGTAACGTCGTCTAATCCTGCCGAGGCAAAGACAACAACTTCCGTAAATATTGCAATTTCTTTTGCTATGACAGGCGCAAAGGTCCTCTTAATCGACGGAGATATGAGAAAGCCTTTCGTCCATAAGCTGTTTGAAAGACTCGACAGAAAGGTAGGACTTTCTTCCGTTCTCGGAGGAATGTGCACAGTTGCAGAAGCTATCAAGAGCAATATAAGAGATAACCTCGACATTATCACCGCAGGTCCTACTCCGCCAAATCCGGCAGAGCTTTTAGGCTCAGATAATATGAAGAAGCTTATCGACGTTCTCTCAGGACACTACGATTATATCTTCGTGGATATGCCCCCTGTAAACGTCGTTTCCGACGCACTTCTCTTAACGCCCGTTTCAGCAGGTATGCTGTTTGTAATCAGGGATAACTATACAAAACACGGCGATATCCAGTCAGCGCTTTCTCAGATTGAGCTTGCAAACGGCAAGGTATTAGGCTTTATCAAGACCTGCTGTAAGCAGAAGTCGGGCGGAGGCTATTACGGCAAGGGTTATAATTATGGCGGATATGGCTACGGACATAATGCGTCGGGCAGTGAAGATTAATGAAGCTTATTGATTTTCATTCACACGTTTTGCCGGGCATCGACGACGGAGCAAAGGATATCGAAGAAAGCGTCGAGATCCTCGATATGATGGCGAAAGCAGGGGTGGAAATACTCTTTTGCACGCCGCATTTCTATCCGCATAAGCAAAGCCTTGATAGCTTTTTAAACAAACGGCAGGCGGCATACGAAAGGCTGATGCGGTACATAAAGCCTGAACACCCAAAGCTTAGACTGGGTGCGGAGGTGCTGCTGTCAAAGCAGCTTGAAAAGGAAGAGCTTGACCTTTTGAAGCTTGAGAATACCGACTATGTGCTTATAGAGATGCCGTATGTCCATTTTTCGGGCAGTATGTACGAGTCGCTTTATGAATTGGCAGATACAAGAGGCGTAAATGTTCTGGTCGCACACATCGAAAGATATCTTGCGAACAATTCGCTTGCTGAAATAGAGGAGCTTTTTGCCGAGGAAAATGTGTTGGGTCAGATAAACTGCACCTCGCTTAGAAAGTTTTCGCTCAGAAGAAAATGTATAAAGCTTATCAAAAACGGCTGTGTCCACGCACTCGGAAGCGACTACCACAGAATAGAGCGTGGCTACGCACTGCTTGACGAGGGCGTTAAAATTCTGCACAAGAAGCTTAAAGCCGACGGGCTGAACAGACTTATCGGGTCGTCAGAGTCGATTGAAAAAAACGTAGCCCTTGAAGAAATTTTGTCCGTTTAAAATCAGGACTTGAAATTTTAAATCAAATGTGCTACAATAGCAGAGTACACTAAAATTTAATCCATAATCAAACACGCTGACTGAGAGAGTAGGTCGTCTGTGGGTTGCTTTCAGAGAGTTGCCGTAGGGTGAGAAAATTCATTCTGCTGAAATCGGCAACAGGCAACGGATAACCGAAGTTCACTCACGAGTGGTTTTGCTCAAAGCGCAGAAGCGATGCTGTGCAAGTAAGCGGAAACGGGAAAGCGCCGTTATAGCTGCGGAAGTGATTGCTTCTTTAAAAGGTGGTAATAAGCAGGATTTTGCCGGAGTCTTGTCCTTTTATAAGGGATAGGACTCTTTTTGTATGCCTGTATAAATAAAAAACAAGCCGATGTCGGCAGAAAGGTCAGTGAAATAAATGGATATGAAACAGCAGCTTGAACAGATTGAAGTCCTCGCAAAGCAGCAGCTTTCCGAGGCGGCAGACGCTAAGGCTGTCGAGGAGCTGAGAGTAAAGTTTCTCGGCAAAAAGGGCGAGCTTACAGCGATTTTAAAGCAGATGGGTTCTCTCACGGCAGAGGAGCGCCCCGTTATCGGTCAGCTCGCAAATAAGGTAAGAGCGGATATAGAGGAGGCAATCTCCGAAACGGCAGCCGCAATAAAGAACGCCGAGCAGGAAAGACTCATCAAGGAGGAAACCCTCGACGTTACAATGCCGGGTAAAAAGGCAAAGATAGGAAAGCTGCATCCTCTCAACAAGACCCTTGAAGAGGTCGAGGAGATTTTCCTCGGTATGGGCTTTGAAATAGTGGAAGGCCCTGAAGTAGAAACGGACCACTACTGCTTTGAAGCGCTCAATATGCCAAAGCACCACCCTGCAAGAGATACGCAGGATACATTTTATATCAACGAAAACGTAGTTTTGAGAACGCAGACCTCCTCCGTCCAGATAAGAACTATGGAGAACAAGAAGCCGCCTATCAGAATTATCTCGCCTGGCAGAGTTTACCGCTCCGACGCAGTCGATGCAACGCATTCGCCGCTCTTTCACCAGATCGAGGGACTCGTTATCGACAAGGGCATAACTATGGCGGATCTCAAGGGAACGCTGGAGCTGCTTATGAAACGTCTTTACGGCGAGGAAACAAAAATCCGCCTGCGTCCGCACCACTTCCCGTACACAGAGCCGTCAGCCGAGGTTGACCTTATGTGCTATAACTGCGGCGGCGAGGGCTGCCCTATGTGCAAGAACGAGGGCTGGATCGAAATTCTCGGCGCAGGTATGGTTCACCCCAAGGTTCTCTCCGACTGCGGTATCGACCCCGAGGTTTACAGCGGATTCGCATTCGGTATCGGTCTTGAAAGAATTACAATGGGTAACTTTGAAATCAAGGATATGCGACTTCTCTACGAGAACGATATGAGATTCTTGGAGCAGTTCTAATATAAAGAGAGGAGGATACACGCTTTTTGCGTGGTATAAATAATTATGGATCTATCAATGAAATGGCTCGCAGATTATGTAAAATGCGATATGCCGATAAAGGAATTTGTTTCGGGCCTTACTATTTCAGGCTCAAAGGTTGAACGCTACGAAAAAGAGGGCGGCGAGATTTCAAACGTCGTTGTCGGAAAGCTGCTGGAGGTTAAGCCCCACGAAAATTCCGACCACCTCGTGGTTTGTCAGGTAGACGTCGGAGCAGGCGAGCCTATACAGATCGTTACAGGCGCACCTAACGTTTCGGCAGGCGACTATGTTCCTGTCGCTCTCGACGGCTCTACGCTCCCCGGCGGAGTGAAGATAAAGAAAGGCAAGCTCCGTGGCGTTGCGTCAAACGGTATGCTCTGCTCGATAGGCGAGCTTGGCGTTACAACGCACGACTTCCCTTACGCAATCGAGGACGGAATTTTCCTCCTCGGCGATGACTGCGACAAGACCCTCGGTATGGATATCCACAAGGCGATCGGTCTTGACGATACCTGCGTGGAGTTTGAAATCACATCTAACAGACCAGACTGTATGTCGGTTATAGGCCTTGCAAGAGAAACAGCTGCCACGTTTAATCTCCCTGCCGATATCAAAGAGCCTGTATATAAGGGCATAGACGGCAATATAAACGATATGCTCAAGGTGGATATTCAGAACGAAAAGCTCTGCCCCAGATATATGGCGGGAATAGTCAAGAACGTAAAAATCGAGCCGTCGCCGAGATGGATGAGGGAAAGACTCCGTGCAAGCGGCGTAAGACCTATCAATAATCTCGTTGACATCACAAACTATGTAATGCTTGAATACGGCCACCCGATGCACGCATTCGACCTGCGCTATGTTGAGGACGCTAGCATCGTAATCAGAAACGCCAAGGCAGGCGAGAAGATTATGACGCTCGACGGCGTTGAAAGAGAGCTTTCCGAGGAAATGCTCGTTATCGCTGACGGAAAGAAGCCTGTCGCTGTCGCAGGAGTAATGGGCGGAGAGTTCAGCGGAATTATGGACGACACCACAACAGTCGTGTTCGAGTCTGCCTGCTTTGACGGAGCAAGCGTAAGAACGACTGCAAAGAAGCTCGGTATGAGAACGGACGCTTCTTCAAGATTTGAAAAGGGACTCAATCCTCAGCAGTGCGTTCCCGCACTTATGAGAGCATTGGAGCTTGTGGAAATGCTCGGCGCAGGCGAGCCTGTGAATACGATCATCGACTGCGACAAGTCAGACAAGACACCAAAGGGCGTGAAGTTTGACGCTGAGTGGATAAACGGCTTCCTCGGAGCAGAAATTCCCGAAGCTGACATGGTCAAGTACCTCGAAAGCCTCGGCTTTAAGGTAGAAAACGGTATGGCATACGCTCCGTATTATAGAATAGATATTGAAAACAAGGCGGATATAGCAGAAGAAGTCGCAAGACTTTACGGCTATAACAATATCCCGTCAACAATTATAAGGGGAGTAGCTCAGGCACAGCGTACTCCGAAGCAGAAGTTTGAAAGAGAAGTAAAGAGAGCGATGCTCGCCCTCGGCTATAACGAGATTACTACCTATTCGTTTATCTCGCCAAAGTATCTCGACAAGATCTGCCTCCCTGCCGACAGCAATCTCCGTAATGCGGTAGTTATCACAAACCCTCTCGGCGAGGATACAAGCATTATGAGAACCACCGCTATCCCGTCAATGTGCGAGATCTTAGCTAAGAACTACAATAACAGAAACGCATACGCATCGCTCTTTGAGCTTGGCAACGAGTATATCCCCGTTGACGGAGAGGTACTACCCGTTGAGCCTGCAAGACTTACGATAGGCGCATACGATACGGCAGGCGGAATTGACTTCTTCTCACTGAAGGGCGCAGTCGAAGCGCTCCTCGACAGAATAGGTCTTTACGATTACGAGGTAGAGGCCGCCAAGACCGGATGCGGCTTTGAGGAGGTCTGCGCATTCCACCCGGGCAGAGTTGCGGTAATAACGAAGGACGGACAGGCGCTCGCAATCCTCGGAGAGCTTAGCCGCAAGACTATGGAAAACTACGGCATCTCCGCAAGATGCTATGTAGCTAAACTCAATCTCCCTGAGATTATGGCTCTCTCCACAAACGAAAGAATATACAAGCCGCTTCCTAAGTATCCTGCCACAACAAGAGATATATCTGTAGTGTGCGACGACGAAATCCCTGTTGCAAAGCTTGAAAAGGCAATCAAGGGTGCAGTAGGAAAGACGCTTGAAAGCATCGAGCTGTTTGACGTTTATAAGGGCAAGCAGGTCGAAAGCGGCAAGAAGTCGGTTTCCTACTCGATAGTAATGCGCTCGCACGAGGGAACTCTTACGGACGAGCAGGCAGACTCGGCTATGAAGCGTGTACTCAAGGCGCTTTCAGAGCTTGGCGCTGAGCTTCGTTCGTAGAATTTGGCTGAAATTTGCGAAAAGAAATGTGAAAATTTTCAAAAATCTTCAAAAAGTGCTTGTTATTTAAAATAAAATAGGATATAATAAGTACAAGCAAATTTTTATAAGGGGGCGCAAGCTAATGCATGAACAGACAATGACCTTCAAAATCCGTGACGAGAAGGAAAATGAGCTGAGAAAAAATCTGATGATAATTTATGAGGCACTGAAGGAAAAGGGCTACAACCCTATCAATCAGATCGTAGGTTATATCTTGTCTGAGGACCCGACATACATAACCACATACAATAACGCAAGAAGCGTAGTGCGCCGAATTGACAGAGATGAACTTCTTCACGTCCTCGTAAAATCATACATCAATATGTAATTTTTGAAGCTTTAAGATAAGCTGTGCGTCAAAAAGATGCACAGCTTATTTTTGTTCTCATAAATAATAAACTTTTGCCGATAATAATACTGACCGCATTGTTTGCACAGCTTTGTTTAACGACAGCATCATATGTGAAAAAGAAAGGAACAAAAACTGTTATGAAAATTATAAAATCGGCTCTGGCCTTAGTCGGCGCACTCACAATAACCGCCGCCGCTACAGGCATTTCTGAGGACAGACTTATCGAAATCTGTAAGGACAAAGCGGAAAGCAGCGTTTCCGCCGTGGCAAATAAGATCATCGCACTAAAGGAAAACGCCTCATTCGATACCGAAAAACACGGCTACGGACAGGGCGTCATAGTCGACGATAAGAATGTGCCGGTCGGCGCATCGGACTTCAATGCACAGTACGGTAAGTATGACGCATACGCCTTAATGGAAAACAGCGGAAAGACGATCTACCTCACCTTTGACCAGGGCTATGAAAACGGATATACCGAAAAAATCCTCGATACTTTAAAGGAAAAGAACGTAAAAGCGACATTTTTCCTCGTCGGCGACTACGCAAGGCGAAACGAGGAGCTTGTAAAGCGTATGATCGACGAGGGGCATACTTTAGGCAACCACTCTATGTCGCACTACTCTATGCCCGACCTGTCATATGACGAGTGCCTGGAAGAAGTAAACTCCCTCCATAGCTATGTGAAAGAAACCTATGGCTACGATATGACGCTGTTCCGTCCGCCTATGGGCGAGTATTCCGAAAGCTCTCTCGCCGCAACGCAGGAATGCGGATACAAAACGCTTCTGTGGAGCTTTGCCTACTGCGACTGGGACGTAAATAACCAGCCAGACCCACAGACGGCAAAGGAGAAAATCGTGTCCTCCGCACACGACGGCGCAGTTTACCTCCTCCACTCTGTTTCAAGCACGAATGCCGAGGTGCTTGGCGATGTTATAGACGAATTGAGGGCAAACGGGTATACTTTTGGGTAAGGGTAAATAAAAGTTACTCAAATGCTTGACAAATGATTAAATAACTGATATAATACGGTAAGAAGCAGGGGAAATACCCCTGCGTAAGCTACTTTACCAAGGGGGTAAGTATCATGACAAAGCTTTCAAAGAAGCTTCTTGCTCTTACCGTTTCAGTTATTCTTGCATCAACAGCAATGCTCAGCGGATGCGGAAAGATTGAGGGCGACAGCGACGAAGAAAAGAAAACCATAAAGGAAAACGTAGGTACAGTATTCAGCTCTGTTTCAAATACGGGAGAAACTATCGAAAAGGCCCTTTCGGGTGAAACAGACACAGGCTATTCCGCAGAGCTTAAAATTGATTTGGGCGAGCTTATCGTAGGTAAAAAGACCGAAACAATCACTATTTCTGCCGAAGCCAAGGCTAAAAACGGCAATGCCCAGACTATTATAGGTGCAAAATACGGCAAGGACGCAATCGCAACTCTCGATATGGTAAGAGACGGCGAAAACGGCAATGTCTATATCGGTATTCCTGAGCTTTCTCCTGCTTATATGCTAGTTACAGAAGCAGGCGCAGAGCAGATGATCACAGATATGATCGAAGAAGAATACGGTATGTCGTATGACGAACTGCTCAGAGAATATGAAGCAGCAATGGGCGGACTTGAAAATATGGATATTCCTGAGCTGGATGTAGAACAGCTTGAAGAATCGCTCGAGGGATATTTCACAATAGTTAAGGACACTTTTCCACAGCAGGCAGACGCAGGCAAAATTACGGGCGAGGTTGGCGATGTTTCCTATGAACTCGACAAGAAAACCGTAACTCTGACAGAAGCCGACGCCGTAAATACTGTTAAGGCTCTCGCAGAAAAGCTCAAGACGGACGATACAATGCTCGACCTTATGGCACAGAGAAGCGGTATGACAAAGGAAGAGCTTGTTGAGCAAATCGACCTTTACCTTGCAGATGTACCTGAACAGGGCGAAATGGATAACGAGCCTATAACCTTTGATATCTACTACCAGGACGACACTTGCGCAGGTTTTGGATATGAAGCAGATGGAAGTAAGGTCAATTTTGTATACTACATAACAGATTCCGAATTCTGCCTCGATTTTGATATCACAGAGAAAGGCGTTAAGGAAGGCTTCGATATGAGCGCAACAACAGACGGCTATATCACAAATGTTGACGCTAACTTTAATGCAGACGGCGTTAATATGACATTCTCAATCGACGATTTCAAAATCGTTGACGAGGAAACAGGCGCATTCCAGGGTACAATGAGCGCTTCTGTGAAGGAAAACGGCCAGACGGTAGCTTCCTTCGAGGCAAAGTCCGATTCAACCGCAGATAAGCTTGACCTCTCATTCTCTGCAAAGATGCAGGGCGAGGAGCTTATCTCCGCAACTCTTACAGGCAAGAAAACAAAGGCTTCCGACGTTAAGATTCCAAGCGGTCAGGTCTACGATATCACAGACGAGGATCAAATGGAGCAGTACGGCGCAACAGTCGATACCGAAGCTTTCGAGAAAAGACTTGAGGGCATTATGGGCAGTATGTCCGGCAATATTGGGGGTATAGATCCTGACGACTATAAGGATTTAATGGATGATATGGAAGACCTCTACGGCGACGAAATCGGACAGATTATGTAAGAATAAAACAAGATAATATTCCGGCAGCAGGCGGCGTTGTGCCGCTTGCTGTTTTTTGTGCGGTTTTAAGAGAATAAAAGGTAGTTTTTTCCTCGCAATATCACGTCCTTCCGTATTTCCCATAAGCGCCAATGTATCCCATTTTCTTTTGTAGGTTTGTCAATCATATTGGACAGTGTCCATAAGAAATTCGATAGGCGAAAGCCAGTTAAGAGGACGCATAGGACGGTTGTTTGTTCGATTTAAACGTGCAGCTAGCTGCACGTTTAAATCGGCGCATGAATAGAAACTATGGCAGGAATAGAACTTATTATGATCTTCACGGTGGCTTCGCTCCACCTTGCCATTATTATGCCTTGGTGTATATGGACGTATCAGTTTGTGTTTAATACCGAGCTGATAAAGCGTATTTTCAAAAAGTGTTTTCTTATCTTTTCTACTTGGTGAAAATCGGTTTGTAAATTCAAACCCATTGTCAGTCTGAATACACTTTACCGTTATTCCACGGCGCTTATACCATTTCACCAATCTCTTTGCAAAATCTGCCGAAGAATAGGTGCTTTGCTCTTCGTATCCGTATAAAAATCTTATCCTGGTATACTCATCGATCGCAGTATACTGGTACAGCTTCATATCAGAGTTGGCTATACACTTTCTCGGAACTACCTTCACATCTACCTGTACACGTTCTCCGGGGTATGTCATCTGTTCATATGGTTTGGCTTTATACGTTGGTTTCTTTGGCTTTTCAGGAAGCAGCCCAAGTCTTTTCATAACTCTGTAAAGACTTTCAAGACATCGTGTATACCCACGTTTTCTTAACCTGTGCCACAATTCAGGAAGCTCGAGAGTAGGATTGCGGCGATGATAACGCTTAATTAATTCTATTTCTTCTTTGGTATGCTCATTTGGATGATGATGAGGTCGCTTGGACTTTTCTGCAAGGGACTCCACACTGCCGTCCCAGCGGTTTTTCCAGAAGTATATATACGACCTGCCTTTGTTGTATTTTCTGCTTGCTCGGCTTACTCCGTATTTTTCTGCATATTTCATTAGGGATTGACGAAATTTCATATCTTGTGTTATACTATTCATGAGAGATAGTCTTCCTTTCTGTTCCGAATTTGAGTGTGGTAACTTTATTCTAACAGATTTTCGTCTATCTCTCTTTTCTTTTTTCTTAATTTTGTCCAATTTCTATTGTAGCACTACAAGTGCCAATGTATCCCATTTTCTTTATAGTTGCAATTTTATAAATTATATGTTATAATAATAACTTAACAACTCGCATTATAATATATAGACATAGATTGAAAGGAATTGACAGCAGAATGGAAAAGCTAACAGTCGCAGTAATCTTCGGCGGAAAATCAAACGAACACGATATATCTCTCATCTCCGCAACGCATATCATAAACAGCATACCGAGAGATAAATACGATGTTGTAATGATCGGAATAACAAAAGAGGGCAGATGGCTCAGGTATGAGGGCGAAACCGAGAATATCAAAAACGGCAGTTGGACTTCGGGCAAAACGTCGCCTTGCATTTTAAGTCCGGACCCTACCGACAGCGGTTTTATTCAGACAAGTGACAAAGGCAGTATCTCCAAAATCAAGGTAGACTGCGTTTTCCCCGCACTTCACGGCAAAAATGGCGAGGACGGCACAATTCAGGGACTGTTTCAAATGTCACAGCTTCCGTTTGTCGGCTGCGATATGCTCTCGTCCGCCTGCTGTATGGATAAGGAATTTACGCACAGAATTTTGGAAAGCTGCGGCGTGAAAATGGCAAAATGGGTGTCGGTGAGAGAAAACGACCTCCCGATGCTTGACGAAAAGTGCGTGGAGATTACCTCAAAGCTCAAATATCCGCTCTTTATAAAGCCGTCACGCTCAGGCTCGTCAGTCGGCATCTCCAAGGCATATACCGTTGATGAACTTAAAAACGGCATAAAGCTCGCATTTCAGTACGATTCAAAGCTTGTCATAGAGCAGGGACTTACAGGCATAGAGTGCGAGTGCGCTGTTATGGGAAACGATAAGCTCATCGTTTCAACTATCGGAGAGATTGCGCCTGCGAATGACTTTTACGATTTTGAGTCAAAATATAACGACCCTACGGAGCAGACGTTTATTCCTGCAAGATTTACGGAGGAACAGATAAAGAGCATAAGAGCCGTGGCAGAAAAGGCATACCGCTCTATCGGCTGCGAGGGACTTGCAAGAGTCGATTTCTTCCTGACCGACGATAAAGAGGTCGTCCTCAATGAGATTAACACCCTGCCGGGACATACCCCGATAAGTATGTATCCAAAGCTTATGGAGCATGAGGGCGTCGACGCTGACAACGAAATGGACAGACTTATTACTCTCGCTCTTGAAAGAGCAGGAAGATAGTCTTGCGTTAAAGGAGAAATACGATGAACAGAAATCCAATCGGTGTTTTCGATTCGGGAGTGGGCGGACTTACCTGCTTAGAGGAGCTGAGAAAGCTTCTGCCGAATGAGGATATAGTGTACCTTGGCGATACGGCAAGAGTACCCTACGGTACAAAAAGCCGTGAAACGATCGCCTGCTACGCAAGACAGGATATCGCATTTTTGGAAAAGTTTGACGTCAAGATGATTTTGATTGCCTGCGGTACGGTTTCGTCCGTGCTTATGACGGAAAATCTCTTCGACGGGAGCAGGACGGAGCTTTACAGCGGAGTTATATATCCTGCCGTAAAGTCTGCCTACGCACAAACTAAAAACCGCAGAATAGGCGTAATAGGTACGCCTGCAACAATCAGAAGCGGCTGCTACGGAAGGGCGCTCAGAGAGCTTTGCCCCGACATAAAGGTCGTCGGAAAGGCTTGCCCGCTTTTTGTGCCGCTCGTTGAAAACGGCTATACAAATGTCGACAACAAGGTTACAAGACTCGTTGCCGAGGAATATCTTGACGTTATGAAAAAGGAGAATGTCGATACGCTTATTATGGGCTGCACGCATTATCCGCTGCTTAAAGATATCTTTGCCGATATCCTCGGCGACAGGGTTTCCCTTATCTCTCCCGGAGCAGAGGCAGCAAGATTTGCCGCAAAGGAGCTTATGAAGCGTGACCTTTTGAACGACAGAGAGGGCGAGGGAAGCTGTAAGCTTTTCTGTACTGACAGCGAGGAGCTTTTCTCGGAGAACGTTACCGCATTTTTGGGAAACGAGGTTACAGCCGAAATCTCAAAATGCACGCTATAAAACAAAGGTGATTTTAAATGGATAAAAAAATAATGCTCAGGCTTGTCAGTCTGCAAAGCGACGGGGAGGATAAATCAAAGGTCGAGCTTTTCTCCGAAGGGCTTCTCAGAATGACTGACGCAGGCTATGAGATTTCCTATAATGAAACGGACGCAACAGGCTTTGCAGGCTCTACCACAAAGCTTACCGTAGTTTCCGACAGCAAGGTTACGATGGAGAGAACGGGAGCCGCAAGCTCTACCCTTATTCTGGAGAAGGGCAAGAAGCATCACTGCCACTATGGCACACCCTACGGCGACCTTATGGTAGGCGTCACAACAAGCTCAATAAAGTCAACAATCACGGAAAACGGCGGAACGCTTGATTTCAAATATGTACTTGACATAAATTCAAGCTACGTCGGTGATTACGAAATAAATTTGGATGTTAAAGCCGACTCATAATAAAAATGTCGGGGAAAGGGTTTTAGAATAAAATGGACGACAGTCGATTATCTGTACCAAGACTAATTAACGAAAGCCTGAACGTAGGAGTCCTCACGACCTTAGGCGAGCTGTGCGAGCCGTTCGGCGAGCTTAGCTTCTACAAAATGAGAGATGTGTTTTATGATAAGGCGTATGAGATGAACGAGGAGGGTACGGAGCTTTTTCTTATCGAGGATATGGAGGAGCTGTCCGAAATAAGAGCCGCAGTCCTTGCCTGCCGCAAACTGAAAAAGCCTATTATAGTTATGCTCAAGGTCAAAGACGAGGAGCTTGATTCACTCGGCGGACGTGAGCTTGCGTACCTAATTTCCCTCCAGGATTTGGGACTGTCCGCATTCGGAATAAAGCCGTTTGACGGCTGTCCTGCCGAGGATATGGAGAGGCTTTACAAGCAGCTCTATCCTTACGCAAAAATCCCGATTTTCACAAGACTGTCTGCCGGGAAGGTTATGTACAGCGAGATTAAAAAGCTTCTGTCGCTCGGAGTCGAGTGCTTTGACTGCAGAGAGATTTCCCGTGCAGAGCAGGACGTTGTGAGCGTCGAGCTTAAAAAGGCGGACTTTACCTCTATGCTCAGCCTGAAAGAGGATATTTCCTTTATCGCCGCAAACGAGGAGCAGGCATTTTTCCTGAATCCCGAAAGCGTTTCCGTGTCACAGCAGATTGACATCGAGTGCGATATGGCTGACGAGCTTGTCGATTTTGAGGACGAGTCGTTCGATATTATAAACATTCTGGTAACTACTCACGACGACGGCTTCCGCTTCAGCCAGAATGTACACTACATAAGCCTCCCGATTATGTTCTCGGCACGGGATGAAGATACCCTGCGAATGGCGCTTGAGTATTACCACGGCAGAGCGATTATCGACAGTCAGTGCGGTATCGACCGCAAGGAGCTAAAGGAACTTGCCAAAGAATTCGGCGCTATTATATACTAAACCGCATTATTAAAAAACCGATATGGGGTTTGTTCCCCGTATCGGTTTTTGAGTATTATAATAAATCTGCGGATTATTCATCGCTCGGAACCATAAAGACTATTTTGCCGGTTCTCTTGACATAATATACTATATCCAGCTGTTCGCCTGTTTCGGGAATATCCGAAATAGGATAGTAGACAGTCGAGCGTTTTGTGCCGCCGTCGTCTACAAATTCGATATCTGCTTCAAGATCGCCGCTCGTGTTCTTTACAGACTTGATAACTGCGGTTGCTTTTTTGCCCTTCTTGGCGAGCTTCTTGTATTTCTTGAGCTTTTTGAGAAAATATACTACGGCAAGCCAGCCTAAGAATTCCAGAAACAGGAACACAATATCGAACATTAAAATCATATGCCTGCTGGGTACCTGATGCACTACATTGGGCTTTCTGTTAGAGGCAATAACGTTTACCTTGTCACCGATGCCGGCTTCCTTTTTAAGATTGGCGTCTGCGATAACCTCTGTGCCGTCATCGTCTATGTAGGAAACTTTGACGTGCTGATTGTTTCCATTGCCGTCGGCAGATATAACGGTAGCTGAAACAGCCTCGCCTGCGAAAATGTATTCAACCTGCTTGTACTGGAACGAGATAACTACGATTGCGAGCATTATAAGAAATGAAGATAGTAAAGCGGTAAGCTTGATAAGACCTTTTTTATTTGTCATAAATATTGACCACGCTTTGTAATATAGCGTGCGTCCACCTCTTTTCTGATATTTCGGGCGTTTTTCAGGCAAAACCCATAGTCTGAAAATCTGCTTTCAGACTTTCCCCCCCGAAGACGGCGAAGCATACTCTGTACCGCCTTCCGTCCTATTATACCACTCTTTAAAGGTCGTTGTCAAGGCGGATTATCTTGACAACAGATTGCAATTGTGCTACAATTACCTTGTAGCCGTATAAGGCATTTCAGATTAGAAAAAGTGTTTTGGGGCTTTCTGTTCTTCAAGTTTAAGAATGGCAAGCTTTTTTGTTAGATATTGAAAGTTGAGGGAAACCGTGCGATGAAAAAAGCAGTCCTTACAAGAATTTTCGGCGTAATATTTTTCTTCCTGCTTTGTTTGTATTGCGTAGTCTATACAGACAAGGTCGCCTACGCTCTGGGCATTGTGGCGTCGGTACTTTTTCCTATAATACTAGGTCTGGCAATCGCATACGTTATAAATATACCCATGAGCGCAATCGAAAGGCTGTTTTATAAGCTGTTTAAGAAAAAGGAATTCTCAAAGGGTGCTAAAAAGGCTGTAAGAGCAGGCTGTATGCTGCTTACGATCGTGCTGCTTTGCACTATTATCACTGTTGTAGCAGTTTTGATTGTCCCCGAGCTTGGAAAGAGCGTAAGCAGTCTTGTGGATACGGTAGCCGAAATTCCAAATCAGCTTGCGGAAAGACGTGAAGAAATCTACAACTTTTCTCCTACAATAGCAGATTATATCTTCAATTTTGATAAGGACAAGGCGCTTGACAGCATCTTAAACTGGGCGCTTTCGGGATCTGCCGCAGTAATGGGCTTTGCGTTCGGAGCATTAAAATCCGCAGTAAAGGTTGCATATTATATAGTGACCTCGCTTATGATAATACTGTTTGTCCTCACCGATAAGGAAAGAATTTCCGCACAGGTCAAAAAGCTCCTCTTTGCGTATCTAAAGCCGGAAAAGGCACAAAAGCTGCTTTCGTCCATGCATGGAGTTTCAAAGGTGTTCAGAAGTTTTATCACGGGTCAGTGCTTGGAAGCCTGCATATTGGGAAGCCTGTTCTTTATTTCTATGACGATCCTGCGTTTTCCTTATGCGCTTATGATAAGCGTTCTGATTACTATTACGGCGCTCGTTCCTATTTTCGGCGCATTTATCGGACTTGTGGTCGGCGCATTGCTTATGGTGATTGAGTCGCCCGTAAGAGCGCTCTGGTTCATCATACTGTTTTTTGTCCTCCAACAGTTTGAGGGCAACGTAATCTACCCAAAGGTTGTAGGCGGTTCGGTAGGTCTGCCTCCGCTCCTTACACTCCTCGCAGTATTTATAGGCGGCGACCTCTTTGGACTCCTCGGTATGATTGTTTTCATTCCTATAACGTCTGTCGTGTATTCTGCGCTCAGAAGCTTTGCGAACAAAAATCAGCCGATAACAGAATAATTACCGTATTATAATGTCAGCGTGAAGATTCATTTTTTCACGCTGTAACTTTAGAAAGGATGATATCTATGAAAATATATAACGACGTTACCGAAATTATCGGAAACACACCGCTCCTCCGCCTTAATAGGTTCGGGGAGAAATATGGTCTTGAAGCCTGCGTCCTCGCAAAGCTTGAAAGGCAAAATCCGGCAGGCAGTACAAAAGACAGAGCCGCACTCTGGATGATAAACGACGCAGAGAAAAAGGGCTTGCTCAAGAAGGGCGCAACGATTATTGAGCCTACAAGCGGAAATACCGGCATAGGACTTGCGGCAGTATGCGCTGTAAGAGGCTACCGCCTTATTCTCACAATGCCCGAAACTATGAGTTTAGAGAGAAGAAAGCTGCTCTCTGCCTACGGCGCAGAGCTTGTGCTGACAGACGGTAAAAAGGGTATGGCAGGCTCCGTTGAAAAGGCGAACGAGCTTAAAGGTCAGATCGAAGGCTCTGTTATCTTAGGTCAGTTTGACAACAAGGCAAACGCCCTCTCGCACTATGAATCAACAGGCCCGGAAATTTTTGAAGCGACGGAGGGCAAGGTCGATATATTCGTTTCTGCCGTCGGAACGGGCGGAACTCTTTCCGGCACGGCAAAATATTTGAAAGAGAAAATTCTGTCAGTCAAGGTCGTCGCAGTAGAGCCTGCTTCATCGCCGCTTCTTTCAAAGGGCGTGGCAGGAAGCCATAAAATCCAGGGTATAGGCGCAAATTTTGTGCCGGATCTGCTTGACAGGGATATCATTGACGAGGTCGTGACAGTAACAGATGACGACGCACTCTCCTGCGGCGCTGAGATAGTAAGGCTGGAGGGAATTCTGGTCGGAATATCCTCAGGTGCGGCGCTTTCCGCAGCAAGAGAGCTTGCCAAGAAGAAAGAAAACAGGGGCAAGAATATTGTGGTTATCCTCCCCGATACAGGCGAACGGTATCTGTCCTCGGAGATGTTTTAATGGACAGGAAAGAGATTTTTCAAAGAACCGAAGCGCTCCTCGGACGGCAAGCAATGGAAAGACTTAAAAATTCGAGAGTCGCAGTTTTTGGCGTCGGCGGCGTCGGAGGATATGCGGTGGAAGCTCTTGCAAGAAGCGGCGTAGGCTCAATCGACGTGATAGACAGCGATACCGTTTCGCTATCTAATATTAACAGGCAGATCATCGCAACAGTGAACACTGTCGGTATGCCGAAGGTCGAGGCGGCAAAAGAGCGTATATTGTCAATAAATCCAGAATGCAGGGTAACTGCCCATAACGTTTTCTACCTTTCTGAAACAGCCGACAAGTTTGATTTTACACAGTACGACTATGTTATAGATGCCGTGGATACAGTTACGGCAAAGCTTAAAATCATCGAAACGGCAAACGATTGCGGCATACCCGTCATAAGCTCAATGGGTGCAGGAAACAAGCTTGACCCTACAAAGCTTGCGGTTTCGGATATCTACAAAACGTCCGTCTGTCCGCTTGCGAGGGTTATGCGCAGAGAACTGAAAAAGCGTGGGATAGAGCGGCTCAAGGTGGTGTATTCTACAGAGGAAGCCGTGCAAAAAAGGGAAGAGTGCAAACCTGACGCTCATAAAAGATCCGTACCTGCAAGCGTTGCGTTCGTGCCGTCAGTAGCAGGACTTATTATCGCAGGAGAGGTTATAAAGGAGATTGCAAATGGGACGGGAGCTTAGCTTTTCCGAAAGGGCGATAAGAAGCCTTACGACCGATTTCTCAAAGGATATTTTAAAGCCGTTCTATGACGGAATAGAAAAATATAAGCTTATAGAAAACGGCGATAAAGTCGCCGTATGCGTGTCGGGCGGCAAGGACTCCGCAATCCTCGCAATGCTGATGAAATGGTATGAAAAGCAAAAGGGCGGCGTGGAGGTAAAGTTTATCTCAATGGACCCCGGGTACAGTAAGGAGAATAGGCAGAAGCTGCTCTATAACTGTAAGCTTCTTGACATTGATACGGTGATGTTTGAAACGAACATACTGGAGGCGGCGGAAAATACCGATAAATCCCCCTGCGGTATCTGCGCAAGAATGAGGCGTGGCTGGTTATATAAAAAGGCAAAGGAGCTTGGCTGCAACAAAATGGCTCTCGGTCATCACTTTGACGATGTGATAGAAACAACGCTTATGGGGATGCTCTACGGCGCACAGCTTCAGGGTATGCTGCCGAGAATAAAGAGCCGCAATTTTGAGGATATCGAGCTTATCAGACCTATGTACATGGTAAAAGAGGACGCCATAATCCGTTGGTGCGAGCATAACGGGCTGGAGTTTATAAGATGCGCCTGCAAGTACGCTTCGGGCGAGGACGCATCAAAGAGAGCCGAAACCAAAAAGATTATCTCAGAGCTTGAAAAACTCAATCCGAGGGTAAAAAAGAACATTTTCAACAGCATACATAACGCCGACTGCGATACATTTGTAGGGTATAAGGTAGGCTGGGAAAGACACAGCTTCCTTGAAAGATTTGAAGAATAAAAATAGCCGCGCGTTTCCTGTGTCCTTTACTTTGTAAGCTCATTATGTTATAATCAGCAGAAAGATAAACCAGAATTTGCGGAGGTAATATTATGAAAAAATTCCCGTTTGAAGATTCTCCAAACACTGCCTGTTTCACCTGTTGTCACGTTCTGAACGAAAATAAACCGATATTATATGTTTCTCATGACGAAGACGGTTATTGGCAGTTTCTATGCGGCGGACAACATACAGAGAGCGACGCAAGGATAGTGTCCTTAGCCGATATTTTGGAAATAGATACATCTATTGCAGATTTAGCACAACTGGATTACGGTAAATATGCAGAAGCAGTAGACGCGATGAGCGACTGGGTAGTGCGGATTAAAAAGAATATGTAATGATTTGAGAAAATGGCCATCTCACGGGCCAGGGGATAAATACTACGGAGAAGGAATGCTGCCTTTTCGGCCGTTGCTCCTTTACAGCCGCATGACATTTCAGGTCGGGATTATATCATATGCACACTTGACACGGCAGATAAAACGTGCTATAATGACATAAATCGAAAAACTGAACAAATGAATAGGGAGCTTGCAAAAGCAGGCTGAGAGGGAGTGTTTTCTCCGACCGTTGACCTGATTCGGATAATGCCGACGTAGGAATGTATTCTGAAATAACGTTATTCAATGCTTTAGGTCTTCCGTGAACCTGGAGCATTTTTGTTTTGTAAGGACGCAAAAGCAAAAGCCGCCCCGTAAGGCGGCTGAAAAATTATCTTTGCAGAAATTTAATCTGCTCTTTCAAAAATCATCTTTTCTCCGTTGTACTGGAGAGTAATGGTGTCGTCGTCCTCATCGTACTCGAAAGAGTAGCCGGAAGTAGCTTCTTCGTCCTCAACAACGATATCGTTGCCGTCCATCTCGTAATCAAAGGTTTCGCTTTCGCCAAGAATAGCGAGTGTAATCTCGTCGTCGGTGAATTCAAGCTTGCAAGCAAGCATTTCAAATGCCTCTGCGTATTGCTCGTCGTTGCTCTTGACCATTTCGCCGTCGACGCTCATTGCGGTAAGTTCCCACTTGCCTTCTACGTCTGCGCCGCAGCCTGTAAGCATTGTTACAGCCATCGCAGCCATTGCGCCTACAGCGATAATTCTCTTGAAAATGTTCATTGTAGTATCCCCCTATATTTAATAATTTTTGTGAACTAAATCGTCCAATGTTATTATACATTATAAAAGGCGCTTTGTAAATTGACAGAAATTATAAATGTATACTGCGTTTTTCGTCATTTTTCTCAATTGAGATAAAAATTATGGCAATACCCATAGGCTGTGTGTGATATTGCCTCAGAAAAGAAGGAATTATTTATGACATCAGCTATCTCTAGCCACAAGAAAACAGTAAGACTCGTTACAAGTGCGATTATGCTTGCCCTCGCAACCGTCCTCAGCCTTATAAAACCAGTGACAATGCCGCTCGGCGGAAGCATAACTCTGCTCAGTATGCTCCCGATATGCATAGTATCTATAAAGTATGGCGTCGGCTGGGGACTCGGCACAGCCTTTGCCTACTCTCTAGTCCAGCTTGCGTTTGATTTCAGCGCCGCACTTAGCTGGGGACTAACAAAGCAAGCGGTCGTAGCCTGCTTCCTTATTGACTATGTGCTTGCATTTACCTCGCTCGGCATTTCCGGCATCTTCCGGAAAAAAGGTCACTCCGGGGTCTGTCTGGGCATCGCCCTCGCAATATTCCTGCGTTTTGTCTGCCACGTTATTTCGGGCGGAGTAATATTCGATATATGGTGCGAGTGGGATAACGCATGGGTATATTCTATTGCGTATAATGGCACATTTATGCTCCCTGAGATGATTTTAACAGTCGTCGCAGCCTACTTTATACTGAAGCTTCCGCAGATGAAGTCTGCAATAACTTCAGAATAATTTACGCATACTTATACAAATTATATTATTTTTTGCCTATGAAGCCCCTGCAATTATCAGATTTAATAAAAATAAAAACGTTATTGGTAAAGACTATTGACTTTAGGCGTAACGGTGATGTATAATAGGATTATCATGATATATTGGAGGTAATTTACATGAGTAAGTTTTGTGCAAACTGCGGCGCACAGCTTGAAGACAACGCAAGCTTCTGCGGAGCTTGTGGTGCAAAGCAGGAAGCTGCTCAGACATCTGTCCAGCAGGCAGCACCGGTACAGCAGGCACCTGTTCAGCAGGAACCGTCCCAGTTTGCTTATGACCCGCTTAAGGCAGTTGACACGGTAGGAAGCGATGGCTCTATCGCACCTAGTAATCCTATGTCGCCTGAACAGAAGAAAAAGATTATTATCATCTCTGCAGTCGTAGCAGCAGTAATTATTCTTGCGGTTGTCGGCGTGGTAATTTACACCCAGCTAACAAAGTGGCAGAAAATTGACCCTGCTGACCTTTACCATGTAAGCTATTCGGGTATCAACGGTCAGGCAGAAGCAGAAATCTACCTTGCAACTGCTGATAATCTTGAGAGATATGCTTACGATGAGTATCAATCAGAATATTACGATTCAAAGTATTATGAAGACAGAGATTATGAAAGCTTCATAAACACAAAGGCTTCGAAGTGGCTTTCTACCGACAAGAAGGATATGAAGAAAGCTTGGACAAAGGCAGACGGCAATTCCGATATGAAGAAGATGCAGGAAGCAATTATTGATAACGTTGAGTTCGTTGTTGACGAGGAAGATTTGAAGAACCTCTCTAACGGCGACGAAATCAAGGTTAAGGTTAAGTACAAGGAATCCAAGCTCGAAAAGAGAAACATCAAGCTTACAAGCGACAGCTTCACAATTAAGGTTGAAGGCCTTGTAGAGCCTATCGTTATCGACCCGTTTGATGGCTATGAGGTTACGTTTACAGGTAACGACGGATTCGGCGAGGCTGAGAGGAGCGATACCAACCTCAATGAAAATGCTAAGGATAAGTTCTCCTACTATTTCACAACAGCACACTACGACCTCAAGAACGGCGATGTTGTAACGATTGAAGCAGACCCTTGGTACTCTATTAAAAACGGTTACTTTATGTATGACGGCAAGTATTATACATACGACGAAACAAAGCTCACAAAGGACTTTACAGTTTCCGGACTCAAGGAGCTTACAGTTATCGACCCGTTCGAGGGATTAGAGATTACTTATACAGGCGTTTGCCCTAACCTCAGAGCAGAAATCAACAAGGACGGCTGTGCAGAAGCAGTAAAGGAATATGTAAGCTTTGACTATGACTATAGCGATGTTCGTGACCTCGATGTGGGAAGCACATTTACAATTACTGCCAGTGCATACTGGTACTCAGAAGAGCTTGCCGACGCAGGCTTCAGACTTGAGTCTGAAAAGGTTACTAAGACCTTTACCGTACCTGCAGAAGTAAATAAGTATATCAATGATATTTCCTCCGCAAAAAGCTGCGACTTTGATACGCTTATGAAGCCTGTATATGACTCAATCAACGGAGAAGTAGGCGACAGGTGGCTCAGCGGTCTTACACTTGACGGCACGATCGCTAAGGTTGACAAGATTACTCTTGACACTACATTCCTCGTTGCTCCTGCCGAGATCGCAACACAGGACAACGTCCTTTACCAGACAGGCAGAGCAGAACTCACGCTCGTCGTTAACGGCGCAAACGTTAAGAAGACTATCGCATTCGTTGCAATATTCGACTCAGCTTACATCGACAGCACGGGCGCTCTCCACAGCGACGATACATGGATTAATGTTTCATACAGCGAATCAATGCAGTCAATTATCGACACTTATGTAAAAAAGGCTGACAACCTCGTTGCAGGAAAGCTCATTACATCTGTTAAGTCCTCTGATATGGGCAAGACTGGAACTACAGACAACTCATCTGTTACCGACAGCTCCGCAACAGACAGCTCTGCAACAGACAGCAGCTCATCGCTCGCTGCATAATAAGCGGCAGGCGGATAAAGTCTGACACAAGCATTTAATAAAACCGATATGGGCATCAGCACTGTAAGCGCCGCCCGTATCGGTTTTTTGCGTTTGTCATATCACGGTGGTATCGCTCCGCCTAATTTTCCTCTCCGTTATGCAAAAAGACCGACAGGATCATATCTATCGGTCTTTTCGTTTTATATAGTGAGGTTTTGAAAATTAAACGCAACCCTGAGCCTTCATAGCTTCTGCAACCTTGAGGAAGCCTGCGATATTAGCGCCTGCTACGAGGTCGTCGCCGAGGCCGTACTTGTTAGCAGCCTCAACGGAGCTGTTGAAGATGTTCTTCATGATGCCCTTGAGCTTTTCGTCAACTTCTTCAGCTGTCCAGCTGTATCTCATAGAGTTCTGAGACATCTCAAGACCGGAAACTGCAACGCCGCCTGCGTTAACAGCCTTTGAAGGAGCAACGATTACGCCGTTTTCCTTGAGGTAGGCGATAGCTTCGTTTGTTGTAGGCATATTAGCAACTTCAACGTAGTACTTAACACCGTTAGCAACAATCTTTTCAGCTTCAGCCATACCAACTTCGTTCTGAGTAGCACAAGGCATAAGTATATCAGCCTTAACGCCCCAAGGCTTTTCGCCTGCGAAGAACGGAACGCCGAACTTGTCAGCATAATCCTGAACTCTGTTTCTGCAGGAAGCTCTCATTTCGAGGAGGTAGTCAACCTTCTCCTGTGTGCTGATGCCGTTCTCATCATAGATGTAGCCGTCAGGACCGGAGATTGTAACAACCTTACCGCCGAGCTCGTTAACCTTGAGTACCGTACCCCAAGCAACGTTGCCGAAGCCGGAGATTGCGAAGGTCTTGCCCTTTATATCGTCCTTGAAGTAGTTGAGCATATTTACTGTGTAGTAAACAGCGCCGAAGCCTGTTGCTTCCGGACGGATAAGAGAACCGCCGTAAGGAATGCCCTTACCTGTAAGAACGCCTGAGAATTCGTTCTGGAGTCTCTTGTACTGACCAAAGAGGTAGCCGATTTCACGACCGCCTACACCGATGTCGCCGGCAGGAACGTCGAGGTTAGGACCGATGTGTCTGTAAAGTTCTGTCATAAAGCTCTGGCAGAAACGCATTACTTCAGCGTCTGACTTGCCCTGTGGATCGAAGTCGGAACCGCCCTTGCCGCCGCCCATAGGAAGGGAAGTGAGGGAGTTCTTGAAGGTCTGCTCGAAGCCGAGGAACTTGATGATGCTCTGATTTACGTTAGGAGCGAATCTGAGGCCGCCCTTGTAAGGACCGATTGCAGAGTTGAACTGTACTCTGAAGCCACGGTTTACCTGCTGCTTACCATTGTCGTCAACCCAAGGAACTCTGAAGAAGATCTGTCTTTCAGGCTCTACCATTCTCTCGATAACGCCTGCCTCAACGAGGTCGGGTCTCTGCTCGATAACAGGCTCGAGGCTTGCGAGAACTTCTGTTACTGTCTGAAGAAATTCAGTCTCTCCGGGATTACGCTTTTCAACTCTTGCGATGACATCCTTGAGATAAGAATTCTTAAATTCCATATTGATTACCTCCGTCAATATAATATTAGTTTAAAAACTACCTTTCTATAATATCACATATCATTGCAAATTGCAAGAGCTTTGAACAAAAAATTCAATTTTCTGTAAATCATTCAGTGGGAAGTCTCAAAAAACGCAATTTTTTGGCAGATATGTTGCAAATCGCTTCAAAATCTGACTTCCGTATCCCAATGTGCGGCGGTTATTCGACATAAAAATCGTTAAAATGACGATTGACAAAACCGGCAAACTGTGGTATAGTTGTTTTTACAAGAAATACATTTGTTTTCGGGAGGTGTACTTGTGCAGGAAAATATGCCCAAAAGCAACCTTGTCGTAGTAAGCGACGACGTGCTGCCTGAGATTATCTCGAAGGTCTTGGAAGCCAAGCGAATGAAAGCCCGTGGAGAAGCCAAGAATTCCTCTGACGCCTGCCGTGCGGTGGGAATTTCCAGAAGCGCATACTATAAATACAAGGACTCTGTTTTCACATACGAGGAACGTCTTGCAAACAAGATTATCTCGCTTTATCTCGTGCTTTGCGACGAAAAGGGCGTTCTTTCCGCAGTTCTCTCAAAGCTGTATGAGCATAGCGTGAACATTCTTACCGTAAACCAGAACATTCCCGTTGACGATGTTGCAACAGTTACCGTCTCGTTCCGTTTTGAGGAAAGCGGGATAAGCACATCGCATCTGCGTGATGAGATTGCGGCGATTAACGGCGTTGTGTCTGTTAAGATAATTTCCGGCGAATGAGCATCCGGCAAGCCGTCTGCCAGGAGTTTTGTTCTTCGTGAGCTGAACGCTCACGATTTCGCATAGCGAAACCGCACAAAACGTCACGAGCATCCGGCAGACCGCCTGAGATGGGTTGCAACTGAGGGGAGCATACCCCTTAAACAGAAAGGACATTAAAGATGAGCAGTAAAATTGCAGTAATAGGATACGGAGTAGTTGGCTCCGGAACAGTTGAGCTTTTTGAAACGAACAAGGAGCAGATTGTTAAGGGCATAGGCAGAGATGTGGAAATAAAGTACATCTTGGACCTCAAGGATTTTCCCGACAGCCCTTATGCCGATAAAATGATAAAGGATTTCAATATTATCCTCAACGACCCTGAGGTAGAGGTCGTTGCCGAGGTCGTAGGCGGCGCAACATTTGCCTACAACTACACAAAGGCTCTTTTAGAGAACGGCAAGAGCGTTGTCACATCGAATAAGGAGCTTGTCGCAAGAAAGGGCGCAGAGCTTCTCAGAATTGCGAAGGAGCATAACTGCAACTACCTTTTTGAAGCTTCGGTAGGCGGCGGTATTCCGATTATCAGACCTATATACAAGTGCCTTGCAGGTAATAAGATCGAAGAAATCGCAGGCATTTTAAACGGCACTACAAACTTCATCCTTACAAAGATGATAAGAGAGCAGATGAGCTTTGAGGACGCATTAAAGCTCGCACAGGAAAACGGCTACGCAGAAGCAGACCCGACAGCTGACGTCGAGGGTATCGACGCCTGCAGAAAAATCTGTATCTTAGGATCTCTTGCGTACGGCAGGCAGATCGACCCCGACAAGATCCATTGCAGCGGTATTTCAAGAATCAAGATGGAAGATGTCGAGTATGCGGATGTAGCAGGCTATGTAATAAAGCTTGTCGGCGTTGTAAGAGAAACAGAGGACGGAAAGGTATCCGCAATGGTTTCTCCCCGATTTGTTGACAAGAAGCATATGTTCTCTCACGTTGACGATGTATATAACGCAATCTGCGTAAAGGGCAACGGCGTAGGCGACGCCGTGTTCTACGGCAGAGGCGCAGGCAAGCTTCCTACCGCTTCGGCAGTTGTAGGCGACATAATCGACGCACTTAAGCATAAGGGCACTCATATAGGCGTAAGCTGGGCTGAGAGCGAGGCTGATATGCTCCTTTCGAGAGCAGAGGAGGAGTCCTCCGTATATGTAAGGGTAAAGGGAAGCAATTCCGACAGCATTGAGAATATGAAAAGCGCATTTTCTTCAATGTTCGGAAAGCTTATATTCTTAGAGAGGGCAAACAGGCCGGACAACGAGCTTGCATTCATCACTCCTAAGATGAAAGAAAAAGAAATCGACAATAATCTTACTATCCTTTCTCATACAGTTTCGATAGAGAGCAAAATCAGAATACTGTAAAGTAAAGTTGCGCAAGCTGTGTGCAATATTTTTCTAATATAAAACAGCCTCCTTGAAATAAGGGGGCTGTTGAAATTCAGTGCTGTGAAAGGTCAGATAATAATGATAAAAATACGAATTCCCGCAACAAGTGCAAACCTCGGCGCAGGCTTTGACGCATTGGGTTTGGCGGTGAGCCTGTATAACTATGTCGAGATGGAGGAAAGCGACAGGGTAGAAATATCCACGACCGACAGTATCCCCGTGCCGACAGATAAAACAAATATGATATATGTTGCGGCAAGCGACCTCTATGAAGTCTGCGGTAAAGAGCTTAGCGGACTTAAAATCAAGCAGACGAATAATATTCCCATGACAAGGGGGCTTGGTTCGTCCTCCGCCTGTATCGTAGCGGGACTTGTTGGCGCAAACGAGCTTCTCGGCAGACCGCTGAGCGACGACGATATAGTAAATCTCTCCGCACAAATTGAGGGACACCCCGACAACACCGCTCCTGCGCTCCTCGGCGGTATCGTGACAGCCGTGTTTGACGGCAGGAGAGTCCACTGGGTAAAGCAGGAGGTTTTCACAAAGCTGAAGTTTGTCGCAATAATCCCCGATTTTGAGCTTTCAACCTCAAAGGCTAGAGCCTGTCTGCCAAAGCAGATTGATTTTTCCGACGCAGTGTATAACCTCTCAAGAGCCGCGCTTTTCTCCTCGTCGCTTTTAACGGGCAAGTTTGAAAATCTGCGCACAGGCGTTGATGACAGACTTCACCAGCCCTACCGTATGGAGCTTATCCCGAACGCAAGAGAGGTTTTCGATATAGCATACAGCCACGGCGCTTATGCCGCATATATAAGCGGCGCAGGTCCTACAATTATGGCAATCGCAGACGAGAGCAACGAGTTTTTTGCAGGAAAGTTGAAATTCTCTCTCGAAAACGCAGGACTGACAGGATGGAAGGTCGTGGAGCTTAAAATCGACAACACGGGTACTACCATATTATAAAGGATGAGTGACAAATAATGTTCGCAAAATTCTTGAAGGGAATGAAGGACGGAATACCGATAGCGCTCGGCTACCTATCCGTTTCCTTTACATTCGGAATAAAAGCCGTCAGCGACGGACTTCTCTGGTGGCAGGCGCTTCTTATTTCAATGACAAATCTTACCTCCGCAGGACAGTTTGCAGGACTTTCGGTTATGGCAGGCGCAGGCTCGCTGGTTGAAATAGCCTGCACACAGCTTGTTATAAATATGCGGTATGCCTTGATGTCGCTGTCGCTGACGCAAAAGGTGGACAAGAGCTTTACAAGGCTCAAAAGATGGCTGTGCGGATTTGGTATGACAGACGAGATATTTGCAGTTGCAAGCGGTAAACTGCACAGCGTTACGGCAGGCTATATGGCAGGGCTTATCGCAACGCCGTTTGTCGGCTGGTCGCTGGGTACTCTGCTTGGAGCCGTCGCAGGAAACATTCTCCCCGCCGCAGTTCAGTCAGCCCTGTCCGTCGCAATCTACGGAATGTTCATCGCAATCTTCGTGCCGCCTATGAAAAAAGCAAAGCCGGTCGCAATCGTTGTCGCAATAGGCGCACTGCTAAGCTGTGCGTTTAGGTTTGTTCCGCTTATCAAGGAGATATCCTCGGGCTTCGCAATAATAATATGCGCAGTAGCCGCCGCAGGTCTGGGAGCATTCCTGTTTCCTATCTCAGATGAAGAGGAGGCGCATGCATGACAGCATCGGTATTCTTCAGGTATCTTATCGTAATGGCAGGCGTTACATATCTCATAAGAGCCGTACCGTTTGCGATGTTCCGTAAAAAGATAAAGAACAAGTATGTAAAAAGCTTCTTGCAGTATGTGCCGTTTGCGGTTTTGAGCGCAATGACGATCCCCGACATTTTCTTTGCAACGGATATGCTCGTGTCCGCAGTCGCCGCACTAGCAGTCGCCGTGATACTCGCTTACAGAGAAAAGAGCCTCCTTACAGTGGCGCTTGTTTCCTGCGTTTCGGTGTATGCGGTCGAGTTTGCAGTAAGGCTTGTTTCTTAAATCTTATATTTATAATCAAACGGCTGTGCCCTCGGGTACGGCCGTATTTTATTATATGCGGCGGCTTAAATATTTCGATGGTAAAATAGGTTGACAGAATGCGGTAAAAAGAAGTATAATAAAAAGAAGTAAAACAAAAATGCAGAACTGCCTATATAACGGCGCATAGAAGCATATCATGTAAAATGATATGAGTTACATAGAGTTCTCAAGGAGAAGACTGCGTATGATGAAATTCAAGCTGATAAAGAAAAGGCCGACTTCTTTCCAGGTAATTATTCTGGGATTTTTAGGCGTTATTTTATTGGGTACTTTTCTCCTGATGATGCCCGTATCCTGTCGGGCAGGAATATGGACGCCATTTTCAGACGCACTTTTTACATCTACTTCCGCAGTCTGTGTGACGGGACTTGTAGTCCATGATACAGTATCGTACTGGTCGGCGTTCGGACAAATCGTTATACTGTTCCTTATACAAATAGGCGGTATGGGAGTTATTACGGTTGCGGCCGTGATATCAATGATTTCCGGCAAGAAAATCTCCTTGATGCAAAGAAGCACCATGCAGGAAACGATTGCCGCACCACAGGTAGGAGGAATTGTCAGGCTTACCGGCTTTGCCGTCAAATACACTATAATAATAGAATTGATCGGCGCCGCAGCTATGGCTCCGGTGTTTTGCGGAGATTTCGGAGTTAAAGGACTTTGGATGGCTCTGTTCCATTCCGTGTCCGCTTTCTGTAATGCTGGCTTTGACCTTATGGGCGCAGATTCTCCTTTTTCTTCGCTTACAGAATATGCCGCACAGCCGCTTATTAATATAGTAGTAATGGCGCTGATTATTGTTGGAGGCATCGGCTTTCTTACTTGGGACGATATCAAAACGAACCGATGGCATTTCCATAAATACAGAATGCAGAGCAAGGTCATCTTGTGTACTACTGCCCTGCTGATTTTGATTCCCACAACTTATTTTTATTTCTGCGAATTTGAGTCGCTTACATTCGGAAAGAGAATGCTTGCCTCAGCTTTTCAGGCGGTAACTCCTCGAACAGCCGGATTTAACACGGTCGATTTAACAAGCCTGAGTGAAGCGGGAATGTTTATCATTATGATTCTGATGCTGATAGGCGGAAGCCCCGGCTCTACCGCAGGAGGTATGAAAACTACAACGGTTGCGGTCCTGTTTGCTACGGCAATATCCACCTTCAGACAAAAGGAGGATACCAACTTTTTCGGGAGGAGAATCGAGCATGGCGTGATAAGAAACGCAGCGACTATTTTGCTTATGTATATAGTGCTGTTCTTTACGGGAGGACTGCTCATAAGCCGTATGGAAGGCATACCAATGACTACCTGCCTCTTTGAAACTGCCTCGGCGGTCGGAACGGCAGGATTAACATTGGGTATTACCTCTGAGCTTGGTACTGCGTCAAGGCTGATACTGATTTTGTTGATGTTTTTGGGACGTGTGGGCGGATTGACGCTCATTTTTGCAGCTCTTCCGGATACAAAGAAAACGGGGTCAAGACTGCCCCAGGAAAAAATTACAGTAGGATAAGGAGAAAACCGCTAATATGAAAACAATACTTTTAATCGGACTTGGAAGATTCGGAAGACATATTGCCATTCGTTTGAATGAGCTTGGCCATCAGGTTATGGCAGTGGATTGGCAGGAAGAAAGAGTGAACGCCGTAATGCCGTTTGTGACCAATGCGCAAATCGGAGACAGCACAAATGCGGATTTTTTGGAGTCTTTGGGCATTGATAATTACGACGTCTGTATCGTAGCAATCGGAAACGATTTTCAAAGCTCTCTGGAAACGGCTTCCCTGCTGAAAGAACTCGGCGCAAAGATGGTCGTATCGAGGGCGTCTGGAGATGTACAGGAAAAATTTCTCCTGCGCAACGGCGCCGACGAAGTGGTTTACCCCGAAAAACAGCTCGCCAAATGGACTGCGATACGTTACACGGCAGAGCATATCCTGGATTATATAGAGCTTGACGATGAATATTCGATATTTGAAATCCCTGTTCCAAAAAACTGGGCAGGGCAAAGCATCAGACAAATCGACATTCGTAAGAAGTATAATATAAATATTATCGGAATCCGGAGAAACGGAAAGCTGGAGCTTGCTATTTCACCTGATATGGTTCTGGAATCGCAGTATACTATGATGGTGTTAGGCAGTAACGGGGATATCCAAAAATATTTCCATATATAAAGAAAGGACGTTTGATTATGTATATCGCAAAAGAAGGCCGCTATCACAAAATGGTCTACAACCGTTGCGGAAACAGCGGACTAAAGCTGCCTGCTGTTTCACTCGGTCTGTGGAAGAATTTCGGTCACGGCTCAAGCCTTGCAAATGCCGAGCAAATGGTGCATACCGCATTTGACCTCGGTATCACACACTTTGACCTTGCAAACAACTACGGCAATCCGTATAACGGAAGCGCAGAAGAAAACTTCGGCAGGATTTTGCAGGGTATGAAGCAATACCGTGACGAGATGTGCATTTCAACAAAAGCAGGATACGAGATGTGGCAGGGTCCGTACGGGGACAAAAACGGTTCGAGAAAATACCTCACCGCATCGCTTGACCAAAGCCTTAAAAGAATGGGCATTGAGTATGTAGACATATTCTACCACCACATTTTCGACCCCGATACTCCGCTTGAAGAAACTGCGCTTGCCCTTGATAACGCAGTAAAGCAGGGCAAGGCGCTCTATGTCGGAATTTCAAACTATGACAGACAGCAGACAAGCGATATCATGAAGATTTTCAAGGAGCTAAAAACTCCGTTTATCGTAAATCAGCCGTCATACTCTATGCTCAACCGCTGGATCGAAAGCAACAAGCTCGACGAGTTTGCAACCGAAAACGGCATAGGTCTTTCCGTTTTCTCGCCGCTATATCAGGGCTTCCTCACAGACAGATACCTAAACGGAGTGCCGTCGGATTCGAGGGTCGGCAGGGGCGATACATGGATAGGAGATCAGCTTGACGAGAAGATGATTGCAAAGCTAAACGCTTTGAACGAGGTCGCCAAGAACCGTGGACAGAAGCTTTCACAGCTTGCACTCTCGTGGATTTTGTCGAATAAGGCGGTCGCTACTGTCATTATAGGAGCAAGCAGACCTCAGCAGATTGTCGAGAATGCCGCCTGTATAGAAAAGCTCGACTTCACAGCCGACGAAAAACAGAGGATAGAGGATATCCTTGCAATGTAACTCATAATGGCGGACTTGCCGCTTCAAACTCTTTCAGATATAATTTAAAATTCCCATACAGGAGATAAACCCTGAGTGGGAATTTTTGATTGAATAGCTTTATATATGCGTTACGATTGCGAGAATTGAAAAAAGTACGATACCGCCTATGATGCAGAGTATAAGCCTTTTCTGCCACTGCTGCCAGGTTTTCCAGCACTTTACCGTGTAGATTATGTCAAACAGCAGGAGAGCAGGGAATACGGGAATAAAAACGCCGCAAATCACCGTCCATACCATAGCGTGAAAGCCGTATTCGATATATCTATGGAATATGCCTATATCCATGCCTGTAAAGCCGCTTATCGGAATAGACAGATACACGGCGTAAAGCAGTGCGTAAAGAACAAAAAATCTCGTGCATTTTTTACCGTTGTCGCTTGACGTGTCGCCTATCATAACAGGCGGCTTGCCGCTTTCGAGCCTGCGGTCGATTATGTAGTAGATAGGGTAGCCGACAGAGAAAATCGCAAGCGCAATGGCTAAAATATTTCCCATAATCACATAGTCAAACCAGAAATCTCCGATAGGCACAACAATCGGGTATAGGTCGATGTAGCCGTACCAATCCGTGACGATGCCCTTTATACAGAGTATCAATCCCCATACGAGAAAAACAATGTACGGGATAAGCGATATCCATAGAACAACCGTTTTAATGTCAGGACGTTTCTTTGTCATACGATCCCTCCCCGGAGAATTTTTTATATTATAGCATACGTCTTAGTATTTCGCAAGTGACAAGTGTCATTATATTGACGGATATCCCATAATTTGATATAATAATTGAGTGCGCTTCAAGCATAAGATGTACTATATGTAATGTAGATTTTGCGAAAGGTTTTGAACTGATGGGAAAAATAATGGAGCTTATCGAAAAGCTCAACGACAATATTATATGGGGACTTCCTATGGTCGTTTTGATGGTCGGAACGGGTATTTTCCTGCTTTTCGTGACAAGGGGAGTCGTGTTCAGACGTTTCGGCACTGTTATGAAGTATACCCTCTGCACGCTCTTTAAGAAAAAGCAGGGGAACGACATGGACGAGGGAGAGATCACCCCGTTTCAGGCGGTATGTACAGCGCTCGCCGCAACAGTAGGCACGGGCAACATCGTAGGCGTTGCGCTTGCTATTGCAACAGGAGGGCCGGGTGCGGTTTTCTGGATGTGGGTTTCGGCGCTTGTCGGAATGGTCGTGAAGTATTGCGAGGTAACTCTCTCTGTCGCATACAGAAGTATAAACGATATGGGAGAAATAGTCGGCGGCCCTATGTACTACATAAAAAAAGGTCTGGGAATGAAAAGGCTCGCAGTGCTTTTTGCCGTGTTCGGCGCTCTTGCGTCCTTCGGTATAGGCGCAACAGTCCAGGCAAATTCGCTTTCCGCAGGAATAAATGCGTCCTTTAATATTTCTGCAAGGGCAATCGGTATAATTGTCGCAGTCCTCGCAGGTATGGTGTTTATAGGCGGAATCAAGCGAATTGCAAACGTAACAGAGGTACTCGTTCCGTTTATGGCGATGTTTTATATTGTCGGCGCACTCGTCGTTCTAGCATTTAACATTACAGATATACCGTCAGCGTTCGTTTCTATATTCAGATCTGCTTTTACCGGCACAGCCGCAACAGGCGGTTTCTTAGGCGCAACGGTTATGTATTCCTGCCGTGTCGGAATGGCAAAGGGCGTTTTCACCCACGAAGCAGGTATGGGCTCTGCTCCTATCGCACACGCCTCCGCATCGACAGACCACCCCGCAAGGCAGGGACTCTGGGGCGCATTTGAGGTTTTCTTTGACAGCATCGTAATGTGTACTGTCACAGCTCTCGTTATCCTTACCTCGGAGCTTTGGCACGCAGACCCCATTATGAACGAGGGTACAATCAGCTCGCAGGCTTTCAATCAGGCGTTCAGCGGCGGAGAGTATATAGTGACTATAGGCCTTGCCCTGTTTGCGTTTGCTACAATTATTGCGTGGCACTACTACGGCGCAAAATGCGTCGAATATATCTTCAAGGGCAACAAGACAGCAAAAACGCTGTATCAAATGGCGTATGTGGTGCTTGTCTATGTAGGATGCGTCGCTAAGATTGATACGGTATGGGAGCTTGCAGACCTCTTTAACGGTCTTATGGCATTCCCTAACCTTATAGCGCTTACCGCACTTTCGCCTGTAATATACCGCCTCACCCGTGACCTGTTTTCCGACCCTCACACAATAAGACCCAAGAACAAAAGCTATGACGATATGCTCATCATAAGAGAATAAGCATTGAGCCGCCCCGCAGCAGCCTGCGGAGCGGTTTTGCTTTGTGTTGATTTTTAGCATGCGGTGTGGTATACTGTACCTAATCAGATTAAGGATTTAAAGGAAAATAACTGCGAAGCAATCATTAACGAAGGGGCGATTTAATGACAAGGATTACCGCACTGTCAACAATCTGTGCCGATATATTTGAGGACACGGGCGAAATTCTGCTCGGCGGCGAGGCACTCAATTTTGTAATGAATATTTATAATGAACCTGATTTAAGGGTATCGCTTATAGGCGCAGTAGGCGGCGATAATATTGCTGATATCGCAACGAGCGCTCTTGAGAAAACTGACATAGACATCTCCTGCGTGCACAGGATAGAGAACGGCGAAACCGCAAGCCACCTTATATCCCTTACAAAGGACGGCGACAGGTATTTTAAAGACGGTGCATGGAACGGCGGAGTTTACGAAAGCTATAAGCTTTGCCGGGACGATGCGCAGAAAATAATCTCGTCGGATATAGTGTATATAAACTTTCCAAGTCCGAATATGGAGGAGGTCTTGGAGCTGAAAAAACAGCATAGCTTTAAGCTTGCAATCGACTTTGACGTGTTGAGAGATTTTGAAAGCATAGCCGATATCTTGGAGTACACCGACTTTTTCTTTTTGAGCGGAACGAGCGATATAGCGGAGCAGATTTGTGCGCTGTCGGAAAAACACGGAGGAATTTTCAATATGACCCTAGCTGAAAAGGGAAGCGTTACATACATAAACGGCAGGGAGTATTCGGTGAATGCGGTAAAGGTTCCGTCTGTTTTGGACACAACAGGCTGCGGCGACAGCTATCATGCAGGCTTCTTAGCGTCATACTCGAAGGACGGCGACATCATAAAAGCGATGGAAAAAGGCTCGCTCCTAGCTTCCGTTACCCTCTCGCATCTCGGAGGCTTCGTGCAGTAAATCCCCTACAACAAAAATAACCACAGCCCGAATAAAATTACCGTAGTCGGAATTGACGGTCTGGGAGGCGCAGGAAAAAGCACAATATCAAAAAAGCCAGCCGAGCGCCATTATGTCAGGGAATGTTCGGCGGATAAAAATGCAGACATAGTGCTGTAAAATAACAGAGAGGAAAAGTATGAAACAGATTGCAAAAGACTACGCCCTTTTTCTTGTAGGCTTGTTTATAGCGTCAATGGGCGTCGCACTGTCAACGAAAGCAGGTCTTGGCACATCTCCCGTTGCGTCCGTGCCGTATTCTGTGTCGATTTTAAATCACGCACTTACTTTTGGCTGGTGGCTCAATATTTTAAGTCTTGTCCAGATCGCCGTTCAGGTTTTACTGCTTAGGAAAAAGTGCAAGCCGATAGAAATTCTTGTGCAGACAGTCCTCGCATTTGTCTACGGCTACCTTACCGACTTCTCCTGCGGCATTATAAGCTCCTTGAACCCGAACGGCTATTTTGCACAGCTTGCGCTTATGCTCGTTAGCTGTTTCGTTTTGGGCTTTGGCATATGGCTCCAGTATAAGGGCGGCGTCGCAATGCTGCCGGGCGAGGCTATGAACCGTGCAATAGCTCAGGTCAGCGGCAAAAGCTACGCAAACGTAAAGATATTTTTCGACGTTTTGTACATAGCGATTTCTGCGGCTGTCTGTCTGATATTCCTGGGAGAGCTGAAAGGCGTAAGAGAGGGAAGCATAATCGCCGCACTCCTTATAGGAAATAGTATAAAGCTCTATAATAAAGCCTTTGACAGCCTTGCGAAAAAGAAGCAGGAAAAATGCACATTAACTGGGATTTTATTGCAACTTTATTTTATATAGGTAATATTTATGAGTAACCTCAATTCGCCGAACTGAATATAAAATAAAATCCGGAGAAGATGGTTTTTTCTCCGGATTTACTTCTGTGTATTAAACCGCTACTGCACGATAATTCCGAGGCGCATCTTAGTTTCGAGTATCTTTAAAACGCTCTCATCAATACGCTCTTCAGAAATTTTTCCGCTTTTTACGGCGTTATATATTCCCTTTGCCGCAGCTTGCAGGTCGTCAGGGAGCAATATAATATCTACTCCTGCGTTTACTGCCATTATTGCAGCTTCGGCTGAAGAATACCTCTGCGTTATAGCTTCCATTCGCATTGCGTCGGTAATTACAAGTCCCTTGAATCTCAGGTCGTTTTTCAATATATCTATAATTGGCTTTGAAAGAGTGGCAGGAATGTCGTTTCCCGTAACATTCGGCACAGAGATGTGACCTATCATCACAAAATCCACACCGGCGTCTATACCGGCGGCAAACGGCTGAAATTCAATCTTCTGTAATTCCTCCAGCGTTTTTACCGTTTCTGTATATCCTTTATGGCTGTCCGTTGCCGTGTCGCCGTGTCCCGGGAAATGCTTAATTGCGCAACCTACGCCGCTGTCGTTAAAGCCTTTTACGGCTGCCGCAACCATTTTAGATACAACCTCAGGAGTCGAGCCGAAGGAACGTTCGCCTATTACAGGGTTATCGGGATTGGAATTGACATCTGCAACAGGCGCAAAATCAATGTTAAAGCCAAATCTTTGTATCTCGTTGCCGATTGTCCAGCCGACATTGTATGCTTTATCAGTGTTTCCCGTGTCGCCGATTTTTTTCATGTTCGGGAAAACAGTTGTACCCATGCTCTCGTTTTTGGCAATTCGGGCAACTTTTCCGCCTTCCTCATCGACAGCGATAAATAGACCGTATTTTGAATAGTCCTGAAGCTTTGAAATCAAGCTCGTGGTTTGCTTCGGAGTTTTGATGTTTTGTGCGAAGCAGATAATTCCGCCAACCGGCATTTTTGACAATGCCTTCTTAACGTCATTTCCTGCGTCGGTCACTACAGAAGCTCCCGTAAGCTGTTCGGGAGAAACAATAAACATCTGGTATATTTTCTCCTCAAGCGACATTGATTTCAAAATGTCATTTGCAGAGAGCTTTTCATTCGGGTCCGTCTTTGAGCTGTCGTCGGGTTTTGAACTCTCGTCGGGCTTTGAACTGTCGTCAGGCTTTGAACTGTCGTCAGGCTTTGAACTGTCGTCGGGCTTTGAGTTTTCGTCCGGCTTTGAACTCTCGTCTGTCTTGGAACTGTCGTCAGGTTTAGAACTTTCGTCGGGCTTTGAGCTGTCGTCAGGTTTAGAACTTTCGTCCGGCTTTGAACTCTCGTCTGTCTTGGAACTGCCATCAGGCTTAGAACTGTCCTCTGCCTTTGAAGTAACCTCCGACTCAGCTATAGAACTGTCATCTCGGCTTTCTTCCGTCGAAATCACACTTGAATTGTCGTAAATATCAATTGAAGTCGTGTCGTCAGATCCTGCACATGAAGCCGCCGAAAACAACAGGCTCAAAGCCAGAACGACGCTTGTAAATGTCTTTAAGTTTTTAGCATATCTCTTTTTCAAAGCGCACATCTCGTTTCTATATATCAGAAAGGTTGTTTTTAATGTTTATGATATTATAGCGTAGAATGGCGTGATTGTCAAGCTGCTTCCGAATATTGGCATAAAGCTGTTGTAATTCTACATAGCGTGTTAAGATCTTCCTCGGTTATCTTGACAAGACTATAATTATTATGCTATAATCAATTCAATATCCAAAAAAGGAGAAAAAGTTATAGCAATCGGTGAAAGAATACGCTTTATCCGTAATTTAAGAGGTATGACACAAAAATGGCTCGGTCAAGCCGTTGGTTTCCCACAAAAGACCGCTGACATTCGTATGGCACAATACGAAACGGGCTCTCGTAAACCAAAAGCAGACTTAACGGCTGCATTAGCACATGTGCTTGATGTTTCTCCACAAACTCTTGATATTCCCGACATTGACAGTTATATCGGTCTTATGCACACCCTGTTTACCCTTGAAGATATTTACGGTCTTACCGTCAGCGAAGCAGACGGAGAAGTCTGTCTGAAAGTCAACAAGGACAAAGGCAAGGACGCTGCCGAGCTTTCGAAAATGCTCTGTGCTTGGAAAGAACAGGCGGAC
>MSHC01000001.1:52096-155872 GCA_001940995.1 Ruminococcus sp. Phil15
CTATCCGAAGTTCGATACCACACAAATCTGGGCGAAAGTTCCGTCACAAGAATTAAGCGACGCATTAGCCGATCAATTCAAGGACAAGCTAAAAGATATGTAAAAACAGCGAGGAACAAATACTATGACTATTTTTCAAATATTGACTGCTATCATCTTGCTTGTTTTCTATGCTTGCTACTATGCAAAGAAAATAGAGCAAACGAAAAAAGGAATCCTTACCATGCAAATTGGAAAGGGAAAGCAAGGCATTCCTCTATATATTGAAATTACAATGGGTATTGCAACATTCTGCGTTGTGGTCGTAGAGGTCATAAGCATTGTGTTAGACTGGTCTATTTCTCCTGTGTGGGTTAGAATTGCAGGACTGATTATCTCTGCATTTGGAGTCACACTTTTTATAACAGCTATGCTTACAATGCGTGATAGTTGGCGTGCAGGCGTATCGAAAGATAAAACAGAGCTTGTCACATCAGGAGTATTCAAGATAAGCCGTAACCCGGCTTTTCTTGGCTTTGATCTAATGTATTTAGGCGTTTTAATGGTATTTTTTAATTGGTTGCTTTTCATATTTTCAGCCTTTGCAATTCTCACGCTCCATTTGCAGATTGTAACCAACGAAGAGGACGCAATGTTATTGGCGTTCGGTGATGAATATCTGAATTACAAGAAAAAGGTAAACAGATATTTAGGAAGAAAATAAATAGGCGAACGACAAAAAGCCCTTAGCTATGAGTTACTACCCACAGCTAAGGGCTTTATAATATGGATTTATCTGTTGCACAGCCGCTTGTCAATCATTCTTTAACTCATAAACCACTGGATTACAAAAATAATGGCTCTTGTACAACTGTTATCAATTTGTTATCAAAAGACCTCTTAAAAGTCCGCAAACCCGCATAAACACTGGATTTACTAAGCATTTTGGTTTATTCCCACTCAGCGTGTTCTTCGTTGTTCTTAACTATATTTGTTTAAGTTTAATGCAAATATACGCCCATTTTTACTTCAATTACATCATTTATTATGGCTTGCTGATTTTCTGTTGCCAAAATGTTGCCACAAGTGTAGCCAACATCTCACAAACGGCTTGCCTATGCGGAATTTTCGTGGTTTGCGATTATTCCCACTCAATAGTACCTACCGGCTTTGGAGTTAGGTCGTAGAGTACACGGTTGATGCCGTCAACCTCTGCAAGGATTCTGTCAGTAATCTTGTGGAGGAGCGAATAAGGGATCTCCTCAATAGTTGCGCTCATAGCGTCCTTGGTGTTTATTGCACGGATAATTGCCGGCCAGCCCTCGTATCTCTTTGAGTCCTTAACGCCTACGCTCTTCATATCAGGAACAACGATGAAGTATTGCCATACGGTCTTGTTAAGACCAGCGTTTTCAAACTCTGCCCTGAGGATTGCGTCAGCCTCACGGAGAGCATTGAGCCTGTCCCTTGTGATAGCGCCAAGGCATCTTACGCCGAGTCCCGGACCCGGGAACGGCTGTCTGTCAACCATAGAAGCAGGAAGACCGAGCGCCTTGCCCACAACTCTTACCTCGTCCTTGAAAAGAAGCTTTACAGGCTCGACAAGCTCGAATTCCATTTCTTCCGGAAGTCCGCCTACGTTGTGGTGCGCCTTAACTCCGTCGCTCTCAAGAATGTCGGGGTAGATAGTGCCCTGTGCGAGGAATGAAATGCCCTCAAGCTTGGAAGCTTCCTCGGCAAATACCTTGATAAATTCGCCGCCGATAATCTTTCTTTTCTTCTCAGGCTCGTTTACGCCTGCGAGGAGGTCAAGAAATCTGTCCGTTGCGTCAATGTATATAAGATTTGCGTCAAGCTGATTGCGGAAAACCTCGATAACCTGCTCGCTTTCGCCCTTACGCATAAGTCCGTGGTTAACGTGTACGCAAACAAGCTGCTTTCCGATAGCCTTGATAAGAAGCGCTGCGACAACCGAGGAGTCTACTCCGCCTGAGAGGGCGAGAAGCACCTTCTTGTCGCCGACCTGTTCCCTTACAAGTGCTACCTGCTCGTCGATGAATGCGTTTGCAAGCTCTGGGGTGGTGATTCTTTCCATTGTTTCGGGTCTTACATTACTCATAAAAATCTCTCCTAACACAAATACGGCTCGACTTTAAAAGCCACTATTTTCGACTAAAAAACATAGTATTAGTATATCACCGCGTTTTTGATTTTTCAATATTTTTCCGCCAAAAAACACAGAAGTTTTTTCGTTTTTACAAAAGAAACCGCCTATACAACACCGCTATTGTGAAATTTGTTGCATCGAAAAAAGTAAATTTAAAATGATAAAGTATTTGTTCTTGCTTTTCTGAAAATAATGGTATATAATATAAGGTGTATGTGAAATGTCAAGGAAACCCATTTCCCGAAAGGCAGGTAAAATAGATATATTATGATTACACCGCTTATGCAGAATATATATGCTCCGCTGCCGCTTACTGCGCACCTTATTTTCTGTACGCTCGCAACGCTGCTATACGCAACGCTTTTCAACCGCAGGGGCAAGAAGCATTATCTCGTCATTATGATTGCAATCGACCTTACGCTTATGACTCAGTTCTGGACGGACAAGGTAGTTATATTTGCACTCGGCTTTTCCGAGGCGGTGCTGCTTATCCTCGCCGCGGCGCTTGCAATAAAAAGCGGCAGGGAGGAAAAGGCAAGGGAAGAAGAAAGACTCAGGCGTGAACAGCTCGAAATAGAGAAGAAAGCCGAGAAGCAGGCTTCCGAAAAGCTCTTTGTCAAGCAGGAGTATATCGACAAGCAGTTTGATAAATATAACCCGCTTGACGACGATGACGATTTCTAAATACTGAATTTCAGAATGGAGAGCTTGTATGAAGCTTGTTATATTGGACAGCGAAACGGTTTCAAAGGGCGACGTTTCGCTTGACGGGATTACATCGCTTTGCGATACAGAGGTCTATGGCTATACGCCAAACGATGAGGTCGCAGACAGAATAGGCGACGCAGACGCAGTTATCTGCAACAAGTGCCTTATTACGGCGGAGACCTTTGAAAAATGTCCGAATTTAAAATATGTCGGACTTTTTGCAACGGGATATAACAACGTAGATACAGAAGCCGCAACGAAGCGTGGCGCAGTTGTGTGCAACGTCCCCGCATATTCAACAGAGTCTGTCGCACAGCATACCTTTGCTTTCATACTCAATTTCTTTTCTAGAATAGGCGACTACTCCGCAACCGTCAATAACGGCGACTGGATAAACTATAAGCTGTTTTCTTACTTCTATATGCCGACCTATGAGATAAACGGTATGACTATCGGCATTATAGGCTACGGCACAATCGGTAAAAGGGTAGCGCAGCTTGCAAGAGCCTTTGGTATGAAGGTTATAGCATATACAAGAACGCCCGGCACGTCTGATACGCAAACGGAGTTCGTTTCGCTCCCGGAGCTTTTGAAAAGGAGCGACGTAGTAACGCTCCATTGTCCCCTTACAGACAAGACAAAGGAGCTTATAAACAAGGATACCCTCTTGCAGATGAAGCCATCGGCGCTCCTTGTGAATACGTCAAGGGGAGGCGTTATAAACGAGCAGGATTTGGCAGATGCGCTCCGAAATGACGTTATAGCAGGCGCTTGCCTCGATGTCCTGACTTATGAGCCGATGAGGGAGGACTGTCCGCTTTTCAGAGCGAAGAACTGCACGATTACTCCGCATATAGCCTGGGCGCCTGCTCAGACAAGAAAAAGGCTTTTGAAGGTCGTAGCAGAGAATTTAAAGTGCTGGATAGACGGAAAGCCTGTAAATCAGGTGAACAAATAACATACAGTTTGCGAGGAAAATAATATGTCAAGCCTTAAAGATAAAAAGAGAGTAGTAATAAAGCTCGGTACTTCAACGCTTACTCATAAAACGGGCAGGCTCAATATAAGACGTATCGAGAGAATAGTCAAAAATATAGCGGACCTCCATAACGCAGGTCACGAAATTGTGCTTGTGTCAAGCGGTGCGATAGGCCTTGGTATGGCAAAGCTCGGACTCACCGAAAAGCCAAAGGCAACGCCGCTCAAGCAGGCTTGCGCCGCAGTAGGCCAGTGCGAGCTTATGTATTTCTACGACAAGCTTTTTTCGGATTACAGCCTTAACGTAGCACAGATGCTCCTTACAAAGTATGTATTGCTTGAGGGCAGAAAAGAGAACGTGCAGAACGCCTTGGAGGAACTGCTCAGCTATAACGTTATTCCTATCGTGAACGAAAACGATACTGTTGCGATAGACGAGCTGGAGCTTGAGGTCGGTGAAAACGACTCGCTTGCCGCTATCGTAGCAACGCTTGCAAGAGCCGACCTGCTCATCATAATGTCGGATATCGACGGACTCTATGACAGCGACCCTCGTCAAGACCCCAGCGCAAAGCTTATCCCTGTTGTATATGGCATAACAGAGGACATAAGAAGGCTCGCAGGCGGCGCAGGCTCAAAGCTTGGCACAGGCGGAATGATTACTAAAATAAACGCCGCAGAGATTGCGAACAATAACGGTATTGATATGATTATAGTCAACGGCAGAGACCCCGACACTATCTATGATATATTTGACGAGGACGAAAGACCCGGCACGCTTTTTGTTGCGGGAAAGAATAATAAGGAGGACTAGATTTTGATAAACGGGAATTTGAACTATATAGAGGTCTTGGGCGTTAATGCGAAAAGAGCAAGAACAGAGCTTGCCGCCGCACTGACCTCCCAGAAGAACGAAGCGCTTCTGGAAATTGCGCATATCCTCAGAAGAAGTACGGATAAGATTATCGCTCAGAACGAAATTGACATAAAGAATGCCAAGAACAAGGGCATTACCGACGCAATGCTCGACAGACTTACACTTACGGAAGCAAGAATCGAGTCTATCGCAAATGCCTGCGAATATCTTACAAAGCTTGACGACCCGGTCGGAATGGTAGACGGCGGAGGAGTCCGTCCTAACGGCATCAGGGTGGTAAAGACAAGAGTTCCTATCGGCACTATCGGCATCATTTATGAAGCAAGACCGAACGTTACGGTTGACGCCGCAGCGCTCTGTCTAAAAAGCGGAAACGCCGTGATCCTCCGCGGCGGCTCGGAGGCTTACTACTCTAACAAGTGCCTTGTAGACCTTATGAGAATGGCTGTCGAAAGAGCAGGCTTTGACCCCGATATAATCCAGCTTGTGGAGAACACCGCAAGGGAAGTCGCAACAATGATGATGAAAGCGAACGGCTATATCGACGTGCTTATCCCAAGAGGCGGCGCAGGTCTTATAAATTCCGTTGTTATGAATGCGACAGTACCTGTTATAGAAACAGGCAAGGGTAACTGCCACATATACATCGACGAAACCGCCGACCTCGATATGGCGGTCAAAGTTACAGATAACGCTAAAACACAGCGCCCGTCGGTGTGCAACGCCGTGGAAACCTGCCTTGTCCACAGGGCCGTGGCAGAGAGATTTTTGCTCAAGCTCAAAAAGCAGCTTGATAAGCATAACGTTGAGATTAGAGGCTGCCGTATGACAAAGATGATTCTCGGCAAGAGCGTCGTAGACGTTACGGAGGAGGACTACGCAACGGAGTACGACGATTATATCTTAGCGGTAAGGGTCGTAGACGACTTTGCGCAGGCAATTGAACATATAGCAAAATATTCGACAGGCCACAGCGAATGTATCATAACAGAGTCGCTGTATGCGGCAGAGGAATTTCAGCGCAGGGTAGACGCCGCAGCAGTATATGTAAACTGCTCGACCAGATTTACAGACGGAGAGGAAATGGGTCTCGGCGCAGAAATAGGAATTTCTACCCAGAAGCTCCATACAAGAGGTCCTATGGGACTTAAAGAGCTTACTACGATAAAGTGGCTCATAAACGGAAATGGTCAGATAAGGCAGTAAATATTCCGCATAAACCGACGATTAATTCACAGCATAATTACATCTCATAGATAAGGCGAGGTGTGAAGTGCTGTGAATTTTGTTTTTTGCGATGAGCCGTGCCGCTACCAGAAGGACGGCGTCTGCAATCTGGAAAATATAACCGTAAGCTCCATAACAGGCGACAAAAGATGTAATTTTCTTATGCCCAGAGAGTAGACTTTACTGTATCGCATTGGGCGTTATTTTCATAGTATAATTATGAAAATACTTCGAGGAGATGATTGTTCTATTATGGAAAAATGCGTAAAGCAGTATTACCTTGGCTCTATGTCGCAAGGCGGCTTTAAGAGCGATTTCTATTCCGAGATTGCAAAGGACGGAGTGTTTACCTATATCCTAAAGGGCGGCGCAGGCACAGGAAAGTCCTCGCTTATGAAAAAGGTAGCAAAGGAATTTGAGAAAACGTGCGATGTGACAAAGTATTTCTGTTCGTCAGACCCTAACAGCCTCGACGCAGTGTTTGTAAGAGAAGCAGGAGTTATGGTAGTCGACGGCACATCGCCGCATACCTTCGACCCGGATTTTCCTGCCGTGAAGCAGGTAATCGTAAACCTGGGCGACCACTGGGACAACGAAAAGCTGAAAGAAAATACCGACAAAATCATAAGCGTTACAAAGTCGCACAGAAAGCTTATGAGCAGGGCAAAAAGCTATGTGTCAGCAATGACAAAGCTGTTTGACGATACATATTACAGCGTGAGCGACGACGTCCTCACAGAAAAGCTTGCCCTCGCCGTGCAAAGGCTGTCGCAGAAAATAATGCCTAAGAAACAGCTGAATCAGGGAAGCGTAAGCCTCTCTCTCGTCGGCGCAGTAACACCGATGGGCTATAAGCTCCAGAGCGAAACGCTCGACAGCTTCGATAACATTTATTCATTAGAGGACGACTATTTCTGTGCAAGCGATGCTTTCTTGAAGTCGGTCGCAGAGCAGGCTGCTAAAAAGGGTTTTGACGTGGTGGTCAGCCGTTGCAACCTCTTTTCCGAAAGCGTTTATGAAGCGGTTATGATACCAAAGCTTAAAACCGCCTTTGTAGCGTCAACGCCGCTTAACCTCTATTATTCCGAAAAGGCGGTAAAAGTAAATATGCAAAGGTTCTATGACAAGGATAGTCTTGGACTCAAGAAAAAGCGTCTTAAAATGAATAAGAGTGCCTGCGCAAAGCTTCTTGAAGAAGCAACACAGACACTCGCTTCGGCAAAATCGGTACACGACGAAATCGAGAAGTATTATATTTCGGCTATGGACTTTTCCGGCGTCGACAGCTACTCGGAGAAAATAATTTCCGACATCGGGAAAAAGCTATCTGTTAAGAATCCAGATTGAGAGATTTAAAACTGTCGCAAACATAACCCACAGCACATAAGGTGTCTGAAGATAAGCGGCGAGCTTGTTTGCCTTGTAGAATTCCTTTACCATATAGATTATCAGCGCAAGAAGCAGTAAAATCCAGAGGAATGCGAGCATAAAATTCTGCATTCTGAAAAAGATTATTCCCCACAGGAAGTTCACGGGCAGGTGTGCAAAATAAATGCCGAGCGCCATTTTCCTGTTTGGCGCACCGCCGCTTAAAATGATGTACACGGATACTGCCATAAGGAAAAAGATAATTCCCCATACAAACGGAAAAATACTACCGCTGGGTGCAAAAAACGGCTTTTTGATGTCCTCGTAAACGGAAGTGCTGTTCATTGTCGCAAGCGCTGAAAGACCCATTGTGCCGAATGAGGAAATAATGGCGATTGCGCCGTACTTTAACTTATCAATAAAACGCATAGTATAAATCGTTCTCCTTTTGGAAAGAATCTCTTGATATATATTATGCGTTTATTTTGTAATTATTCGATAATCCTAGGATTTAAAAGTGCGTCGATTATCGCCTCGGGCGAATTTTCTTTTGCGTGAAGAAAGTTTTGGGGTTCGTTAATGTCGCCCAGATAGTGAGCGTCAGAGCTTGTTATTATTTTGCAGCTTCTCAGATACGGGTGGTTCTCACGAAAAGCTTCAACGTTGGAGAGCCTTCTGAACTCAGCTGTCTTGAATGTGCAGTCTGGCGGAATAAAGCCGAGGTTTGAGATTACCGAGGTGGTCGATTTGTCAACGTGAGCAGGGATTGCAACGCCGCCCATATTCTCGACAAGCGGAAAAACGTCCTCAAAGGGTATGCTCGTAGCATTTATGAGAAGATGCTCCCTCTCTCCGATAATCCTGTCGTCGCTGTCCATAACAAACTGATTTCCGAAAATCGCAGGCTCGTTTTTTACCTTCATAAGCCTTTTTGCAACATATTCGTCAAGCTCCAAAGCCTTTTCAAGTGTGGGCAAAAGGCATACGACGTGACATTCCTCGTCCGTCGTTATCTCCATGCCGCAAAGCAGCGTTATCCCGTATGCGTCAGCGACCTCTTTTGCCGCAATACAGTTTTGCGCAGTGTTGTGGTCGGTGAGCGCTATTACATCAAGTCCCTTTACATAAGCCATTCCGACAATGTTTGCGGGCGTGCTTTCGTCATCGCCGCAGGGCGAAAGGCAGGAATGGATATGCAAATCGTATGAAAGGCTAAGCATTTTTCAGTGCGTTATAGATTGAGAGCGATGTTTCAAAGATAGGCTCGCAGGACATTAAAACGTTTATTTCCTGCGCCTTTGCCTTTGATAGCATGACCTCGTCCTTTGCCGCACCCTCCGACAGTACGATGCAAGCCATATCGGTAAGAGAAGCTACCGCAACGGCGTTGATGTTTGCCATAATCGTAACCCACGCCGCCCCTGAAAAACCCTTTGACATTACAACGCTCATAAGGTCGCAGTTGTATACTCCGCTGATTTCTCTTTCGGGGCATGGGATGCAGAGCGGCTCTAAGCCCGTCTTTTCGATAAGCTCATTTACTGTCATATCTTCAAATCTCCTTAAATTTATAATTCGCCTAAGTTTTTAGCCATATTGTGGATAAAGTCACGGAGAACATAAACGCAGTCCTGTTCCTTTGCAAGACCTCTCACAATGTCCTCCGCAAGCGCCTTGCAGGTAGGTGCGCCGCACGAGCCGCAGTCAAGACCGGGGAGTCTCTGGCATATCTGCTCAACCTGCTCCATCTTTTTGAGTCCGTCGGCAAAGTTTGTTCCGAGGTTGAATACGGGAGTGTATTCGATCTCGTTTTCTATGTAGGAATTTTGCGGATAATTTTCCGAAAGCCTGTTCTTGGTCACAGGCATATATTTTCTCATGCTCTTGAGCTTTGCCTTGGCAACGTATGGGTTTTCGACCTGAAGAACGCCGCCGACGCAGCCGCCCGAGCAGGCGTTAAGCTCAATGAATTCAAGGTTAGTGAATTTCTGGTCCTCCAGGTCCTCAAGCACCTTGATTACGTTTTCAATTCCGTCAGCCGCAAGATAGCTGTCTAGAAGAAGTCCGCTTGCCTCGCCGCCCGACGAACCCCAGCTAAGACCGATAATGCCCGAGTTTGAAATTTCATCCGTCTGGTCGCACGCCTTGAGCATATACGGCAGGATTTTCGGATATACCTTTTTTATAGCTATAACAGCGTCTATTGCGCTCTTTTCATAGCCCAGAGGACTTTTGACCGACGTAACCTTTGCAGGACAGGGCGAAATGAATATAACGCCTATGTCCTCGGCGGCAAGTCCCGTCTTTTCCATTGCGATTCTTTTTGCCTCGCTCGCCGCAATCTCAACAGGCGAGTTGACCTTTAACAGATGCGGCAGGAGGTTTGGAAATCTTACCTGAATAAGTCTTACAACAGACGGACAGGCAGTAGAAATAAACGGTGCGTCTTCCTTGTGCTTTGAAATATATTCTCTCGAAAGCTCAGAAACAAGCTCAGCCGCCGCAGAAACCTCGTAAACGTCGTCAAAGCCCATAAGCTTTAATGCACGAAGCACAATGTTTGTGTCGTCAAGATTGTTGAACTGAGCGTAGAACGACGGCGCAGGTAGCGCAACCGTGTATTTGTAGTTGTCCATAACCGAAAGAGGGTCGTAGTATGCCTTTTTTGCATGATGAGGGCATACCCTTATACATTCTCCGCAGTCAATGCAGAACTGCTTTATAATTCTCGCTTTTCCGTTTCGCACTCTGATTGCCTGTGTGGGGCATCGCTTCACGCAGTGTATGCAGCCCTTGCAAAGGTCCTCCTTGAGGCGAACGGAGTTTGTGTATTTTTCTTCCACACATATCCCTCCTTTTGTAGTGCAGATAGTGTAAAATGGCGTATAATGCTAGATGTTGACCTTCATCGTGACGGTAGTGCCAACGCCGATTACCGTGTCAATATCCATCTCGTCGGAATATTTCTTCATATTCGGAAGTCCCATTCCTGCGCCGAAGCCCAGCGCCCTTATGTTTTCCGACGCAGTAGAATAGCCTGCCTGCATCGCCTTTTCTATGTCGGTAATGCCGGGTCCCTTGTCCTTGAGTACCATAACAATCTGCGTAGGGGTTATCTCAACGGTTATCTCCCCGCCGTCTGCGTGTATAACCATATTTATCTCGCCCTCGTACATAGCGATTGCTACTTTCCTTACAGCCTCAGGCGGTACGCCCATCATCTTGAGCTTCTTTTTCACATCGCTTGAAGCCTCTCCTGCACGGGTGAAGTCCTCGTTGTCAACAGTATATTTTAGTACAAGATTACTCAAGAAGTTCACCTCCGCTAAGTCCGTTAGCATAAAGCTCGCCGCAAGCCTCGAACATACGAAGCGGCGATGTCATAACGACAAGCCCCCTGTCCTTTGCAAGCTCAATGATATTTTCTTCAGGCTTTTTGCCCCTTATGAAGCAGATGCAGATAATGTCCATCATTTCTGCCGTCCTTATAACCTGCGGATTGCAAAGTCCAGTCAGAAGCACGGACTGGTCCTTTACAAACGCAAGAACGTCGCTCATAAGGTCTGAACCGCAGGCGGTGTGTACGTCCTTTGAAACATATTCTTTTCCGCAAAGAATTTCTGCATTAAGAAGTCTTTTAACATCAGCAATCGTCATAAGCTATTTCTCCTCACATAATAAAGTGCGTAGATTTTTCAAAGCATAAAATGGGTTTCGCATAGAAATATGATATCATCTTTTGCCCTACTTTGCAAGGTTTTTTTGTAATATTTTGTTGTAAATTTAATGCAAAACATGTAAGTTTTTGTATATTTTTCAATCATAAAGCACAGACTTGGTGAAAGATGAACAAAATGCACAAAAAAGTTCAGTTCTCTATGTGTGAAATGTTTATAGCATTTTCGGAAAGATTGTGATATAATTATCAATAGTGTAATATGGTATACTTATGCTCGGTCTGCCCGCAGACCGGACATGGGTTGCAAATTACTGTTTTGTTTTTGTTTTGCCATACATACATATAAATTTTATAGGAGGTTTTGAAATGGCTAAAAACATTGCTATCCCATTCAAGGGAACAGCAGAGCAGGAAGCTTTGCTTCGTCAGGTTATCGCTGAGCATAAATCTGACAAAGGTGCGCTTATGCCTATTCTTCAGAAGGCACAGGAGATTTACGGTTATCTTCCCGTGGAAGTGCAGAAGATTATTGCTACCGAAATGGACATCTCCATGGAGAAGATTTACGGCGTAGTAACATTCTACTCACAGTTCTCACTCTATCCAAAGGGAGAGTACACAATCTCGGTTTGTCTCGGTACAGCTTGCTACGTTAAGGGTTCGGGCGATATCTTCGATAAGCTCACTGAGGTCCTCGGAATCAAGGGCGGAGAAACAACTCCTGACGGAAAGTTTACCCTCGTAGACTGCCGTTGCATCGGTGCCTGCGGCCTTGCTCCTGTCCTTACAGTAAACGACGACGTTTACGGCAGGCTTACAACTAAGGACGTTGAGGATATCATCGCTAAGTACAAGGGCTAATACCCAATAACTTTCAAAGGGGAAAATATCCGCAAGGATATGACTAAAAGCAAATGATGACAGAGCTTTCTCTCAATGTTCTTGACGTTGCGCAAAACTCCGTCAAGGCAAAGGCTACGCTTATAAAAGTTGCGGTCGAAAGCGATTTTGAAAAGGACCTTATGAAAATCGTTATCTCGGATAACGGATGCGGAATGGACGAGCAGCAGCTCAGTGCGGTCTGCGACCCGTTTTATACAACGAGAACGACAAGAAAGGTCGGACTGGGAGTTTCGTTTTTCAAGCTTGCCGCAGAAAGCGCAGGAGGCGAATTTTCGATAACCTCTGAAAAGGGCGTCGGCACAACTACAACAGCTACCTTTCAGATTTCAAATATCGACAGAATGCCACTGGGCGATATGACGGCGACAATGCACAGCCTTATAACACTCAATACAGGGATTGACTTTGTTTATGAATACAGGGTTGACGATAAGAGCTTTACTCTTGATACAAGAGAGTTCCGTGAAATACTCGACGGCGTACCGTTTGATGTGCCGGAGGTTTCCGAGTACATAAGAGAGTATCTCGCCTCTAATAAAGAAGAGGTCGACTGCGGTAAGATCCTGTAAAATCCTGAAGCTAAAAATCAAGATATAAGCGGCGTGAGCCGACTTTTCGGAATGGAGGATTTATAATGAAATCTTTAGAAGAGCTCAAGGCTATTCGTGAGAAGATGCAGGGCAAGGTTGGCTTCCGTAAGGAAGAAGCCGAGGGCATTCGTGTAGTAGTCGGAATGGCTACCTGCGGAATCGCAGCAGGCGCAAGACCCGTTCTCAATGCTTTCGTTGAAGGCGTTGCACAGGCCGGTCTTAACGACAAAATCACAGTAACACAGGCAGGTTGTATCGGTCTTTGCCAGTATGAGCCGATTGTTGAAATCATAGAGCCGGGCAAGGACAAGATAACCTACGCTAAAATGACACCTGACAAGGCTAAGGAAGTAATCGAAAAGCACCTCAAGGGCGGTCAGGTCGTAGCACAGTACACATTATCAATGTAATTTAAGGAGGAGTACGAATTATGTATCGTTCACACATTCTGGTCTGCGGCGGAACAGGCTGTACTTCTTCGGGAAGTGCTGCCATTATCGACAAGCTGAACTACGAGCTGGCTAAGAACGGACTCGAAAACGAGGTTCAGGTTGTAAAGACAGGCTGCCACGGACTCTGCGCACTCGGCCCAATCGCTATCGTATACCCGGAGGGCACATTCTACTCAATGATTAAGGTTGAGGACGTTGAAGAAATCGTAACAGAGCACCTTCTCAAGGGTAGAGTAGTAACAAGACTCGTTTATGATGAAACAATCAAAAACGGCGAAGTCAAGGCTTTGGCAGATACCGACTTCTATAAGAAGCAGAAGAGAATCGCACTCAGAAACTGCGGCGTGATCAATCCTGAGGATATCGAAGAATACATCGGTACAAGAGGATACGAGGCTCTCGGTAAGGTTCTTACAGAGATGACTCCGGAACAGGTCATCGACACAATTTTAGCTTCAGGACTCAGAGGCAGAGGCGGCGCAGGCTTCCCGACAGGTAAGAAGTGGCAGCTCGCAAGAAACCTTGTCCAGGACGGCGGTCAGAAGTATGTATGCTGTAACGCCGACGAAGGCGACCCGGGCGCATTTATGGACCGTTCGGTTCTCGAAGGCGACCCGCACGCTCTTATCGAAGCTATGGCAATCGCAGGCTACGCTATCGGCGCTTCACAGGGCTACGTTTATGTTCGTGCCGAGTACCCGATCGCTGTAAGCCGTCTCCAGATTGCTATCGAGCAGGCTCGTGAATACGGTCTCCTCGGTAAGGATATCTTCGGAACAGGCTTCGACTTCGATATCGGTATCAGACTCGGTGCAGGCGCATTCGTCTGCGGCGAGGAAACCGCTCTTATGACATCTATCGAGGGCAACAGAGGCGAACCTCGTCCACGTCCTCCGTTCCCTGCTGTTAAGGGCCTTTTTGAAAGACCGACAGTTCTCAACAACGTTGAAACATACGCTAACGTTCCACAGATCATTTTGAACGGCGTTGAATGGTTTACCTCTATGGGTACCGAAAAGTCCAAGGGTACTAAGGTATTTGCACTCGGCGGTAAAATCAACAACACAGGTCTTGTTGAAGTCCCAATGGGTACAACTCTCCGTGAAATCGTTGAAGAAATCGGCGGCGGTATCCCTAACGGAAAGAAATTCAAGGCTGCCCAGACAGGCGGACCTTCAGGCGGATGTATCTCTGCTGAAAACCTCGACGTTCCTATCGACTACGATAACCTCATCGCTATCGGTTCTATGATGGGTTCAGGCGGACTTATCGTTATGGACGAGGACAACTGTATGGTAGATATCGCTAAGTTCTTTCTCCAGTTTACGGTTGACGAATCCTGCGGTAAATGTACTCCTTGCCGTATCGGTACAAGAAGACTTCTTGAGCTTCTCGATAAGGTAACTAAGGGTCAGGCTACAATGGAAGATATCGACAGAATTGAAAAGCTTTGCTACTACATTAAGGACAACTCTCTCTGCGGTCTTGGTCAGACAGCTCCTAACCCTGTTCTTTCCACACTCCAGTATTTCAGAGACGAATACATTGCCCACGTTGTTGACAAAAAGTGTCCTGCAGGCGTATGTAAGGACCTCCTTTCATTCACAATTGATAAGGATAAGTGTATCGGATGCGGTATGTGCGCTAAGCAGTGTCCTGCAGGTGCAATCTCAAAGACCGATTACATCGCTCCGGGCAAGAAGCTTCCCGCTCTTGCAATTGATACGTCTAAGTGCGTTAAGTGCGGCGCTTGTATCGAAAAGTGTAAGTTCGGCGCAATAGAAAAGAAGTAATTGGGAGGATATAGAATAATGGATATGGTTAATATTAAGATTAACGGCGTTCCTGTTTCAGCTCCAAAGGGTTCTACAATCCTCGAAGCCGCAAGAATTGCCGGAATTGAAATCCCAACGCTCTGCTTCCTCAAGGACATCAACGAGATAGGCGCTTGCCGTATCTGCGTAGTTGAAGTCAAGGGTGCAAGAAGCCTCGTAGCTTCCTGCGTGTACCCAATCAACGAGGGTATGGAGATTTTCACAAACACACCTAGGGTTCTCGAATCCAGAAAGACAACACTCAAGCTCATTCTTTCTAACCACGACAAGAAGTGCCTCTCCTGCGTGAGAAGCGGTAACTGCGAGCTTCAGAAGCTCTGCCGTGACCTCGGCGTTGAGGACGAAGAAGAATTTGCAGGCGTCAGAACTGAAGTCGAAATTGATGATTCTGCAGCACATATGATAAGAGATAACGGAAAGTGCATACTCTGCCGCCGCTGTGTCGCCGTATGCGAAAAGAATCAGGCAGTAGGCGTTATCGGCGCAAACGAAAGAGGCTTCAAGACCAATATCGGCACAAGCTTTGAAATCGGACTCGCTGATACATCGTGCGTATCCTGCGGTCAGTGTATCGCCGTATGTCCGACAGGCGCTCTCAGAGAAAAGGAATCCATCGACGATGTGTTCGCTGCAATCGCAGACCCGACTAAGACAGTTCTGGTTCAGACAGCTCCTGCCGTAAGAGCCGCTCTCGGTGAAGCGTTCGGTATGCCAATCGGCACAGACGTAGAAGGCAAGATGGCTGCCGCTCTCAGAAGACTCGGCTTTGATAAGGTGTTCGACACAGACTTTGCCGCTGACCTTACAATTATGGAAGAAGCACACGAGTTCGTCGATAGAGTTAAGAACGGCGGTAAGCTTCCGCTTATCACTTCCTGCTCACCGGGATGGGTAAAGTACTGCGAGCATTACTTCCCTGAACTCACAGATAACCTCTCAAGCTGTAAATCTCCTATGCAGATGTTCGGCGCCACAGCTAAGACATATTACGCTCAGAAGATGGGCATTGACCCTAAGGATATCGTAGTAGTTGCCGTAATGCCATGTACTGCAAAGAAGTTTGAAATCGGCAGAGACGACGAAAATGCAGCAGGCGTTGCAGACGTTGACTTTGCTATCACAACAAGAGAGCTTGCAAGAATGATCGACAAGGCAGGCATCAAGTTTACTCAGCTCCCTGATGAAAAGTTTGACGAGCCTCTCGGACTCTCCACAGGCGCAGGCGTTATCTTCGGCGCAACAGGCGGAGTTATGGAAGCAGCTCTCAGAACTGCCGTTGAAACGCTCACAGGCGAACAGCTCCAGTCCCTCGACTTTACAGATGTAAGAGGAACAGAGGGCATCAAGGAAGCTTCCTACGACGTTGCCGGTATGACAGTTAAAGTTGCAGTAGCTTCTGGCCTTGCAAACGCTAAGGCACTTCTCAAGAAGGTTGAAAGCGGCGAAGCCGACTACCACTTCATCGAGATCATGGGTTGCCCGGGCGGATGCGTAAACGGCGGCGGTCAGCCACAGCAGCCGGGTTATATCAGAAATACCGTTGATATCCGTGGACTCAGAGCTAAGGTTCTCTACGATATAGACGCTGATATGCCAATCAGAAAGTCGCACGAAAATCCTGCAATCAAGGAAGTTTACGCTGACTTCTTCGGAGAGCCGGGTTCTGAAAAGGCACACCACATTCTCCACACAACATACGTTAAGAGAGGTCTTTAATCCTTAAAACGTGTAGTATATCAATCGCCGTCAAGTTATCTTGACGGCGATTTTTGCTTCTCAGCTTTTGACAAATTTAGCCGCATCAGAATAATACGGATTTCTTACATAAATAAAGAAGCAGTACTTTTTTCGTACTGCTTCTTTATTTTTATATTGACGTAACACAACGTTTTGATATAATAAGCACAACCGTCTGGAAGTATGCCGTTTTCTATACTAGTTGTGCAACTTTTATGCACAGGCTTGTCTGGCGGAAATCATTCCGAAGCGTCGGAGATTTCGCTGTAAATGCCAAGCACCTCAAGCTTTGAGAGATATCCCTCTAGTTCTGAAATAAGCGACTTGGTTTCCGCGTCCGAAAGCCTCGCCTCAAAATCAATGTAGAACAAAAACTCGAAGTCCGTGCCGGGAATAGGCCTGCTCTCAATTTTTGTCAGATTGACTCCACGCTGTGCGAAAATGCCCAGAAGTCCGTAAAGCGAGCAGGGCTTGTGCGGGAGTGAGCAAACAATGCTGAATTTGTCCGAGCCGTCGTATACTACGGGACTTTTGCTTATGCAGATAAACCTCGTGCAGTTGTACTGTGCGTCCTGAATGCCAATGGCGAGAGGTTTAAGCCCGTATATCTCCTTGCACTGAATGGAGCAGATCGCCGCCAGATCATCTCTGCCGCTCTCCGCCACAAGTCTTGCCGCGAGCGCCGTGTTCGAGCATACAGTTACCTTTATGTGCGGGTGACTCTTAATAAATTCCGAGCATTGACCGATTGCCTGCTCGTGGGACAGAATTTCGGTAATGCCCGAAAGCCGTGAGCTTTCCCTGCCCAGAAGATTGTGGGTAATGGAAATCTTCACCGCCTTGACAATTCCGAAGCTGTGCTTTTGCATAAGGTCGTAAACAGCCGTAACAGAGCCGTGCGTGCTGTTTTCAATGGGCAGTATTCCATACTGACACATTCCGCTTTCTACCGCAGAAAACACTGCAGAAAAGCTTTTGAAGAACATAATGTCAGGGTCGGTAAAAAGCGTCCTGCAAGCTGTTTCCGAGTTTGAGCCTGCAATGCCCTGACAGGCTACAACCGACTTATGTGGGAATGGGTCTGCCGCTCTCTTGATTTCAATATCCATTTTAGTACATTTCCTTTACTATGCCGTGAAGCGTGTGAATCTGCTTTGCAAGAGTGTCGAAGCTGTCGGGAGTGATAGACTGAGCGCCGTCGCACTTTGCGTGGCGGGGGTCGTTATGCACCTCGATGATAAGTCCGTCAGCGCCCGCCGCAACTGCCGCAAGCGACATAGGCTTTACCATAGCGGCAATACCCGTTGCGTGGCTTGGGTCGATGATTACAGGGAGATGCGTCTTTTCCTTGAGTACCGGGATTGCGGAAAGGTCAAGCGTGTTTCTTGTAGCGGTTTCAAATGTCCTGATACCTCTCTCGCAGAGAATAACCTTTTCGTTTCCGCCTGCCATAATGTATTCGGCGCTCATAAGAAGCTCTGAGATAGTAGCAGCAAGACCACGCTTTAAGAGAATAGGCTTGTCGGTCTTGCCGAGAGCCTTTAAAAGCTCGAAGTTCTGCATATTTCTTGCGCCGACCTGAATAATGTCAACGTTGTCGAAAAGCGGAAGCTGTGAAAGGTCCATTATCTCGGTTATGATAGGAAGCCCCGTCTTTTCCTTAGCCTCAATAAGAAGGTCAATACCGTCTGCACGAAGTCCCTGGAATGCGTAAGGCGAGGTTCTCGGCTTGAATGCGCCGCCCCTTAATACAGTAGCGCCCGACTCCTTTACAGACTGTGCAATAGAGCAGATCTGTTCCTCCGACTCAACAGAGCATGGGCCTGCCATAATCGTGAAGGTGCCTCCGCCGACAGTCGTGTCGCCCACCTTGATTACTGTGTCATCTGGGTGGAACTTGCGGTTTGCCTTCTTGTAAGGCTCCTGGATTCTTTTGACGGATTCTACAATGTCAAGCGCTTCGAGAAGCTCAATGTCAACCGAGCTTGTGTCGCCTACAAGACCAAGGACGGTCGAGTGAGAGCCTTTGATCGTCTGAATGTCAAGGTCGTGCGAGGTGAGCCAGTCGGTGAGGTGGGCAAGTTGTTTTTCGTCTGTGTTCTGCTTGAGTACGATAATCATTTGATAATCCTTCTTTCTTAAATTAAAAGAGCCTCGGCAACATCGTTACCGAGGCGAAAAATGAACGTTGATTTGTTTCAATTCATTCAAGCTTTTCGGCAACGCAAATCGGACCTTTCAAAAAATGAAAAGCCAAAAAAGACGTTAAAAAAGTTGAACGACGAATTATGCATGGCGATAATCTCCGGAAAAATTATTTTACAGGCTTTATTTTATCATATTAGCACAGTGTTGTCAATGTAAGAATATTATTATTTTATATGAATAAATCGTATGGGCTTGTGCAAAATCTACAATCATGCACTCAAAAAAACTCGAAAACGCACAATTCTAATTCGTTGACTTTGCTTTTTGCAAATGTTATACTTATATAGTACGGGAGCGAGTCCGTATAATATTTTTATAAGGGAGAAATATTATGAAATTTAAAAAGGTTTTTGCAGTTTTAGCTGCATCGGCAATGGCTCTTGCAACAATGACAACAACAGCATTTGCAGATGAGCCGACAGTATATGGTCAGGCAGGTATCTCTTTCCAGGTAAGAGACTCATGGGAACACCGTGACGCAGTAGGCGTTGCCGCATTCGACGAGACGGGCGAAGCAGAGCTTTACTCCGTCTATAAGGACGTTAATATCACAGGCAACGGCGATTATTCGGTTTCTATGGAAGGCTGGGCTTGCGACTGGAACGAAGCGATCCTCGGCTGGCTTATGGTAGACACAACTCTCGCAACAAATAAGGACGCAGATAATGTCGTAACTGTCGCAGATTATCCTGAAATGACGCTTACAATCACAAGTTTCTCAATGGACGGCAAGGATTATTCAGCAGAGAACCTCGAAATTCTTGCAGAGCAGAACAACAGCTCGCTCGCTTGCTGGAAGATTGTAAATTCCTGGGGACAGGTAGAAGATCCAAGAGGTATGGACGATATGGTATGGGCAACTACCGACCCCGTAACAATCAACTTCACGATCGCAGGACTTCCTACCGATAAGGTAACGGACGGCTCCGATGTTATTGAGTTCGTATCAGGCGAAAAACCTGTTGACGAGCCTGAGTCAAGCGTAGCAGAGGACAGCTCCGAAGAGCCTGCTTCCTCTGAAGCAACAGAGTCCGTAGAGGACGAAAGCAAGGCAGACGAATCTTCCGTAGCAGCAGAAAGCTCATCTGAAGCAGAAAAGGAAGAAAGCTCTAAGCTTCCATTTATTCTCGGCATCGGCGCAGGCGTTATCGTTGTAGTTGCGGCCGCAATAGTTGTAATTAAAAAGAAGAAGTAATTATTAGCAATCTTAAATCGGCGGACAATTTGTCCGCCGAATTTTCTATTTTTCGCGAATTTGACAAACCGGAAAACGTTTTCTTATGCAACTTTTACAAAAATGGATAAAAATTTTATCTCTTATGTTAATGGAAAATGTGTTGACTTTTTAAAAATGCAGTGCTATAATGATTACAGAATCGTTACACGATTCGATAACAAAATTTTAATGGAGGAAATAACAATGAAAAAGATTCTTGCTTCTATCGCAGCTCTCGCAGTAGCTTCAACTATGGCTGTATCTGCATTTGCTGCAACAACACTTGCAGGCGTTGATGAATACGTTGGCGACTGGAGTGCATCATGTTTCGTTGACGCTGAGGGCAATGTTGTTAATTATATTGACAATGCTTACTTTGCTGATTATCTCGACACAGGTTGTACAGTAACAATAACCTACGACTACAAGACACTCGCAGGTGCTTACTATGAATACTACCTCTTCAGTGTATGCGATCAGTCTTGGGCTAAGCTTGCTGCTACTGACGCTTCCTACGTCGCAGGCGTTCCGACTGAAGATGAGGCTAGAGTTACAAAGGGCGGCGAAACTAAGCTTTATGAAGGCACATCAGTTCCTGTTTATAAGTACTTCACACAGTCTGACGGATTCACAGTATTCTGCCAGAATGACGGCGCTTGGACAGGCGATACTTTCAAGTTCACACTTACAGCTGATTGCCTCAAGTACCTCGCTGAAAACCCATCAACCGGCGATGACGGTTCAGAGTGGGGCGGTATCGTATTCCAGACATACGGCATCGACGTTAAGAGCATCACAATTGACGCTGTAGACGACACTATCATTGACTTCGCTACAAATGCTAATCCTAACGCTGGCACAGATGACCCAGCTGATGACCCGGCAGACGATGACAAGACTGACGATGAGAACAAGCCAACAGGCGCTTCCGCTGGTCTTGCACTCGCTGCAATCGCTCTTGCAGGCGCTGCAGTAGTTGCTACTAAGAAGAACAAGTAATTGTTAATCTTAGAAAACTTAATAATTAGCTAATCACAAAAGCTCTCCGTGTCGGGGAGCTTTTGATGTGTTAGAGCAATGTAATTGATTACACACGGCGATGTGTAATAAAAGTTTGGAGGAAAATACTATGAAAAAGACTTTAGCACTTTTACTCGCCCTTGCAGTAAGCTGCTCTATGCTCGCTTCCTGCGGCGGCGACGACAGCTCATCAAGCTCTAAGGCTGACGACAGCTCAGTAGCAGATTCTTCATCTGTTGCAGATGAAAGCTCCGTAGAGGACAACTCCGTAGAGGATAGCTCGGTAGAGGACAGCTCCACAGAGGACAGCTCCGAGGCTGATCCTGAACCGATCGAAGGTCCTGTAACTCTCACAGGAAGCGGCGAATATGCCGGCGACTGGAGTTCTCCTATGTTCGTTGACGCTGAGGGTAACCTCATTTCTTACATTGACAATGCAGTCTTGGAGCAGTACCTCGAAACAGGCTGCACAATCACAATGACAGTAAGCTACTACAAGCTTGCAGGCAACTATATGGAAAAGTATATGATTGCTCCTTGTAACGCAAACGGTTGGGAGAAGCTCTACGCAACGGATCCAACATACGTTGAGGGCGTTCCTGCTCCGGAAGTAGGCCTTACAGACCCTGCTGATGAAAACTCACAGGCTAAGTACGATGACGGCACTTACGTTTGCAAATACTACTTCAAGACAGACGGATTTGGCCAGATTAATCCGAACGCTGACGGCACAGAATGGCCGACAGATACTATCTCGTTCAGCCTTTCTGCCGACGCTGTAAAGTACCTCGCAGAAAACTGCGGTACAAATGACGACGGCTCAACATGGGGCGGACTTATTTTCCAGAGCTATGGTATTTTGATCGACAGCATTACTGTTGACGCTTACACAGAGCTTCCTGCTGATAACAATATGAACCCTGAGCCGGCAGCTTAATAATCACAGCCTAAATTGCATTAAATCCCATACGAGATATACTCGTGTGGGATTTTCATTTTTGTGAAGATTATTACAATTTCAGAAAACGTTTTCATTAAAATTATTCGTTATTTATGCGAAAAAAGTGCTGTCTTTTGTGCAGATAATACAAAATGGGAGGGAAAATTATGTCGTAATAGAATATAGAATTTCCGTTGACAAAGCTTGTTTGGTAGTGTTATAATAGAACTAGAATTGAAAATCAGTTCAAAATCAAAAAAATGGAGGAAAACAAAAATGAAAAAGATTCTTGCTTCTATCGCAGCTCTTGCTCTTTGTGCAACAGTTGTAACATCTGCATTTGCTGCTGACGTTACAGATACTTATGAAGTATCTGCTAATAGTGATGCATTCAACATCAGCGTTGACGAGCTTCTTGCTGACGGAGTTGAAACAGTTACATTTGATTTCGACTTCTCAAACGGCAGCTGGGGCGGAGGAACAGTCGGCTACAATGCTAAGGACGCTGACGGCAATCCTGTATGGACTTCAAATGACTACTCAAATGAGGGTGCAACACAGGTTGTCGTAGATACTGATGACCTCTGGGTTAACACAGAAGACCCAACAGACCTTCAGTATGTTCAGTGCCAGGTATGGTGGGCAACAGATGATGCTACGAAGCCGTTCACAGTAAAGGTTACAAAGACATCTCCCGATGCTGAGCCGGAAACAGACGAAATCGTAATTGATACTCAGTACTTAAAGAATGGCATATTCTACCTTATCGGCGATGAAGCTAAGGGCGAAAACGGACCTTTCAACGACAACGCTGCTGAGCTTGCTAAGTATCAGACAATCACAGCTACAATCGCTATGAACGATGCAGACTTCGATGCATCAGCTGCAGGTGAAATTTGGATTGGTCTTGCTCTTACACTTAACTCCGACTCAACAGGATGGAAGGGCATTGAAGCTTCTCCGCAGGCTGATGCCGGTAAGCCGCTCGCAGTAGAAAAGGTTGAATCAGGCGTATACAAGATTGTTTACACAGTTGAAGGCGGTATCTTCGCAGATACTGATACGTACGCTCAGGTTGGTCTTCAGGACTGGTCAGGCGCAGATGCTCCTTACGCTACAATCACAGGTTTAACACTTTCCAACAAGATTGCAGAGGATACTCCTGACGAACCAACAGACGAACCAACAGACGAGCCAACTGATGAACCTACTGACGAACCAACAGACGAGCCTAAGGATGACAATGTTCCAACGGGCGCAACAGCTGGTCTTGCACTTGCTGCTATCGCTCTTGCAGGCGCTGCAGTAGTTGCTGCTAAGAAGAACGACTAATTTAGTGATTTTTTCATACGAGCCTCCTTACTCGGAAAAAAGACTTCGGATTAATCTCCGAAGTCTTTTTTTGTCATTATGAAAAATCTGCTTCAAAACCGCCGCCAACCTTGAGCGACAAAGGCTCTCCGCTTTTTGTTACATAAAGCTCGTATTGTCCAAAATCAAGCTCTCCGCTTATTACGATGTCCTTGCCGTCAGCGTTTGCCTTTGTGTCGGACGAAGCGTCTGCGTGGTCAAGCACAGAAGTAATTATCCCCATAACCGAGTGTTCGGGCAGGCTGTCCGAACTTGCCGTGTAGCAAAGCCCCATATACTCGATTTCTGTGTCGCCGCCCATACTGCTTATGCAAAGTCCCTCGATTGTGTCGGGCGCTGAAAATTTGCCTGACCATATACCCTCGCCGCTTTTTGAAAGCTCGATCCCGCAGTTGAAATCGCCTGCCGTTACCTCTGCCGTAAACGGCTCATAAACCTGAAGCTTCGGCTTGTCGGCTTCCTTGCCGCTCGATTTGCAGGCGTTAAGTATAAGCGCACAAACGCATAGCGACAGCGTAAGCGTCAGCTTTTTAAGTTTTGTTTTCAATCGGTTTTCCTCCGTTATTTCTCCAGATTGAAAAACACCTCAGGCAGAGTCTCGATTATGTCACGGGCAATAACCCCTCGCTCGGATCTAGTTTCTGTCAGCATTTCCGCACTTCTGCCAAGCACAAAGCTTGCAACAGCGCAAGCTTTAGGAATTTCCATTCCCTGCGCAATAAGCGACGCAGTTATGCCGGCAAGCACATCACCGCTGCCGCCCTTTGAAAGCGCCGTGTTGCCCCTGTTTGTGAGGTAACATTCCGTATCGGATACAATGATCGTCTCCGCAGCCTTTGACATTACCGTTACGCCGCAGTCCTCGCAAAGCTTTGCTGCCAAAGAGTATCTATCTTGCGGCACAGCGTTAAGTCCGCACAGCCTTGCAAGCTCCATAGGGTGGGGAGTAAGTAAAACGTTTGCCTTAGTGCTTTTCAGTATATCTATATTCTCCGAAAGACAATTTATTCCGTCTGCGTCAATAACGACCGGGCATTCCGCACAGGAAAGAGTTACCTGAAGCAGCTTTTTGGTATATTCGTTGTTCTGCAAGCCGCAGCCGATAAGCACGCAGTCTGCAAGAGCTATTGCATTCTGAAGTTCGTCGTATCCGCCGCTTATGCATCCGTTTTCCTCAGGCAAGGGCGTATAGACAGCTTCAAAAACGCTCTGAGCTACCGCAGCCGCTACCGATTTTGCTGTGCACAAATTTACAAGACCCGCACCGCTCCTGAGCGCCGACATTGTGGACATCGCTCCTGCCCCGATGTATTTTCCGCTTCCGCAGACTGCGAGAACTCTGCCGAACGTACCCTTGTGTCCGTAAGGCTTGCGGTATGGGAGCATCTCTCTTGCCATTTTTTCGGTGAGCAGGGTTATCGGCTTATTGCAGTCCGCCTCATCTGGTATCCCTATATCGCACACCTTGTTTTCGCCGCAAAGATATTTCGCCGGCGAAAGGTATGTGCCGAGCTTTGGTGCGTGGAACGAAACAGTCATATCAAAGCGTATAACGTTTTTGTCCGCCTCGCCCGTCAGCGCATTGACTCCTGAAGGCAGGTCGCAGGCGATTTTGCAGGAATCCGTTTTTCCTGCATCGCATAGAATTTCGGCTATGTTCTGCGGCAGACTGCCCCTGAAGCCCGTGCCGAAAATGCAGTCGCAGATTACGTCGTAGGTCTTATAGTCAGGCTTTTCCACGATCCCAACATCATCGGAAAGCCTTCCAAAAGCACTTTTCGCAAGCTCTGTTTTAGGCTCTCCCATACAAAGCATAACGCTGGCAGAGATTCCCGATTTTGCAAGAATTTCAGCCGCAACAAACCCGTCGCCGCCGTTGTTTCCGTTTCCGCACAGGAACAAAGCTTTTTTGAAGAAACGCTCGTAGCAGAGCTTCCTTAAACATTCCGCCAGTGCGTTTCCTGCACCGTCCATAAGCGTTGCTAGCGACACGCCGCATCTCTCGCTTTGTGCCTCGCAGTCTGCCATCTGCCTTGGCGTCAGTATATTCATAAGCTATCTCCCTTTCCATATGCAATTACAACAGCCGTTGCGTATAAGTCCGAGTGGCTTATGCTTACGGTAAAGCTAAGCGACATATCCTCGGCAAGCTTCTTGGCATTGCCGTTTAAGCGGATATAGGGTGCGCCAAGCTCGTCCCTAAGCACCTCGACCTCGTTCATCGAAAATCCCTCAACGCCCGTGCCGAGCGATTTTGCAAACGCTTCCTTTGCCGCCCAGTTGCCCGCCATAGACTCATACGGCTTTTTGCGTGACGAAAAAAGGGTCTGCTCGGCATCTGAGTAAACCCTTTTGATAAAGCTCTCACGCTGAGCGCTCTTTTCTATTCTGTTTATTTCAACAATATCAGTTCCGACTCTCAGCATTTTGTCCACCGTTACTTTCTTAATTCTCTTGGGAAGAACGGCTTTAATTCCTCAACAAATTCATCACTCGGTGTGAAAACGAGGTAGCATAGCCCAAAGTTTTTGTGCTTGCATTCGAGATAGTAGTCCCCGTCCGAGCATAGGTTGTCTGTCGCATCTATTACGGTATGCTCGGAAGCGAAAATCTCCGCTCTCTTTTCGTCGGATATCTTTCCGAAATCCATTATGGACGGAATGTCAATAGTAGCAAGACGCTTTCTCTTTCTCTGACCCATTATCTTGTCGATGTCAAGGTCGCCGTTTGTGAAGATGTATTCATATTCCACACGCTTCATTGCTGCGTAGTAGTAGGTTCCGTAAAAGCCTGCCATTATAGCAAAAAGCACAAACCCGATAAACGGCGCAATGACCTGCATAGAAAGCACCGAAAGGATAAGCGCAAGAGTGCATAGAAAAATAAGTCCGAATATTTTAAGCTTGTCTTTTGTGTCCTGGTATCTTGTTACCATATATTCCTTGAATGTATCCATTTTTTATAAAGCTCCGTTCCAAAATATAATACAGTAATTATAGCATAGTTTTTTACATTTTACAAGTAAAATTCACAATTCCAACCACTTGTAAAAAGCTTTGCGTTGTGTTATACTTGAAATGCAGGAAAAATTTGAAAGGAGGCATATTCCGATAACCGGGGTATGACTTTTGGTATGATATACACTATAACATCGGGCAATATGACAGCTAAAATTTCAACAATGGGCGGCGAGCTTTGCTCTTTTGTAAAGGACGGCAGGGAATATCTCTGGCAGGCAGGAGATGCGTGGAACAGACACGCACCCATACTCTATCCTTTTATATGCTCGCCAAAGGATAAAGCCTATCTCGCAGGCGGAAAGCAGTATAAAATGAAGGCGAACCACGGCTTTGCAAGAGATTTGGAGTTCCAGCTCGTGCATATTGCAGACGATTTCGTTGTTCTCTGCCTTGAAGATAATATAGAAACCAAGTCGCAGTATCCATACCGCTTTAAGCTTTATGTGAAATACTGCTTTGAGAACGGCAGACTCGTAAATTCATTCAGAGTGGTGAACCCGTCCGATAAAACGACCTATTTCTATCTCGGCGGCCACCCTGCGTTCAATTGTCCCCTTGACGAGGGACTTTCGTTCGACGATTACTATGTAGAGTACGAAAAGAGCGAGAATGTGATGCAGTACCTTGACGGCGGAAAAGAGATTGAGATTTTAAAGAACGATAACAAAATTCCCCTAACAAGAGCGATTTTCGACAACGACGTTATTATGAAGGACGCGCCGAACTCAAAGGCTATATCTCTTAAATCCGACAAGGGAGAAAGCTCGGTAACGCTCTATTATCCGCAGAGCAACTGTATCGCAGTCTGGTCTCCGACAGCAAACGACGACGCAAAATTTGTCTGCCTGGAGCCGTGGACATCTGTTCCCGTGTACTGCGACGACGAATTTCCCGATATCGAGAAAAAGCCGCACGCAATATCTTTACAGCCGGGCGAAACTTTCGATTACAGATATGATATAGAAGTCAGGTAAGGAGTATAAAGAATGAAACTCGTTGTTCAAAGGGTAACAAGCGCCTCGGTCGAGGTTGACGGCAAAATCGTGGGCAGTATCGGGAACGGCTACCTCGTGCTTTTCGGGGCAGGAAAGGGCGACGCTTTAGCCATGTGCGATAAGCTTGCAGATAAGCTTTCAAAGCTCAGAATTTTCTCCGACGAGAACGGCAAAATAAATCTCTCGCTCGGCGACGTGGGCGGAGATGTCCTGCTGGTGTCGCAGTTTACTCTCTATGCCGACTGCTCTCACGGCAACAGACCAAGCTTTGTAAACGCCGCACCGCCGCAGGAAGCAAACGACCTGTACGAGTATTTTGCAAAGGCGCTTTCCGAGCGTATTTCCGGCAGGGTCGAAACGGGCGTTTTCGGCGCTGATATGAAGGTAAAGCTTTTAAACGACGGGCCGTTTACGGTAATTCTGGAGGCGTAGCCTATGGGACTTCAGATATTCGGAAAATCAAAGTGCTTCGACACTAAGAAAGCACAGCGCTATTTCAAAGAGCGTGGCATAAAGTTTCAGTTTGTCGATTTGTCGCAAAAGGAAATGAGCAAGGGCGAGCTTCAGAGCGTAATCTCAGCCGTCAAGGGGATAGACAACATCATAGACTTCGACGGAAAATCGCAGGACGCAGTGCTTATGAGGTATCTGGGTTCGGATGCGGAGAAGCTGCAAAAGCTTATCGAAAATCCAATGCTTCTCAAAACTCCGATTGTAAGACTCGGCAAACTCGCAACAGTCGGATATTGCCCCGATATTTGGAAGACGTGGGACGTAAACAAGTAAATATCCGCTTCTCCTGTTCCCCGATTTTTTGGGGGAACAGGGGGAGCGTTTTGTTTTTAAAATTTTTTCGATTTCAAACGATTAAGATTTTTGCACCCCCTTGAAAAAGACAGGTAGATGTGATACAATAGCTATAAGCTTGGGCAGAGCGGAAAAATATGCCCGAAAAAATTACAAAAATATATAGGAGAAGATAATATGAGATACGGACATTTTGACCTCGAAAACAAAGAGTATGTCATCACAAGACCCGATACTCCCGCACCTTGGGCGAACTATTTGGGTTCTCCGGCTTACGGCGCAATCATTTCAAATAACGCAGGAGGATACAGCTTCGTGCAGAGCGGAGCTAACGGAAGAATTGCCCGTTACAGATTTAATTCCAATATGGCGCTTCCGGGAAGATATGTTTATATCAGAGATAACGATACAAGCGATTACTGGTCTGCTTCATGGCAGCCTGTCGGCAAGCCGCTAGATCAGTACAAGTCCGAGTGCCGCCACGGTACTGCATACACCGTTATGACGGCCGAGTATGCGGGCATAAAGTCTGAAACTACCTACTATGTTCCGCTTAATAAGACATATGAGGTGTGGAGAGCTAAGATCACTAACGTTTCCGGAAAGTCAAGAAACCTCTCAACATACGGCTTCATCGAGTTCACAAACGAGAACAACTACGAGCAGGATCAGGTAAATCTGCAGTATACCCTCTTTATCACAAGAACCTCATTTGAAGATAATAAGATTTTACAGCATATCAACGAAAACAGCGGCAAGGACGCAACAGGCTCAAATAACAGAGAAAGATTTTTCGGTATGGTAGGCGCTCCCGTGTCTGCATATAACGGAAACCTCGACAGCTTTATCGGTCCTTACAGAACATACTCAAACCCTATCGTTGTTGAAAGCGGCAAGTGCGACGGCGTTCTTAACTACAATTCAAACGCCTGCGGCGCACTTCAGTCCGATATCACGCTCGCTGACGGAGAAACAGCTGAGCTTATCTACGTCCTCGGTCAGAGAAACAATGCCGCAGCTAACGAGATCCTCGACAGCTACAAGACAGCAGGCAAGGTCGACGAGGAAATCGCAGAGCTTAAAAATTACTGGCACACAAAGCTTGAAAATTTCGTAGTCAAGACTCCTAGCGAAGAATTTAACAATATGGTCAACGTATGGAACGCATATCAGTGCTTTATCACATTCATCTGGTCGAGAGCAGCGTCGTTTATCTACTGCGGACTCAGAAACGGCTACGGCTACCGTGATACAGTGCAGGATATACAGGGTATCATTCATATCGACCCTGAGCTTGCGGCAGAGAAGATCAGATTTATGATCTCCGCACAGGTCGATAACGGCGGAGGACTCCCTCTCGTTAAGTTCAACCACAACGCAGGTCACGAAACAACGCCTGACGAGAACGACGAAAATTCTGTTTACGCTAAGGAAACAGGACACCCGTCATACAGAGCCGATGACGCACTGTGGCTGTTCCCGACGGTACTCAAGTATATCGGCGAGAGCGGAAACAAGGCATTCCTCGACGAGGTTATCGTTTATGCAAACGGCGGCGAGGATACTGTTTACGACCACCTCAAGAACGCTATCCGCTTCTCTATGGAAAGACTCGGCGCACACAAGATGCCGGCAGGTCTCCATGCTGACTGGAACGACTGCCTCAGAATGGGCAAGAAGGGCGAGTCAACATTCGTTGCGTTCCAGCTTTACTACGCAATGAGCGTAATTAAGGACTGGGCAGCCGAAAGAAACGACACAGATTATGTCGCATATATCGAAAAGGTACAGGCAGAGCTTGGTGAAAGCCTCGCAGACTGCTGGGACGAGGACAGATTTATCCGTGGTATCAGAGAGAACGGCGTAGTTGTAGGCGCAAAGAACGACAAGGAAGCAAGTATGTGGCTCAACCCGCAGTCATGGTCCGTTATCTCCGGCTTTGCTTCAAGCGAGCAGGCTAACACGGCAATGGATAAGGTTCACGAAATTCTCAATACTCCTTACGGAGTAAAGATTATGGAGCCTCCATACGTTGACAACTACTTTGACGGCGCACTTATGCACATCTTTAATCCGGATACAAAGGAAAACGGCGGTATCTTCTCCCAGACGCAGGGCTGGGCAATCCTCGCTGAATCACTCCTCGGACACGGCAACCGTGCATTTGAATACTTTATGGAAAGCTCGCCTGCCGCAATGAATGATAAGGCGGAGATCAGAGTCCTCGAACCATACGTTCACGGCCAGTTTACCGAGTCTACACGCTCGCCGTTCGCAGGACGTTCACACGTTCATTGGCTCACAGGTACAGGCTCTACTGTAATGGTAGGCTGTGTTGAGGGTATCTGCGGTATGCGTCCGAACGCCAACGGACTCGTAATCAGCCCGTCTATCCCGTCTGCTTGGGACGGCTTCACGATCGACAAGAAGTTCAGAGGAAAGAATATCCATATTGATATTCAGAATCCTAACCACGTTGAAAGCGGAGTTAAGTCTATGGTAGTAAACGGCGAAACTATCGAGGGCAACTTCCTCTGCGAGTGCAAGATGACCGAAAATACAAACGTTACAATCGTACTGGGTTAATATTTTATAGGCAATAATATCCGGCCAAGCTGTCTTTCACGGCTTGGCTGTTTGCTTTTAGCGTATCTCTTTTTGAAAAAGCTATTGAATGCTTTTTCAAAATATAGTATAGTAGATGTAGAATTATCTCACAGGAGGTATACCTTGTATGAAATTCCGAAAAATGCTTATCCCGATTGTAACAGCTCTGCTCCTCGTAGGCTGTACCGGGTCAGACAGCGGCTCAAAAGCCGTTTCCTCCGATTTAAGTTCCGATACGGCAAATAATTCAAGCTCCGGCGGCGACAGGACAAACGGCGATGCTGTGATACCTTTGCTTTCTATTGAAACCGTCGAGCAGGGCGGGAACGTGATGGACTTTGTAACAAAGCCTGTCACACGCTATGTCGCGGAACAAATAGCAAGCTGGACCCCCGGCTATGTAATGCCGCCCGAGACATATTATGAGCTTTGCAATATAACGCTTGCAGACGAGGACGGCGGCGTGTTGCTGGATTCTGCCGAAGCGCAGGTAAAGGTGCGTGGCAACTGGACTACGACCTACGATAAAAAGGCTCTGCGGATTAAGTTTACCGAGAAACAGAATATGCTCGGCCTTAACGACGGCGCACAGATGAAAAACTGGATTCTGCTTTCGGAGTATAAAGATGCGTCAATGCTCAGGAACAAGACAGCCCTTTCTATTGCAAGCGAAATTCTGGAAAAGGACGGACTCTATACCTCCGACGCAGAGCTTGTCGAGGTCGAAATCAACGGAGAGTACTGGGGTGTGTATCTCCTTGCGGAAATGCAGCAGATAAACGCAGACAGAGTAAACATCACCGAAGCGGAGCAGGACTACACAGGCACGGATATCGGCTACTTTTTAGAAATGGACGGCTATTATATGCACGAGCCTGAATTGCAGCAGTTCCACGTTGACTATGCTGACAACGCACCGCTTGTTCCTTATGACGGAAACGGCGGCAGCGGAAAAACGATGAAGTGCTTTGGCGGCGAAAAAAAGGATATAGGATTCTCTATCAAAAGCGATATATATTCGCAGGAGCAGCACGACTTTATCGCAGACTATGTAAATAACGTCTATAATATTATGTACTACGCCGCATACGAGGATAAGGCATATATATTTAATTCGGACTTCACCGAAATATACGAGGACTCATCTATCACCCCTCAGGAGGCTGTCGAAAGGGTGATTAACGTAAATTCTCTTGCAGATATGTATATCGTCAGCGAGCTTACCTGCGACGCCGATATATACTGGTCAAGTTTCTTTATGAGCGTGGATTTCGGCGAAGGAGGCTCTGAAAAGCTTACCTTTGAAGCTCCGTGGGACTTTGACTCGTCAATGGGCAACAAGGACCGTTGCGCCGACGGAACAGGCTTCTATGCCGCAAACACCGTACCCGACGTAGACGGAAACTATATGACGATAAATCCTTGGCTCGCCGTGCTTATGTACGAGGACTGGTTTACCGATATTATAAAAGATAAGTGGACGGGCGCATACGACGACGGAGTTTTCGAGCGTGCGTATGAAAGACTGGAAAACGACAAGACAAGCTGTGCGGAAGCCTTCGACAGAAATTACGACAAGTGGAATAATATCATCAACAACCAGTCGTTTGCAAACGAGCTTTGCAGTGCCGCCGCAAGCTGTAAAACACAGGCAGAGGCGGCGGACTACCTCTCTGAATGGCTTAAAGCAAGAGTCGGATTTTTAAACGAACAGTGGCATAAATAGCTATAAAAACAATCAAGCCTGAGAAGATTATTATTTCTTCTCAGGCTTGGCTTTTTCCGCCGATGCCAGTATTATATCCGACAGCTTGGAGCCCTGCGGAAATCTTTTCTTAAATAGCTCAGCCGAACGCATAAACCCGTCTGCGCAGTTATCGCAGCACATAAGCTCGTTCTTGCAGTCAATAGCGAGCGAGATAAGCTTTTTCTGCCACTTAAACGGATATGCAAAGCGAAAGCATTTTAGTATCCTTTCAAGCCCCGCATTTTCAGGTTTTTCGGGCATTATCCCGCAGATCCATAACTCGCATACGTCAATTGCCTTAAAAAGCAGGCCGGGGTTTTGCAGATAGAACAAAACGCTATTTGTATTTCTCTCGTCATCGGGCAGTATAGAAAGCCCCAGCAAAAGGGCATTTTTAACATAAAGTGAGCAGTCGCCAAAGCTGCCGCAGAAGATATCTATGTCGGATATTTTCGGCAGATACGGTCTTTTGATTTTGCGGTATGTCACTTTCATTCCGGCCACTCCCTAGTTAAGCTTCTATGTTCATATTATAGCACCGTCTGTATTGTAATGTCAATAAATGCTGCGGTTTCCGCAAATTGTTGATATGTATAGGCTCTGAACCACAACCTGTTGTAGTTGAAAATTTTTGTAAAATGTGATACAATATAGATGTATATAATCTTATAAGGAGTAACGGCTTTTGCCGTTTTGAATATGAACAGACAAGGCGAACTTTTGTGGTATAAAAACGAGGCGCAGGACTGGAACGAAGCTCTGCCCGTCGGCAACGGCAGGTTAGGTGCGATGGTGTTCGGCAGACCGCTTTACGAGGAGATCCAGCTTAACGAGGATTCAGTCTGGTCGGGCGGCAAAAGAGAACGCAACAATGCGTCGGCGCTTGAAAATCTTCCGAGGGTAAGAGAGCTTCTGCTCGATGAGAAAATTTCCGAGGCGCAGGATATAGTGTGCGAGTGCTTTTGCGGCACTCCCGTAAATCAGCGCCACTACCAGACTTTAGGTTCGCTCTTTATCGGCATAGACGGCGATGCGGATAAGATAACTGACTACGAAAGAAACCTCGATATCTCGCAGGCTGTCGCAAAGACCGTGTTCACTCTGGACGGCAACTGGATAGAGCGCACAGTGATCGCCACAAATCCCGACAACCTCATTCTCGTGAATATAAAGTCGCATAAGCCTATAAGCATAAATATCTCAATCAACGGCAGAGATGACTACTTCGACTCCAACACCCCCGTGTCTGATAACGAAATACATTACTGCGGCGGTATGGGCGGCAAGAACGGAATAGACTTTTTTTCAAGCATTAAGGTCTGTGCAGACGGAAAATGCAAAAGAAGCGGCTCGCTGCTAAGAGCGTATGATATAACGGAGGCGACAATAGCAGTTTCCTGCCGTACAAGTTATTATCATAAGGATAATTTTGAGAGCATTGCAATTGCCGATACCCAAAAGATAGCCGGCATAGCGTTTTCAGAGCTTCTGAGCAGGCATATCGCAGACTACAAAAGCTACTATGGCAGATGCTCGCTCAATTTGTGCGACAACAGCAGCGGCGCAAGCGACCTTGCGACAGACGAGCGGCTTTCAAATATCAAGGGAAATAACGACAATAAGCTTTTTGAGCTTTACTTTAACTTCGGCAGATACCTGATGATTTCGGGCAGCCGTGAGGGTACGCTCCCCACAAATCTCCAGGGTATCTGGAACAAGGATATGTGGCCTGCGTGGGGCTGTAAGTTTACGATAAATATAAATACGCAAATGAACTACTGGTGTGCCGAAAACTGTGCATTAGGCGATCTGCATACGCCGCTCTTTGACCTTATCGAAAAGATGCGTCCAAGCGGCAGGGCAACTGCAAGGGAAATGTATAACTGCGGAGGCTTTATGTGCCACCACAATACCGATTTGTGGGGGGATACAGCGCCGCAGGATCTGTGGATACCGGGCACTCAGTGGCCTATGGGTGCGGCTTGGCTATGCCTGCATATATGGGAGCATTACTTGTATACCTTGGATAAGGACTTTCTAAAAGAGAAGTACGAAACGATGAAGGAAGCCTCCGAGTTTTTCGTGGACTTTCTTATAGAGGATAAAAAGGGCAGACTTGTTACCTGCCCGTCCGTGTCGCCCGAAAACACCTACCTCACCGAAAGCGGCACACAGGGAAGCGTCTGCGCAGGCCCGTCAATGGATACGCAGATTATCACGGATCTCTTTAACGCAGTGATCTCGTCAGGCAGGATTTTAGGCATAGATGAGGAGTACGGTGAAAAGCTCTCTGGAATGCTTGAAAGACTGCCAAAGCCTGAAATAGGAAAGTACGGCCAGATCAAGGAGTGGGCGGAGGACTATGATGAGGTAGAACCCGGCCACAGGCATATCTCACAGCTTTTCGCACTCTATCCGTCAGCACAGATTACACGCAGAAAAACCCCGGAGCTTAGTAAAGCCGCAAGAGCCACGATAGAGCGAAGACTCAGTCACGGCGGCGGGCATACGGGCTGGAGCAGAGCGTGGATTATAAATATGTGGGCAAGACTCGGCGACGGCGAGCAGGTATTTGAGAACATCAAGGCGCTGCTCTCGATGTCCACCAACAAGAATATGTTCGACAACCATCCGCCTTTTCAGATAGACGGAAACTTTGGAGGAACGGCAGGAATTGCCGAGGCTTTAATGCAAAGCCATGACGGCGGGATATGCTTTATCCCTGCGCTCCCCAAGGAGTGGGAAAGCGGAAAATTCGAGCATTTCAAGGCAAGAGGCGGCTATGACCTGTCGCTTGAATGGGAAAACTGCAAGCCAAAGGCGGCTATAATAATCCCGTCAAAGCAGGGCGTTTGCCGTGTCATGTCAGAAAATGTCAGAGTTTTTGCGTCAGATACAGAAATAGAAACAGAAAGAAACGGCGATATCACGTCGTTTGAAGCAAAGGCAGACACAGTATATAAGCTATTATTTTAAGGAGAAGCGGTTTTTAACCGCAAGAAAATTATGAAACGAGCATTATCATTTTTTCTTGCCCTGACGGTTGCCGTTACAGGACTCTGCTCCTGCGGCAATTCTTCGGACAGCACAGAAAGCACGATGGGCGATATGGCAGGCTCATCTGATGAAACAACCACAACAACTACTGCCTCAACATCGTCGCAGAGTACTGCTGACGAAAGCACAACTACCACAACTGCGTCGGCTGTTGACCCCGAGCCTGAAATTACAACGTCAGAGGACGCAGAGATTACGCCGTCAGTTCCGACATTTACCGAGTTTGAAAAGATTGTCGAAGCGCAAAGCGGAACATACGGCGAAAACGTCAAGGAAGCGTCTAAGCGTGAGGGAGCAAGCGAAAAAAGCTATATGAACGGCTTCTCCGCCGACGAAAAAGGCAGATGGGAAACCAAAATTTCTCTCCCGTCTTCGCAGTATTATAACGTCGTGATCGTCATTGCTTCCGATAAAGGCAAAGCAGTTACAAACAGCGTCGTTATCGACGGCGAGGAGTACGGCGATGTGGAAACAGATAAGAGCGGTAAATTCCAGGCGGTAGGCTTTGACAATATATGGCTTGAGGAGGGCGAGCATACCTTTTCGCTGGGCGTCAAGGACGGCGGAATCGACTTTGACTATATGGTAGTGTCGGCAAGCGATACGGTCGAAAAGATTGACCTTACCTATGAAAAACAGCCGACCCTAGTGAATAAGAACGCAAACTATAAAACAAAGGCTGTGTATTCATACCTCACAAGCGTCTACGGCAAAAATATCCTGAGCGGTCAGTATGTCACAATCGGTACGACAGCAGAAACAGATGCGGTATACGAGGTGACGGGACATTACCCCGCAATAAGACTCGGCGATATGATAGCATATACATCTGAAAGCACCTTTGCAGACGATATAAGATATGCAAAGGAATGGTCTGATAACGGCGGAATCGTAAGCTATATATGGCATTGGGCAGACCCGCTCGGAAAGGAAGCATATTACTCGAAGGACACCGATTTTGATCTCTCTAAGGCGGTCGTAAGCTTTACAGTATCACAAAGCTCGTATGAGGAGCTTCAGAAAATGTACGAGGAGGGCAAAATTTCGGGCGAGTGCCTCGCAATAATAAGAGATATAGATATTATCTCGGAACAGTTCCTTACCCTGCAGGAGCAGGGCGTTACGATTTTGTGGCGGCCTCTCCATGAAGCAGGCGGCGGCTGGTTCTGGTGGGGCAGGGACGCAGAGTCGTATAAATGGCTGTGGAAACTTCTCTACAACAGAATGACAAACTATCACGGACTCAATAACCTCATCTGGGTGTGGAACGGACAAAATCCCGATTGGTATGTCGGCGATGCGTACTGCGATATGATTTCCGCAGATATCTATGACGAAGCAGGCTCAAGTCAGCTTTCAGCATTTCTCTCGCTGCGCAGGATCAATGCCAATAAGCCGCTAGCTCTCAGCGAGTGCGGCAGAGCGCCCGATGTCCAGTCGCTTGCAAACGAAAAGACAATGTGGAGCTGGTTCGGAATCTGGAGCGGCGCGTATGTAATAGACAGCTACGGAGAGTATTCCGAGGAGTTTATCACAAAGGACGAAATGATAAGGCTGTATTCAAACAATATCGTTATCTCCCGTGAGGAGCTGCCCGATTTTGATGCTATGGCAGAGGATTTGGAGGAGCAGAGCAAGCTTTTGCCCGAAACCCAAAAGCCGGAGCAAACAGGCGAAGTGAATAGCGATAATTCAGTAAAAGCTGAATAACATCAGCATTTAAGCTGCATAATATCTCTGAAGAATATTTTTCTGGAGGGAATATTATGCAGCTTAGTAAATCTCAGTATACTCAAATGTATAAGGAAGCAAGCGAGAATACAAAATCCTACCTCACGATACCGAAAGCCTTTGTAATAGGCGGCATTATCTGTGCGCTGGGTGAGTTTTTCCTTACAACCTATGAAAATCTCGGACTCACAAAGGAGCAGTATTCGCTCCTTACCTCCGTAACGCTCATTTTCCTGTCCGCACTTCTTACAGGACTCGGCATCTACGGAAAAATTGCCAAGCACGCAGGCGCAGGTACTCTTGTTCCCATAACAGGCTTTGCAAACTCTGTCGTAGCGCCTGCGGTAGAGTTTAAGGCGGAGGGATTTATTTTGGGACTCGGTGCGAAGATCTTTATAATATCGGGGCCAGTAATTCTCTACGGTACGCTCGCCTCCGCAATATACGGCGTGATTTATTACCTCATAAAATAACATTTTAAGGAGTAAAACATAATGCTGACAGAAATTTTATCAAGAGAAGAATGTGCGAGATGCAGAATATGCTGCTGCTTCGACAGCTACGATATATGGGAAGCTCCCGTTATCTCAGACGAGCTTTCAAGGAAAATCCTGCATGACATAAACCCAAAGCAGGAGTTTGTCCCAAAGGGAAGCAGCTATGTTATGAAAATGCAGAAGGAGCAGGACGAGGACCTCTATTATTGCAGCGTTTTAGACCACAGTAAGGGCTGCCTTTTAGGTACCGAAAAGCCGTTCGATTGCAGCATATGGCCGCTCCGTGTTATGAGATTTGAGGGGAAAAGGGTCATAGCGCTCTCTCCCGTATGCCCTGCGCTTATGAAAAAGCCTGTCGGAGACGTCGTAAACATCGCAAAAAAGCTCTCTGAAAAAATCTTTTCCGAGGCAAACAAAAATCCCGACCTCGTCAAAAATTACGAAGTCGGGTACATAATCTTAGTTATCGAAGAATAGCTACCTGAGAAGCGATAGTCTTTGCAAGTGCGAGAGGCGGCTCGTCACCCGATACAACGACCTTTGAAGCGCCCTCGTAAACGGGCGTCCGTGAATTGTATCTTGCTAAAAGCTCGTCGTAGCTTGCAGTTGCGGCAAGCGGCCTGTTTTCATCGCCGCTTATTCTCTTGTAGCAAGTATCAAAATCTGTTTTTATGTATACCGTCACGCCCTGCGAATTTGCCGCAAGGGCGTTTTCTTTTCTCAAAATCGCACCGCCGCCGAGCGCTACAACATTGTTACCCTCAAAGCCCTTTATGGCTTTCGTTTCTAAGTCACGGAAGTATTTCTCTCCGCTTTCCGAGAAAATCTGAGGGATAGTCCTGCCCTCCGTCTGCTCGATAAGCTCGTCAAGGTCGTAGAATTTGTATGAGAGGAGTCTTGAAAGCTCCCTGCCTACCGTTGTTTTTCCGCAGCCCATAAATCCGCAGAGAAATATAGTCATATTTTACGCTCCTTACTTAAATTCTGTCCTTATGCTGTCCTCAACAGCCTTGATGATGCCGTTGACCTCGTCGTCGGTGTAAAAATCGTTGTCCCAGATTTCGTGCGCTTTTACAGCTTGATAAACGAGCATTGCCGCACCGCCGACCGCTTCCTTTCCGAGTGCGTGGAATTTCTTTACAAGCACGGTTTCGACAGGATTGTATATTACGTCAAAACAGCATTTGCAGTTTTCAATAATTTCGTCCGGTACAGGGCAGGCGTCTACCTTAGGGTACATTCCGACAGGAGATGCGTTGATGAGCAGATCGTAGCTGCCCGATATCTCGCTTGTGAGAGTAAGAATTACCTTAGCGTCAGGAAAGTGCTTTAAGATATCTCCACGCAGAGCCAATGCCTGCTCTTCTGCGTCGGGAATGTGCGCAATGGTAAGCTCAGCCCCATGTCTTGCACATTCAATGGCAATCATTCTGCCCACGCCGCCGCAGCCGATAAGAAGCACCTTTTTGTCGAGCGGCATATTTTTTGACTTTACCGAAAGCAGAAATCCGTCACAGTCAGTGTTGTAGCCGACTGCCTCGCCGTTTGCGTTGTTTACGCAGTTTACCGCCCCGTAAAATTCCGCCGACTCGTCGAGCCTCGTAAGATACGGGATAATATCGCACTTGTACGGAATCGTAATGTTGTATCCGGAAAGAGAGGAAAGCGTTTCGTAGCTTTCCGAAAGCTCGTATTCGCTGCATTCTATAATGCCGTAGTCGCCCGATTTTCCCTTTGCCTCGAACAGATTTTTGTGGATAAAAGGGGAATATGTGTGCGAAAGGCTCTTTCCGAGCAGACAGTACATCGCTCTCTCGTTTGTAAATTTCATAGGTTTTCCTCCCAAAATGAATTGATAACAGAGATTTTTTTCTTTTTCCGTGTAAAATATACGGATTAAGCAATTAAGAATTAAAACATATTATTAAAAGTGACAAAAATATAAAAAGGTATTGACGAAGTGAAAAAATGTTTATATACTAAGTATTAAGAAAGAGAAACTCTTTGAAGTTTTGTAATGGGCAGGTGAAATTCAATGACACTCGATACAGTAAAGAATATTATTGCAGGTCAGCTCGACATTGATGAAGATGAAATTACAATGGAAGCTTCTATCATTGATGACCTCGGCGCAGATTCTATCGACGTTGTAGATATCCTCATCGCTTTTGAAGATGAATTCGACGTTAAGATTCCTGATGAAGAGGTTGAGCAGTTCAAGACTGTCGGTGATATCGTAAGATACATTGAAGAAAAGACAGCCGAATAACATTAGGAATGCTTGTTCGGTATAAAGACTTGATTACCACAGAATATCCTTTCGGAGAACCCGAAAGGATATTTTTATTTGCAAGGGTCTGCGGCGCTTTTAAGCTTTACGACTCGTAAGCGCGAACCCTTAAAGCAACGCCTATCTGTTCGCAGAGCGCCTTTGCCGTTTCGATATCTTCCTTTGGGATAACGTCAACAACGGTCATCATGACGTTTGGCACCTTGCTCTTGCAGGATTTTGCAAACTCCAGCATTGCCTCAAATGCGTCGTCATAAATAGGTCTTGTAACAGCCATGTATCCGTCTTTGTAAGGAGAGTTAAGACTTATTGAAACCGTGTCGATTCTTCCGCTAAGAAGTCCGGCACAGCCGCCTTTTTCGGGATTGAGCTTGTCTGCAAGACCGTTTGTGTTTAGCCTTGTTGGGGTCTTTGAAACGCTCTTTATGTAGTCGCAGGCGGAAAGAAGAATATCAAACTCGTTGGTAGGCTCGCCGTATCCGCAGAATATGATTTCCTCGTAGCTGTCAAGGTCACGTCCCTTGAGATTTTCGATGACCTCCTCTGCGGTAGGCTGATGCTCGAGCCACAGACTGTCAGAACCGTATGCTCCGTCGCCGTTCTGCCTGATACAGAAGGTGCAGCTGCAGGGGCATTTGTTTGTAATATTGAGATAAAGCTTTTTTCCTATTTCGTAGCTTATCGTCATCATTTTAAAATCAACTCCGTAATATTTATTTTTTTCTATACTATTATAATCCCTTTGGCTTAAAATTGCAAGACGTATCTTTAACTCGGCGCCGTAAAGAGATTGAGGAGCGATGTTTTGATCTGCGATTTTTCTTGACTCTATCATAAAATTATCACATTGCAGCGGTAAAATAACAACAATGAAACAAAAGCAAACAGTTTCATGGCATTTCCCGAAAGGCAGGTAAAATCACAATGGATTTTATGCAGAACGAAAATCAGAACGTACAAAATGTTAGCAGCAATCCTAACGAACAGTTACGGCAGGCAAATCCTGCCTGTGAATACAGCTTCTACCCCGACGGCAGTAAGCCGCCGAAGAAGCGAGGCTTGCTTAAAAAAATCGCAGGCGTAACGGCAGCGCTCGTATGCGCAGTGGCAATCGGTGCAACCTCAATTTTCGGATACACCTTAATTACAGGGAAAAATGCTTTTGAGGAGGAAAAGGACGGCTCTTCAAAAACAAATTCTTCCGTTGTAGACGCAGATGCAAACGCAGACCAAAATATGTCAGTAAACACAGCGCCGAAAAGAGAAATTCCAAGCCTATATCAGCTTGCGGCACTTGACAACGCTCTTACAGTACCGGAAATAGTAACCAAGGTTTCTCCGTCGGTAGTAGGCGTTTCCTGCGTTATGTCGGGAGGCACGGCGTCCGGAACAGGCTTTGTAATCTCTGAGGACGGATATATCGTAACGAACTATCACGTTATAGACGGCGCAAGAGCAATCTCTGTCAGCTTTTCAACAGCAGTAGACGGCGAACAGCTTGAAGCCGAGCTTATCGGCGGCGATGAGCAGACCGATATAGCAGTCCTCAAAATCGACAAGGACGGTCTTACGCCTGTTACATTCGGCAAGTCCTCCGAGCTTATCGTAGGCGAGCTTGCCATAGCGATCGGCAATCCGCTCGGCAGTGAGCTTTCAGGTACTGTAACAGCCGGCATAATCTCAGCGCTCGGCAGAGAGCTTACTATCGAGGATAAGGAAATGACGCTTATCCAGACGGACGCTTCCATAAACAGCGGTAATTCGGGCGGCCCGCTCATCAACAGCTACGGTCAGGTTATCGGCATCACCTCTGCAAAGGTTTCAACGATATACGGCGAGGGCCTTGGTTTTGCAATCCCTATCGACGAGGCTCTTCCTATCATCAGGGATCTAATCGAGCACGGTTACGTCAAGGGCAGACCTGTCGTAGGAATTTCAGGCGAGAATATCTCTGAAATATATGCCCAGTATTATGACATTCCTCAGGGATTTATTGTAAGAGAGCTGAGCGAGGGCGGCCCTGCCGAAAAAGCAGGCGTTAAGGTCGGCGATATAGTAATCGGTATCGAGGGAACGCTTATTGAAAGTGTGAGCGAGTTCAACGATGTCAAGAAGAATTACAAGGCAGGCGATACGATCACCATCTCGGTTTACAGAAATGAAGAGATTGTAGATATTAAGATCACACTCGCAGAGGATACGTCCGCAATAAAGCAGGACACTGAAGACCAGGAGAATTACCCTTGGAGCAATGACAATTATAACGGATTGTTTAGGTAGAGCAAGAATTTTATAATAGAAAATCCCTGTGCAGGTTTCTTACCTGTACAGGGATTTTGCATCGTTTCTATTTTATGAAATCGCCCCTGGAGAAAGAGATTCTGTACCCTATGGATTTCATCTTTTCCTGAACAGATCTAACATTCTGCGCACTTTCGTCGCCGGTGCAGATTTTTCCCTCGTAGAGCATATATTTCTTTCTTACCGAAAGCGGGGAAAGGTTTGGCATAATTACGTTCGCCCCTGCAAGAACACCAAGCTCCCTGCCCTTGGGATTAATCGTGCCGAGCGCAGTAGTAGCAGGCAGAAGAACGTTTGGCAGCATTATACGAACCAGACTCAAAAGGAATATGCACAGCTCAAACGAGCCTCCGGGTTCTGCGTAAAACGGCGTGTCCCTGTGCGGAATAAACGGCCCTAAGCCTACCATCTGCGGCTTTAATTTGTAAAGATAAAGCATATCGAGCGCTAAATGCTCTGCCGTCTGATACGGAGAGCCTACCATCATTCCTGCGCCCGTCTGAAATCCCAGCGAAATGAGGTCGGAAAGGCATTGCTTTCTTACCGTAAGCGACATAAAATTCGGGTGCAGAAGCGAGTAATGCCCCTCGTCTGCCGTTTCGTGGCGAAGAAGATATCTGTCTGTGCCTGCCTCCTTGTACGCCTTGTATTCGTCATACGGCTTTTCGCCAAGCGAAAGAGTAACTGCACAGTCGGGATAGCGTGACTTTATTTCTTTTACCAGCGAGCAAACACGTTCCTTTGTGAATTGACCGTCCTCGCCGCCCTGCAATACAAAGGTGCGAAATCCTATCCCATATCCCTCATGACAGCACTCTAAAATCTCATCGTCTGTCAGCCTGTAACGCTGTGCATTCTTGTTTGAACGTCTTATTCCACAGTAAAAGCAGTCGTTTTTGCAGTAGCTTGAAACCTCGATAAGTCCACGCAGGTATATGTCCTTGCCGTAAATACCATCGCAGATTTTTCTCGCAATTTTAGCGGCATAGTCCATATCCTCTTTGGTATATGTGGACAAAAGCAAAATGAACTCGTCCTTTGTCAGTATCTGCGTCCTAAGCTTTTCTATCAGCTCTGTGTTTGTCATAGCATACCCCTCAGATGTTTTCAAGACTCAGCGTTGCAATGCCGTTTAAGCTCTCGTCGGCACGCTTTCCGGCAAGATAATCGTAGTAGCCCTGACAGCCTATCATAGCCGCATTGTCGCCGCAGTATTTAAGCTCAGGAAGATAGAGCGTAATACCTCTGTCTGCACAAGCCTTCTGCATAGCATCCCTTATTCCGCTGTTTGCCGAAACGCCGCCTGCGACGGACAAAACTTTGTGTCCCGTCTGTTCGGCGGCAAGCATCGTTTTCTTCACCAGTATGTCGCATACCGTTTTCTGAAACGATGCCGCAATGTCCTCAGGACAGAGCTTTTCGCCCTTCTGATTTGCATTATGCACAAGATTTATAACAGCCGTTTTAAGCCCCGAGAAGCTGAAATCAAGCTCGCTTCCTGCGACCTTCGGCTGTGGGAAGCGGTAGGCGTTCGGATTGCCTGCTTTGGCGGCAGCGTCAATGAATTTTCCGCCGGGGTATTCGTAGCCTATAGTTCTTGCAACCTTGTCAAAGCATTCTCCCGCCGCATCGTCCCTCGTCCTGCCGATGACCCTGTACGTTGTGTAGTCAAGCACCTCTACAATGTGGCTGTGTCCTCCGCTTACGACAAGGCACAGGTAGGGCGGCTTTAGCTCCGGGTGGGAAATGTAGTTTGCCGCAATGTGTCCTGCAATGTGGTGAACGGGGATAAGAGGCTTGCCCGATGCCATAGAAAGTCCCTTTGCAAAGCTTATACCCACAAGAAGCGCTCCTATAAGACCCGGCGCATAGGTAACGGCGATAGCGTCAATGTCGGAAAGCTCCATACCGCAGTCGGCAAGCGCCTTTGAAACAACAGCCGAAATATTCTCGCTGTGTCTGCGTGACGCTATCTCTGGCACAACTCCGCCGTACAGCCTGTGCTCGTCGATCTGCGTCGCAACAACGTTTGAAAGCACCCTTGTTCCGTCCTCTACGACAGCGCAGGCTGTTTCGTCGCAGGAGCTTTCAATGCTAAGTATTCTCATAAAATCATATCCTTTGACCTTTATTTTAATAGCTTTGTCATAAGCGAGGCGTTCTCTGTCGGCTCTCTGTAAAAATCACGGCGCACCCCAACTTTGACGTACCCAAGCTTTTTGTACAGAGAAATAGCGACACTATTGCTCTCCCTTACCTCTAAGGTTATAAACTCCGCATTTTCGGTGCAGGCGTTTTGCAGTCCCTCCATTAACGCAGTTCCCATACCCATTTTTCTGTATTGCGGCAAAATCGCAATGTTGTTTATGTAGCACTCTCCGCAGATCTCCCTCATATCCGCAAAGCCCGCTATCTCGCCGTTTGCCTCGGAAACGAGTATTGTCGCCTGCGGATTTTTAAGCTCTGACAAGAACGACTGCTCGCTCCACGGCTCGGTAAAGGTCATTGCCTCGATTTTGGCTACCTGTGCGATATCTTCCTCACGCATTTTTCTTACTACAAAATCCATAGCTATTCACCGGCTTCCAGAAGCGCAGAGTAGATGTCGCCCTTTGAAAAGCCCGTAGACTTTGCTATCTGCTTTGCTGCGTCCGCCTTTCTCATACCCTTTGTTACAAGCTCGGTGGCCCGCTTTACGGCGTCCTCTAAGGTTTCTGTTTGCTCCGTTTCGGTGTTGCCCTCAACGATAAGCACATATTCGCCCCTTGGAGAAAGCTCTGCGTAGTATTCAATTGCTTCCTCGATAGTCATTCTCAGAACCTGTTCGTGAATTTTAGTGATCTCCCTGCAAAGAGATATTCTGCGGTTGCCGAAATATTTAAGCATATCCGAAAGCGTGTCGCACAGCTTGTGCGGCGCTTCGTAGAAAATAAGAGTGTCGGGAATTTTCGACGCTTCCTCAAGCTGTTCGTAGCGTGAACGCTTGTGTACCGAAAGAAATCCCTGAAACGAAAACCTCGCCGTCGGAAGTCCACTTATCGCAAGCGCTGAAACCGCCGCACTCGGACCGGGTACAGCAACGACCTCTACCCCGTGGTCGGCGCAGTATCTTACGAGGTCCTCTCCGGGGTCTGAAATGCACGGCATACCGGCGTCTGTCACGATTGCGCAGTCCTCGCCGTTTAGTATCCTCGCCGTTATTACGTCACAGCTTGGCTTCTTGTTATGCTCGTGATGGCTCACAAGCGGCTTCTTTATCCCTAGGTAGTTCAAAAGCTTCGCCGTAACTCTCGTGTCCTCAGCACAGACAAAATCTACCGCTTTGAGCGTTTCAACCGCCCTGTATGTGATGTCGCCGAGATTTCCTATCGGCGTTCCGACAACATAAAGCTTTGCCATTTTTGATACCTCCGTCAGTCGTTTGCCCTGTGTTTTCTTACTATGTCCTCTGCAAGCGACTGCAATACGTCATATTTCACAAGCGTAGAACAGCTGTTCCTTATAGCGGACGAATTCGGCAAGCCCTTGACGTACCATATAACGTGCTTCCTTGCCTCTCTCATTCCATGCTCCTCGCCAAGCTCGTCGCACAGCATTTTAGCGTGCAGGAGCATAATTTCCATTCTCTTTTCTATTGTTGGCTCAGGGATTATCTCGCCCGTGTCAAAGTACCTGCGTACCTGCTCGAATACCCAAGGCCTGCCATAACTGCCCCTGCCTATCATAACAAGGTCGCAGCCCGTTTCCCTGTACATTTTCTCGCACTCTAGAGCCGTGCGCACGTCGCCGTTTCCGATAACGGCGCAGCCAACTGCTTTTTTTACCTGCCTTATTATATTCCAGTCGGCGTTTCCGCTGTAAAACTGCTTTCTTGTCCTTGCGTGTACAGCGATTGCCGAAACGCCTGCCGCTTCAAGTCCCTGCGCAAAAGGCACAGCGTTTATGCTGTCCTCGTCCCAGCCGCTTCTGATTTTCGCTGTGACAGGGCAGGAGACGTTTTCCACGACCGCCCTCGCAATTTTAAATGCCCTGTCGGGGTCTTTCATTAATGCGCTCCCGCTCTGATTGTTTACGACCTTAGGCACGGGACAGCCCATATTGATGTCGATAATGTCAGGCTCAAAGCGTGAGATGAGCGAAGCCGCCCTGCCCATAAATTCAGGGTCTTCGCCGAAAAGCTGTATCGCCATAGGTCTTTCATACGCAGTAATACTGCACAGTGTGTCGGTCTTTTTGTCGCCGTAGCAAAGACCCTTCGACGACACCATCTCGCTCACAAGGTATGAAGCGCCGTTTCGCTTGCAAAGAGTCCTGTAAACCCTGTCTGCGACAGACGCCATAGGTGCGAGAGCCGCAGTCTTTTCTATTTTAACGTTTCCGATGTATATTGTTTCGATAGCCATAGCTTCACCGTTCTGAGAATTTTTGTCATACAAATCCATTATAGCAGATTTTTGCAAAACAAGCAATACTGCCTGCCGAAAAGCTCCAAAAAGATTGACATAAGTATCCCGTTATCCTGCCATAACTCCGAGCAGAATAAATTTCTTTCCGCTCTCGGACTTCGGCAGGGATATGCGTATCTTTCTCTTCCTTTTTTCGCTGTAGCAGAAAAGCTCCTGCACGACAGGGTTTCCCCAGCCGAAAATGCTGTACCCCTGAAGCGGCGTTACCTCTTTTCCGTCTGTTTCCGCAACAGCCGTGCCCAAAGTCTTGTCGTTGCTGATTACAAAAATTGCCGCCGAAAACGAGCATTCTTCCGTCAGCTCCAAAAACGAGCCTGCGCCGTCTGCAACATAGCTTTTCGGAAAGCAGAAATATCCCTTGTCCGTTTCTGTGAAATTTGTTTTGAAGCCGCCGCACAGACGTGCGTTCCGATATGTTTCTGACTGCGGAAACTGAGGAGAGGGCAGTTCTGTATCTGCTTGCGGCGTATGCATGATTTGCTCTATCGCACATATCGCAATATCTGCAATCGGCACAGCCCCCTCCTTTATCGGGTGTCCCTCGTCGCAGGAATATTCCGACCAGTCGAGCCCGCCGCCGAAAAGTGGATAGATTTTTTCCTTGAGATCTGCGCACAAAAGTCCGTACCTGCCGCACAAACCCCTAACAAGCTCGGAGCAGGAGTAGCCGTCCTTCGAGCATACGCAAATAGGTATCAAAACAGGCTTGCCCGGGAGGGAGAGAAGCTTGCGGATAAGCCCCTCAAAATATGCTGCCCCCTTGCGTGAATGCACAAGGTTAATAAAGAAGCAGAGCACAAAATACATACAAAGACAGCCACCCCCCGCCGCTATTCCGTACAGTGAGTGAGGAAAAATGTAGAAAATTTCATATTTGTATGATAAAATAAGATGAAGTTGGAAAATGAAAAATTGAAAGTTGTGGAGATGTCCCGATATGAATACACCAATGTTAAAAACAGAAAGACTGATTTTAAGAAAATTTACAGAAAATGATATAGAGGCTCTTTTTTTGATTCTGAAAGATGAAGATGTTAATACCTTTCTCCCGTGGTTTCCTCTAAAAAACCTTAAAGAAACAAGGAGATTCTACGAAGAAAGATACGCCGCAAAATACGCACAGGAACAGGCATACGCTTATGCCATTTGTCTGAAAAAGGATAACTACCCTATTGGATACATAAAGGTTGATATGGAAGAACATTATGATTTTGGCTATGGACTATGTAAAGAGTTCTGGCATAGAGGGATTGCTTCCGAAGCAGGTAAAGCTGTAATTGAACAAGTGAAAAAAGATGGATTACCATACATTACAGCTACACATGATATAAACAATCCAAAAAGCGGTAATGTAATGCGAACTTGTGGTATGAAATATCAATATTCCTATGTAGAACAATGGCAGCCCAAAGATTTCCCCGTTACATTTAGAATGTATCAGCTGAATTTTAATACGGACGACAACTTTGTGTATAACAAATATTGGAATATGTACCCCAATCATTTTATTGAGAAGCTTGATTAAATTTCCATTGTCAAGGAGTTGAATCGAGCGAAAAATCAAGAATCGGAGGATTGAATATGAATATATTACTTATTTCTGGAAGCCCCAGAAAAAACGGAAATACCAATGCAATTGTTCAGAAAGTATCTGAAAAGCTAACGGTAGCCCATAATGTGAAAGTCTGTCGTATCTCGGACTATCAGATTAACGGATGCCTGGGCTGCAATCACTGCCAGAGCGTTCTGGATGAACCTGGATGCGTGCAAAAAGATGATGTGACCCGTCTGTTGGGCGAGGTCATGGACGCTGATGTAGTGCTTTATGGAACGCCGCTGTACGGACACTCTTATTCGGAACAGCTAAAGCTCCTGATGGATCGTCATGTAGCATTGTTCAAATTTGTGGACGGTGCAGACAAGGCTGTGGACGAAATGAAAATTAAGTCTTTCATTGAGAAGAAACCAGTGGCATTGATTGTTTCTTGTCAGGGACCAGAGGAAAATAATACTGAATTGGTTCAAATGCAGTTTAGCAGATTTTGCGAATCTTCTTTGACATACTGTATGGGGACATACATTTTCCCATGGTGTTCGCCCAATGTGACAGACAGCCAATTTTCTGAAAAAACACTAAATCAACTTGTTTGTGATATAGAAGCGTTGGAAAAGTAATTATAACGGCTTCAGAATGCCAACTTTCTATTTGTCGTAGAGATAGCAAACCCCGCCGAGCCAGTCAACGGCAAGTGAATGGACTTCGCCCACCGTTGACAGCCCCGCCTGTCTTTGCTGATAGGCAATCAAGAGGACGATAGCCTAAAGTGCTGCTACCCTCTTTTATTAGCTACAACTGAATACCCGCCGCCATCACAGCGGCACACCGAGCAGTAAATCTGAAAAGATTTGCTGCTTTGTTGCGCTCATTTTTGGCATTTTTAGAAGTTGCCTGTATTAAAGCACACAAAGGAGATGGAAAAAATTTCATTTCCCATTTGGCAAATCCGAAAGCTGTCCGTGGAGGGGGAAAGAGAAAATTTGCTCTTTTGTTTGGCAGTTTCCATCTTTACGGTGGTGTGGGGAGTGAAAGGAAATACTATGAAAACCGCTCTGCTAAGTTGGCAAAATCCCCGCCTCCGTCCGTCACAACAAATGAAAGTTCCGACAGCTCTGACGCCTTTATAGATTCCGCAGTTATAAACCTGCAACTGCGGTTTTTTATGTCGGAAGCCGTCAGCATACTGCCGCTGTGTCCGTCATTGAACGGGTGTCCCTCTGCGACAGCCAGAATAAGCGTTTCCTTTGCGGGCGCTTCGGTCTGGTACAGCTTCAGGTCAAAGCTGCCCGTGCCGAGCTTTTTCTCAATCGCCATAATGCTCTGGCTGAGCGACGGCTGTGTGACATAAAGCTTCTGCGCCGCCTTTGAAAAGCTCCTCTCCTGCGCAACGGCAAGAACGTAATCAATCTGCTGTTCCGTCATTAGTCCTGCCTCCCTTTGTGCTATTGATTTTAACTTATAATAATTATTATAATATAACTACTTGCTTATTTCGATACGGTGTGCTACAATTGTAGTGAAATAAAAATTGCGGAGGTAATCTGTATGAAGCTTAAAAGAATTTTGGCGGTTTTGTCCGCTGTTTCTGTTTCAGTTACAATGCTTTGCAGCTGCGGAAGCGACGATTCGTCAAAGTCCGACCCGAACGGCTCAGCTGCGGCGGACAGCGTGACTGACAGCGTGGCTGACGAAACAAGCTCTAAGGAGGAAGAAAATTTGGAAAACGTATATAAGCTCACTTCTGAAAATGTAAAGCTGGTCGGCAGAACCTGGTATAACGAGGACGCATTATGGCTCGCACTTTCGGGAGCAGGCGCAGAATTTAAGTACACGGGCAAGAAGCTCGACATTACGATCGTAGGCGACGGCGTCGCTTCATCGGGAAATGCCGACAACCAGGCAAGGGTCGCTGTCTATGTTGACGGTGAAAGGGTCGTTGACGAGATGATAGACGCCCCCGAAAAGACCTTTACCGCATTTGAAAGCGCCGAGGCAAAGACGGTAGACGTTAAGATAATAAAGCTTTCCGAGTGTGCAATGTCCACCTGCGGTATCAAGGATATACAGGTTGCAGAGGGAGAAACGATTACCCCTGCCGAGAAAAAAGCGCACACGATAGAGTTTATCGGCGATTCTATTACCTGCGGCTACGGCGTAGATGACGAGGTAAAGGAAAATCACTTCTCGACTAAGACTGAGGACGTTACTAAAGCGTACGCTTATAAGACGGCACAGCTCCTTAACGCTGATTACAGTATGTTCTCTACAAGCGGCTACGGAATCATCTCCGGCTATACAACAGGCAGTACGCCCGTCAAGGAACAGACTATTCCTCAGTATTACGAGAGCCTCGGCTTCTCCTACGGCGCATTTGAAGGATCTACAACTCCGCACTCGCTCGAATGGGATTTCTCAAGCTATCAGCCTGAGGTTATTGTAATCAATTTAGGTACAAACGACGCAAGCTATTGCAGCGCATATTCCGACAGAAGAAATGAATATAAGGACGGTTACGTTGCATTTCTAAAGAAAATCAGAGAGAATAACCCCGACGCTGTGATTTTCTGTACTTTAGGCACAATGGACAACAGGCTTTGCGAAAAGATGATAGAGGCTGCCGCACAGTACACAGAAGAAACAGGCGACAGCAATATACACTATATGCTCTTTGACCTCCAGAACGGCGCAGTTGACGGCTATGCCGCAGACTGGCACCCGACAGAGGCAACACACGAAAAATCCGCCCAAAAGCTTGCCGATGAGATCAAGACGGTAATGGGCTGGTAAATCGAGGTAATCTATATGAATCTCAAGAAGATATTGCTTGTATTGCTTAGCGGAGGTATTCTTATGACAACAGCCTGCTCATCTTCCGACAGTTCCTCTGTAAAGGACGGTACTGTTTCGGAAGCTGAAACAACAACCACAACTACTGCGCCTGTTTCCTCAGAGCCTGAGAAAACGGCCACGACCTCTTTTGCATTCACAGAGCCCGAGCTTCGTGAGCCAAGCGAGTACGGAAAGGTAATCGCAATCACATTCGACGACGGACCAAACACCTCCACGACAATGCAGGTTCTGGATCTTCTGGAGGAGTATGGTGCAAGAGCGTCCTTCTTCCTTATAGGCAATAATATCACAGAGCCTACCCACGAGGTCATGAGAAGAATGGTGACGCTGGGCTGCGAGATCAACAGCCATTCTCTTACACATTCTTATATGAATGTCATGAGCGCAGAGGAAATCACCGCCGAGATGGACGCAACTGCAAAGCTTATCAAGGACGTTATCGGTATCGAACCTAAGTTTTTCAGACCGCCGTACATTGCAGTAAATCCTAAGATGTACGAAACAATAGACATTCCGTTTATCAACGGCTACGGCTGTAACGACTGGGACAGCAAGGTCACGACCGAAGAGCGTGTCGAAAAGGTTCTTTCACAGGCAAAGGACGGCGCAATCATTCTCCTGCACGACTCTCAGGGAAACACCCAGACGGTAGAGGCGTTAAAGGAAATCATTCCGGCGCTTCAGAAAGACGGATACGAGCTTGTAACGCTTACAGAGCTTTTCCATGCAAAGGGCGTTGACCCGTCCCTCGCCGAGTATACGATATTCTCCTTCGCAGAACAGACCGAGAGATGGTAATACTTAAATAAGCGCCTGATTTTCGGGTGCTTTTTGTTCTGAAAGCTGTTGACATAGCTTAGTTCGCAGTGTTATACTATATTTGAAAGGTTATACTTTAAGGAGGAAAATGGTATGAAAATGAAGCTTGCGATGATGTCGCTCCTGCTTGCGGCGGCTATGTCTCTTTGTGCCTGTGGAAACAGCGATTCCGGCTCTGACATTTCAAAGCCCGACAGCTCGTCCGAAACGTCTGTCACAACCACTACAACAACGACTGAAGCTAAAACAAAGCCTGAAACAACGACTACCTCAAAACCTGAAACAACGACTACGACCGCCGAAACGACCGTGACAACCGTGTCCGAAACCTCGGATGTGGATAATACTACCGCTTCTTTCCAAAAGACAAATACCACTACAACCCAAAATCCTTACAATACCACGACCACAACGAGGAAAAAGCCGGCTACAACGACTACTACAAGAAAGCCTACAACAACTACAACGAGCGGTACGACGATGAAGCCTAATTCTGTCTATGAGGAATACGGCCACGACCAGGCGTCGCTCGGCAGGTTCATAAACAGAATTGATAACAATACCGGAATCCCCGTAATCAATATCTCGACAAAGGACAGTAAATCTGTTACATCCCGTGAGGTGTATACGGACTGCATAGTTGACCTCTTTAGCTGCGACAGCAAGTATGTTATAACAGGAGCAACGGCAGGCATAAGAGTGAGAGGTAACTCAACTGCATACTATGGCGACGTTTCCCAGATTTTGAAGAATCAGGTTCCGTACAGGATTAAGTTTGACGCAAAGACAAATATGCTCGGACTCAACGGCGGCGCAGAGTGCAAGAGCTGGGTGCTTCTTAAATCAAACTGGAATCTTATCTCCGACTATATGGGCTTTAAGCTCGGCAGCGTGCTTGTAGAGCCGGACAATTACTGCTCCGACTGTCAGCTTGTCCACGTCTATGTAAATAAGGCGTTCAAGGGCGTGTATCTCCTTTGCGAGCAGACGCAGGTAAATAAAAACCGTGTGGATATCTATGAGCCTGCAAACGGATATACCGGCAACGATATCGGCTATTTAGTTGAAATAGACAACTACGCAGGCGACGACGAAGGCCCTTGGTTCGATGTTGACTATAATAATAATTCAACAGTAACCGATATAGAGGGTACAAGGAGAGCCTTTGAAACAGCGCAGTACAGTATTAAGAATGATATCTACGCACAGTCGCAGAACGACTTTATAAAGAAATACATAAACGGCGTGTTCACAATAATGTACGAGGCGTGCGAGAATGACAACTTCCTAACATTTGACGGAAATTACAACCTCGTAAAAGCGCCGTACACAAATGCTAAGGACACAATCGCCGCAGTTGCGGATATCGACTCTATCGTGAATATGTACATACTTGACGAGCTTGTACACGACAACGACTGCGGAGAGGGAAGCTTCTTTATGGCGGTGGACTTCTCGGCTGACAGCAAGATGAAAAAGCTCACCTTTACGGCTCCTTGGGACTACAACTGGGGATATGAAGGAAATGCAACGGGCAAGTATTATGCGGCGGCATTTAACGATAAGACCTTTGTAAACCAGTTCGGCGACAGAACAAATCCTTGGTATGTCCTCCTTATGACGGAGGACTGGTTCAGAGATATGGTTTCCGAAAGATGGAAAGAGGTCTATACCTCAAACGGACTCAAGAAGGTCATTGCCGACGCAAAGAAGCTTTGTATGGCGCACTATGACGAGTATTCCAAAAATCAGCAGTGGGCGCCCGAATGCGGCGTGTCGCTCGCTGAGTGGGTAGAGAAAAGGATGAAGTGGCTCGACAAGCAGTGGAATAAGTAAAATCACAAGCAGGGATTGTCTTTTTTCAATCCCTGCTTTTTTGTGACAGTTGTCATAGTGACAAACGCCAATGTGACAGTTGTCATAGTGACAAACGTCAATGTGACAGTTGTCATAGTGACAAACGTCAATGTGACATTTGTCACTGTTAAATTGTGATTTTTTTCACTTGCGAAAAGCTTGACGGGCTGGTAAAATATAATCAAGATAAAAAATAGACGGAGGAAACTTTTATGAGTACACCTGTTGTAAAAATTGAAAATCTTGTTAAGAGATATAAGGAGCTTATAGCTCTCGACCATTTCTCTTTAGAGATAGAGGAAGGCGAGGTTTTCGGACTTTTAGGTCCTAACGGCTCGGGCAAGACGACTACAATAAACTGCCTGCTCTCGCTCCTCTCTTACGATAAAGGAAATATAGAAATCTTCGGCAGCAAGATGACCCCCAACAACTATGAGGTAAAGAATAATATCGGAGTCGTAATGCAGAATGTCGCAGTCTTTGACGAGCTAACGGTCTATGAGAATATCGACTACTTCTGCGGACTCTATGTCTTTGACAAGGCGGAGAGAAAGAAGCTTGTCGAGGAAGCAATAGAGTTTGTAGGACTTGGCGAATTCAGAAAGTTTTATCCAAAGAAGCTGTCGGGCGGCCTTTTAAGACGACTCAATATCGCCTGCGGTATCGCACATAAGCCAAAGCTTATCATTTTCGACGAGCCGACAGTCGCAGTTGACCCGCAGAGCAGAAACAAGATACTTGAGGGTATCGAAAAGCTCAACAAGGACGGAGCAACGGTAATCTATACCTCCCACTATATGGAGGAGGTAGAGCAGATTTGCACCCGTATCGCAATAATGGACAAGGGCAAGTGCAGAGCGATAGGCACAAACGCAGAACTGAGAAAGCTTATCCACAACACTGAAACAGTCACAGTCGAGATTGCAAAGCCGTCGGATGACGATATGAGCGAAATCTCAAATCTCCCGCACGTTTACGAAACGGAATACAGCGACGGAAAGCTTGTCGTAAAGTACAGCGGCGGAAAGCACAATCTCATAAGACTTATGAACCTCCTCAGTGAAAAGCAGTATTCTATGGGCAGAGTATTCTCAGAGCTTCCTACGCTCAATGACGTGTTCCTCGAAATCACAGGAACGGCGCTTCGTGACAGCGAGCAGTAATCCTAAAAACCATAATTCAAAGGGGCGTAACAATGTTTTTTCATAACTTTAAATACAGACTTCTACAAACCGTCAGAGCAAAGGAAATAATGTTCTGGGCGCTCGGATTTACGATTATCCTCGGCACCCTTTTCTATGCTGCATTCGGTAACATCTATGAGTCTGAAAAATTCACAGCGATTCCCGTTGCAGTAGTGACAGAAAAAGAGGACAAGAGCTTTGACGAGCTTTTAAATGCTCTCTCTGACGGCGACGGCGCACTCCTGTCAGTTCAGTATATGGACAGCAGCAAGGCATATGAGATGCTCGAAGAAGGCGAGATAGAGATGGCGGTTATCGTGGACGAGAAAATCTCGCTCCGTATTGCAAGCAGCTCCGACAGCGTTTCGGTCAGCATAGTTTCATCGGTTATAGACGAGTATACCTCAAAAGCCGCAATCATCAACGAGATAGCTAAAACCAATCCCAAAGATCTCGATAATGCAATTAAGGCTCTCTCTGCCGATATAACAAACGCAATTACAGAGCATAAGCTCACAGACGCAAACATGAATGGCTATACCGACTATTTCTTCAACCTTATCGCAATGGGTATCATGTTCGGCTCAACCTTTGGACTTTTTGCCGCACTTCATTCTCAGGGCAACCTCTCGGCACTAGGTGCAAGAAGGTGCGTTTCGCCAACAAAGAAAATCGTTTCCGCCCTCGCCGATAATCTAGCCACCGTCGTATCAGTCTTTGGTTGTTCGGTAGTCACAATAGTCTATGTAAAATTCGTTCTGGGTGTTGACTTAGGAAACAGATTTTTACTGTTCTTTCCGACAGCATTTGTCGCAAGCTTTATGTCAGTAAGCCTCGGCTATGCGGTAGGCTCGGTAGGCAGGCTCTCCGATAAGGCAAAAGAGGGAATACTTCTGGTGTTCACACTTTTCGGCGGCTTCCTTTCGGGACTTATGGCAAATTCAATGCGGCAGCTTGTAGAGGAATCCGCCCCTATCGTCAATAGGATAAATCCTGCGGCAGTTCTCACAGATTCGTTCTACGCATTGGCAGTATGCCCTAATTACGACAGATATGTAAGAAATCTCACAACTATGCTTGTTATGACAGCAATCTTCACAACGTTTGGTATAGTATTATCAAGGAGGAAAAAGTATGCAAGTCTTTAAGCTCGTGTTCAAGGTTCTAAAAAAGAACCTTGGAACAGTCGTTATGTACGGATGCATATTCTTTACAACAATTATGCTTATTACAAGTTTTGGTGATACTAGTGACGAATACACCTCTACAAAAATTGATGTTGCAATCAGAGATTTGGATAATACATCAGCCTCCCGGCAGCTCGTTGACTGGGTGTCAGAAAATCACAATATTGTGGACGCGGATTTTGAGGACGAGGACGAGCTGCTTGCCAAAATGTACTTCAACTTCTGTGACTACGCTATCACAATAAACGAGGGATTTGAAGAAAAGCTTGCCGGCGGCAACACCGAGGATTTGTTTACAGTATCTAAAAGACCTAACGGCTACAGCTACGGTACAATCTACTTTGAGTCACAGCTAAACAGCATCGTCTCTGACGCTAACGCCTATGTTGCAGGCGGTATGACGGCAGATGAGGCACTCCAAAAGACGGTAGAAGTACTGAATAGCAAAACGGAGATCAGCTTCATAGAGGAAAAGGAGGACTCTGCTGCCGGAATTTACTTCAACTATATGGCATACATTCTTTTAGTTATGAATATCACAGTAATGTCTACAATTCTCCTCGTAGTATTTAAAAAGGACATTACAGCAAGAACCTATTGCAGTTCTTTCTCACAGCTAAAATATATCCTCCAAACAATCGGTGCAGTTTCAATAATTTCAGTAGGCTTTTGGGTGATTCTCGTTCTCGGTTCACTTTGCTTTGACTCAAGCGCTTTGTCGTCAACAGTAGGACTTCTTATGGTATGCAACAGCTTCGTGTTCCTTATCTGCTCAGTTGAAATAGCAGTTATAGTATCTCTGCTTGTAAAGTCAAGTATGGCAGTATCCGCAATCTCCAACATCGTATCATTGGGAATGGCATTCCTATGCGGCGTGTTCGTTCCACAAAGTGTACTCTCAGACGGAGTTTTGAGTGTCGGCAGATTTTTCCCCGCATACTGGTATATCAAAGCGGTTGATAGTATAAACGGATGGCATGGTTCAACCTATAATATCACAGAAATCACAAAGGCAATCGGTATAGAGGCATTCTTCGTAGTCGCTCTTATGGCGGTGATCCTCGTAATCGTCCGTTCAAAGCGCACACAAAAGAGCCTTTAACAGAAAATCAGCATAAAATCGTCCTCCGATGATCGGGGGACGATTTTTTTAGAAAAATATTGAAAAAGTGTTGACAAACCCCTTAGGGAGTGATATACTGTATATACAGCATATACGCAGAAAGCGCAATTGGCCAAAGCGAAACAGCTCGATGTAAATGGAATTGACGTTTTGCATAATAATATTCAGCGGTATAAATTGAAATTTATTAAATCGCCGAATTGGTGAGATTTAGCCTCCGCTTAGGTTGAAAAAGCTTACTATGTGTGTTAAAATGGTATTATTATTTATAAGGGGGGAATATCCATGGCGAAGGTCCTTGAGGTAAAGGGACTCTCAAAGCAGTACAAAAAGGGTGTGTACGCATCGCATAATGTTAGCTTTGATATTGACGAGGGCGAGATTTTTGCTCTTATCGGACCTAACGGCGCAGGAAAAACAACAACGATAAGAATGATAGCTACGCTGTTGCAGTCAACAGAGGGCGACGCAACAGTCGCAGGCTACAGCATAAACGACAATCCTAATAAGGTAAGAGAGTGTATAACATATCTTCCCGACGAGGCAGGCGCTTATAAGACAATGACAGGTACGCAGTACCTAAAGTTTATGGCAGGCATCTTTGCTCCCGATAAGGCGACAGCAAACGAATATGTGAAGAACGCAACAGAGATGTGCGGCTTAGGCGACAGGCTTTCCGACAAGATCGGTAGCTATTCAAGAGGTATGATAAGAAAGCTTTTGCTTTCAAGAGCGGTGATGTCAAGACCGAAGCTCGCAATTTTAGACGAGCCTACAAGCGGACTCGATATAATAAATGCCCTTGAAATCAGAAGAATGATTAAAGAGCTTGCTCAGAAGTATGGTATGAGCTTCCTGTTAAGCTCGCATAATATGCTCGAAATTGAGTTTGTAAGCGACAGAGTGGGAATTATCGCAAAGGGTCATCTCCTTGAAGTAGGCAAGCCAAACGAGCTTAAAGTAAAGCACGGCGTAGGCAATCTTGAAGAAGTATTTGAAAGGGTGGTGAAGGACAGTGAAGCTTCTGACATTGCTTAAAAAGGAATTGAGAGAGCTTCTCACCCTTACCACGGTTATAACTATTATCGGCTCGGTAATTCTGCTTGTAGCGCTTGGCAGCGTAATGGATTCCGCTATGTCGGAGATTGCAGAAAGCGGCGAGGACATCACCATCTGCAATAAGGATACGGGCGCATTTTCGGGTGCGGTAATCAAGTCGCTCGAAGAAGCAGATTATAATGTTAAGCTGGTAGACCTTGAGGTAGGCGACTACGCAAGTCAGCTTAATGAACTTGATATCGCAAGCGTCGTAATTATCCCTGAAAGCTTCAGCGCAAGTGTTGAAAATATCCTCTCAGGCGAACTTAATACGGAAGGCAAGATTACCCCCGTTGACGTTGAGTATGTTTCAAAGATGACATCTCTCTCCGCACTCAGCAACGTTGACGTAGGCTCTCAGATGGCTCTTACGGCGATCGAAGCGGCAGTTAAGTCGGTCGTCTATGCAAACAAGAATATGAGCCTTGCGGAAATCGAGCTTATAGAATCCCCTGTAAACCTCATCGAAACAACCGTAGTAGGCACAAAGCAGGAACAGGTTTCCTCGATGCTTCTTTCCTCTTACGGTATGATTACGGGTATGATTATCCCGATCGTAATTTATGTACTTATAATCTATTCATCTCAGATGATTATGAGCGCAGTTTCCACGGAAAAAATCGACAAGACCCTCGAAACGCTCCTTACAGCGCCGGTTTCAAGACTCTCCGTGCTTATGGCTAAGATGTGCGCCGCAACAATCGTTTCCGCACTCTTCGCAGTAGCCTTTATGGTAGGCTTTGACAGTATGATGGGCGGTATGGCAAGCGGTGTCGCAGGCAACGTAGATAACTCAGTGCTTGATAAGCTCGGACTCAATCTCTCCGTTTCGGGATATATTCTTCTCGGACTCCAGATGTTCCTCTCGCTCCTCATCACGCTTGCAATCTCGCTTATCCTCGGCGCTCTTGCCAAGGATGCAAAACAGTCCCAGACGCTTATGATGCCTATTACTGTTACAGCAATGATTCCTTATATGCTCTCGATGTTCGTAGATATGAACGAAATGGGCGTAGTAAAGTGGATACTCTACGCAATCCCTTATACGCACACTTACATCGCACAGGACAACATCATCTTCGGCAACACAGGACTCTATGTCGGCGGACTTGTCTACCAGATTGTTGTTCTTGTAGTTTGTATGACAATCGCAGTAAGACTCTTTATGTCTGACAAGCTCTTTACTATGTCACTTAATTTTGGCGAAAAAAGGAAGAAAACCAGAAAGAAAAAGTCGCCTCTCGCTGAGTAGACTTTTTATACGAAAGGATTATAGATTACTATGAAAAGACTTCTCGCAATAACAGCACTATGTGCCTCATTGATTATTACCTGTTCAGCCTGTTCAGATAATGAAGATTCATCTTCCAAGGCTGACTCATCAAGCTCCGTTTCTGACAGCTCATCAGTAACCGACTCGTCAGCCGAGGATAGTTCGTCAGTTGAGGACAGTTCATCGGTAGAGGACAGCTCGCAGGATCCGTTCGGACCGCAAAAGAAAGAGGAGTCCGATATCACTCCTGCTATGTGGACGGCGACCACAAAAACTGGCAAGACTGTCTACTTCCTTGGTTCTATGCACGCTCTTGCAGATGATTGCTATCCGCTCCCCGACGAGATTTTAAATGCGTACAACAGCGCAGACGCCCTCGCAGTCGAGTGCGACATAGTTGCGTATTTGTCGGACCTAGAAGCTCAGATGAACGATATCCAGAATATGATTTACTTCGACGGAACTACGATTCGTGACCACATTGACGCAGACCTCTATGAGAATATCAAACAGATTCTTGAGGACGTAGGTCTTTACAACGAAGTGTACGATATGTATAACGAGCTTATGTGGGCGTCGCTTGTCGATATGGCAATGATAAATGACGCAGAACTCTCCTCCGAGCTTGGTATCGACAATTTACTGCTAAAAAAGGCGCACAGCGAAGGCAAGAAGATTATTGAGATCGAATCCGTTGAGCTTCAAAACGGAGTTCTCTACGGTCAGCCGGAAGAGCTTAATATGTTTATGCTCGAAAGCTCTGTTTACTACTACGAGGACCAGGTCGAATTGCTCAAGGAGATGTACGAGGCATGGAAGTCCGGCGACCTTGACAAGCTTATGGAAATCGACTCCGCTGAAATAGAGGATGAAGACGGCTCGGAATTTGAAGAAATCACGCCTGAACTTCAGGAGATGATTGACAACTACAACAAGGAGCTTATGGACGACAGAAACGTAGGTATGATTGAAACAGCAATCGAAATGCTTGAGGGCGACGAGAGCATTTTCTATGTTGTAGGTGCTGCACACTACTGCGGAGAAACGGGAATCCTCAAGGGACTTGAAGATGCAGGATACACTCTTGAACCCGTTGTCTACGACTAGAAAGACTGTGAGAAATCCCCGCACCGCAAAAAGAAAATTAATAGAGAATATTGTGTGAAAAAGTATGGTAAACTAAAAAATCGGCAGGAAGTCTGTATTCCTGCCGATTGCTTTTTGCTTACTGCGTCAAAATCTCCGTAAATAAAAAGGCTTGGGTACTCGTCCCGTACTCAAGCCATTAGTATTATATTTATGCGATATTATATCTGCTGATTTGCTATCTGAGGATTCATAGCAGCCTGCTGCTGTGCGAACTGCTGTTGCTGCTGTTTAAGCGCACGCTGACGCTCGATTCTCTCCCCGATAAGGTCAGTGATAAGCTGGCGGTATTCTCCCGTAAGAGCGTTGTTTGCCGCAACAGGATATCTGGAAGCGATGTTATTAAAGATCAATGAAACAGAAGCTTCGCTGTTGTCTGCCGCACCTGCGCAAAGTCCTTGAAGCTCCTTGAAGCACTTCTTTGTCATTGACTTAGTCATAGGCTTGTAAAGCTCTTTGAGGGCCTTGAATTCCTGCTTGGTGATTTCCTTGCCCGCTTCACAGCTCTTGCAAGCAATGAAATAGCCCTTTGTTTTCATAAAGACAGGTATGTAGCTGATGTGTACTCTGAACACGAGCTTTGAAAGATATCTCGGTGCAAAGCTTCCGCAGCTCTGACACCACTGGTAACCCATGATCTGCTTGTGTTTTACAACATCTCCCCAACCGTAAACAATCATTCCCATAATAATTTCCTCCTATAATTCAAAAATCAGACTACTGATTACTTCATATATTCACGGATCGCCTCGTCGCTCCACACCTGAACCTCGATAAAACGTTCAGGGCCAAGCTCGCCTTCAGGATTCCATTCCTGCGGCAGTCCGTATTCTTCGATTATTTTCAAAATCTGCTCGTAAGTGAACAGCTTACCTCTGTATGGGTTTGCGGTATCCTCTTCCATAAGTGGATTCAGGTTTGACTGCATATCGCCGTATGTAAAGGTCAGCGTGTCCTTGTCGAACTTATCGATCGGTATGTCTATAAAGCCGCTGTTCTGATACCATTCGCTCATCCACTTGCAGTACTCAACGACCATATAGTAAGGCGATGTGCGCTGCGGTTTTCCGCCCATCTCAATAAATTTCTCGTAAGCGAGCTTCTCGCACTGCCTGCGCCTTTTCATATATAATATGTCACGCTGTGCAGGCTGAGAATATGGCCTTGACTCTCTCATATCGAGCAGGATCTTGTTAGCCTCTTCGTCGGAGAGGTCGGAAAGGTTTTTGAACGGGCCTATTGTTTTATCATAGTAGTGATAAAGATATATCGCCATAATATTTTTCTCCTGTTTCTTTTGTTGTCAAGGACATTGTACCATATTAAAGAAATAAAATCAATAGTTGGTTTTTAAAATTGACAATTTCATCATCAAACCAAAAAGCACGGGTCTTTTTTTGTGAATTTTATAAAATCACTTGTACTTTTTACAAAAAGGTAGTATACTTTATTTGAAATTAAATTTTCAATAAAGGGGAAAAACGTATGAAGGACGGCTTTCTTAAAGTAGCGGTGTGCAGACCGAAAATAAAGCTCTGCGACTGCGATTATAACAAAAATTCAATCATAGAAGAAGCAAAACAGGCTGTATCGCTGGGTGCAAAATTGATAGTATTCCCAGAGCTTTGTGTGACAGGTGCAACCTGCGGAGATTTGTTTTACAGCGACGCATTGCTCTGCGGCGCAGAAAGAGCGGCAAAGGATATAGCAGCCTCGCTTTCCGATGCCGATGCAGTTGTGGCGGTAGGATTGCCGAAAAAGCATAAGGGCGGCGTTTTCAGCTGTGCGGCAGTAATGCAGTCGGGCAGTATTTTGGGCTATGTTCCGTCAGCCGACAGCAGAAGAAAACAGCTTTCAAGCGGTATAGACGACCTCTCTCAGAGCCTTGTTCTGTCTGTTTGCGGGAATGATGATATAAAAATCGGATTTGTCGTGGGCGACGGTATAGGCAGTGACAGACAGTATGCAAGAGAGCTTTGTGCAATGGGCGCAACGGTTATATGTAACCTTACCTCAACGCCCGAAATCGTCTGCGCTAAATCACGCAGGAGAGATTTTGCAAAAAGCGAGTCAGCCGACCTCTGCGCAGGCTATGTACTGTGCAACGCAGGCGAGGGAGAGTCTACCTCGGAGGAGGTTTTCTCAGGACATAGCTTAGTCTGTGAAAACGGCAGAGTGCTGTGCGAAAGCGCTTTGTTTGAAAACAAAATGCTAATTACCGATATAGACTGCGGCAGGGTCGCCTTTGAAAGAAGATTAAGGGGCGGATGTGAAATATGCGACGGCGAGCTTACCGAAATTTCTGTAAACAGCGGCGACGTATCTCTCACAAGAAAGTTTAACAAGCTTCCGTTTGTCCCCGAAAACAGCGCAGAGCTTTCTGAAAGATGCGAGCTTATTATGTCGATACAGGCGCAGGGACTTAAAAGACGAATGGAGCATACCTGCTCGAAAAAGCTTGTAATAGGAGTATCCGGAGGACTCGATTCAACCCTTGCTCTTATCGTCTGCGCAAAGGCCGCCGATGCGCTCGGTATGCCGAGAAAGGATATAGTCGCAGTAACTATGCCATGCTTCGGCACTACGACACGAACACGCTCCAACGCTCAGATTATCTGCGAGGAGCTGGGAGCAGATTTCCGTGAGGTAAGAATTTCAAAAAGCGTTGAACAGCATTTTGAGGATATAGGCCACGACATTAACAATCATAACGTAGTGTTTGAAAATGCGCAGGCAAGAGAGAGAACGCAGGTGCTTATGGATATAGCAAACGAGGTAGGCGGCCTTGTTGTCGGAACAGGCGACCTCTCCGAGCTTGCACTCGGCTGGGCTACCTATAACGGCGACCATATGGCAATGTACGGCGTAAATGCGTCAGTTCCTAAAACGCTTATCAGATATATTGTGAGGTATTATGCAAGCGTATGCAAAAACGATACTCTCGCTAAATCGCTGATTGATATAGTCAAAACACCCGTTTCGCCGGAGCTTCTCCCTACAAACGAAGCCTCCGACAAGATGACCCAGATTACCGAGGATCTTGTAGGCCCTTACGAGCTTCACGACTTCTTTATCTATCACGCATTAAGATGCGGATACAGTCCGAAGAAGATTTACCGTGTCGCAAAAATCGCCTTTGCAGGGGAATACGACGACGCTATAATTCTAAAATGGCTCAGAACATTCTTCCGCAGATTTATAAACCAGCAGTTCAAGCGTTCCTGCTTGCCTGACGGAGCCGCAGTAGGCTCGCTCAGCCTGTCGCCCAGAGGCGCATTCTCAATGCCGTCCGACGCCTGCGCTGCGCTGTGGCTCAGAGAGCTTGAAGAACTTTAATTTTGTATGAAAAGAACTCCGCACCCGTAAGTTTTTACGAGTGCGGAGTTTTTATGTCGTAAAATTTTACGCGTTGTTAATAGCGGCGTATTTTGCAATTACGCCTGCAACGAGATGCGAGGGAAGCTGCTCATAGCGAAGCTTTTCAAAGGTGAAATAACCTCTGCCCTGAGTCATCTGCCTGAGGAGAAGAACAAAGTCTGTCATCTCGCTCATCGGAACCTCGGCAACTATTTCCGTAAGGCCCTTTTTGTCGGCAGGCGTCATACCGAGAACTCTGCCGCGGCGCTTGTTAAGCTCGCCCATCATATCGCCCGTGTTTTCGTCAGGCACGCAAACGCTGAGTGCGCCGATAGGCTCTAAGAGAACAGGGTCTGCCTGCGGTATACCGTCCTTGAAAGCGAGAGAAGCGGCGATCTTGAATGCCATTTCCGACGAGTCAACAGGATGGTAAGAGCCGTCGACAAGGATAGCCTTGATGCCTACGACAGGGAAGCCAGCGAGAAGTCCCTTCTTTACGCAGTCCTGAAGTCCCTTTTCAACGGCAGGGAAGTAGTTCTTAGGAACTGCGCCGCCGAATACTCTTTCTTCAAATATAAGGTCGTCTGATACGCAAGGCTCGAATTCGATCCAAACGTCGCCGTACTGTCCATGACCGCCCGACTGCTTTTTGTGTCTGCCCTGCACCTTAACCTTTTTGCGGATTGTTTCACGGTAGGAGATCTTAGGAACCTCTGCAACGACCTCAACGCCGAAGGTGTCCTTTAGTCTGCCGCATACGCTGTCAAGATGAAGTCCGCCGAGAGTGCTGAGTATCATTTCGTTTGTAGCCGTGTCAAGTGCGTAGGAAAGGGTGAGATCTTCCTCAAGAAGTCTTGCCATAGCGGAAGATATCTTGCTTTCGTCGCCCTGCTTCTTAGCCTTAATCGCCATATTGTAGCAAGGCTTAGGGAACTGTACCTTTTCGATTGAAACAACCCTTGCAGGGTCGCAGATAGTGTCGTTCGTGTTTACGTTCATCTTTGTTGCAACAACTATGTCGCCGGCACCGGCAGAAGCAACGTCAATCTGTTTTTTGCCGACAAGTGAGATAAGCTTTCCGACCTTTTCCGTTCCGCCGTTAGTTGCGTTAACGATGTCCTTACCCGATGTAAGAACGCCGCTGTAAACTCTTATAAACGACATTTTTCCTACAAACGGGTCGGCGATCGTCTTGAATACGAATGCGCTGAGCGGCTCTGAGTCGCTGCATTTGATTTCTATAATGTCATCGCCGCGTACAGCCTCGATAACGTCGTCGTCGCTCTGACTCGGAACGAGCAGGCAAAGCTCCTTTAAAAGCATATCCACGCCTGCGAGAGTTGCGGAAGATACGCAGGTAACAGGCGTAATAATGCCCGACTTCATACCGTTATGTATTCCGTCGATAAGCTCCTTCTGCGTGAAAGCCTCGCCTGAGAAGAATTTCTCAAAGAGAGCCTCGTCTGTTTCTGCAACAGCCTCGGAAACGGCTTCAACAAGACCGTCTATTCTGTATTCCATCTTAGCGGAGATCTCTGCGGTCGGCATATCCGTTTCGACAGCGTTGCCCTTTTCGTCATATTTGTATGCCTTCATCTCAATGAGGTTTACATAAGATACGATTTTTCTGTCTGCAATAACAGGCACTACGACAGGACATACGGTAGGTCCGAATTCAGATTTCAGCTGTGTAAGCACGTTGTTGAAGTTAGCGTTTTCATCGTCCAGCTTTGTAACGACAAACATCTTAGGCTTTTTAAGCTCTGTCGCACAGTCGTAAGCCTTGTGTGTTCCTACCTTAACGCCCGACTTACCCGAAACAGTGATAACTGCGCAGTCGCAGGCAGCAATACCCTCTGTCATACCGCTTGCGTAGTCGAAAAGACCGGGCGTGTCGAGAAGATTGATTTTAAGCTCGTCGAGCGAAAGACCCGCCTTAGCGGTTTCAAAAGTTGCAAGAGCCGTGTAAACCGAGCATTTTCTCTTGATTTCGTCAGCGTTAAAGTCGCATACGGTATTTCCGTCAGCAACCTTACCGAGTCTGTCGGTAGCTCCGCATTTATAAAGCAAAGCTTCAGCAAGCGAGGTCTTTCCTGAACCTGCGTGTCCTGCAAGAGCTATGTTCTTGATTTTGCTGTGTTCGTAGTTTTTCATTTGAGTATCTCCCCAGTCTTATTGAAATTAGTGATAAATCAGTTAGCATGATTAAATCAGGCATCTTCTATTATTAAAAGTGCCAAAAAATATTCAACTGCACGAACTAATTATATAACATTTTCACATAGATTTCAATGCTCTTTGCCATAGTTTACAAAATGTTAATATATTAAGAGGCTATATTTTGTTGACAATGCCCGAAACCAAGGGTATTGCGGCGGAGCAGGCAATTCCTACTATAAATTCGTACGGCGACAGGAGAGCCGTTTTGAACACAGCCTGAAGCGGAGGCATGAGCATTACAGCCATAAGACAGAAGAAAGAAATGCCTACCGCAAGCAGCATAAACGGATTGGAAAAATGCTTTACCGTAAAAATGTTCTTGTCCTCGCTTTTACATTCAAAAACGTGCAGAAGTTGTGACATAACGAGCGTAAATAACGCACAGCTGCGTGCGCTTTCAAGACTGCCGGAAATTCTGAGCGACAGCACAAAGGAAATAAGAGTGCATATTCCTATTAAAAGGCCGCGGAAAACGATTCTCGATAACAACCCGTCTGAGAAAAAGCTGTCGGAGCTCTTTCTCGGCTTTTTCTTCATAACGCTTTCTTCGGTAGGCTCTAAGCTGAGAGCTATAGCAGGCAGACCGTCCGTTACGAGATTTACCAGCAGAAGTTGAATAGGCAGCAGAACAACAGGCAGTCCCAGAATTATCCCGAAAAACATCGTTACAATCTCGCCTATGTTGCAGGAAATAAGATATCTTACAGTCTTTCTTATGTTGGAGTAAATGGTTCTGCCCTGCTCGACTGCGCTTACGAGCGTAGCGAAGTTGTCGTCAAGAAGCACAACGTTCGCTGCGCTTTTCGTAACGTCTGTGCCGGTAATCCCCATCGCAACGCCTATGTCAGCCTCTTTTACCGCAGGTGCGTCGTTTACTCCGTCGCCCGTCATAGCAACAACATTGCCCCTTGCCTTGAACGCCTTTACAATTCTCAGCTTGTCAGCCGGGCTGACCCTCGCAAAAACAGAAACCTTGTCAAGCACTGCGTTAAGCTCGGCGTCCGACATTCTGCCAAGCTCCTCGCCGGTCAGCGCAATATCTCCACTGTGGAAAATACCTACCTGCCGTGCGATCTCCGTTGCGGTAAGCTTGTGGTCGCCCGTGATCATAACGGTGCGTATGTGCGCCTTTGAGCAAAGCTTGACAGCCTCCTTCGCCTCCTGCCTCGGCGGGTCGAGCATACCCATAAATCCGAGGAAAACCGTCTTGCCCTCCTGCTTTTTTGCAAAGCATAAAACTCTGAGCGCACGCTTTGCCAGAGCTTCGCCCTTTTGAAGCATAAGCCTTTTCGCCTTTGAATCGAACTGTACTGCGTTTCCCCTCAGCATTATGTATCCGCATTGCGGAATTACAGCGTCCGACGCACCCTTGATGTATTCCGCTTCTTCATCGCCGACCCTTGCCCTTACGGACATCTGCCTGTTTTCGCTCTCAAACGGCGTTTCGGATATCCTTTTAATGTTAAGCCCCTCTGCCGTGACTCCGCCCTTTGCGCAGGCAACAAGCAGAGCCGATTCGGTTGGGTCGCCTGTCACGGAGTATTCTTTAGCGCCCTTTTTAAATACCGCAAGAGGATTTTCGTCAAGAGCAATAGCCGCATTGTTGCATATTACGGCGCAGGACAGAAGCTCACGAAGCATATCCGGATTGTAGCTAGCCTCGTCCGAGCAAAGGATACTGCCCTCGACAGCGTTTCCGTTCCCCGTTACGGCAAAATCCGTGTCGGGAGTGGAGATTGCTACAACGGTCATCTTGTTTTCGGTAATTGTGCCTGTCTTGTCGGTGCATATTACCTGCGCACAGCCGAGCGTTTCAACGCTGTGAAGCCTATGAACGAATGCGTTTCTCTTGAGCATTCTTCTTACGGCAAGTGCAAGAGCAATGGTAACTGTCGCAGGAAGTCCCTCGGGAATTGCCGCGATCGCAATCGTTATGCCGGTCATAAGCATTTGGAATGCAGGCTGTCCGTAGATAAGTCCCGCCGCAAATACCGCAACGCATACAAAAATGCAGATTACGGAAAGCACCTTTCCCAGCTCGCCAAGCTTCTTTTGCAGAGGAGTCATACCCTCGTCGATCTCCGACAGCATACCCGAAACCTTGCCCATCTGCGTGTTCTTTCCCGTGAGGGAAACCTCCGCAGTAGCCCTGCCTTTGAGTGCGGTAGCGCCCATATACGCAATATATGGAAGATTTAAGCTGTCGCAGGTCGTTTCGTCCTTGCGGCTTCTTTTCTTCGCAGGCTCTGCCTCGCCCGTTAAGATTGCCTCGTCGCACATAAATCCCTGCTGTGAAATTATGTAGCAGTCGGCAGGTATCCTGTCGCCTGCCTCAAGCTCTATAGCATCGCCCCTTACAAGCTGTGACGCAGGAAGCGTTTTAAGTACTCCGTCACGGTATACCTTAGCTGTCGGAGCTGTCATCTCCTCAAGCGCTTCCAATGTCTTTTCCGTCCTGTATTCCTGGAAAAATCCTATCGCCGAGTTCATAAGAACAATGAGCAGTATCGTTATTGCGTCATAGATTTCTCCTAAAAATGCCGACAGCACCGCCCCCACGACAAGCAGTAATACCATTACGTCTTTGAACTGATTTGCAAAAATTCCCAGAGTGTTTTTCTTCTTTTGTTTTTCCAGAGTGTTTTCACCCTCGCATTCAAGCCGCCGCATAGCCTCCTCCTGCGGCAAGCCCAGCTCTTTGACCTCCTGTTCCTCTATTTCTTTAACGAAGTATTCTAGCATAACGTAACCTCCCTTTTTATAAAAGATATATGTAGACAAGTAGCCGATAATGCACGAACTAAAAGACTTTAAGAGGCATAGTATAAACTGAAGTGTCACATAAATGGGATGTAAAATCCTGACGAAAGGAGAATTATCATAAGAGATGAACGACACGGGCTTTATATTTTCGTTGTCCTCTGTGACATACGCCATAAAAGCGCAAAGCATACTTCGTAAGAACGGCTACCGCTGTGAGGTTATAAAAACGCCTAAGGATATGGGAAAAAGCTGTGGGTACAGTATAAGAGCATACGGCGACAGAATGAAAGCAAGAGTTCTCCTGTCAAAGCAGGGGATAGATATAAAGAGCGCAAAACCGCCATTTGAGGAGGACAGGATATGATTTATTTTGATAATTCGGCAACGACCTATCCCAAGCCCGATTCCGTCGCAAGCGCAGTATACCACGCAGTAAAATCCCTCGGCGGAAATCCGGGAAGGAGCGGGCATAAGATGTCTGTAAAGGCAGCAGGAGCGGTATATTCCGTAAGAGAGTCTGTCGCAGAACTTTTCGGCGCACAGCCTGAGAACGTTATTTTTACGCTCAACTGCACCCATGCGCTCAACCTCGCAATCAAGGGCATACTCGGGAGCGGCGACCACGTTATCATCTCAACTCTCGAACATAACGCCGTCGCAAGACCCGTACACGCCTTGAAAGAGCAGGGGACTGAGGTCAGCATTGCGCCCGTGTATGATACGGACGATGAAACGGTAAAAGCGTTTGAGAAGCTTGTCCGTAAAAATACCAAAGCCGTGGTCTGCACGGGTGCGTCAAACGTTACGGGCAGACTTATGCCGATAAAGAGAATAGCAAAGCTTTGCGAAAGCCGTGGCATAGTATTTATCTGCGACGGCGCTCAGACGGCAGGAGTCGTCGATATGAAGGTAGGAGACGGCATTAATTTTATATGTACAGCAGGACATAAAGGACTCTACGGCACAACGGGAACAGGAGTTCTTGTATCGGACGGTAAGTATAAGCTGTCTACGATTATAGAGGGCGGCACAGGCACAACCTCGCTGGAGCTTTCTCAGCCTGATGACCTCCCCGAAAGATTAGAAAGCGGTACTGTAAATACTGTAGGGATTATGGGACTGGGTCAAGGCGTTGCATTCGTCAGACGTATGGGCATAGAGAATATCCATAGAAAGGAAAACGCCCTCTGCCTCAGATTTATAAACGGACTTAAAAGAATCGACGGCGTAAGGATTTACAGACAGGGCGAGCATTTTGTACCAATCGTCGCTTTTAATGTAGATAACTTCCATTCGTCAGAGGTGACAGACTACCTCTCCGAGCAGGGATTCGCCCTCCGAGGAGGCTATCATTGCGCCGCACTTGCCCACGAATTTTACCAAACTACAGAAAACGGCGTCGTCAGATTTTCGCCGTCTGTGTTCAATACCCCGGGGCAAGTCGATTTGTTGCTCCAAAGCATAAAAAAATTCGCAAAATTGAGCAAAAACCCCTTGTGATTTTTAAAAATATATGATAAAATAATATGATGTAAGAGGTGTCGCCCGGCTTTGGCTCTGCGGCACGGAAAAAAGAATCAAAAAACGAAAGGAAGTGACGACCGTGGCGACCCTTGAAAATATGTGGCAGTCTTTTATAAGCGTGTTCAGAACTATATCGCTTGCCGACATACTCGATATGCTTTTGCTCTCATATCTTCTCTTTAAGTGCTTTAAGCTTGTTAGGGAAACAAGAGCACAGCAGCTTTTGAAGGGTATCGCTGTAATGGTTGTCGCATACCTTATTGCCGACCTAATCGGACTTAAAACCATGAGCTTTATCCTCACAAACCTTTTCCAGTGGGGAATCTTGGCAATTATTATTATGTTCCAGCCTGAGCTTCGCAGAATACTCGAAAAGATAGGCAGAGCAAAGTTTGTAGATTTAAGCGTTTTCGGAAGCAATGATTCCGATGCAGACAGCGACGCATGGTCAAGGGCAATCGACGTTATCGGAAACGCCGTATATGAGCTTGCTTCAACCGCAACAGGCGCACTTATCGTCTGCGAAAGACAGACAAGGCTCGGCGAACAGATTGACACAGGCACTATCCTTAACTGTACTCCAAGCGAGGCGGTTTTCGGCAATATATTCTTCCCGAATACTCCGCTCCATGACGGCGCAGTCATTATGCGTGACGGAATGATTTTGGCGGCAGGCTGCTTCCTGCCAAAGCCGCAGAAGGAAGAACTCATTAATAAACAGCTCGGCTCACGTCATAGAGCCGCAATCGGTATGAGTGAAAACTCTGACGCTATCGTTATCGTTGTTTCCGAGGAAACAGGTACCGTGTCGGTAGCAGAGGACGGCGAGCTTACAAGAGGCTATACAAAGGAAAGCCTCAAGAAGCTTCTGAAGAACAGGCTCATTCCGGAAAAGCCTTCGTCACAGAAAAAAGATAAGAAGGCGTTCGCTGAGAAAGTGAGGTCCAAATGGAAAAAAGAAAATTAGGACCTCGCAAGAAGCTGGGTCAGGATATGGGACTGCGTATTCTCTCGGTTATCCTCGCAATAATTATCTGGTTTGTTCTTTCTATTACCCTTTATCCGACAGTATATATGACGGTAGACGACGTCCCCGTAACGTTCAGCCTCGACGGCACGACCGCAAACGCACAGGGACTCTCCGCACTTGACTATGACAAGGATACGGTAGTCGATGTAAGCATAAGTGGTATGAGGCACGAAATCGGCAGCTATAACGCCGACGATCTGCAAGCTTATGTAGACGCTTCCGGCATAACGGAAGCAGGAACATACGAGCTTGCCATAAAGGTAAGACCGAAAGATATCTCCGACGATTGCGAGGTGCTGAAGGTTTCTCCATCTACCGTAAAGGTAAAGTTTGACTATATTAAATCAGTCACCGTGCCTCTACAGGTAAGAGCAACTTCTATCTCAGCAGACGAGGGATATTCTCTTGGAACTCCTGTCGTTTCTCCCGTAACAGTCGAAGTAACAGGCCCTGAAAAGCTTGTCGATAAAATAAGCTACGCAGTATTTGCGATCGACCAGAAAAAGCTTCTTCAGGAAACCTATACAACATCTGACGGAAAGCTCCTACTCTATTCCGAGGACGGCGCGCTCATAGACGATAAGTCGTTTTCGCTTGACCACGACCCTATATCGGTAAAATTCCCCGTCTACTTCTTAAAGACAATGAACTTTACCTTTGACTACCAGGGCGTGCCGGATAATTTCGATACAAGCATACTTAAATACAGCCTGTCAACAGACAGCATCGAAATTATGTCCTCGAACAGCGATATTCTCAATATGGATACTATTCATTTGGGATATATAAGCCTTAACACAATAAATCTGGATGATACAGTGACCTTTGACGTTTCACTTGACGCAGGTATGACAAGCACCTCAGGCGTTGAAAGCGTAACGGTTACCTTCGACCCGACAGGCTTTGTGGCAAAGGAATTCAGTATTCCAAGCAGTAACATCAAGGTTATTAATGTGCCGAGCGATAAAATGGCGGTTCTCTCAACAAAATCGCTTACAAACGTTACCGTTTACGGCCCGCAGGCGGTTATGGACAATCTTACAGCAGACGACCTCATCGCAGAGTATGATATGCTTGCGTCCGAGCTTGATAACGGCACATACACCAGAACAGTAAAGATTTATACTCCGCACGTAGATAACGTGTGGTGCTACGGTACTAAGGAGATAGTGTTCACCCTTACGGATAAGCCGACGATCCCTACGAACGGCCAGTTCAGTCCTGCAGCGCATGGTACAACATCATTTCAGTAATCTAAAATTTTTGCCGACGGTCGAATTGAGACTGCTCGGCAAAATTTGTAAAGGAGGTTATTTGCGTGCCTGTAATAATCCCGCAGATAAAAGCGGCGCTTTCCGATACCAAGGAAGCCGTAATAGAAAAAGCGCTTAAAGCAAGCGGCATAAATGTGTCCGACACAGCACGCTGCGATATATATAAAACCTCCCTCGACGCCCGAAACAGAGGCAAAATCTTCTTTGTACATTCCGTAATAGTGGACTTTAAGGACAAGCAAAGGGAAAAGCCCTATGCCGAGCTTTTCGGCCTTACCTATTCGAGCGACAGCAGCTTTTCTGTCACAAAAGGCACAGAAAGACGAAACGGCAGACCCGTCGTAGTCGGTTTCGGACCGGCAGGAATGTTCTGCGCCCTGCTTCTCGCAGAAAACGGTTATAAGCCGATTGTCTTGGAGCGTGGGGATAACGTTGATGAAAGAGTAAAAAAGGTGCAAACTTTCTGGCAGGGCGGAGAGCTTGACGAAAGCTCGAACGTCCAGTTCGGAGAGGGCGGCGCAGGCACATTCTCCGACGGAAAGCTTATGACAAGAATAAAAGACCCGCTCTGCCGATATGTAATAGAGCAGTTTGTAAAATTCGGTGCTCCCGAGGAAATACTCACAAAAGCAAAGCCGCATATCGGTACGGACAAGCTTAGGAATGTGGTCAGGGCAATAAGAGAACGCATTATAGAGTGCGGCGGAGAGGTAAGATTCAATACAAGGTTTGACGACTTCTCGATTTGCAGTGATGCTATGATAAACAGAGTTCACGCAGGAAGCGAGCAGCTTGAAGCCTCCGCAGTAGTCCTTGCGGCAGGACATTCCGCAAGGGATACTTTTGAAATGCTCCTATCTAAGAATATTGCAATAGAGGCAAAGCCGTTTGCGGTAGGCGCAAGAATAGAGCATTTGCAGGCGTACGTTAATGAAAGCCTGTACGGAAGGCACGCCGATAATCCGTTTCTGCCGCAGGGAGAGTATCAGCTCTCGCATACCCTGAAGGACTCCCAGTCGGTCTATACCTTCTGTATGTGTCCGGGCGGTCAGGTAGTAGCCGCTGCAAGCGAAAAGGGTACTGTGACAGTAAACGGTATGAGCGAATTTGCTAGAAACGGTAAAAATGCAAATGCCGCACTTGTCGTTGCCGTCAATAAAAACGACTTTGGTAACGGCATTCTCGACGGTATGAATTTTGCAAGGCAGATTGAGAAAAATGCTTTTTCACAAACGGGCGGTTATCTAGCCCCTGCTACAACGGTCAGCGGATTTTTAAGCGGCAAGCCGTCGCTCTCCTCTAAAATCTGCGCAAGCTACCCCATAGGCGTGGAAAAGGCAGACTTCGGAAAAATCCTGCCTAAAAGAGTCATAGATATGATGAAAACAGGACTCTCTGTCTTTTCAAGAAAAATGCACTGCTTCGGTGACGGAGAAGCGCTGCTTACCGCCCCCGAGACCCGAACCTCGTCGCCTGTCAGAATTTTAAGGAACGGAAGCTTTAAATCGCTCACTATTCCTAATCTCTATCCCTGCGGCGAGGGGGCAGGCTATGCGGGAGGCATTACCTCGTCGGCGGTCGACGGCATAAAGGTGGCACTGCAAATTATGAGCGAGCTTTCGCCAACGGAATAAATGTGCATGGGGAGTGAAGCATTGGATAGCTTTGTCATTAAAATTGCAGGGAAGAATGTCAGAATCAGCACAAGATTTCCCGATACTGCAATGAAATATATGAAGGACTATATAGTGCCTGAGGACAGCTTTGATATAGACGCAGTCGTTTCCGACGGCGAACTGCGTGATATAATGTCGGAGCTTTCCGCAGAAAATGCCGCTTTAGGCGAAATAACAAACCTGTACAGACCAATAGCGGAGAAAATGCCGTTTTACGACAGCGTGGTGTTTCACGGAGCCGCTGTCGAATACGGCGGCAGGGGATATGTCTTTACCGCACCCAGCGGTACGGGTAAAAGTACGCATATAGCACTCTGGCAGAAATATGTAGGCGATGTCAAAATCATAAACGGCGACAAGCCGATACTTAAAGCTTACGATGACAAAACGCTCGTCTGCTCTACCCCTTGGGCAGGAAAAGAGCATTGGCAGAGAAATGTCAGCCGCCGACTCTGCGGTATCTGCCTTATGTGCCGTTCAGGAGAGGACAATAAGAGCAGTATCGAGAGGATTGTCCCTAAGGACGCACTCGATTTTCTCTTGAATCAGACCTATATACCGCAAAATCCCGAGAGCCTCGTTGCGACCCTCGGGGTTTTGGATAGAATATTAAAAGTCGTGCCTGTCTATAAGCTAACCTGCGATATATCAAAGGACGCCGTAAAATGCAGCTTTGAGGCGCTGACAGGAGAAAAACTGGACTGAGAAAGGATGTACAGTATATGAGAATTAAAAATGGCTTCGTTTTAAGAGATGTAGCAGGTCAGACTATGGTCGTTGCAACGGGCGAGGCAAGCAAAAGCTTCCACGGAATTATAAAGCTCAACCCTACCGCAAAGGACGTGTGGCTGTGGCTCTCTGAGGGAAAAAACGAGGACGAAATCGCCGCACTCGTCTGCGGTAAGTATGACGTAGCAGAGGAGCAGGCAAAGGCAGATGTCGGAGCAATGCTCAGAAAAATGGAGGAGGCAGGTTTCCTTGCAGATTAGCGACAGCAGCATAGAGGAGATACTGCAAAAGGACGGCAGGTATGTCTGCACGACGATCGGATACAGTATGTACCCTATGCTCCGTGACAGGCGTGATACAGTCGTGATAAGGAGCGTATCAAAGGGCGAGAGGCTTAAAAAGTACGACGTGCCGCTGTATAAGCGTGGCGACAGGTACATTCTCCATAGAATTATAAAGGTCTTGCCCCATGGTTATGACATAATAGGGGATAACTGCGTTTCGGCTGAGAAAAATATTTCCGACGAAGCAGTTATAGGCGTGCTTGAGGAATACTGGAGAGGAAACAGGAAAAAGAGCCTCGACAGCTTATCATATAAGCTATATGTCAGAATGATGCGTGCCGCAAGCCCATTCCGCATTGCGTACAAAAAGCTTAAAGCAGGTCTTAAGAGGCTCGTCAAAAGGCTCATAGGCAGAAAATAAAAGCGGTACTGAAGCTTTGTCAGTACCGCTTTGCGTTTTTTGTTTTATTACTCTACAAGTCGCTTGATAACAACGATTTTTGCGTAATCTCTGACATGAGAAATTACAATGCCTGTAGCCGTGCTTTCGGCATGAACCATAAGTCCGTTGCCGATGTACATTGAAACATGGTAGATGCTTGAATAGCTTCCATAGCCGTAGAAGATAAGGTCGCCCGGCTTCATCTCGTCATAGCTTACTTCTCTGCCGTAGCTTGCCTGCCAGGAAGCCTTGTGAGGAAGCGAAATGCCGATCTGACGGTAGCTCTGAAGGACAAGACCGGAGCAGTCTGTTGCCGCATAAGCGTTTCCTGCCCACACATATCTTCCGCCGACCATTCCCTTTGCATAGTCTATAACAGTCTGAATGTCGCCGCTTTCATAGGTAACATCTCCGCCTCCCCCGCTCGGAGGATCGTAAGAGTTCTCCTTGGTGGTGGTAGTAGTTGTAGTAGTAGTCGTGGTAGTGGTAGTGGTGGTATATGTCGCAATATCCTGACTTACGCTGTTCTGCGCAGACTGGTTATTGCTCATCTGATTCTGTAGGTCCTGAATCTGCTGTTCAATTTCCGAGAGAGATTTCTCGTTTTCGGCCTTGAGCTTGTCAAGCTCCTGCTTGTCGGCGGAAAGCTGTTTTAAGTTCTCGCCGTATGTGTACATCGTGTTAGTGATGTCTTCCTTGTCAGATGCAAGAATAGCCTCGATGCCCTTGTATTCATCTTCAAGTTCGATAAGACCGTTGATGATGTCGCTGTCATGCTCGGAAACTCTCTTGATAAGCTCAATTCTCATAAGCATATCATAGAAGTCGTCGCTGTCCATAAGAACGGAAGCGTATGAGCTGTTTCCTGCGATGTAAAGCGCACGGAGTCTTTCCTGATATAGAGAGATGCCCTCCTGGATCTCCTGCTTTGTTTCGTCAAGGGCAACGCCGTTTTCACGGATCTGCTGGTCGAGGTCGGCAATAGTGACTTCAAGCTCGCTTGTGTAGGTGTTGACAAGATAAATCTTTTCTTCAAGCACGTCAATCTGATCCTGGAGATACTGCTTCTTGTCCTGAAGATCCTCAAGACTTCCGGAAGCGCCGTTTATTTTGTTGTTCAATTCTGCCTGCTGTTTTTCAAGCTCCTCAAGCTGCTGCTTATACTGTTCAAGCTCAGGGGTAGCCTGTGATGTAATTACGTTGTCTGTGTTTCCGAGAATAGCCGTTGTAGAGCCGATTGCAATTACGACAGCCAGCGCAGTAGCAAGCACACGCTTGAGTGCTCTGAGTCTGTAAATATTAATAAGAAACAATCCTTTCTGTGGTTCTCTGTATCTGAATTTTGTATTTGGATTTTCTCCCTTAAAAGGTTACAACCGATTTGTAATTATTGTAACCGTTATGTAATATAATACCTCAAATTGCCGCAAATGTCAAGACGTTGGGGCGCTTTTAGAAAACAATATCGGCAATTTTGTACAAAAGTTACAAACATCTATTGTCGATATTGTCAAGCTGCTGTGAACTAACTGTTACAAATGTGTAACTTAAAAATTTGTTCATAAATAAAGTTTTAGCAAGGTAAAGAGTATTTTGTATACAAAAAAGCCGTGACCTATAAAAAGCCACAGCTTTGAATTTCAACAATTTGCTTAAAATTCATCATGAATTTCAATTAGCTCAGCGCATAAGTAGTAAACAGTATTGAAGGCGCTGCTGTACAGGTTTTCATTAATGACATCAAAAAGCCTGTTGTAGTTTTCGTTGTAGCTTATGTAGTCGCCATACGGCAAGTACCAAGCCATGTGGTGCGAACCTTCCTCGTAACTGACAACTACAACAATATGCTCTGTGTAGCCGAAGTATTTATCTGAGTAGTAGTTTGCGTATTCCTCCGAGGTCATACCATTCATATCGTCTGTTAAAACGACGCACAAGCTACAACCGATAGTTGAAACAGTTTCCGAGAGAACGCTCTCAAGTGTTTCCTCCTCTTCGTTGGTAAGGCAGTTGTTTTGGTCAAACAGTCCGTACGGAAGCTCGTCTTATTTGTCCTCAAGCTCGTCAGGATAAAAGGTAGTAGAGCCGTCTGCCTCAACTGTAAATGTAATAAGTGTGGAGTTGTACCAGTTGCCGTAAATGTCGTGAACTGATATACAGTAATAGTAGTCGCCCTGTGGCAGAGCTTGATAGGTAAGTGTAACGCTGTTACCTACAACGTAGTCGGCTCCTGTTATGTCGCCGTCGTACTCGCCCACAAAGCAGTGATAAATCGGTGCTATTATATCTCCCTTTTCAAGAGGTATTACGTCTCTGTTTGACATACCTGTTTCGTTGTCGAGGGCATCAAATGTTCCACGGACTATCCAGCATTCTTCATTCCGGTCATACACAATGTGCAGATAGGTTGTATCGCCGTTTCGCATTATCGGACAGGTGTAAAAGCTGTAATCGGCTGTCTGCTCTACGCAGGTAATAGGCAACTGTTGACCGTCATCAAGAGCAAGCCATTTACCCTCGAATCGGTCTTCTATTAAGCAGTTATCCCAGTCATAGCCCACATAGTCATCTGTTCCTAAGAAAAGCGCTGCGTTATTCTCCTCATCAACATAGAACACCGACATCGCAGCAAACAAGAGCGTATCATAGCTGTCAAGCTGTAGAGTGTAGGTTCCATTGTCCGAGAAATATGTGTCAACGACGCTAAAGCTTATCTGATTGTCTGTAAAGAACTCGTCTGTGTTTGTGGTGTAGTTATTGTAATCATAGTTGTTGCTCCAAAGATTATCTGTATCACCGACGAGCTCCTCGTTGTTGTAGTGGAAAAGGTCGTCACCCGTTGTTCCGTATGCGGCCTTGTCAACGTACGCTATGTAGTATGCGCTGGTGCAGATTTCTCCGGATACTGAAAGCTCCTTGCTGCCCTGAACGGCAAGAGGATAGTACAGAGAAAGACCGCCTGAGTTTTTGTGATATCCACCATTTACGTTGTATACTACTGCATCATCAAGCTTTTCATAGGTATCTGTTGCATTTGAACAATAAGGTGAAATACTGCCCAGCAAGCCTGCGAAGTCTATCATATTAGTGTAGCCCTCGTCACGATTATTACTTCCAAAGTTTTCGGTTGATACAGTTTTAAGAATATACACAGTAAACAAATGAATATTAACTTGTATCATTACAATTATTTAAGTTATATTACTATTATCCAATAACTCACATGAATTATCAATTATTTCATAACAAAAACATTTTACTTGAAAAGAACGATAATTTAGGTTTCTAAAGAATGGCTTGCCGTACCTGTCTTACAATATTTTCTTGAAAACTTCTTTATTGCTACTGTCCTAATGTTTGAGATGTTGACAAATTGCGTGAAAGTGATATAATAGAAGCGAGTTAGTTTTTTTATGATTATTGCGAAATACGGGGGGGAGCAAATGAATTATATTCTGCATTATGACATAGCCGCACTCATTATATATCTCCCGATTCTCCTCGTCTTCTATGGAAAAAAAGGCGGTCTTGCATTCAAAAGCCGAATTTTTGAATGTCTTATCTGGTCGGGCTTTTTGTCAACAGTTTCAGATATAGGCTCAACCCTTGTAAATACTTACGACGTACCGATGATGGCAAAGTGGACCATAAATATGCTTTATTATCTATGCCACTCGTCGACCTCGTTTCTGGTTGCGTCCTACTTTGTCGTAATGGCAGAGCCTATCGTGAAAATGTCATTGAGACGAAAGTGCCAGCTTGTCATTCCTTTTTCAATTCAGGCAGTTCTTATTGCATTCAACCCTATGCTTAAAGTATTGTTCTATTTCGATGCAAACGGCAGCTACCATAGAGGTAAGTATATCCTTGTAGGATATGCAATAGCTATGTACTACCTCGTATACCTTCTTATCTTTGTTCTCAAGCATACGGATTTCTTCGATAAATCGACAAGAATTGTAATCTATGCATCGACGCTCTTTAATTTAGTACCTCTCGCAATCCAGATCAGAGTTCCTTATGTCTTAATCGAGTGCTTTGGAGTTACGCTGTATATCCTAATTATTAATATGGTGTTTCAGGCAAACGACGCCTCGGTGGATAACGCAACAAAGCTGCTGTCAAGGCAGTCGTTTGAAAGCGACTGTAAAGCATATACCTCGCTCGGCTCAAACTTTTCCGTCCTCGTTGTAAAGCTGAGGGACGCAGAATTCATCCAGAAAAGACTTGGCCCGCAGGTCTGGGGGAAAATGCATCTTGCATTTGCAAACTATATCTCAAGGTTTGTAAGATACGGAAATGCATACTCTCTCGGTAACGGTTCATTTGTACTCTGTTTTGTGAACGAAAGCTCGGAGCCTAAGTATGTAATAGATAATATAAGCGGAAGAATGAAAGAGCAGTGGGGTTTTGACGGTATGAAAACTATGCTCTCGGCGACAATGTGCCTCGTCAGCTATCCGCTTCATGCACCCGACTGCCATACCTTCCTAGACCTTGTAGACGAGGTAGTCGCAAGAAAGGACGAAAAGGATACTATCGTCTATGTTGACAGTATCGAGGTAGTGGACCGCAGACGGCGTTCTACAATAGAGCGAACGCTTAATTCGGAAACGCTCTACCGTGCGCTGGAGGTTGTGTACCAGCCGATTTATTCTATAAGGCAAAAAAGGTACACTCACGCAGAAGCCCTCATAAGGCTGAGAGACCCGATCTTGGGTTATATAATGCCTGAGGAGTTTATCCCGATTGCCGAGAGAAGCGGAAGAATGTCAAAATTAGGTCAGTTTGTCCTCGAAAATGTCTGCAAGCTTATCGCAAGCGAAAAGCCGGAGGGCGCAGGACTTGAGCTTATCGGAGTAAACCTCTCGGTTATCCAGTGTATGCAGACGGATCTTGTAAGTCAGATTGCTTCGGTTGTACAGAAATATGATATAAGCCCGTCTTCAATCTGCTTTGAGATTACAGAAAACGTAGGAGCAAACCCTCCCGATATAGTAATTAATAACGTAAGAGAGCTTAACTCTCTCGGCTTCAGATTTGCAATCGACGACTTCGGTACAGCCTCCGTAAGTATGCAGCAGATAATGGTGCTGCCTATCAGATATCTGAAGCTTGACAGGAGCTTTATAGAGGAGGCGTTTACGAGCGAGAAAACAATGCTCCTACTGCGGAACTCTATCGACATCGCAAAGAGCATCCATCTTGAGGTTATCGCAGAGGGCATCGAAACTAAGGAGCTTGCAAAACAGGTCGCAGACCATTTTGACGTAGACTACTGCCAGGGCTTCTATTACTCGGAATCCTGTATGGGAAGAGAGCTTTCATCGAGAATTAAGAGCATTAATGCGAAAAATATGGAAATATAATAGTAAATCTCCTTGACATTTCAAGCGCTAAATGATATAATAAACGCAATGCGTTTATTATATACATATGTCCTCGCAGATGCGCAAATTAAAGATTTGCTCCCTGCGTATCGGACGATTATATCACAAAGTCTGCGACTTTATGATATAATAAAAAACGCAATGCGTTTATTATATACATATGTCCTCGCAGATACGCAAATCAAAGATTTGCTCCCTGCGTATCGGACGATTATATCAGAAAATCTAAGATTTTTTGATATGATAATACTTGTATGCGGGAATGGCAGAGATTTAAGAGCTTAAGGGAGTAGTTTTACGCCGTATTAGGTTTATAAGGCTTACATACAGGAAATAATGTGTGTGAGCTTTTATTATTACTTTGGAGGTAAAAGTATGCAGGAGTACCTTGAAAGCACGGACAAAGTGCTAAAGGAGTATGACACGGTCGCAGGCGGTCTTACAACATCGCAGGCGAATGAACGTGCCGAAAAGTATGGCAAGAATAAGCTTGCCGAAGGAAAGAAGAAAACCCTAGTCGCAAGATTCTTAGAGCAGCTCGCTGACCCGATGATCATTATTCTTATCGTCGCAGCGGTCATCTCGGGAATTACAGCCGCTTACGAAGGCGAGTCATTCGCAGACGTTATCATCATTATGGCGGTAGTAATCGTAAACTCGGTCCTCGGCGTTGTCCAGGAAAGCAAGGCGGAGAAGGCAATCGAGGCATTGCAGGAAATCGCCGCCGCAACTTCAAAAGTTCTGCGTGACGGTAAAATGGTTACCATCCACAGCGAGGAGCTTGTTCCTGGCGATGTGGTTATCCTCGAAGCAGGCGACAGCGTGCCTGCCGACTGCCGTATCATAGAGTGTGCAAGCCTAAAGATTGAGGAAGCCGCATTAACAGGCGAGTCTGTACCGGTAGAGAAGTGCGTTGAAGCGCTTTCCGTAAAGGGCGGCGACGATGTACCGCTTGGCGACAGAAAGAATATGGCTTATATGGGAAGCACCGTTGTTTACGGCAGAGGCGCAGCGGTAATCACGGGTACGGGTATGAATACCGAAATGGGTAAGATTGCCGACGCCCTCACAAAGGCTCAGGACAACGCAACTCCTCTCCAGATTAAGCTCGCCCAGCTCTCTAAGATTTTAACAGGCCTTGTGCTTGGCATCTGTGCGATCATCTTCGCAGTAAACCTTTTAAGGGATTTCTCGAACATCGACAAGAACCTTATTATTGATACCTTTATGGTCGCAGTAAGCCTTGCCGTTGCCGCAATACCGGAAGGTCTTGCAACTGTTGTAACGATCGTTCTTTCCATCGGCGTTACAAATATGTCAAAGCGAAACGCAGTTATCAGAAAGCTTACAGCCGTTGAAACGTTAGGCTGTGCGCAGATCATCTGCTCGGATAAAACAGGTACTCTCACCCAGAATAAGATGACGGTCGTAGAGCATTACGGCAGCGATGAAAAGCTTCTCGCAAGAGGTATGTCGCTCTGCTCCGATGCAAAGCTTGACACGGACAAAAACGACGCAGTAGGCGAGCCTACCGAATGCGCCCTGGTAAACTACGCAAATAAGCTCGGTATGCCAAAGGGCGATGAGTCTGCCGTATTCCCAAGAATAGGCGAAGCGCCGTTCGACTCTATGAGAAAGATGATGTCCACCGTTCATAAGACGGCGGACGGAGTTATCACCCAGTATACAAAGGGTGCGCCTGACGAGGTGCTCAAGAGATGTAGTAAGGCGCTCGTTGACGGCGAGGTCGTATCCATCACAGAAGAAATCAGAGCGCAGATTTTAAGAGCCAACAAAGATATGGCTGATAAAGCGCTCAGAGTGCTTGCTCTCGCTATGAGGAACTGGAACGCAGAGCCTGAGCAGTATGACGACGAATACCTTGAGCAGGAGCTTTGCTTTGTCGGACTCACAGGTATGATAGACCCTGTAAGACCTGAGGTCAAGGCGGCTATCGTTGAATGTAAGGACGCAGGCATCAGACCTATTATGATTACAGGCGACCATAAGGATACAGCCGTTGCGATTGCGAAGGAGCTTGGTATCATTACAGACGCTTCGCAGGCTATCACAGGCGCAGAGCTTAACGATATTTCAGACGAGGAGCTTGGCGAGAAGATCGAATTGTACTCGGTATACGCAAGAGTTCAGCCTGAGCATAAGGTAAGAATTGTAAAGGCTTGGCAGGCAAAGCACAAGGTAACCGCTATGACAGGCGACGGAGTAAACGACGCACCGTCTATCAAGAATGCGGATATCGGCGTCGGAATGGGTATCACAGGTACAGACGTTACAAAGAACGTCGCAGATATGGTGCTTGCTGACGACAACTTTGCAACAATCATCTCCGCAGTTGAAGAGGGCAGAAGAATATACGATAACATCAGAAAGGCTATCCAGTTCCTACTCTCGTCAAACCTCTCGGAGGTTCTTTCGATCTTCTTCGCAACACTTATAGGCTTTACAATTTTAAAGCCTGTGCATCTCCTCTGGATCAACCTCGTAACAGACTGTCTGCCTGCTCTTGCACTCGGTATGGAAAAGGCAGAAAAGGATATTATGAAGCGAAAGCCAAGAAGCGCAACGGAGGGCGTTTTCGCAGGCGGTCTTGGTGTTGACGTGCTTATCCAAGGCTCTCTCGTTACACTTATTACACTCGTTGCATACTTTGTAGGTCACTTTATGGAATCGGGCAGGTGGGAGATTGCACAAAGCCCTGACGGTATGACAATGGCATTTCTTGCTCTCGCACTTACCGAGGTGTTTCACTCTTTCAATATGCGTTCACGCCGCAAGTCGGTGTTTACGATAGGCGGACATAACGTTGTTCTATGGGGTTCGATGATTTTCTCGCTTATCTCCACAACGCTCGTTATCGCCGTTCCGTTCCTCAGGGATGCATTTGGCTTTACCCCTATCAGCTTAGCTGAATACTTCGTAGCGCTCGGCATCGCATTTTCGATTATCCCTATCGTAGAGATTATCAAGGCAGTCCAGCGAAAAATGGGAAGCGAAGATTAATCCTGCATAAGAAATAAATTATACCGCCCGTGGTTATAAAAGCCTCGGGCGGTTTTTGCGTGTGGGGGAGCAGTGCGAAAGAGCGGACATTACCGGCCGCACTGAATTAAAGCGATAAACTGACGGGCGGATAACGATAGCCTGTTCCTTGGCTTTTAGCGGGCAAGATAGACTATGTTGCTCGCTAAAGTTTGATAGCCTCCCTTGTTTGCATATAGAGGAAACCGCCATCAGCTTCGATTACCGCTCTAAACAGGTGTGATTATATTTTGCAGATATTTCATATTAAAACCGCCCCGTGCAAGCCAAAGCCTGTACGGGGCGGTGAATTATATTCTTCGATAGGTTTTGCAGAACAGGCAGACGTTTATTCGTTTACGTTTCCCATAATGATGCCTCTGCCGTTTGTGGAGATGTAAACTCTGCCGTAAACCTTAGGGTCGCCGACTATGAGGTGATTTACGTTGCCCCAACGCTCCGTGTCGTCGTTGAGCTTCTTCCATGTAGCGCCGCCGTCAATCGACTGGTACACACCCCAGCCCTCGCCGTTTGCTTCGCCGAGAATGTAAACAGCCATCTGTGTCTGTCCCTCGGCAGCCTTGCCAAGTCCGATAGCGTCCGCACCTGTGCATTCGCCCTCCGTGCGTGTGATCTGCGCTGTGTTAGCGTCAAGCTTGTAAACGCCGCCGCCGCTTATTCCCAGCCAGATTTCGCCTTCGACATCGTTGTTTGCAACCCACTCAAAGGTCGAAATAAGGAACGATGTAAGGATAGTAAATGTCTTTCCTGCGTCTGTCGAAATGTAGAAGCTTCCGTCGTATGTCGCATAGAACTTGTCGGGATTTACGCCGTCTGCAAGTATCTTCGCATTTATAGGAAGTCCCTCGCACATCTCCCATGTGCTGCCGAAATCAGTTGTGCGGTAAGCGTTTGTTCCCGATGCTCCCGGCTGCCATAGAATTGTCGAGCCGTCGCAGGAAATCGCAACCTGTCCGCCTGCGTCGTTCTTGATGCCCTCAGGAAGCGTAGCGACATATTCCCATGTGTCGCCTGAGTCATTGCTGTATAAAACAGGCTTGTCGCCGTTTGTCGTTGCCCTTACAACAAATTCTGCCGCATCGTCAGCTGCCGCAATGTCGGAGCAGGCGAAGTCGCCGAAGTGCTGCTGAGGAGGCGTGTTTACGTCATCGTGTCTGAAGCCGTAGAGGTCGCCGAGAATAGAGTAAAGCTCAGGGCCGTCAGGGTCGGCAGGAGATACCAAATCAAACATCGCACACTCCTCAATGCCCTTTGCCCTAACGTCAATGTTAACAGTTCCGCCCTTTACGTCAGAGAGATTTGATGTGCCGTAGATCGTAGCGCCCGTGCCGTAAAGCAGTTCGTCTGTGTTGAACGGATTTATAGCGACAGCCGACGTCCACCAGCCGAGCTTCTGCTGACCGTGCCATGAGAGCCAAGGCGCATTCGATACGTCCATAGTGTAGTTTTTGTCGTTTGTTTCGTAATCCCAGAAGCCGTCCCATGTTTCGCCACCGTCGTAGGAAACGTAAATGTTGTCCTCAGGCGACCAGAAGCATACCGTCGATACGACAACCGTATCTCCGTTTACGTCAAGGCCGCAGAACGGGTGTCTGCCCGGGGTGATTTCCTTCACAGCGTTTGTGGCAATGTCAATCTTGTAAACAGAGCCGAGCGCAACCTGATTCGGGAAAGACCCGTTTGCGTATGTAACATAAAGCTGTCCGTTTGAGATTTTGCCCTGCTGCGGGTACTGCGAATGCTCCTTGTCGGGGTTCGAGCCGGGAACTGCCGTCCAGGTTTCTCCGCCGTCGTCGCTCCTGAATACGTTGTCCTCGCCGGAAACAGCCGCACCGACGAAAATCGTCTGTGTAGCCTTGCCGCTTTCAGAGCTTGTCTTGTCGAATGCTACCCACGTAACGCCGAGCGCATAGCCGTCGCTGGAGTAGTTGCCGTGTGTAGGGAATGAGGTAACCTCTTCCCATGTCATACCGTAGTCTTTGGAGCGGTAAAGACCGCTGCTTCTTGTTCCGAAGTAGATTATGCTGTTGTCGTTAGGGTCTACTGCAAGTCTTTCTCCTGCGCCTCTGCCTACCTCGTTTCCGCCAAGACCGAACGGCAGGTCAACCTTTACCCAGTTGCTTCCGTAGTCCTCGGACACGAATATCGCACCCTTGCCCTGTGAGCTGTAAGTGCCGCAGGCAAGGTAAACTCTGTTAGGCTCAACAGGGTCGGTCGCAACGGATTCAATGCCGTTTAAGTTCCAGTCGTCTGCGCCGATGCAGTCGGTTATGCAGTCCCACTGATTAGCTTCCTTGTCCCAGCGATACGCACCGCCCATATCTGTACGCACATAAGCTACGTCCTGCTCTGTCGGGTTGTATACGATTCCCGGGATATAGCCGCCGCCTACGATCTGTGCGTTGCCCCATGTCCAGCCTGTGTCAACGTCCTTGCCGTTGTAGTATGTCTTTGCTTCCTCGTTATCGCCCTTTGATGACGAATCGTCGTTAGAACAGCCTGCCATACAGCCAAGACACATTACGGCTGCGCATACCGCCGATATAACTCTGCCGGCTTTCATAATAAAATCACTATTCCTTTCCGTATTTTTCAGATATTGTATTATTTAGCTTCTATAAAATGAAGTATCTTGCTCTGGTAATCTCCCCAGAGATTTCCTATGTTTATGCCCGCATTCATAAGCGCCGCACCCGAGAGCCTGAGTTCAGGCTTTGACTCCTCAAAGTAGTATTTGGAAGCGTCCAGCCCTTTAAGCTTTATCCTGCGGGAACGCTCGTTAGGCCTTGAAAGCACCTGAATAAACTCAAACAGCGCCTCCGACTTGTCCTTTGCGACAAACATCCAAGCGTCCCATGTGTTGTCCTCAAATACGTTGCCTATACGGTAGTGGTCGCCCGTCCTTACAAGCGTGTTGTACTTGTTGAACTCGGCAATCTGTGCAGGTATTGCATCTCTGTCAGCCCGCGGAATTTTAGTAACGTCAAGCTCGTAGCCGAATGTTCCCACCATAGCAACGTGTCCTCTTGTCGAGAACGGCGTGCTTCTGCCTACCGTGTGGTTAGGACAGTCGGAAACGTGCGCACCCATAGCAGAGCAGGGGTAGCAGATTGACGTGCCGTGCTGGATTTTAAGCCTTTCAATAGCGTCTGTGTCATCGGAGCACCATATTTGCGGCGAGTAGTAAAGCATACCTGCGTCAAATCTTGCGCCGCCGCCTGAGCAGTTTTCAAGAAGAATGTGCGGATAGTCGGCCGTGAGCCTTTCCATAAGGTCATAAACGCCCAGAACATACCTGTGCCAAAGCTCCCTCTGCCTGTTTGAGGGAAGCGTATTAGAACCGACCTCGGTAAGCTGTCTGTTCATATCCCACTTTATGTATTCGATGTTAGCATTGTCGAGAATGTTCCTCATCATCGAGTAAACGTAATCCCTTACCTCTTTTCTCGAATAGTCAAGAACATATTGCTCTCTGCAAAGCGTAAGCTCCCTGCCCTTTACCTGAATTGCCCAGTCAGGGTGCGCCTTATAAAGCTCAGAGTCGGGGGATACCATCTCAGGCTCAAACCAGATGCCGAACTTCATACCAAGCTTATTTACTTCGTCAACAAGGTTTTTGAGTCCGCCCGAGAGTTTTTTTTCATATACGAACCAGTCGCCGAGCGAGCTGTTGTCGGAATCTCTGTGTCCGAACCAGCCGTCGTCCATAACGAGCATTTCAATGCCAAGCTTTGAAGCTTCTTTTGCGATGTCGATAAGCTTCTCTGTGTTGAAATTGAAGTAGGTCGCCTCCCAGTTGTTTATGAGGATAGGACGGCGCTTGTCCTTGTATTCGCCTCTGATGAGATGCTCACGGTAAAGGTCATGGAATGTTCTTGACATTTTTCCGATACCGCTGTCAGAGTATACCATTACGACCTCGGGAGCAATAAACGTTTCGCCCTTTTCAAGAAGCCACGAGAAATCGTTGCTGTTTATACCCATAAGGAAGCGTGTCTTTTTGTGCTGAGTTACTTCAGCCTGCGCAAAGAAGTTGCCCGAATATACAAAATTGAAGCCGTATGCGTCGCCGATTTCTTCGTCTGCATTGTGCGAAACAAGCGCAACAAACGGGTTGTTCTGATGCGAGGACTCGCCCCTCATAGAGTCAATAAGCTGTTTTCCGTGGTGAAGCGGCGCTCTCTCGATGTGCCTTTCCCTTGCCCACGAGCCGTTGAGCGTAATCATATCATATCCGCAGTCGTCAAAATCAACGCAGGCGGAAAATGCCCTTGTGAGATAGACAGGATTTTCGCCGCAGTTTTCAAATCTTACGCTTCTTGTGATAACGTCGAGGTCCTCAAATGCCGTGTATACAAGCACGATTTCAAGGCCCGTCGCCTCGTCCCTGCAGAAAAGCTCCAAGGTCTGCGCCTCGTTATCCTTTGCAAATGTGGCAGGAAGTCCCGAAAGCTTCGGCTTGCCGCCGTAGATTTTGTGTGAAACATAAGCAAGATTGCAGGCAGAGCAGCCGTTTTCGTCAAGAATTTTGAGTGCAGGCTCTCTGTAATCGCCCACGCCGAAGGTAGGATACTCAAACGGCAGTGTGTCCATATAGCAGGCTCTATCACGGTTGTTTGTTTCAGGCGTGAACGGGTTTTCGTCAAGCCTTAAAAGATAGGTCAAATCCTCGTCGGGAAGCCTCTTTCCGAAATAAACGTGTGCAGGATATCCGCACGGAGCGATTTTCAGAATATAGCTTGTGTCCTTTGCGTCAAGCCTGAAAATGTTTGCTTTTTCATTATAATATATTGACATAAAATCATCTCCTTTTTATGTGTTTTAATACATTTATTATAGCAGTTATGGTTTCACATTTCAATATAAATTAAAATCCGAAAACGTTTGGGATTGTATAATTTTGTGGAATTTATTATATAAGTTAACGAATATGGACAACCTGTAGCAAAATATAATTTCTAAAGAAGCTTTTTAAGGAGGAATATTTATGCAGGAAATACAGCAGGGAAGCCACAGCCTCAGCCTTGAAAACCGAAAACAGCTTAGACTTACGGGCGTAACGGACATAGACAGCTTTGACGAGGGACAGATTTTGCTTTTTACACAGCTGGGCGAGCTTCTCATAAAGGGAAAAAATCTTCACGTCAACGAGCTTTCAGTCGAGTCGGGAAGCCTTACTGTCGAAGGCGATATCTGGACTCTCAGCTATGGCGAGAAAAACAGAAAGGCGAAAGCGTCGCTTATCAAAAAAGCATTCAGGTAGGAGGGGTAAGGCTTGCTCGCAATTTTGCCTAAGGGCTATGAAACGCAGATGATTTTCGGAGTTGAAAAGGAAACCGCCATTTTTCTCTTTTCGGTTGTCTTAGGTGCGGTAATGGGAGTGTTCTATGAGCTTTTCAGAGTGGCAAGACGGGTAATTAAGCATAACGCCGCCGCCGTCTTTATTGAGGATTTTCTGTATACGGTCGCCTGCGGATGCTGTTATTACGTCTTTGTCACTGCAATAGCCTGGGGACAGCTGAGAGGATTTGTCTTTTTCGGTATAGTCTTGGGTATGCTTTTGGAAAGATTAGCAGTCGGAAACCTTGTAACCGCCGTAATTTCCGCAGTTTTAAGGACGGTATGCAGCAAGCTGTTACTGCCCCCGATTGCCGTAATAGTGAGAATTGCTACAAAGGCGAGGCGGAAATTTGTGCAAAGCTCTAAAAGTTTTCTGAAAAGGTCTAAACTTGAAGAAAAATGCTTGAAAGAAGATGAAAATCTGGTGTATAATGAGTAGGTATAAAAAGATAATAAGGCATCCTTTTTTATTTTCGGAGGAACAATAAAACAAATGAACAACGAAATGGAATATTACGGTGAGAACACTAAAAAAAGAACGCTGTCGCATTATATAATTCTGCTTGCAATATTACTGCTTATCGTCTATGCCATAATTATGTGGATCTCACAAAGAGCAAGAGTAGATGAGCTTGAAGCGCAGAACAAGGAGATAAAGGAGCAGATTACTCTTTCACAGCAGCAGTGTGACGAGTATAACAGAATTTTAAGCTCCGATGACCAGGACGCTTATATGGAAAGAATAGCTATCGAAAAATACGGCTATGGCTATCCGGGCGAGCATCGCTATTATTTCACAAGCAAGGAATAGCAAAAAGTATGAAATGCCGTGGGGTTTTACGGCTTTTATAGATTTATTGAAAAAAGAGAGAGGTTTATATCCCTATGCAGCTTGAGGTCGGTAAAATTTACGAGGGTAAGGTCACAGGTATCACAAAGTTCGGCGCGTTTGTTGACGTCGTGGAGGACGGCAAGAAAACGACCGGTATGGTACATATTTCAGAGGTAGCAAATACGTTTGTAAGCGAGATTAAGGACCACCTCCAGGAAGGCCAGATTGTTAAGGTTAAGGTGCTGACGATTTCCGAGGACGGAAAGGTGGGAATGTCTATAAAGAAGGCATTGCCGCAGGAGCAGAACCAGCATAGGAAGCCGCAGCGTCCGCAGGGCGACGCTCCGAGAAGGGGCGGCTTTGGCGGCAGGAAGCCGTCGGGTCAGCATAATCAGGGAGAAAAACAGCAGGGCGGCTCCGATGGATTCAGACAGCCTTCTTCATTCACCCAGACACGTTCGACCCTGGGCGAAAGCGGAAACCAGTCGTTTGAGGATATGCTCAGTAAGTTCAAGGCGTCGAGCGATGAAAAGCTCTCCGGTATGAGTAAGCTCAGAGAGGGCAGCCGCAGGAGCAACTCTCACAGAAAATAACTGTAACAAAATATGGGGTGCAGGGCTTTGTTACTTAGCTTTGCACCTTATACTAATTTATGGGAACATTATAAAAAGGAGTTTTAAAAATGTCAAGAGATTTCAAAAGTACATTTGCGTTTATTTTCTTTCTCCTCGCAGGAGTGGTGCTTGGCGGCTTTATCGCAAGCGTATGCGACGGAAAAGCATATGTTGATTGGCTGTCATGGGGACAGTCGATAGGCTTCAATAACGTAACAGTCGATTTGAGCGTGCTTACTTTCACAATAGGTTTAAAGCTCAACGTAACAGTCGCACAGATTTTCTGTGTGGCAATTATGCTTATTGTGTACTCTAAGGTTATCAGAAAGGCATAATTTCAAAGGAAAGGCAAAACTATGAAAAACTCCGGAAAAAACTGCTTCCTTGCATTGCCGGCATTAGCGTTGCTGCTTGCGGCAGGCTGTGCAAACCCGTTTGAAAAACAGGAAACCGCCGACCTCCCCGGTATTGATATTATCAAGGACTCTATGAAAAAATACAACGGGCAGAACAGCGGAGGCATCGAGGTCTACGACCTTACAAATGACGAGCTTAGCGAACGCTTTATATATTGGTACGACGAGGTCGGAATCCTTACATATTACTATGAAAAAACGACTGAGGACGGCGGAGTGTACAAGGAGTACAGCTCGGGCTACGCCTACTTTGTAGAAGAGGACGGCGTAGGTAAACAGCTTACTAAGGCTGATGAACGCTATAAGTTTTATGATAATGATTATTCCAGACACCAGTATACGACAGACAGCGTTTTCTATCTCTCCGATAAGGGTATTAAGAACTCGGACGTTACAGAGAACGAGGACGGAAGCGGTAAAATCACATATTCCTATGACGCAGAAAAGGCTAAAATGGCAATCGACGGCGGAAAGGTAGAATCGTTTACTGTAGAGTATTATTATGACGAAAATAAGGAAGTAACGCACTTTATTCAGACGACTAAGGGAAAATATGACAACGGCGAGGATATAAACCTCAGCTTTAAAATTACCGTTATCCCGTCTGACAGCGTCGGCCCTATCGACAATCCTATTACCGTTACGCATGTCGAGGATAGCTCGGAAAAAAACTAATTCCCGCATAAAAGGGGTGCTTTAATGAAGTATGGCTATGAACAGCAGAAGAATGCAGAGATTATAGATTCATCGGTAGTATCAAGCAGATATTATGCGAAAAGCCATAAGCATATTTGTCCCGAGATTATCTGCGCAGTTTCAGGAAAGGTCACGGGCAGCGTTTCGGGAAAGCCGTTCGAGCTTTCTAAGGGCGAAATAATCGTAGTGCCGGGCGGCATTGCCCACACGATTGATGTAACACACCTTCCTGAAAGATTTATCTCCGTAATACCGGATGTAAAGCCCGAAGGAACAGTTGCAGAGCCTCGCCTGACCTTTGAACGTCTAGTAAGACACGAGTGGAAAAACAGCGAGGAGGGCGTTATAATATGCTCCGCACTTAATCCTACGCAGACCTTTGACAGAATCTTCAGTACACTAGTGTCAGAACGTGGAAACGAGCAGTGGGGAACAGAGCTTTTGGTAGAAGCTATGATAAATGCGGTGCTTGTCCGGATTGTAAGGAACCGTGTAACAGCGAGAGGCTTTAACCTTAAGTCTGTTCAGGAAGACGCCGTGAGCGTGCTTAATGTAGGCGATTATATAGAAAGCCACTATGACGATTCCGTAAAGGTCACCGCACTCGCAGAGCTTTGCGGCCTCAGTTATACCCATTTTGCAAGACGTTTTAAGGAGCTTTACGGCATTTCCTGCAAGGAGTATATTGAGAATACCAGAATTAAAAAGGCAAAAGAGCTTCTGCTTGCGACAAATTACGACCTCAGCTTTATAAGTCAGGAGCTTGGCTTTTCCGATTGCAGTCACCTTATAAGGGTGTTCAAAAAGCTTGAGGGCATTACCCCTAAGCAGTACCGTGTGGTAAACCGCAAATAAATTATATTTCTGTAAAAAAGACAGCTATCTACTTGAAAGCTGTCTTGCTTTGTGCTATAATGAAAAACAGTGTTAAATATATTCCGTGCGTCTTTTTTGTGCGGAAAGGGGAGGCCTTTTCAGATGTCAAAAATAGGATTTGACAACGATAAATATCTTAAAATGCAGTCAGAACATATCCGTCAGAGAATAGAGAAATTCGGCGGAAAGCTGTATCTTGAATTCGGCGGAAAGCTGTTCGACGACTTTCATGCCTCAAGGGTTCTGCCGGGATTTAAGCCGGACAGTAAGCTCCAGATGCTCCTACAGCTCAAGGAGGAAGCGGAAATAGTTATCGTAATAAATTCCGCCGATATAGAAAAGAACAAAATCAGAGGCGACCTCGGCATTACTTACGACGTTGACGTTTTAAGACTTATCGGACTTTTCAGAAAGATAGGACTCTACGTCGGCAGCGTTGTGCTTACCCAGTACGAGGGACAGGCTGCCGCAGATAATTTCCAGAAAAGACTTGAAACACTTGGCATTAAAACCTATAAGCACTATATTATTGCAGGCTACCCCTCAAATTTACAGGTCATTTTAAGCGATAAGGGCTATGGCAAAAACGAGTATATCGAAACCTCAAGACAGCTTGTCGTCGTTACAGCGCCGGGTCCGGGAAGCGGAAAAATGGCGACCTGCCTCTCCCAGCTCTACCACGAACATGAAAGAGGCATTACAGCAGGCTATGCTAAGTTTGAAACCTTCCCTATATGGAATATCCCGCTCAAGCACCCCGTAAACATCGCATACGAGGCGGCTACGGCAGACCTCAATGACGTTAATATGATAGACCCGTTCCACCTCGAAGCCTATGGTCAGACCACCGTAAACTATAACCGTGACGTTGAGGTATTTCCTCTTTTAAGTGCAATATTCGAGAGAATTTTAGGCGAGTCGCCGTATAAATCCCCTACAGATATGGGCGTAAATATGGCGGGCAACTGCATCATCGACGACGAAGCGGTATGCGAAGCCGCAAGACAGGAAATTATCAGGAGATATTACGAAGCGCTTTGCAGCGAAAGACTAGGCAGAGGCTCAAAGGAAGAAATCTATAAGATTGAGCTTCTGATGAATCAGGCAGGCGTAAAGGTAGACCAGCGAAAGACCGTTGCCGCAGCACTTGAAAAGCAGGAGCAGACAGGCGATACAGCCGCCGCAATGGAGCTTTCAGACGGAACTATCGTAACGGGAAAAACAACCGACCTCCTCGGTGCGTCCTCCGCAATGCTTATAAACGCACTCAAAACCTTGGCTGGCATAGACGATGCCGAGCTTCTTATCTCGCCAAGCGTTATAGAGCCTATACAGGAGCTTAAAACGAAGCATCTGGGCAACGCAAATCCAAGACTGCATACGGACGAAGTGCTTATCGCTCTTTCGATCTGTGCGGTCACAAACCCTACCGTACAGCTTGCACTTAACGAGCTTCCAAAGCTGAGCGGATGCGAGGTACATTCAACAGTGATACTTTCTCACGTCGATGAAAAGGTGTTCAAGCGTCTTGGCATAAATCTGACCTGCGAGCCTAAGTTCCAGGAAAATAAATACTACCAGAGCTGATAAAATGAAGCCTTTCTGCACATACTATCCGTTGAAACGGAGGCGGTATCGTGAAGAAAGGCTTTCTGAGAATATTAAGGATTTTGCTGGGCAGTTTGTCGCTCGGCGCAGGAATAAGCCTGTTTGTAAGTCCGAACGGGATAGTTCCGGGCGGAGTTGCGGGTCTTGCAATAATGATAAACCGCTTTCTGCCCGTAGGCGTTGGAAGCATAACCTTTTTAGTAAACATACCGCTTCTTTATATCGCATACAGGCATTTCGGCAAAAGATTTTTTAGCAATACGCTTTTTGCTCTCGCAGCGTCAAGTATCTCAATAGACCTCTTTGCCGTAATCAAGCCTGTCACAACCGACCTCGTCTTAGCCGCTCTGGCAGGAGGCGGACTTGTCGCACTCGGCGTAGGCACGATCTTCCGTAACGGCGCTACTACAGGCGGCGTCGATATAGTGGTAAGGCTTCTAAAGCAGAAATTTCCGCACATAAAAACGGGCAACGTATTTCTTATGGTTGACGGCGCCATCGCAGTATTGTCAGGGTTTGTTTTCAAAAATCCGGAGCTGTCAATATATTCGCTCCTTGCAATCGGAGTGTCCTCTGCGGTGCTGAATTTTGTGCTTTACGGTGCGGACGAAGCAAGGCTTATGATTATCATTACTCAAAATCCCTCAGACGTGAGAGATGTACTGGTCACCAAGCTCGGCGCAGGAGTAAGCCTTATCAAAGCAACAGGAGGTTTTTCGGGCGAAGAAAAGGGCGTGCTTATATGCGCTGTGAGAAACCAGAGCTTTTATAAAGCAAAGGATATGGTCAGCGAGGCTGACAGCAGGGCGTTTCTTATCGTGTCCTCCGCAACGGCAATCTACGGCGAGGGCTTTAAGGCAATTGACATCGAAGAAATGTAGAATACAGAAATTGGAGTATCTTATGACAGAATTTTTGAAGAACATAAAAGCGGTAATTTTCGACATGGATAACACGATCCTCGATTCGCACGATTCATGGAATAAGGTAGACGAGGAGTTTTTCAGGCGCAGAGGAATGTCCTGTGTTGCCGATTACAGCAGAAGCGTGTCTACAATGTCCTTTAAAGAGGCGGCGGATTACACAATAAAACGTTTTTCGCTAAACGAGGACCCAGACGCAATAATAGAGGAGTGGCTGTCGCTCGTAGAGGAGCAGTACGCCGAGCATATCTGTATGTTTGACGGCGTAAAGGAGCTTTTGCAGGAATTAAAGCGAAACGGAATAAAAATCGCCCTCGCAACCGCCGCAAGCCCAAGGCTTTATATCCCTGCCCTCAAAAACAACGGAATATATGGGCTTTTCGACGCATTTTCCTACACCGGAGAAACAAAGCGTGGCAAGGGTTTTCCCGATGTGTATTTATTAGCCGCAGAAAGGCTGGGCGTAGAGCCGAGCGACTGCGTGGTTTTTGAGGACATAATCCCAGGAATTAAAGCCGCAAAGACGGGAAAGATGAAAACCGCCGCATTCTTAAATCCGTACACCACAGCCGAATGGGACGAGCTTCAGGTACTTTCCGACCTGTCGTTCAAGGACTACAAGGAGCTTTTGTAGATTATCCGGCAAAATAAAACACCCACGATTTTGTATCGTGGGTGTTATGCGTTTAAGTAAACAGCCAGTCGTTGATGAACTTTGTAATCTCGTCCCAGTTCTTGTAGCCGAGATATGCAAGAATTCCGACAATGAACAGAATAAGTATAATAACAAACAGCTTTTGTCCGCTCCTGTGCGCCGTCATGTGATCGTCAAATGCTGTGTTTTCTGCACTGGAGAAAACATCTCTAACAGCCGAGTAAGGCAGGGTAGGATTAAGCATATCGTTTATGCTTACATCAGCGTACTTTTCTTCAAGGGTCATTTCGCCTGCGTCGAGTGCGTAAGGTGAACGGAGCCTCTTTTCATCATGCGTGCTTGTGTTGACAGCCTGCATGGTAAGCTTTGCGTCGCTCTCCTTGCCGAGGTTTCCCGAACCGAAGGTAACTTCCGTGTTAAGCTCCTTGATAACCTGATTTCTTGCCTTGTTGGCTTTGAGCATTTGCATAAGAGTGTCATTGTAGATGTTGTTTTCATCAAGCGAGTCGTCAATGAGGCTTATTCCTTCGCCCGTTTCGGCAAAGTTGTCAATCTCCTGCTGCGAGGCAAGGTATTCCTCGGTGAGAGAAATTCCCTTCATAGCAGGATTTCTTGAGCCTGCCTTTTTAGCGCTCTTAGAAGCCGCTTCCTCAGCCTTTTCTGTAAGAGTACGGATGTCGTCGTCCTCAGAGCCGAGGTTTTCAAACATTCTTACCGAAAGCACCTCAACAGCCGACTGACATTCCATAGAGCCTTTTACAAGCTCCTTTAGCGGCAGAAGAATAATCTCGCAGAAGGTAGAGTAAAATACTTTGATAGTTTCGATATCGTTGTAATAAACCTCAAGCGGATATCTGTTGTCGAAATATGTCATCCATTCTGCCGGCTCAGAGCAGATGAGCTGGTCGATGTATTTTGCAAGCTTGAACCAGAGCGACTTGTACATAATGTTCTTGTCGTGGATTACAAGCCACATATAGCAGTTGAGAAAGCAGTCGTAGCAGTCGATGTTGTCTATGCGTATGCTTATGTCGGTCTGCGATGGGTCGTATGCATAAACGCTGTCAGCGTAAGCAAAAGCTCTGTAACCGTTGCTCAGCACTTTATCTCTTGCAGTGTTCAGATCCTCAAGAGTTCTTTTGACAGTCGGAAGATGCGGTGAATCAAATGGTGAAGAAAAATCATCTATTGTGCCGTTTTCGCACATAACGCATAGCGTTTCATATCTGTCCTCAATTTCTCCCTCGGTTGCATTTACAGGAAGCCCAAGAATACGGTAGGGGTTGTTAACAAACAACTCCGAGGCGGTTACGCCTAATTTTTCCATAATGTGACCAGTCCTTTCAATGGGAATTGCACTTACTTGTAAATAGTATTATAACAAATTTCAGATGTAATTTTATCACTATTTTAAAGCCTAATTGTGAACTAGTTGTAAACACAGACGAAAATTCTCCGCAAATAAAAAAATATTTGCTTTTTTTTCTTATATGTAGTATAATTATATATTATATGTCGGAAGGGGATATTTCAGTGGGACTCTTCAGCAAAAAGAAGCCGGAATCTCCTGTGCAGGAAATTAAGAAAGCCGCACCCGCTCCATCGCCGCAGCTTGCTGACCCGGCGCAGGCTTTTGATGCGGATAATTTTTTCAAGAGCCGTGAGGCTAAAGCCGTTAAAGGCCCTAGGAGTATAAAGGAAAGCACTATAAAGCAGAAGCTTGAGGAAATGGAAGACGAGCTTTCAAAGGGTCCCGATGTCCCGGACTACCATGACTATGACAAAAATCCGGTAAGAGAGAAGGAGCTTAACCGTGCAAACGATAAGCTCGAAACTATTTGTGCCGAGGTGCAGCAGAAAGAGGAGAGAACACGCTACAAGGCGATCCGTTCAGCCGTGGATAAGGATATGGATAAACGTCTTGACGAGCTTTCCGAACAGTATGATTACCTCACAGATGAGAATTATAACAGAAACCGCCATGATTTTTCCGAAGCAAGAGATGACGAAAATCTCAGGGCCGAGCAGGAAAAGGATATGCTTGAGGCAGAGCGCAGGGAAAAGGTAAAGAGTACGATGCCTAAGCTTACCGACAAACAACTGGAAGCAATGGAGCAGTTTTCGAGCAGCGACATAAAGGCGAAGCCTATCGACCTGCCGGATAAAATTCCGCAGCTTTCGACCGACGTCCTCGAAAGGCTTACACGTCAGTTTGAAGAAAAGTATGGCAGCATTAAGGAAGCAACCGATTCCGAAAACGCTGAAAAGGACGGGGAGCCTAAGATGTCCGAGGAGGACGAAAGGGAGCTGGAACGTCTGCGCAGTATGTTCGGATAAATTATAAAGTGAACTATTTTACAAAGGAGTTAGTATAAATGTTAGTCGATATCCAATCCCCAATTATTAAGTTTGCTCAGAAGGGCAAGCCGTTCAACTATGAAAAGCTGTTCATCAATTCTGTTTCCGACTACATCTTTGAGTATAAGAACGCAGAATATGAGAAGCTTACTGATAAGGATAAGTCAATATCGCTTGCAAGAATAATCAAGAAGATGGAAGTAAACGGCGTACCTGTACAGGAGTTTTTTGCGGAGGAGCTTGCAGAGTGGAGAGAAAAGGAAGATTCTTTCCAGACGGTTTTGAACCTCGTAAATCTTATGAGCGAGGACATCTTCTGCTGCTTCGACCCTAATCTCAGAACAGAGGACGGCTTTAAAAAGACGAACAGACTTTATGCAATCAATAACGAGGGCAGACTTGACTATTTTATTTATCAGGATGAAAAGAAGGGTCTTTTCGGAAAGAAGAAAGAGCCTACGACAGCACATAAGTATTACGCAGACCTCCTTGACAGATTTGAGAAGGGTCTGCTCCCAAAAAAGAAGTAAATTTTTTTAAGGAGATATAGATTATGGTAGTAATAGAAATGGAAAACGGAAAGAAAATCAAAATCGAGCTTTATCCCGAATCTGCGCCTATCACGGTCGCAAACTTTGAAAAGCTCGTTTCAAAGGGCTTCTATGACGGACTTTGCTTTCATAGAGTCATCAAGGGCTTTATGATTCAGGGCGGCGACCCTCTCGGCAACGGCACGGGCGGCGCAGACGAGGATATCGTCGGCGAGTTTGCCGCAAACGGTATCAAGAACGATATAAAGCATACAAGAGGCGTTATTTCCATGGCTCGTTCAATGATGCCTAACTCCGCTTCTTCTCAGTTCTTTATTATGCATAAGGACGCTCCGCATCTCGACGGTCAGTATGCCGCTTTCGGCAAGGTTGTCGAGGGAATAGAAGTTGTTGACGAAATCGCAGAGGCAGCGACAGACTTCCGTGACAAGCCGAAAACCGCCCAGATTATGAAAAAAGTAACAATCGAGTAAAAAACAAAGTCCGGAATTTTCCGGACTTTGTTTTTTGCAGCACCGTGCGGGCTTATGTGCGGTGCTGTTTTATCTTCTCCTTGAAATTACCGCACCGACCGTTCGCATAATCGTAAATGCGATAAGGTTAGCGACTACAACGCTTGCCCCCGCAGGCGTTGAGAAAATGTACGAACCGAATATGCCGACAATAAAGCAGACAACCGATACCACGGCGGAGCAGATTATGACCGCCTTGAACCGTTTAAAAACGCCCATAGACGTCAGTGCAGGGAACACAATAAGTCCTGAAATCAGGAGCGTTCCCATCATTCTCATACCGAGGACAATCGTCAGCGCCGTGAGTATCGAAAGCAGCATCTTGTAAAGATTTGCCCTGATGCCGGTAGCCTTTGCGAAGCTCTCGTCAAACGTTACGGCAAGTATCCTGTTGTAGAATACTATGAACAGAGTCAGCACCGCAACCGACAGTATCACGCTGAGCCTTACGTCCGACTCGCTCATTATAAGTATGCTGCCGAACATATAGTTGTTTACGTCCGTTGTCATACCGCTTCCGAGAGAGGTTATTATTACGCCGACAGCAAGCGAGCTTGTCGTGATAAGCGCCGTAGCCGCGTCGCCTTTGATTTTGCCGTTTTCCGAAAGATGAAGCAGGAAGAACGCCGCAATTACCACAACAGGTATCGAGAAGTAAAGAGGCGCCCAGTTCATTACCGCCGCAATAGAGAGCGTGCAGAAGCCGACGTGTGAAAGCCCGTCGCCAATCATAGAGTAACGCTTCAGCACAAGGCTTACGCCGAGAAGCGCCGCACTCAGGGATACCAGTATTCCTACAATAAGCGCCCTCTGCATAAAGGTAAGCGAGAGAATGTCAGAAATTACTTCAGCCATTATCTATCACCTCCGCACAGACAATGCTCGTGACCGAGAAATTTTTGCCCCTCCGAGCTGTGAATGTATTCCTCTGTATCCCCGAAGAACAACAGAGTCTTGTCAATGTGCAGAACCTTGCTTGCCTGCAAGACCGCACATCTAATGTCGTGCGATACCATTATGACAGTGATCTTCTGCTCCTTGTTAAGCTTTGAAATAAGCTCGTAAAGTTCGTTTGTAGCCTTTGGGTCAAGGTTTGCAACAGGCTCGTCCAGTATGAGCAGCTTTTCCGTCGAGCATAACGCCCTCGCAAGAAGCACTCTCTGCTGTTGACCGCCGGATAATTCGCCGTAGCACTTTTTGGCGAGGGATAATGCGCCCACCTTTTCAAGATTTTTCAGTGCAAGCTCTTTTACCTGCTTTCTGAAAAACGGGAAGCGTCCGTTTGCCTTTAAGCACCCGGTCAGCACAACCTCCATAACCGAGGCAGGAAAGTCACGCTGGATGTCCGTCTGCTGCGGCATATAGCCTATCTGCGCAGAGCTTAAATTATCGTAGACTATCTCGCCTCCGCTTGGCTTTAAAAGTCCGAGAAGCGTTTTCATAAGCGTGGATTTTCCGCTTCCGTTTTCGCCTACAACGCACAGATAATCGCCCTCCTCAAGCGTAAAGCTGAGGTCCTGTATCGCCTCGAAGCCGTCATAAACGACCGAGAGGTTTTTAACGCTCAGAACCGACATCAGTAAAGAGCCTCCTTCAGAGTTTCAATGTTCTGCCTCATTAATGAAACGTATGTCGCGCCGTCTGCAATCTCCTTTTCCGTAACATTGTGGCAGGAGTGGAGAAGAAGCGACTTGCAGCCGGTCTGTTCAGCAATTGAGTCCGCAACCGTCTGCGCCGAAAATTCAATATATAACACAGCCGGAATGTCCTCTGCTTCCACCTTTTCTATAAGCTCAGCAAGCACCTTAGGACTAGGCTCTGTTTCGGAAGAGCATCCCTGAAATGCCGCATAGCAGGTGAGCCCGTATTCGTTGGCAAAGTATGCAAACGGGAACCTGTCCCCGAAAATGAGAGTTTTTCTTTTGCCGCCCTCCACAACGCTTCTTATGTCGTTGTCGAGCGATTCAAGCTCTCTCAAATACTTGTCAAGGCTCTCCTTGTAGTATTTTTCGTTCTTCTCGTCAATCTCGCAAAGCTTCTCAGCAATTTCTCCGGATATTGCCATGGCGTTTTTGGGAGATGTCCAGACGTGTTCGTCTGTTTCGTGCTCGTCGTGGTCGTGTCCGTCGGCTTCGTCGTGTACTTCTTCGATCAGTCCAACACAGTCTGTCATCGCAATCGTTTCGACAGGCTCGTCAAACGACTCTAAGATATCTTCAACCCAGCTGTCGTTTTCACCGCCTACATAAATGAACAGGTCGCATTCCTGAATTGCCATAATGTCCTGCGCAGTAGGCTCGTAGGTGTGGCTCTCCTGACCGGGCTTTAAAAGCATGGTTATATCGGCATTCGTACCGCAGAGCTGTCTTGCAAAATCGTATGACGGGAATATCGTCGTTACAATGCTAAGCTTTTCGTTGTCCTTGCCCTTTAAATTGTCCATAGCGCTGCAGGAGCATAGCGATACGCACAGCAGTGTCCCGCACATCACGGCCGCCGCAATTTTCTTTATAGTTTTCATTAGTTGTTTTCCTCATCCTTCATACATTTCTCGCATAACCCGTAAAGCACGGTCTTTGTGTTGTTGACCTTAAATTTGTGGTCGGTGAGAATGTGCTTTGACAGATCTGAAATGTGATCGCAGTCGAGATGTATAAGCTCTCCGCACCTCTCGCACTTGAGATGAAAGTGGTCGGAGCAATCGCTCTGCTCGTCAATATATTGGTAGCATGCAGAGTTATCGACCGTCAGCTCGTATCTCCTTATAATTCCCTCACGGCAAAGCTTGTCGAGCGTTCGGTAAATGGTGGCTCTGCCTACCTCCGCACCGGAGCTTGCAAGATATTTCATCAGCATTTCAACTGTCATATGCTTGTCCTTGTTTTGTTTCAGGCACTCTATGACCTGCGCCCTTTGTTTTGTCTTATATTCAGCCATCTTGTCCTCCGTTTTTTGCGGCAAATTGAAAATGATACTCAGTTTCAATTATTATATCACAATAAATTCGGCTTGTCAACACCGTAGCGTCTGTTGTAAAATACTGCCACAAACTGTGTTCATTCCGTCCGTTTTTGGCAAAGATTTATTGTCTTAAATATGTGGACTGTGTTGAAATTTTGGGCGAGTGCGTTCTATGCGGCGGGAAAGAATGTGAGGAAAGTGATTGCCGATACTTTTAGCGAATAGGCTAGAGCTTGTTTCTTGCTTTCTTCTCGATAAAATTTAGCACTTTAAAGCAACACTGCTTGTAGACAGAGGAACGTAGCGGTTGGACTGTGTGGGGACGGTTTTGCAGAGCGGCGGGGAGAGGGCGATTGGTGCGTTTTTGTTCATTTTAGGGAAGCAAGCGTCCTATTGTATGTAATAGAGATATGTAAGTCTTTGAGCTTTGGGGTCATTGGCTTAGCTTCTCTTTGCTTGGAAGTAAACGAGCACGCTTGACATGCGACTTGGTATTGTTGTTCTAAAATATCTTCGATATTTTTGGACAACAGGAGGACAGTACAAAAAGCTCGTTCTCTTCTTTCTTGCTTTCTTCTCTTGTAAGAGAAGAAAGCTTGTAGCAATGCCTAGCCCAGTCGTTTTAAGCAAAGATATGCACTTCTCTTGTAATTCTCAAGTTTGCGAGAAGGGTTTAACGTTTTAAAGCAGTGCAAATGTTTAGGAGAGTATGGCTGTCTTGTCGTGTGGTAAGTGCGGTGAACAGCGAACGCTTCCATCGCATTTTTATCCAAAACAAAAAACCGAGAAGAAATTTAATTGACCCCAAAAAGTTAGA
>MSHC01000002.1:0-2895 GCA_001940995.1 Ruminococcus sp. Phil15
TTTGTTAGTGGCACTTGTTGCTGTTTTGACATCATGCAGCAGCAAAATGGGTGAACTGTCTTCTGACTATTTCACAGTGACTCCGCAAGTATTGGAAGCCGTAGGTGGCAAGGTACCTGCTACAATTAACGGTAAGTTCCCTGAAAAGTATTTCAAGAAAAATGCTGTAGTAGAAGTTACTCCGGTTTTGAGATGGGAAGGTGGCGAAGCTAAGGGTCAGCCTGCCGTATTCCAAGGCGAAAAAGTAGAAGGCAACGACCAAAGTATTTCTTACAAGACTGGTGGTAGCTACACTATGAAAACCTCTTTCGATTATGTTCCTGAAATGGCCAAATCTGAGTTATATCTGGAATTTAAAGCTAAAGTTGGAAAGAAAGAAGTTACTATCCCCGCTGTAAAAGTAGCTGACGGCGTTATCTCTACTTCTGAATTGATTGGCCAAACTTTGGGTAGCGCTAACCCAGCTAACGGTGACGACGCTTTCCAACGTATAATCAAAGAGAAATATGATGCAAACATCATGTTCTTGATTCAACAGGCTAACGTTCGTGCAAGTGAATTGAAAACAGCTAAAGCATTCAACGAAGAAGTTAAGAATGTAAACGAGGCTGCTAACAAGAAAATCAGCAACATCGAAATTTCTGCATATGCTTCTCCCGATGGTGGTGTTAAGTTGAACACTGGCCTGGCTGAAAATCGTCAGGACAACACAGCTAAGATTATTAATAGAGACCTGAAGAAAGGCAAAATTGATGCTGCTGTAGATACTAAATACACTGCACAAGACTGGGAAGGTTTCCAAGAATTGGTTAGCAAATCCAACATCCAAGACAAAGAGTTGATTCTTCGCGTATTGTCAATGTACTCTGATCCTGAACAAAGAGAACAAGAAATCAAAAACATCTCTTCTGTATACAAAACTTTGGCTGAAGAAATCCTTCCGCAATTGCGTCGTTCTCGTCTGACCTTGAACTATGACGTAATCGGTAAATCTGACGAAGAAATCGCATCTTTGGCAGACAGCGATGCTAAGCAACTGAACATCGAAGAATTGCTGTATGCAACAACTTTGACTAATGATCCTGCTAAGCAAGAAGCTATCTTCATCAAAGCTACTCAAATCTATCCGAACGATTATCGTGCATACAACAACCTCGGTAAGTTGGCTTATCAAGCTGGTAACCTTGACAAGGCTGAAGGATATTTCAAGAAATCTCTTTCTATCAAGGATTCTGCTGAAGCTAATATGAATATGGGTCTTATCGCTTTGACTAAGGGTGACAAAGCAGCCGCTGAATCTTACTTGGGTAAAGCTTCAGGCGCTAAAGAGTTGAACGAAGCTTTGGGTAACCTGTACGTAGCTCAAGGTCAATACGACAGAGCCGTTAACGCATTTGGCGATACTAAGACTAACAGTGCAGCTTTGGCACAAATCTTGGCTAAGGATTACAACAAGGCTAAGAGCACATTGTCAAGCATCGCTAAACCTGACGCTTACACAGACTATTTAATGGCTGTTGTAGGTGCAAGAACTAACAACACTTCTATGGTAACTGATAACCTGAAGAAAGCTGTTGCTAAAGATTCTTCATTAGCTAAGAAGGCTGCTTCTGACTTGGAATTCTCCAAATACTTCACGAATGCAGACTTTATGAATATCATCAAATAATAAAGGTTATAAGATGAAAAGAAGTGCCCGACATGGAAATATGTCGGGCATTTTTTTTTATTCACACCAAAAAGAACTACTTTCGCAGCAGTGTACCAGAAGAAGGAACCCATATGAAGAATATTTATTTTGCATTTTTCCTGCTTATTATATTATCTGCCTGCGACGGCAAGAGATCCGATACGGTCAGCCTTAGCGGAGAAATCAAGGGATTGGGAAGTGACACCATATATATATATGGTGCAGACGAAATGTATGACCACATGGATACTCTGCTTGTTGAAAATGGCAAGTTCTCAAAAATACTTTCTCCGGATACTTTAGTAGCTGCCTGGTTATTGTTCAGCGATGGCACTCAATATCCTTTCTTTATGGATAAAGGAAATAGAATACAAATAAACGGCTCTGCTGCTGAACTTAACAATTTGGAAATAAAGGGGAACATACCCAATGAAGAATTAAGTTCTTTCCAAAAAGAACTGAGAGGATTAGGTAAGCCATCCGAAAAAGTATTAGAAGAGAAAGTCGGTAAATTTATCAATGAACATCATTCCTCCTTAGCCAGTATTTACCTATTGGATAAATACTTCGTACAAAAAGAAAAACTGGACTACACCCAAATTAAAAAACTGACCGAACATATGACGGGAGAGTTGAAAGACCGCCCCTATATTAGTGAACTACTCAGTCATATTCAAGAACAAGAAAAGGTTGCTATTGGGAAAACTGCTGCCTATTTCCGCCTGCCCAATACCAGCGGAAAACAAATAAACCGTGCAAACTTCAAAGACCAATATTTATTAGTACACTTCTGGGCCTCTTGGGATACAGTAAGCCGAGATAGTAATGCTGTTTATCGCAGAATCTATAAGCAAGTACAAAAGAACAAGAAGTTTGCGCTTTTAGGAGTTTCCTTAGACATCAATAAAGATAGCTGGCAAAAGGCGATTAAAACAGACACTCTAAAGTGGGAACAAGTATGCGATCTTTCCGGCTGGAATACAGAGGTTGTAAAGCAACTTGCTATAAAAACTTTACCCGCTAATATATTACTCAACCCATCCGGAAGAATTGAAGGGAAAAATCTAAGCGAGAAAGATATCGAGAAGAAATTAAAGGAGGCAGAGGAGAAAAAGAAAAGATAATCCTCATCCACCGATCATTAATTACTAAATACTAAATTACGTGCTCATTAAAGTTTTTGGAGCGGCTGTTCAAGGTATTGA
>MSHC01000002.1:2932-5410 GCA_001940995.1 Ruminococcus sp. Phil15
CAACAGTTCCAGAGGCTGTATGTTTTATCTCGTGGGTCTTCCTGACTCTGCCGTCAAAGAAAGTCACCAACGCATTATCTCTGCACTACAAGTAAACGGTTACCGTATACCAACAAGTAACATTGTTATCAATATGGCTCCGGCAGATATTCGCAAAGAAGGTTCCGCCTATGATCTACCATTGGCTATTGGTATGTTAGGCGCCAATGAAATCATCCAATCGGACAAATTAGACCACTATCTGCTAATGGGAGAACTAAGTCTGGACGGAAGCCTGCAACCTATAAAAGGAGCATTGCCCATTGCAATAAAAGCCAGGGAACTTGGTTTTAAGGGAATAATCATTCCCAAACAAAATGCGCAAGAAGCTGCCGTAGTCAACAATCTGAATGTTTATGGAGCGGGAAATCTGAAAGAGGTAATCGAATTCTTCAATGGCACGCGAGAATTAGAGCAAGTACATATCAATACCCGCAAAGAGTTTTATGCCCAACAAAGTAATTTTGATTTGGATTTCTCTGATGTAAAAGGACAGGAAAACGTAAAACGTGCATTAGAAGTGGCAGCTGCAGGTGGACACAATATTCTTTTAGTAGGTGCTCCCGGTAGCGGAAAGTCCATGCTTGCCAAGCGTCTCCCTTCCATCCTTCCACCCTTATCATTAGGTGAAAGCCTTGAAACAACCAAAATACATTCCGTTGCAGGAAAGCTCGGACAAGAAGGCGGGCTTATCTCCAAACGCCCATTTCGCGACCCTCATCATACCATTTCTACAGTGGCTATGACAGGTGGAGGAAGTTTTCCGCAACCGGGCGAGATCAGCCTGGCTCATAATGGTGTTTTATTCCTTGATGAATTACCGGAATTCAACAGGAATGTACTTGAAGTACTACGTCAACCCTTGGAAGATCGGAAAATCACCATCTCACGCGTGAAATGTAACGTAGAATATCCTGCCAGTTTTACGCTTGTAGCCTCTATGAATCCTTGCCCTTGCGGATATTACAATCATCCTACCAAAGCCTGCGTATGTAGCCCGGGACAAGTGCAGAAATATCTGAATCGCATTTCAGGACCTTTGCTCGATCGTATCGACCTGCAAATTGAGGTTATCCCCGTTCCATTTGAAAAAATGTCAGATACACATCCCGGAGAGTCAAGCGCTAATATTCGCGAACGTGTAATATATGCACGCCAGATTCAGTCTGAAAGATACGCCGAGATTCCCGGTGTATATTGTAATGCACAGATGAATAGCAAATTACTTGCCCGCTATGCTCATCCTGATGACAAAGGTCTTGTTCTGTTAAAGACCGCCATGAACCGTTTTAATCTTTCAGCACGCGCCTACGATCGTATCCTAAAGGTTTCGCGCACTATTGCCGATCTTGAAGGCTATGACCTAATACAACCCGCACACTTAGCAGAAGCAATCGGATATAGGAACCTGGATAGGGAAAATTGGGCCGGATAAAATCTACCCCTCACAAAAAACAAACAAAAAATAAGCAAACTAACAATGAAGCCTGTCGAGATGACAGAAAAGTAATTTACCTTCATCATCACGCAGATGCATACCATTACCCTCACAGTAACGGAAAAAACTGCAATCGTTACATACACCTTTCTTCATCCACTTCCGATTGCGAAAGGCTTGAAAACGATTTTCCCATACATCCATAAAATCATCATGATAAATATTTCCCTGATGAAAATCACTACGGATACTTGGGCACGCAGATATAGAACCATCTGCCAAAACGGAACCGACAGTGATTCCGGCATTGCAGGCAAAGAAACTATCACGAACCTCACCTTCATACTTACCTAAGAAACCTTCACAAGCATAATCAATATGCATCTTTCCTTCCTTTCGAACACGCTTGATGAACTCCATAACGCCTGTAAACTCAGTGTCGCTCAATTGCAACTCCAAGTGTGATGCAGCACGCCCTATCGGAAAGATTGTAAACAAGCGCCACCGCCGAACGCCAATACGATAAAGGTAATTTTTCAACTCATCCAAATACAGATAGTTACGGCTATTGATACAAGTCACTACATCCCAGACCAGCTCCGGTTCATGTACCAACATCTTGATTGCGTCTACGGCCCTCCCATAACTTTCCGGATGCCCACGCAACCAATTATGTTCCTGTTCAAAACCATCCAAGCTGATGGTTATGGAATGAAGACCGGCAGACATTAAACGTTCCAACCGCTTAGCCGTGAGATAAAGACCGTTAGAAACAATTCCCCAAGGATAACCGCGTTTGTAGAGTTCCAGTCCAACTTCCTCCACATCTTCTCTCATCAACGGCTCTCCACCGGTCATTATAATGCTTACCTCATTCGGGTTCACATATGGAGTAATGGAATCAACAACCCGCAAGAAATCGGCTGCCGACATATCCTTAACATCCGGCATTCGTTTACAGTCGCTACCGCAATGCTTACAGTGCAGATTACAACGTAGAG
>MSHC01000003.1 GCA_001940995.1 Ruminococcus sp. Phil15
GAGACGTTTGCGCCCATGCTGGTGTTTTATCATCGACGATAGCGACCCGTATAGCCGTGCTGGTTACTGTATGAGCGGAAGGGCAATTACCGTAGATATGCAAACGGGCAAGGTATATACGTTTATTGAGAATGTGCTTTACTAAGATATGAAGAAGTAAAAGAGAAAAAGACAGCGATATCGGAAGCCGTACCAAAAGGTGCGGCTTCGATGTACAGACATAGAAACAGCGGGCAACGCTTCAACCGTTATGAAGCATTGTCCGCTATTGTACTTTATTCGATTTGCTTATCAGCTTTACCTATGAGTTATTATAGAAATTTCTTGAAAATTCTTATGCATTCGTGGAAATCAAGAGGCTTAGCAAGGTGAGCGTTCATGCCGCTTTCCATGCACTGTCTTGCGTCGTCTACAAATGCGTCTGCCGTCATTGCGATAATAGGCAAATCATTGTCGGAACGCTCAGAGGCACGAATGGTTTTTGTAGCCTCGTAACCGTTCATTACAGGCATTCTTACGTCCATCAGAATTGCGTCGTAGAAGCCGATAGGCGATTTATTATACATTTCAACACATTCAAGTCCGTTCACAGCATGGTCGAGCGTCATACCCGTCGAACTGAAAAGCTCGTTTGCGATTTCCCAGTTCAGGTCGATATCCTCGGCTACAAGAACGTGCTTTCCCTCAAAGCTGATTTCAGTCGTGATATCCTTTTCTTCCGAGTCGTCACGGTCATGAACATATCGGCGCAATCTTGAATACAGCGTGGATTTGAACAGCGGCTTTGAAATAAATCCGTCAATCTCGTAGGAGTCGAGGTTATCATCAAGCTCGCCAAGGTCGTAAGCCGAGATGAGGAAAATAGGAATACTGTTTCCGACCGTTTTGTGAATTTCACGAATCGTTTCAAGGCCGTCCATACCCGGCATTTTCCAATCCACCAGCACGAATTGATAATCGTCGCCCTTGTCGTGGCGGTCCTTTATCATTTGTATTGCTTCACGTCCGTCGACTGACCATTCCGCATTTGCGCCGATTTCTTCAAGATTGGACGCTGCGCTCACGCAGAGCTGTTCATTGTCGTCAATCACCAGAACGTTCCAAGGAGGAAGCTTCATATCCTGGTCTTTTTCGCTGGACTTTTTAAGGTCAATAATTACTTCAAATTTGCTTCCCTCGCCCTGTTTGCTTTCAAGGTTGATAGTGCCGCCCATTACGTCTATAATGTGTTTTGTAATAGCCATTCCAAGACCTGTGCCTGCAATATTCATTACCTTTTCGTTATTTTCTCTTTCAAAGGTGTTGAATATCTTATGCTGGAACTCTTCGGACATACCGATTCCGTTATCCTGTACAATGATATGGTTGCGGATATATTCATCTCCCAGCTCGGATTTTTCCTGATAGAGATAAACGTCTATCCTGCCCTTTTCATCGGTGTATTTAATAGCGTTTGACAGGAGATTGATTAATACCTGATTTAATCTGACTGCGTCGCATAATACATTTTCCGTTTCTATATCATGAATAAATATATCAAACTGCTGTTCTTTAGCCTTTATCTGCGGCTGGACGATGTTTACAATATCGTCCATTATATCTCTTAGCGATGCCGGAATGATGTTTAAAACCATCTTTCCGCTTTCAATCTTGGACATATCCAGAATGTCGTTGATAAGACCCAGCAGATGCTTGCTTGACATCTTGATCTTATTAAGACTGTCCTCCACACGTTCGGTATCGTTCTTGCATTTCAGTGCTATCTCGGTCATACCTATTATAGCGTTCATTGGCGTGCGGATATCGTGGCTCATACTGGAGAGAAAATCTCTCTTAGCGTTGTTTGCCACATCTGCCTCGTTCTTTGCAGCTTTTAGAGCGATTATCTGCTTTCGTGACAAATTGAAGTAGCATACAAATATGGTCACCATGCAAACCAAAAGAACAAAAATGGATACAAGCATAGTTTCAATTCTTGTTCCGTCAATGGAGGAAATCGTATTGCCAAGTGCGTCGCCCGGCATTATGGAGATAAGATACCAGTCTGACTTCTCTGAAATAGTGGAACAGTAAAACTGCATTTTTTTGCCGTCGTCAGTTGTGATATAAGAGTAATAGTCTTCCCTGTCATGCATAACCTGCTTTAATTTCTCAACAAAGTCTTCAGGATTTTTACCGTTTATTTCATCATATGTCATCATGATTCTGTCAAAATAGCTGTTTCTGAAAGCATCTCCGTTGCGGATAATAAATGATCCGTCAGAATCAATGACATGTGAATATATCATTGATGTGTCCTCGGCTAAAAATAGCGCCTGATTCAGGTATTCCATAGAAACGCCTGCGATTATCGCTGTACTTTTCTTTCCGTCAGCCATCGGGTATTCTGCTTCCTGTCCGAGCAGAAGGAACTTTTCACCGCCGTTGTTTGTGCCGTGTAGTACAACCGTGCCGTTTTTCTGCAAGGATTCTTCTATTGTTTCAGGCTGAAGAATATTTATTTCTTCGCCGAAAAGCTTTTCGATTTTGCCGTCGCCGGAATAAAGTCCCAGATAGGTGTATCCTCTGATTTCGGCGCTGAGCGACAGTTCTTCTATCATCTCGTCGCCATAAGTTGCGGTTTCCGGCGGAACACGCTTTACGATACCGTCTACCTGATCCATACGGAGATTTATAATAGAAGTGAATTTTTGCTTGAGCTGGATATTCATTTCCGACATATAAATCTCGCCGATATCTTTCATGGATTCTTCCGTCTTATTTTTCATGTACACGGTTATAACTGTAAAGACGGCTATACAAATTACCACCATAATAACCGCGCTTATTTTTATAAACCGGTTTGTTTTCGACTCCATTGTTTTATCATCCTCATTTCAATAAAATTCTCGTATATTGCGGGATACTGCATTATTAGCCGCCGCTTGCAGACTGCTTTATTTCGGCTTTACGTTTTAAGGATTCCATCTGCATTTCCTGCTTTTTGCATTTTATTACGTCAAGAACCGAGTTAAAGGCTTTCAAAACCTTGGGATTGAAAGCGCCGCAGTTTCCGTCGTTTATCATCTTTACGGCGGTTTCGTGGTCAAACGCCTTCTTGTACACTCTGTCCGAGGTAAGAGCGTCATACACATCTGCAACTGATACAGCCTGCACCCATATAGATATTTCATCTCCCTTTAAGCCGTCGGGGTAGCCTTTTCCGTCCCAACGCTCGTGGTGGTGCCTGCATATATCGTAGCTGTATCCGTATATTTCCTTATCCATTATCTCCGGAATGTTGCGGAGAATTTCGCAGCCCTTTGCGGAATGTTCCTTCATTATTTCAAATTCTTCTTCGGTAAGTCTGCCCGGTTTACTGAGTATTCTGTCGGGTATTGATATCTTGCCTACGTCGTGAAGTATCGAGGAAGTTGCGATTTTGTCAATTTCGCTCTGCGGCATATGATATTCAGGGTACATATCGCTGAGCCGTTCCATCAGTATCCTTGTAAGAATGCAAATGTGCTTAACGTGCTCTCCCGATTCATAATCTCTGAATTCAATAACGGTTGCAAGCGTTTCGACCAACGACTGGTTGAACGCATTCAGCTTTTTTATCTGGTCTGCCACAATACATTCAAGGTTGTGCCTATGCTCGTAAAGCTCTATCACATTGTTTATTCGGCATTTCAAAAATGCGGATATAAAAGGCTTCTTGATCACGTCAACAGCGCCCAAGTCATATCCCTGCATTAACTGACTCCGGTTGTCTGCCGAAGTAATCAGAAATACGGGAATCTGTCTTATTAATCCTGTTCTGTTCATTTCTCTCAGGACGCATAAGCCGTCCGCTTTCGGCATTACCAAATCCAGGAGAACGGCTGCGATGCTGTGACCGCTGTTTATAACTTCGATGGCTTCCGTTCCGTCTGCCGCTTCAATTATTTTGTAATTGTCGCTAAATATATCCGATAATAATTCTCGGTTTATTTCAACGTCATCGACAATCAATATGGATTTATCTCTCACTGCCTGATCCTCCTTATCAATTCGTATTCCTGCAAATGAATATACAAAGCAAGTTTTTAATGCACTTCAAAGTTCCCTTTGGATCGGCGGCAGGTTTTTAAGCGCTTTTTCCGCTTCGTTCGGCTTGCCGCCAAGATGCAAAGCCGCAATCTTCGTATATGCTTAGAAAACCCGGTCTTACATAAAAAACGGATTCATAAAGACTGTCCATATAAAATATCATACCATTTTTGCGCGAATGTGTCAATACATAGCCTCTCCTCCCGAATATGCAATTAAAAACTCAGCTTGCCTGCAAGGCAGCTCCGTTTCCTGTGCAGAAGTTTAAAAACAAAAATACCGTATGGTTTGCGCCGTACGGTATTATGGATTATAGGTATCAAAAACGGGTAGGGCTTAGAGAATACACTGCGGATATTTACCCTCGTCGATGAGCTTTGCGATAGAGTCGATAAAGAGCTGCTTGTCCTCAGCGTATGTAACGCCGAACCACTTGTCATGCGACTTAAAGCACTTTGTAGTGGCTTCGCCTTTATTAAGCATATCTTCAATGATGATAGGGAGCAGGAACTCCTTTTTCATATCTCCGTTAAGGCCGTCGAGGAATTCTGCGAACTTATTCTCAAGGACGTCTATAAATGCAGGAGTGCAGGCCCACATATTCATAGAAACGACGCTTTCATCAGAGAGAGCCTCGCCCGACTTCTGCGAACGGATAACTCCGTCGTCCTCTCTTATGATGTCGTAGGTTTCCTTAACTGTTTTGAGCATATCGCTGTCGTCAAGCTCGCATACGCCTCTTGTGACCGTGCCGTTGTCGGAGAGCGTGTTCTTGAGAATGAAGCCTGCCATACCGAGGTCGAGGTCGTTTTTCTTGCCTTTTAAGAACTTAACGAGCATATCGTATGCCTCGTAGCCGTAGTAGTCGTCGGCGTTGATGATAATGAAAGGCTCGTTCACCTTGCCCTTGCAGCAGAGGATTGCGTGGCCCGTGCCCCAAGGCTTCTGTCTGCCGTCTGCGGAATATCCCTCAGGGAGCATATCAAGCTCCTGGTATACATATTCGGTTTCGATGATTTTTGAAATTCTGTCGCCGATAAGCTCCTTGAACTTATCCTCAAAGTCGTGTCTGATGATGAACACGATTTTGTTTACTCCTGCCTTTTTAGCGTCGTAGATGGAGTAGTCCATTATGATTTCGCCGTTAGGGCCGACCTGAGCAAGCTGCTTGATGCCTCCGCCGAATCTTGAGCCCATACCTGCCGCCATTATTACGAGTGTTACTTTGTTGTCCATGGTGTTGTCCTCCTGAAAAGGGATTGTATTTCTGAGGTTTGCCCTCATTATCTTACATTATAATCAATCTCCCACAAAAAGTCAACCGCAGGATGCGTAGCAGGGGAGAGCGACCCAATATATTCTGCGCCTCAAGCGCTCCGGCTGTCACCGCATGCCGTTCTTAGTGCATCTCCCGTACTATCGCCCTCTGACGCAACAAATCCCACCCCTATGGGGTGGGATCGTTTTTGTACCTACATCGGAGTCACAGGACGGCGTAGCGGTACGCTTTATAAAGGGCGACCTTTAACACCCGGCTTTATTCCCCGTAAATCTTCTCTATGAGAATTTTTCTGTTTTCTTCAAAGTCGATGCCGAGCATTGCCCTGCCGTCAAGCCTGATGTTCCAGAAGGTGCCGTTGTCAGGCACTCTGTGCTGAATCCTGTCATATCCGAAATACTCGACGGAATCAAGAATAAGCGACAAAAGCTCGCCCTTTGTAAAGTCGGTCGTGAGGTAGGGGAGTATCACGTCAAGGCTGTTCGAAAGCTCGATGATACTGAGCTCCTTTGCGCTTGAGATAATTTCCTCAAGCACTCTGCGCTGACGCTGAGTTCTCTCAAAATCGGCATTTCCGACGTGCCTTATTCTTGCGTAGGTGAGAGCCTGCTTGCCGTTCAGAAGATACTTATTTCCGCCGATGTTCACGAGCGGGTCTGTGCTTGCGTGATATTTGTTCATATACTCGACCTCACGCTCGTTAAGCTCCATTTCAACGCCGCCGACTGCCTCTATGACATCGACAAACGATGTGAAATCAACCTGCACAAACTTGTCGATGCGCACGCCGAAGTTTGCTTCAACAGTCTGTATAAGCAGGTCTGCGCCGCCGTAAGCGTATGCGGCATTGATTCTGTTCTTGTTTTTGCCGGGTATCGTGACATAGGTGTCTCGCATAATCGATGTCATCACGATTTCCTTGGTTTCCTGGTTTATCGACACTAAGATCATCGAGTCTGACCTGCCTCGGTAGTCGCCTGTCCTTGCGTCCGTGCCGATTAGCAGGATGTTCAGCACGTCTTCGGAGAATTTCAGCTCGGTTGCTTCCTGCTCTATTCTGTCAAGCTCGGAATTTAGGCTGCCCATTTCGCTTTCGGGCGTGTCAGGCTCGCTGTTCGGGTTTTCTACCTCGATCGGCGCTTCGCTGATAGACTCGTATACCGAGTTGTCGTAATCCCTGCCCACAAGGTTCATCTTATCGATCTTCGACATTATATAGAGAAAAGCCGCACCCAGCAGTAACAGCACTACGATAAGGAATATCAGAAGTCCGACCAGCACCTTTTTCTTGACGGACCACTTTTTCTTCTTTTTCTTATCCTGCTTATCCTGCCCTCCGTTCTTATCGCCATTGCTGTCAGACGATAAACCTACGCCGTTTTCGGATTTGTTTTTTATGGCGTTTTTTATCTGCTCAGAAAGCTCGTTATTCGGTTCAAAATTTTCGTTCATAGCTGTTTCCTTTCAATGTATTTCCCTTTCGTAATGTATTATAGCATACTTGCAGACAAATTACAATACCGTCAAGGCTTTGCCTATCTCAGCCTAAGCGAGATTTCTCCGCCCGTGAGCAGTCTTGTTGTGCCGTCCTGCATTAATACCTCCAGCCTGCCGTTGTCGTCGATAGACACAGCCTTGCCGGATATCCAGCCGCCGTTGTGCGAAAAACGTATTTCTCTGCCGAGAACGAGCGAGTATGCACGGTATTTGTCCATAAAGCCCCTGTCAGGGAGTTTGTCGCAAAGCGGAAAAAGATATCCGCAGATTTTTTCTGCAAGCGTTTCTTTGCCGCAGGATATATCAATTTTGCCTGCGATTTCGGAAAGCTCGTCGGGAAAATCGTCGCCGCCGAGGTTTATCCCTATGCCGACAATTACTGCGCCGAGCCTACCGACGGGGTCGAATACCGATTCGCAGAGTATTCCGCAGACCTTTTTGTTTTCTACATATATATCGTTCACCCACTTGATTTCGGGCTTGCAGTCGGATACCTCTTTTACAGCGTCTGCAACGGAAACTGCGACAGCCGAGGTTATAAGCGTAAAGTCCTTGAGGTCGGGCTTTGGTTTCATTATTATGGACATATACAGTCCACCGCATTCAGAGAAAAAGCTCTTGCCGCACCTGCCCCTGCCTAGTGTCTGCCTGTCGGCTGTAATGAGAGCCTCGCCTGAAAAGCCCCCCTCTATGAGCCTGCGTGCGTAGGTGTTTGTTGACGCCGTCGTGTCAAGGCGTATGTTTTCGAGGCTGTGCCCGGTAATGCAAAGAATGTCCCTGCCGTTTTCCATAGAAGAAAGCTCCTTTCCGACGTTCTTTCAGAATGATTATACCACAAAAATTTGTTTTTTGCAAACACGTTTCAAAAGCTTATATTTTCTGCCTTGAAATTGCTCGGAAAACGTCGGATTTGCCGGAACTTCGGGGAACTTTCTGCCGCCGGTAAATTTTCACTAAAATATGATTGACAGCCGTAAGCGTTTGTAGTATAATTCAAATGTAAACGTTTTACCAAGCGGTAATACGGCATACATTATAAATTGAATTACAGGTCATAAAATGACGAAGGAGATTTATTACTATGGCTCAGTATTTTGAAAACATCGCAAAAATCCCTTACGAGGGTAAGGACAGCACAAATCCGCTTTCATTCAAATACTATAATCCTGATGAGGTTATCGGCGGAAAGACCATGAGAGAACAGCTGAAGTTTGCTCTTTCTTGGTGGCACACCATGGGCGGCGACGGAACGGATATGTTCGGCTGCGGCACGGCGGACAAGACATGGGGCGAGACAGACTCTATTGCAAGAGCAAAGGCTAAGGTTGACGCCGCATTCGAGATTATGGACAAGCTTTCCATCGACTACTTCTGCTTCCACGACCGTGACCTCTCGCCTGAGTACGGCACGCTCGCTGAAACGAACGAAAAGTTTGACGAGGTCGTAGACTACATCGCTGAAAAGATGGCTGCCGACCCTACAAAGAAGTGCCTCTGGGGTACGGCTAAATGCTTTGACCACCCAAGATATATGCACGGCGCAGGCACATCTCCGTCCGCCGACGTTTTCGCTTACGCTGCTGCGCAGATAAAGAAGGCTATCGACGCTACCGTAAAGCTCGGCGGCTCAGGCTATGTGTTCTGGGGCGGCAGAGAGGGCTATGAAACTCTCCTTAACACAAATATGGGCTTAGAGCTTGACAATATGGCAAGACTTATGAGAATGGCTGTGGACTATGCTCGTTCAATCGGCTATACGGGCGATTTCTACATCGAGCCTAAGCCGAAGGAGCCTACAAAGCACCAGTACGACTTTGATACCGCAACGGTTCTCGGCTTCCTCAGAAAGTACGGACTCGACAAGGATTTCAAAATGAACATCGAGGCAAACCACGCAACTCTCGCACAGCACACCTTCCAGCACGAGCTTCGTGTAGCAAGAGATAACGGCGTGTTCGGTTCTATTGACGCTAACCAGGGCGATACGCTCCTCGGCTGGGATACAGACCAGTTCCCGACAAACGTTTACGAAACTGCGCTTTGTATGTACGAGGTAATCAAGGCGGGCGGATTTGTAAACGGCGGTCTTAACTTTGACGCAAAGGCTAGGAGAGGCTCTTATACTAAGGAAGATATCTTCCTTAGCTATATCGCAGGTATGGACGCTTTCGCACTTGGACTCAAGATTGCATACAAGCTCATTGAGGACGGCAGACTTGACAAGTTTGTAGACGACAGATACGCTTCCTGGTCAACAGGCATCGGCAAGGATATCATCGACGGCAAGGCTACAATGGCTGACCTTGAAAAGTATGCGCTTGAAAAGGGCGAGGTTACAGATTCGCTTTCAAGCGGCAGACAGGAAATGCTCGAGAGCATTCTTAACAACATAATGTTCGGACTTTAATCTTTGAATTTAAGAAGCGTAGTCTGCATAAGGCTGCGCTTTCTGCAACTATAAACAGGAGATGAAAATATTATGGCATACATTTTAGGCGTTGACTGCGGTACAAGCGGTACCAAGACAGTCCTTTTTGACGAAGCGGGCAAGGTAATGGCATCAAAGACAATAGAGTATCCTATGTATCAGCCAAAGAACGGCTACGCAGAGCAGGACCCTGCCGACTGGGTAGACGCTATGAAAGGCACGGTAAAGGCTGTAATGGCTCAGAGCGGTGTCAAGAAAAAGGAAGTTAAGGGCATAGGCATTTCGGGCCAGATGCACGGACTTGTAATGCTCGACAAGAACAATAAGGTGCTTCGCCGTTCGATTATCTGGTGTGACCAGAGAACGGCTAACGAGGTCGAGCAGATGAACAGGATTGTCGGCAGGGAAAAGCTTATCGAGATTACCGCAAACCCCGCTCTCACAGGCTGGACAGCCGCAAAAATCCTCTGGGTAAAGAACAACGAGCCTGAGATATACTCCCAGGTAAGACATATTCTCCTTCCTAAAGACTACCTCAGATTTGTCCTTACGCAGGAATACGCAACGGAGGTTTCCGATGCGTCGGGTATGCAGCTTCTTGACGTGCCTAACCGCAGATGGTCAGACGAAATACTCTCTGCATTTGAAATCGACAAGGCATGGCTCGGCAAGGTATACGAGTCCTGCGAGGTAACGGGTACTCTAACAAAGAAGATGGCAGACGAGCTGGGACTCTGCGAGGGCACTGTCGTTGTCGGCGGCGCAGGAGATAACGCCGCAGCCGCAATCGGTACGGGAGTTGCAAAGGACGGCAAGGCGTTCACTACAATCGGAACATCGGGCGTTGTGTTCGCTCATACGTCGCAGGTTTCTATCGACCCTAAGGGCAGAGTGCATACCTGCTGCGCCGCAGTGCCTAACAGCTGGCACGTTATGGGCGTTACACAGGGCGCAGGTCTTTCGCTAAAGTGGTTCAGAGATAACTTCTGCAGCGCTGAAAAGGAAACGGCTAAGTATATGGGCGTTGACGAATACTACCTTATGGATAAGCAGGCTGAAACGGTTCCGATAGGCGCAAACAGGCTTCTCTATCTTCCTTATCTTATGGGCGAGAGAACGCCGCACCTTGACCCTGACGCAAGAGGAGTTTTCTTCGGACTCTCCGCAATGCACACAAAGAAGGAAATGCTCAGAGCGGTGCTTGAGGGAGTGTCTTATTCTCTCAGAGACTGCGTTGAGGTGTTCAGAGAAATGGACATAGACGTTTCGGATATGATGGCTTGCGGCGGCGGCGGAACATCACCGCTTTGGCGCTCAATGCTCGCCGACCTGTACAACTGTCCAGTAAAGACGGTCGCTTCCAAGGAAGGTCCGGCGCTCGGAGTCGCACTTCTCGCAGGAGTCGGAGCAGGCATATATTCAAGCGTGCCGGAGGCTTGCGAGGCTGTCGTAAAGACGGACAAGGTGCAGAACCCTGTTGCGGAGAACGTTCCGGCATACGAGAGCTTTTACAGGCTCTACACGGAGATCTATCCTGCGCTCAAGGTACAGTTCTCAAAGCTTGCCGCTCTGTAAGCTACAGCATAAAACACGAAATGCATCGGGGAAGCTCCCCGGTGCATTTTTTGCATTCTTTGCTGCGTGAAAACCTTTCCAACGCAAAAAGGAGTGTCTTTTCATAAAAAGGACACCCCTCGCTTTTGATAGCTTTGTTTACATTTGCTATTGATTTTAAAAAAATTATAGTCTATAATATTCCTATGGTCGGCACGGGAAAAGCCCTGTGCTGCGGAAAAGAAAGAACAAGCTATGCTACCGTGATGTCGGTGTAGTCGCTGCCCTGCGACTCGGTTCGCTCCAATGAACGGATTTTTGTCTGATGCTCGCTCAGACGGCGCTTCTCCTCGGAGCGATAAGCGAGATGCTCCATAAACTGATACCAGGAAGCTACTCCTACTATTCCAAGACCTATAATGCAAAGCGTTACTGACATATTTCATTTCTCCTTTTTCTGACAGATTTCTTGTTCCTTCGATTATATATTACCACAACCCTTGTCCGAACGTTTGGACAGTTGAACGAATGTTCGGCAAAATCTGTACCAATTTCGGGACTCAAAGGCGGTTATATACAATATATATTGTCAGACGGGGCAAACTTATACCAATAACATTGCAAATTTTATTTTCAGGAGGTCATATTTATGAACATCTGGCACGATATTTCACCTAAGAGAATCAACTGCAACGAGTTTGACGCAGTTGTGGAAATCCCAAAGGGCTCAAAAATCAAGTACGAGCTTGACAAGGAAACTGGACTTCTTAAAATGGACAGAATTCTCTACACCTCGACCCACTACCCTGCAAATTACGGATTTATTCCCAGAACATACGCAGAGGACGGCGACCCGCTTGACTTCCTTATGCTCTGCTCTGAAACCCTTGTTCCTCTTTCTCTCGTCAAGTGCAAGCCTATCGGTGTTATCACAATGAGCGACAACGGAGCCGCAGACGAAAAGATTATCTGCGTGCCGTGCGAAGACCCTACCTACAATCTCTACACGGATATCGGTCAGCTCCCAAGGCACATTTCCGACGAGATGAGCCACTTCTTCTCCGTGTACAAACAGCTTGAGGGCAAGGATACGGTTATCGACGAGGTTCAGGGCGCTGAACAGGCAAAGCAGATTATCCAGTCCTGCATAGACAGATATATTGAGTGCTTCTGCAAGTAAAAATTAACGCAGACCGTAAAATAAATACCGTATGGGTCATATCCCATACGGTATTGTTGTTTTAGTATATGAAAAAACTGTATCACGTTTCGACGTCGATTTCCACATTATCCCTTATTATGACACGGGGCACACGCTTTGAGATGCCGCAGACGACCTCGTAGCCGATCGTTCCGTAGAGCGAGGCAAGCTCGTCTGCCGTTATAGCTTCGTTTCCGTCCCTGCCGATGAGGGTTGCGACGTCGTTTGCCTTGACGTCGATGCCCGTCACGTCACACATAAGCTGGTCCATGCAGATCCTGCCCGTGATTTTGGCACGCCTGCCGTTAATAAGAACCTCGCCCTTGCCGGAAAGCAGTCTTGAATACCCGTCGGCGTAGCCTATAGCAATCGTCGCAAGCTTCATATCACGGCCTGCGGTAAACGTCCTGCCGTAGGACACGCACTCGCCCGCCTTAATTTCCTTTACCTGTGCGACCCTTGCCTTGAGCGTAAGGGCAGGGGCAAGCTCCATCGGAACCGGAAGCGACGCATTCGGCTTTAAGCCGTAGAGGATAATTCCAAGCCTTGCAAGAGCCGATTTCGGAGCGCTTTCACCGTAGTGGTAAAGACCTGCCGCAGAGTTGAGGTAATGCACGCAGGGAACAGCTTTTCCGCATTCGGCAAGCTTTTCCTTGACAGCCATAAGCTTGCCGATCTGCTTTTTTGTGTATTCTATATCTGCCGCATCTCCGCTGTCGGCAACAGAAAGATGCGTAAACATTCCGTCAACCGAAAGACCTTTAAGCGACAGTATTTTCAGCATATCCGAGATAATTCCGTCAATGCTGTCATTGTGGAGTCCTATTCTTGTCATACCCGTATCAACGGCAACATGAACCTTTAGCTTTTTGCCCTCAGGTATGTTCTGACAAAGCTCTTTTGCATAGGAAAGCTCTGTAACAGCCTGGATAATGTCAAGCTCGCACAGCCTGTGCGCCGCTTCGGGCGGCGTGTAGCCGAGGATAAGTATGTCGCCCGTGACGCCGCTGTCACGCAGACGCCGGGCTTCCTCAATGTTCGACACGGCAAACTTTTTTACCGAAAGTTCGTTTTCAAGAAACGGAACGATCGCCCTGTCGCAGTGTCCGTAGCAGTCGGCTTTTACGACGCACATGATCTCCGTGTCGCCGACAAGCTCTTTGTATCTTCGGTAGTTTTCTGCAATTGCGTCAAGGTGGACCTCGGCCCACGCTCTTTTCAGATAATTCATAATGTCTTTTCTGCCTTTCAAAAGGCAGCCCTTTCTAAGTTTTTTCAATAAGGATTGCTATATAATTACAGCAGGCGGCAAATTTATTTGACGCTCACTGCAAATCTTCTATTGAAATAATTTGCGAAATGTGTTATGCTATAAATGATAGCTTCTTTAAGGAAAGTGATTGATATAAATATAGACAAATCAAAGACCTGCTGTTTTTCGGGACACCGTCCCGAAAAGTTGTTCGGCGCCGACAAGGGCGTGGGCAGCGAAGAAGTCCGCAGGCTTCTCAGCCTTGTTGCCCTTGAAATACACGAAACGATAGAAGCAGGCTATGACACATTTATAACAGGAATGGCAAGGGGCATAGACCTGTGGTCGGCAAGGCTTGTAAGCGAAGAAAAAGCCAGGAATCCGAAAATCAGGCTGATATGCGCTATCCCGTTCCACGGGCACGGCAACGAGCTGCTCGGTGAGGAAAAATACGATTATATTATGCTCAAAGGTCTGGCAGACGAGATAGTTTATGTCTGCGAGGAGTACAGCCGTGACTGTATGCAAAAGCGCAATAAGTTTATGGTCGATAATTCGTCAAAGCTTATTGCAGTGGTGTCGGATTACAAAAGCGGCACGGGTCAGACGATACGCCTTGCGAAGAAGGCAGGCATAGATGTCAGGATAATCGACCTTGCACAGTGCGCTCCTATGTTTGTTGTTGAAAGCGACGAGGATTAAATCCCACTCCTAATAGTTTACACCTAACAGGACTAATATTCAAGTCTTTTTTAATAAAATCCCCGAAAGGAAAGATAAAAAATGCAGAACAAGAACAAAAAGCAAAGGTCGCAGCTTCCTGTTGCGGCGGTTTATGCAGCTGCGCTTCTTATAGGATTAGTGGTTTTCGGACTGATAGGATTTTTCGCAGTAAGGGGCTTTTTGCCCGGGAACAAGTCCGAGTCCGAGATGAATCCAGGCGACAGCTTGTCATACTCGGCAACCGACGATACTCTTATACTTTATACCCTTGCAGACAGCGAGGATAATTTAAGCTCGGTGCTTCTGTCGGTGTTCAAGCCGTCTACCCAGAATATCATAATCATTCCGCTTACTCCGTTTTTGGACTGCGGAGACGGAAAAACCTTTGACGAAATCTACCATGCTCAGGGAATTGCCGACGCTGCCGACGCAACCGCAAGGCTCCTTGACATTGAGATAGATAAGTATATGACGCTCAGCGAGGACACATATTCCGAAATCATAAACATTATGGGAACGTCCATAGTTTCGCTCGTTGACCCTATCGTTATCCCCGACAGGGCGACAGGCGGCACGGTTTCCTACCAGAAGGGCGCAAGAATCGCCGTTGACGGAGATATGGCTGTCACGCTTGTTTCGTATGACAGCTATTCCGGCGGATTCGGCTCAAATATGAAGATGGCAGGCGAAATCGCCGCCGCGTCAATAAACACCTTCTTCAAGCAGGTGAATACCGCTAAGGTGGATATCGACGTTATCTTCTCGAAGGAATACGCCGACGCAAACACAAATATGACCCAGAGCGACTACAATATGATGAAGAGCGCAATCGTGTATGTTATAGAAAACTCCACAATGCCGTCTTATTCTCTCACGCCGACAGGCGTGTGGACAGACGCTACGCACTTTACGGTAGACCAGACCTTTATATCTCATCTTGACGGATACTTAGAGGACTAAATTTCAAAGAAATAATTTAAGGGAGGAACAGACAAAATGAAGCTGATGGTATTTATCCTGAACAAAAACGAAGTGCTGGACAGCTTGCTGGAGGGCTTTTCCTCGGCGGGTATCCGTGGTGCGACGATTATCGAATCAGCAGGACTTGCCGTTACGCTCTCAAGAATGGGCAGTAACATTTTCAGTTCCTCGCTCCGTGCGCTTTTGAGTGCCGGAGAAAACAACCACACCATTATTTCCGTCATAAAGGACAGCCAGCTTGAAACTGCCAGAAAGGTGATATACCGCACTGTCGGTGATCTCTCGCAGCCGAACACGGGAGTGCTTTGCACCGTGCCGCTTGACTTTGTCGAGGGTGCGTTAAAGAAGCTTCCGCAGGAGGAATAACGCACGCATACCGCTGTAACGCAAGCCCTTTTTCCGGCTCAGGCAGTATGTTTTGATATGGCGTAAAGATAAACGCCAAAGGAGAGGTGATAGCTTGAACATTCTTCTGAAGCTGTGCTTTCTTTTCTTCATAGGCTCGCTCACAGGCTGGGTGCTTGAGGTTTTCTACCGCAGATATTTCTCAAGCGCAAACCCCGAAAAGAAATGGATAAACCCCGGCTTCTGTACAGGCCCGTATCTTCCGCTCTACGGATTGGGACTTTGTATGCTGTACCTGCTTGCGTCGCTTGAAAAGTACACGATTATAGAAAACGTTGTGCTTAACAAATGCACGCTTTTCCTCGTAATGGCGATCTGTATGACGGTAATAGAGTACATAGCAGGCGTTGCGGTGCTCAAGATCGCTAACGTCCGCCTGTGGGACTACTTTGACGAGTGGGCGAACATTGACGGAATAATCTGCCCTAAGTTTTCGTTCTACTGGGCGGTGCTGGGTGCGATATATTATTTCTTTATACATCGGCATATACTCGACTCAATCGACTGGTTGTCAAGAAATCTCGCATTCTCGTTTTTTGTCGGACTGTTCTTCGGCGTGTTTATCATAGACGTCTGCCACTCTGCAAATCTCGTTGCTAAGTTCAGACAGTACGCAAAGGAGAACGATATCGTACTGCGGTATGAAACGATAAAGGCGAACATCAGAAGCTACTACGACAGGTCGAAGAAGAAGTATAGCTTCTTTCGTCCGTTCCGTTCCGATAAGCCGCTGTCAGAGCATCTGAGCGAACTGCGTGAGAGCTTTGAAATGAGGCGGAGAAAGTAAAAACCATAAAATTTTTCTAAACCCTTGCATTTTGGAAAAAGCTGTGGTATAATATATGTAATATCCTTAGTGAAAGGCTGGAATTTGACTTCCGGTCTTTTACTTTTGTATGGAGAGGAGAAGCCTATGGACAATAAAACAAACAAAAAATCGACTACCGAGAGGGTCAGAGAGTTGGCGCAACCGCTCTGCGACGAGCTGGGACTCTTTCTCTGGGACGTGCGCTTTGAAAAGGAGGGCACGACATGGTACTTAAAGGTGCTTATCGACAAGGACGGCGGCGTTGACATCGACGACTGCGAGGCGTTTTCAAGACCGTTTGACAAGATACTCGACGAGGAGGACCCTATCCCGCAGTCCTATGTCTTTGAGGTGGGAAGCCCCGGACTTGCAAGAGAGCTTAACCGCCCCGAGCATTTTGAGTGCTGCATAGGCGACGAGCTGAGGATAAGGCTTATCCGTGAAAAAGACGGGGAAAAGGAATTTATAGCACAGCTCATCTCATACGAAAAGGGAAAAATTACTGTCGTCAAAAGAGGCGGGAGCGAGCAGACGGAGGTTATGCTGTCCGACTGCGCTTATGTAAAGCTTTGCGACGACGAGAATTTATTTGACGAATAATAATCAGGAGGAATTTGAAAAAATGAACAACGAGTTTTTTACTGCTCTCGACTACCTTGCAAAAGAGAACAACATTGAAATGGAAGTGCTTATCGAAAACATCAAGCAGGGAATTTTAAAGGCTGCAAAGAGGGATTATCCGAACAGCGACAACATCGGAATCGAAATCGACCCTGAAAAGGGAAAATTCGATGTAAGAATCATTAAGACGGTCGTTGAGGGCGAGCCTGAAGATCCGGGCAACGAAATCCACATCGACGAGGCAAGAAACATCTCCAAGAGGGCAAGAGTCGGCGGAACGGTCGAAATCAAGATCGACACAAAGAAGTTCGGCAGAGTTGCCGCACAGAGCGCAAAGCAGTCCATCAAGCAGGACATCAAGGCTCACGAAAGCGCAAGACTTGCACAGCAGTTTGATTCAAAGAAGCAGGAGTGCGTTTCTGCGGTAGTTGCAAAGGTTGAGCCTACAACGCAGAATGCAATAGTAACTATCGACAAGAACGAGGCATATCTCGTCAGAAGCGAGCAGATTCCGGGCGAGGTGCTGAAGGCGGGCGACATCATCAAGGTTTACGTCCAGGACGTTGTAAACCTCACAAAGAAGCCTGCTCTCAAGATTACAAGAACAAGGAACGAGCTTGTTGCAAAGCTTTTCGAGCTTGAAGTTCCCGAGATATATGACGGAACGGTCGAAATCAAGGCTATTTCAAGAGAAGCAGGCGCAAGAACAAAGATCGCCGTATGGAGCAAGGACAAGAACGTTGACGCAGTCGGCGCTTGCATAGGTCCTAAGCATTCGAGAATTTCCTCGATCGTTGAGGAGCTTAAAGGCGAGAAGATAGATATTATTCCTTATTCCGAGGACGACGCCGAGTTTATCGCAAAGGCTCTCTCTCCTGCCGAGGTCATCAGAGTTGACATACTCGACGAGGAGGTCAAGAGCTGCAAGGTAATCGTACCTAACAACCAGCTTTCCCTCGCAATCGGCAACAAGGGTCAGAATGCCAAGCTTGCACACAGGCTTACAGGCTACAAGATTGATATTTTGCCGGAAACTCCTGTTGAATAATATTTATACGGAGGCATAATATGAAAACAAAAAAGATACCTATGCGTATGTGCCTCGGCTGCGGAGAAATGAAGCCTAAGAAGGAGCTTGTAAGGGCGGTAAAGTCACCCGACGGTGAAATATCCATCGACCTTACGGGAAAGAAATCCGGCAGAGGTGCGTATATATGCAGAAGCCTTGACTGCTTTAAGCTTGCGAGAAAGGGAAGAAAGCTTGAAAAGAGCTTTTCCTGCATGATTGAGGACGAGGTTTACGACAGAATGGAGGCGGAGCTTTCAGATGAACAGTAAGGGAAACATCTCCGGTCTGCTTTCAATGTGCAGAAAAGCAGGAAAACTTATCATGGGAATGGATATGGTAAAGGGCTCCTGCCACGACGGCACGGCGAAGGGAGTATACGTCGCAACCGACCTCTCCTCAAAGAGCCTTAAAGAGGTAATGTATGCCTGCAATAAGTGTTCGGCAAAGCTTTACAGCGCAGGAATGGATATGCAGACAATAAGCGACAGCATCGGTAAGAGAACGGGTATCCTTGCGATATGCGACTCGGGCTTCAACAAGAAAGCCGCATCGCAGTGCGAGGAGATAGAGATCGATACCGGGCTTTTCTACAACGACTAAGCATCACAAGGAGGAATTACAGCCTATGGCAACAATTAAGTATAAAGTAAGCGAGCTTGCAAAGGACCTCGGCGTTTCAAGCAGCGAGGTAATTGAATGTCTTGCAAAGGTCTTTGAGGGTACAAAGAAAAATTCCAACACCCTGAAGGACAACGAAATCAACTATGTTTTAGAGTATTTCACACAGAAAAATCAGGTGGCAAGCTTTGACGAGTATTTTGCGGCAAAGACTGTTACAAAGAAGGCAGAGCCGGAGAAGCAGGAAGCTAAGAAACCTGAGACCAAAAAGGCAGAGCCAAAGAAGCATGAGACTCCTAAAGCGGAAGCCAAGAAGCAGGAAGCTCCAAAGAAGCAGGACGCTCCAAAGGCAGAAGTAAAGCCTGAGGCAAAAAAACCCGAAGCCAAGAATCAGGAAGCTACTAAGCCGCAGGAAAAGAAGCCGGAAGCGCCTAAGCAGACTGCGCCTGCTCCACAGCAGCCAAAGCAGCAGCCAAAGCAGAAGCCTAAGAAGGAAGCCGCCAAGAAGAAGGAGCAGGGTCAGAAGATCGTGTTCGGCGGAAAGACCGACGACAATGTAAAGGGCTATACTGTTTCGGAGGCTTCTACATCTGTTTCCAAGAGAAGAACCGTTGATACAAGAGGCTCTTACGTTGAGATTGACAAGTACAACGAGAGATACGACAATCTCGCTGACAACAGAAACACAAAGAACAACAAGGACAGCTTTTCCAAGAAGCAGAAGATTACCCAGAAGTCGCAGCAGTATAAGAAGCAGCAGCACTCCAAAAAGGAAACAGAAGCTGAAAAGCTCCGCAGACTTGAGCTTGAAAGAGCAAGAAAGCAGCAGCTAAAGGTTATGATTCCTGACGAGATCGTGGTGTCAGAGCTTGCAACAAGACTCAAGGTCACAGCTACCGAGGTCATCAAGAAGCTTATGGGACTCGGCGTTATGGCGTCTATCAACGAAGTGATAGACTTTGATACGGCTTCTCTTGTAGCGGACGAACTCGGCGCAAAGGTCGAAAAGGAAGTCCACGTTACAATCGAGGAAAGGCTCATTGTTGACGAGGAGGATACGGCAGACCAGCTTGAGGAAAGAAGCCCTGTTATAGTGGTAATGGGACACGTTGACCACGGTAAGACCTCTATCCTCGACAGAATAAGAAACGCAAACGTTGCCGACGGAGAAGCGGGCGGTATCACACAGCATATCGGCGCATATCAGGTTAAGTACGGCGGAAAGACTCTTACGTTCCTTGATACGCCGGGACACGAGGCGTTCACATCTATGAGAGCGAGAGGCGCTAACATCACAGACATAGCTATTCTCGTAGTTGCCGCAGACGACGGAATTATGCCGCAGACGGTTGAGTCGATCAACCACGCCAAGGCGGCAGGCGTTTCTCTTATCGTCGCAATCAACAAGATGGATAAGGTCGGCGCAGACCCGGACAAGATTAAGCAGGAGCTTACCAAGTACGACCTCGTTGTCGAGGATTGGGGCGGCGACGTAATCGCTGTTCCTGTTTCCGCAAAGACGGGTATGGGCATTGACGAGCTTCTCGAAAACGTGCTTCTCGTTGCGGAGGTCAAGGAGCTTAAAGCGAACCCGAACAGGCTTGCAAAGGGTACTGTCGTAGAAGCAAGACTCGACAAGGGCAAGGGTCCTGTTGCAACGGTTCTTGTACAGAACGGCACGCTCAAAATGGGCGACGTTATCATCGCAGGCACGGCTGTCGGCAGAATCCGTACCATGACAAACGACAAGGGTCAGCAGGTAAGCGAAGCAGGCCCGTCCTGCCCTGTTGAGATAACAGGTCTTGCAGAAACCCCGTCGGCAGGTGATACCTTCAACGCCGTAGCAGACGAAAGACTCGCAAGAGAGCTTGTTGAGCAGAGAAAGCATCAGGCTAAGGAAGAACTGTTCAGCCAGTATCAGAAGGTAACGCTCGACAACCTCTTTGCCCAGATTTCCGAGGGCGAGATGAAGGAGCTTCCTATCATTGTAAAGGCTGACGTACAGGGTTCTGTTGAGGCTGTAAAGCAGTCGCTTGAAAAGCTCACAAACGATGAAGTAAGAGTAAGAGTTATTCACGGCGCAGTAGGCGCTATTTCGGAGAGCGACGTAATGCTTGCCGCCGCTTCAAATGCGATAATCGTAGGCTTTAACGTCCGCCCTGACCCTGTTGCAAAGGCAAACGCAGAGCATGACGGGGTAGACATCAGGCTTTACAGAATTATCTATGACGCAATCGAGGAAATCGAGAGCGCAATGCGTGGTATGCTTGCTCCTAAGTACAAGGAGGTTGACACAGCCAGAGTTGAGGTCAGACAGGTATACAAGATCTCTAACGTCGGAAATGTTGCCGGCTCTTATGTACTCAGCGGTAAGATCGGCAGAAACGATCTCATCAGAGTTGTCCGTGACGGAATCATCATCGCAGACGACAAGATGTCCTCGCTCAAGAGATTTAAGGACGACGCAAAGGACGTTTCGGCAGGCTTTGAATGCGGTATCACGCTTGAAAAGTTCACCGATATCAAGGAAGGCGACATCTTCGAGGCTTATGTGATGGAGGAGTACAGAGATTGAGCAGTAAAACTGCCTTGAGTTTTGCTTTGCGGATGAAATCCGCAAGCTTTCAAAGCACGCAAAACTCTGTACTAAAGATTCTTTGTAACAGATAAATATAGGAGTAAATAAATGGCAGAAATTAAGCAGGGACGTATGTCGGAGGACATACGCAGAATAATTGCCGGAAAAATGCGTGACCTTAAAGACCCCCGAATCAAGGGCGGAGATATGCTCACGGTTGTAAGATGCGACGTTTCAAGAGACGGCTCTTACTGTAAGGTGTATATTTCCTCCTTCGAGGGATACGCAAGGGCAAAGGAGGCTGTCAAAGGCTTCGAGAGCGCAAAGGGCTATCTAAAGCGTGAGATTTCCAATGTTCTGGGACTCAGAAAATGCCCGGAGCTTTCGTTTGTCGCAGACGACTCTATCGAGCATTCGGCACAGATAAACAAGCTCCTCAAAGAGGCGCTTCCGAGAGAGGAAGTAGCTATCGAGGAGGACGGAGAATAGCTTATGGATTTTAAAGAGCTTGAGCGTTTCCTCCTTAGCTGTGAGGACGCTGTTATACTTGCCCACAAAAACCCCGACGGCGACACCCTCGGCAGTGCTTTTGCACTTTGCAGGGCGCTTAGGAAAATGGGCAAGAGAGCAAATGTGGTGTGCAGCGACGGCTTCCCCGAAAGATACGATTTTCTTTACGAGGGCTGCGAGGGCGACAACACCCTTATCGAGCCTAAGTGCGTTATAGCGGTCGATATTGCAGACGTTACGCTTATGGGCAGGAATTTGGAGTGCTATCAGCAGGAGGGCGCTGTTGACCTTTGCATCGACCACCATATCTCGAACAAACACTACGCAAAGCAAACCTACGTTGACGGGTCGGCTTCCGCAACTGCGCTTGTGCTGTACGAGCTTTTCAGGTTTATGAACATCGACATTGACCTTCAGACGGCGAGATGCTTATACACGGGCATTTCTACCGACACGGGTTGTTTCAAGTACGAGAACACGACGCAGAAGGCGCATATCGCCGCCGCCGAGCTTATCGGAATGGGCGTTGACTTCTCGGTTATAAACAGGAGAATGTTCGACCTTAAAAGCAGAAGCAGGATTATGGTGGAGCAGATTGCGATATCAAACATCGAATTTTACTTCGGCGGCAAGCTTTCTATGATTGTCATAACTAAGGAGCTTATGGCGAAAAGCGGAGCAGAGGACAGCGAGTTTGACGGAATTGCGGCGATCCCGATTTCTGTAGAGGGCGTTGAAATGGGCATCACGGTAAGGCAGAGAGGCTCTCAGACCTACAAGCTGTCTGTCCGCACAACCGAAAAGCACGACGCTTCGGAATTTTGCAGGAATTTCGGCGGCGGCGGACATATCCGTGCGGCAGGCTGCGAGATAAGCGGAGAGCTTAGCGACGTGCGTGAGCGGATATTAGAGCTGGGAGCAAAGCTTTTCGGTGGCGAAAGATGAGCGATAATACAAACGGGCTTTTCGGGGTTATCCCCGTAAACAAGCCAAGCGGCTGGACATCATTTGACGTTGTCGCAAAGCTTCGGGGAATACTGAAAATCAGACGTATAGGCCATTCCGGAACGCTCGACCCTATGGCGACAGGGGTGCTTCCCGTGTTTCTGGGCAAGGCGACAAAGGCGTGCGATATGGTAAAAGCCGACGGAAAAGAGTATCTGGCAGGCTTCCGCCTCGGCATAACAACCGACACGCAGGACATAACCGGCGAAGTGTTATCCCGAAGCGGCAGGAATGTCGCCCTCTCGGAGCTTGAAAAAACGGCGGAGCGGTTTGTGGGCGAGATTATGCAGATACCGCCTATGTATTCGGCAGTTAAAGTCGGAGGAAAGAAGCTGTACGAGCTTGCTAGAGAGGGAAAGACCATAGAGCGTGAGGCTAAAAAGCGTTTTGTCGATTTTATAAAGATCGAGGATTACAACGAGCAGACCCGTGAGGGAAAAATGAGTTTCTCGGTCAGCAAGGGAACGTATATAAGAACGCTTATCAACGATATCGGGGAAGCCTTGCAGTGCGGCGGCGTTATGACATCGCTTGTGAGAACCCGTGCAGGCGGATTTGATTTGCCGCAGTGCGTGACCGTTGATGAGATAGCGGCTCTTGCGGAAAGCGGCGAAATCGAAAGCGTAATAAAGCCGCTGTCTGAGATGTTTTCCTCCCTTGAAAAAGTGACCCTCGGCAATAGGGAAACGTCGCTTTACAAAAACGGCGTGAAGCTTCGCATTTCTCAGACGGGAACAAAAATTCCGCAGGGCGGAAAAAGCTATGCGGTCTTTGGCTGCGAGGGCGAGTTCCTTGGGATAGCCGCCGCAGACCTTGAAAAGAACGAGTTTAAAAGCATAAAGAATTTTTACTAGATTTTAAAGCGCAGAGCGGGAGGAACTTTTGATATGGCAGAAAATTTTGACATCGCAAAATCCTGCGCCGCACTCGGCGTTTTCGACGGTGTGCATCTCGGTCACAGGGCGGTGATAGACCTTGCGGTAAAGACTGCAAGAGAAAAAGACCTTGTGCCTGTCGCATTCGCCTTTATTTCAGACACGATTACAACAAAAAGCTTCGGTCTGCCGATTATGACAAGGGAGCAGAAGTCCGAAGCGCTCAAAGCGGCAGGTATCGAAAGGGTGGTAGAGGCGGATTTTGCCGACTACCGAAGCTTAGAGCCTGCGGAATTTGTCAGGACTGTGCTAAGCGAAAAGCTGCACTGCGCTTCTGTCGTGTGCGGATACGATTTCAGATTCGGCAGGAACGCTAAGGGAAACTCAGACACGCTGAAATTCCTCTGCAAGGAGTACGGCATAGATGTCTGCGTTGTGGAAAAGCTTAAAATCGGCGGCAGAGAGGTATCCTCGACTGCGATAAGAGAAAAGCTTGCAAGCGGTGATATTTCGGGCGTAAACGAGCTTCTCGGCTACCGCTACTGCCTGTCTGGAGAGGTTGCTCATGGCAGGGGACTCGGGCATACGCTGGGGTTTGCCACGGCAAATATCGAGCTGTCGGACAAAATACGGCTGCCGAAATTCGGCGTTTACAAGGCAAGAATAATCGCAGACGGGAAAGAATACATCGGTATCACGAATATCGGCGTGAAGCCTACGGTAGACTACAAGGGCAAGCCTGTCAGCGAGACGCACATCAAGGGCTTTTCGGGGGATATATACGGTAAGGAAATAATCGTCTATCCCGAAAAATTTCTGCGCAGCGAGAAGAAGTTTTCCTCGGTCGAGGAGCTTAAAGCGCAGGTGATTTCCGATTTGAATTATTGCGGCTAAAGCATAATTTTTTTTAAGCTGTCACCTATCTTACACATTAATGTGATAGTATAATATGACATCTTTTGCAGATTAACATAAAGAGGAGGAACGCAAAGTGATTGAGGTTAAAAATCTCAGCAAGCACTACGGAGATAAGATTGCTGTCAACGACATCTCTTTTACTGCCAATGACGGCGAAATACTGGGCTTTCTTGGACCTAACGGCGCAGGAAAGAGTACGACGATGAATATGCTCACCGGATATATTTCATCGACGGACGGACAGGCTCTTATCAACGGTATTGACATTCTCGAAAATCCTATGAAAGCAAAGAAGGAGATAGGCTATCTCCCGGAATTGCCGCCGCTATATCTTGATATGACGGTAAAGGAGTATCTTTGCTTTATATGTGACCTTAAAAAATGCAAGCTTCCGAGAAACACGCATCTTGCCGACATCTGCAAGCTTGTAAAGATAGAAAACGTGTACAACAGAATCATCAAGAACCTGTCAAAGGGTTACAGGCAGAGAGTAGGTCTTGCACAAGCGCTTGTCGGAAACCCGAAGGTGCTTATCCTGGACGAGCCGACGGTAGGTCTTGACCCTAACCAGATTATCGAGATAAGGTCGCTTATCAAGAAGCTGGGCAAAAGCCACACGGTGATATTATCCTCGCATATTCTTTCCGAGGTGCAGGCTGTCTGCGACAGGATTATCGTAATAAATCAGGGCAGTATCGTTGCCAACGATACGGAGGAAAACCTCTCTAAGTCGCTTTCCCAGGAGCATAAGCTCGTCGCTCAGATCGAAGGCCCGACAGATGACATTATAAAGACTGTTTCTACAATCAGGGGAGTAAAGACGATCGAAAAGAGCAAAAATCTCTCCGACAGCCTTTGCGAGTATCTCATCGAAACGGACGAAAAGACCGACGTGCGCCGTGAGCTTTTCAACAGGATTGCGGCAAGAAACTGGTATCTTTTAGGCCTAAAATCCTCCGAGCTTTCTCTTGAGGACATATTCCTCAAGCTTACGATCGGAGAGAATGTAAATATAAACAAAAAGTCAAAGGGAGGTAACTGATAATGGGCGCAATTTTCCGCAGAGAACTGCTTGCATACTTCACAACGCCTATCGGCTATATCTTCCTCGCACTTTTCTACGCCGGCGCAGGACTGTTTTTCAATATGACGGCTTTAAGCTCCGGTTCGACCGATATGGCATACATCTTCACGCTCCTTATATACGTTCTGCTTGTCGTAATCCCTATCCTTACAATGAGAACATTATCCGAGGAGAAAAACCAGAAAACAGATCAGTGCCTGCTCACGGCGCCCGTAAGCCTCGGAGGGCTTGTAATGGGTAAGTTTTTGGCGGCATTCGTGATTTTCCTGCTTGCCGTTTCCATCACGGTAGTGTATGCGGTTGTCGTTTCGGCATTCGCAGCGCCCGACTGGACGGTAGTAATCGGAAATATCTTAGGCTTTATGCTTCTTGGCTCTGCGTTTATTTCAATCGGAATTTTCGTATCCTCGCTGACGGAAAACCAGATCGTTTCCGCAATTATAAGCTTTGCGGCAATGCTGCTTTGCTACCTGCTTTCGGCTATCGCACAGCTTATCCCTGTAGAGTGGATCTCAAAGGTCATCTCAAATCTCTCGTTCGTCGACAGATACACGGGCTTTACCTACGGCCTTTTTGACCTTTCAAACGTTCTGTTCTTTATAAGCGCAACGGCAGTATTCCTCTACCTGACAGTCAGGGTGCTGGAAAAACGCCGTTGGAGCTGACGAAAGGGGGAGTATAAAATGTCCGATAAGAAAATCAAAAAAGACAAGGAAAAAGAAACCCCTAAGAAGCCTGCAAACCACAAGGTCTTAAAGCACACCACAATGGCGACCGTGCTGACTGTGTTTTTTATAGCAATCGTCGTTATGATTAACATCGTAGCATCTATCATTTTTGACAGATATCCGCTTACGATAGACCTTACCGAGAACAGCAAGTATTCAATCTCAGAGGAGTCGATAGAGTATGTAAAGGGCATCGACAGCGAAATTACCGTTACGGTGCTTGCCGATGAGGAAGCGTTTGCGTCGGTCAACGAGTATACGGTGCAGGCGCAGGAGCTTTTGCAGAGATATAAGGAATACAACGGAAACATTAAAATCCGCTATGTTGACCTTCTCAAGAATCCTGAGATAGCGTCCGACTACCCGGATGTTGCCCTGAAGGACTACGACATAGTTTTTGAAACATATGTAGCAGACCCGGAAACGGGAGAGAAATTCCACAGGGTAAAGGTGGTAAACCTAGCGCAGATGGTTTCGTGGAGTACCGAGTTCTCGACCCAGCTTGAGCAGTATTACGGTATGGATATAGAGTCGCTTGCGGAAAATTACGGAGCAGTAAACGTCGTTGCCGCTTACGGCGGAGCAATCGTAGGCTCAAACGCAGAGCAGGCATTCACCTCTGCGCTTATGAATATCACCGACCCTAACCCTATGGAGATTGCGTTCCTTACCGGCCGTGACGAGGTATCCGACTTTACAAGATTCAAGTCGCTGCTTTCCGCAAACGGCTACACGGTTTCCACAATCGACATCACGACCGAGGAGATACCCGAGCATATCGACCTTATCGTTGTAGGCGCTCCCGCAACGGACTACCTCGACAGCGAGATAAAGAAGATATCCGACTTCCTTATCAACGGCGGAAATCTTGAAAAGGATATGATTTATATTGCCTCCGTAAAGCAGGCAAAGACCCCTAACCTCGACGAGTTCTTGGAGGAATACGGCATACAGATAGAAGAAGCGATCGTCGCTGAAAACGACAGCAAGTATGTCTACGCCGACCTCTATACCAACGAGTATATCAATATCGCACAGATAGACAGCGAAAACTATTTACAGGATATCAACACGGATTCCCTCGTCCTCGCATTTAAGCGGTCAAGACCTATCAAGCTTCTCTTTGAGGAGGAGAATATGATGGTGACGGAAAAATTCCTCACATCTACGAAGATGGGTTATGTTTTCGACTATGAGGACGCAAGCGAGCCGATTTCCAAGGGCGAACAGATTTACCTTGCAATTTCCTCAAAGGCAGTATTCATCGGCGAGGAAACAGGTTACAGCAATCTTATGGTCATAGGCTCAGAGGCGTTCTTTGACGACACTATCCTCTCAGCTTCTCAGTTCCAGAACGGCGAGTACATCATAAGCCTTTTGAACGGTATGACAAGAAAGTCCTCTACAGGATTTGTAGTAGAGTCAAAGACGGTTTTAGGCAACACCTTTGACCTTACCGAGAAACAGGCAAGCGTCCTCAAGTGGACTTTCCAGGCAATAATTCCTCTCGCAGTCCTTTTGATCGGACTTATCGTTCATAAGAGAAGAAAGAACAAGTAAGACGGAGGGACAAGATGAATTCAAAAATCAGAGGAATTATCATAGGCGTGGTCGTTCTCGTGTGCCTCGGCGTCACACTCGCCGTGCTTACCCTCACGGACTCGGTAAAGAATACTGAGGACAGCTCCTCCAAAATCGACGCATCCAGCATTGCGGAGGAGTTAGAGAAGGACGAAACGACGTATCCGCTTATTGAAATCGAAAAGAACGACGTTTCAAAGGTCGTTTTTGAGAACGAAAGCGGCACGCTCACAATCACAAGAACAGAGGAAACAGCAGCGGACGGCAGCGCTAATTGGACGCTCGACAACTTAGGCGGAGTAAAACAGAACGATACGCTGGTCGGCGCTTGCGTCAACATCTGCTCATCGCTGAAGGGCAGGAAAATCGTTGAAGAAAATGCCGCAGACCTTTCAAAGTACGGCCTTTCCGCCCCCCTATCGAGGGTCACTGTTTCGGCGGACGGCAAGAGCGACAGAACATTCCTCATAGGAAACGAAATCCCGACAGGCGGCTATTACTACCTGTGCGAGGAGGGCACAAGCAAGGTCTATACCGTGCTTGACGCAAATGCCGAATACTTTATGCAGAACGAGCTTTATTTTTGCAGTACATCTCTCGTCTATACGCCAAGCGATTCTGAATGGCCTACTATCGACAGACTCACTATCAAGAGGCAGGACCTCGACTACGATATGGTGTTTGTGACAGTACCCGAGGACGAAATTCCTATCGGTATGACATCTACCCAGGCGATGATAAAGCCTGTGTATCAGTTTCTTAACATCACAAGCTCTGCCGACGTTACCCACGGAATATGGGGACTTACTGCTACAGAGGCTGTCAAGCTTCACCCGACGGACGAGGACAAGGCGGAGTACGGCTTAGCTGAGCCTTTCGCAAAGGTAATCCTCGACTGCGACACGGAGGACTACACACTTCTGATCGGCAATCCCGTTTACGAGCTTAACGACGAGGGCGAAGAAACAGATGTCGTTTCGGGCTACTACTGCTATATCAACGCTGAGGATACAGACTGCGTCTACCTCGTTTCCGCAGAGGAATGTGTGTGGGCAACGGTTCTACCCGGCGACGTAATAATCGGTATGATGACAAGCAACCTGTTTGTTGATCTCGACAAGATTTCCCTCAAGACAAAGGATAGAGAGGTGCTTGTGGACGTTTTCGCACAGGAGGACTCAGACCCTGACGATGACGTGGACGACCATTACTACACGGTCGATATCGACGGCAAGGAAGCAGACGTTGAGCTTTTCCAGGACTGGTATGTGTACTGGCTTGAATGTCCGACAGATGAAACCTACTTTGTTCCGCTGACAGGCAGCGAGGAGCTGTATCTTACGGTAACAATCACCCTCGAAAACGGCAAGGAGCAGGTCGTAAAGTTCTACGAGGCTTCAAACCGCAGACTTATCGCAGAGGTAGACGGAGATGTCGGATATATGATACCGATAGGATATGCCGAAACGCTTATGACGAATATCGACAGAGTGGCAAACGGCGAGAGCATTATTACAACATATTAAAATATAGGGAGGAGGACACACGTTTTTTAGAAACGTGGTCAATGATTATGGCAGATAACAAGTTTTTCACATACAAGGGATACCCGCTCGTAAGAAAGGGTAAGGAGCTTTATTACGGAAATATGGGCGACGAGTTCGTGATCTGGATTCAGATTCTCGCCGCAGAGGATATGGGCGACATCAAAACGGCGACCAGGGTAAGGCTCTACAAGATTTCAACAGAGCAGAACATTCCCGTTAAGAATACGGAAAAGTCAAGCCTTTATGCCGCACTCGACATCGCATACGCATGGCTGACTAACTGATACAACAATCCCACTTCTTTAGTCAGGTAGCTATATAGAAATATTACAAAGACACTTTTGATGTTTATGTCAGAAGTGTCTTTGCGTTTCTTATGGAATTAACTTTGTATTTTTATTATTCTATAATCAACCTAATGATAAGTCATAATTTATTGAGGTTTATATTATGAAAAAAATATATTGCTGTATTGCACAGATAGTATTGTTATTGTGGCTTTTTTCTCGATATGACAGGTTTATATTTTGAAGAAAAATGCAATAATCAAATTTAGATTTATCTGTCAGATATACATAAAAAGTACGAGAAGAAATATCTTCTCGTACTTTACTTCTTTATTGCTACCCGACTTTCAGGGTGGGATTTTTTGTTTGGAAAGAGTGACGCCGCAAGGCGGATGGATACAGCGCCATTGAAAACGATTTTTATGGGATTATGCTACAAAATGAAAGCACAATTTTGTGCAATCGGTCAACCAAAAGCACTGGACATTTCAGTGCGTTTTTGATAGAATATTATTATAGGTGATTGCGTCCACTCGGACGCAAAACATTATTTCAATTCTCCTGAAAGGGGATATAAATTTATGAAATCAGCAAATAAGAAAATATTCGCCCTGCTATGCGCAGGCGCTGTTATGACGTCATCTCTCTCAGGCTGTGTGTTCCTGCCGGACGAGGAGGAGGTTCTCAAAGCCCCGTCTGTCGAAACAAAGGACATTTCCTACACGACTGTCGAGGCAAAGAAAAAGGACCTTGTCAAGCGTGACGTAAACTCCGCAACGGTCAAGTCGCAGCTTGAATATAACCTTTCCTTTACCGAGCAGAGCGGTACAATAACAAAGATTTATTTTCACGCAGGCGACGAGGTTAAAAAAGGCGACCTCATCTGCGAGCTTGATACAAGCACGCTTGAGTACGATATTACCGAAAAGGAGCTTTACCTGAAGAAAGCAAAGCTCGACAAGAAGGTGCTGGAGGAGAGAGGAGCTTCGCAGACCGAGGTAGACAGGGCGCAGGTAGAGATCGACCTCATTCAGATGGAGCTGGACGATCTTTACGCAAAGCGTGAGGACTCTAAGCTCTATGCGGAAGCGGACGGCACTGTTGCAGCGCTCGGCAGCGGAATTTCCGCAGGAAACTATGTAGAAGCAGGAAAAACCGTCGTTACAATAATCGACACCGAAAGCCTGTATATAGCAATATCGCCCGACGACTTCAAGCTTTATGATATGGGTACGCAGATGCAGATCGAGGTAGTCGACGAATTCTACGCCGCTGAGGTGTTTATGATACCGGAAGAAGTCGTAGCAGGCGACTACGAGGAGGAAGACCCCGTCTACGATATATACGACCCGGACGCAGATAAAGAACCCGTCGCCAATGAAATAGAGTTTGACAGAGAGCACGTTTACGTCAGGTTTACCGATACTCCGCCCGAGGACTGCGTAGGAACGCTTGTCGATGCTGTGCTTGTAATAGAGTCAAAGACGAACGTTATTGCGATCTCCAACAACCTAATCAAGACGATAGACGGCAAGGATATCGTCTACATCTTAAAGGACGGCAAAAAGGTTGCACAGGACGTTACGGTAGGACTAAAAACCGCTTCGCAGTCAGAGATTACCTCGGGACTCAGCGAGGGCGACATTATAATTATCCGCTAAGGCTCACACTTAAAGAAAGGAGAGCCTCAGGGCTGATTTAAAACTATGCTTACATTACTTCTCCGCAAAATGCGGAACACGAAGTGGATGGTTGCCTGTCTGCTGATAGGCTTTGTTATGGCCTCGGCAATGCTTTCAACCATTCCGATTTATATGAACGCCTCACTCCAGAGAATGCTCGTAAAGGATCTGGAGGACTTCCAGCTTGAGAATAACGTATACCCCGGCGTATATGCTTTCACCGCAACTTCTATTCCTCTGGATACGGACTATGACACAAGAATGGAGTATATCGAGGAAAAGCTTGCGTTTATGGAGGAACGCTTTGAGGAGCTTGGCGTAAAGCCTGAAAGCGAAAAGACGTTCCTTGTTGACGATTATGACAACATTCCGTCGCTTACCACATCGGGCGGCTCTAAGCCGTCTGTCAAGGTAGGAGCAATGACAAATATCGCCGACCACATCTCCTTTTCAGAAGGCAGAATGTACGAAACGGGAATGCGTGACGACGGAGTTTACGAGGTCATAACGACCGAAAACGCACTGAAGATTTCGGGACTTACCTCAAATACCGTTTACGAGGTCGCAAATTCCTTCGACACTCACTCGCTCAACAGGATAAAGATCGAGATCGTCGGCATCTTCACGGTAAAAGACCCTAACGACTCTTATTGGTCGGAGGGTATGGACGCTACATACTTAAACACGCTCTTTATGGACTACGATACATACCTTGACGGCCCTGTAAAGGACGGAGTGTGTATCCCGTCTAACCTGCAAAAGCGGTACAGCATAGACTATCCGTCTATGAATATGGCGAACCTCGCAGGCATTAACGAAACAATCAAGGAGCAGAAAAAGCTTGCCGCAGGAAACGGGCTGAGATTTTCGTTCCCTGCAGAGGAGATCCTTGTCGAGTATGAAAGCCGTGCTTCACAGCTGAGAATGATACTCTGGCTTATACAGATTCCGGTAATGCTTATGATCGTGTTCTACCTGTTTATGGTTTCACAGCTTAATGTCGAGCAGGAAAAGAACGAGATAGCTGTGTTCAAGAGCCGTGGCGCATCTTCGGGTCAGATATTCCTTATCTACGCACTGGAATCGCTTTTGCTCGGACTTTTCACAGCGGTTATAGGCCCGTTCGTGGCTCTTCTGCTTTGCAGAATGCTCGGTGCGTCGAACGGCTTCCTTGAATTTGTCAACAGAAAGGCGCTTCCTATCACCCTTACGGCAGATGCGTTCGTGTACTCGCTGCTGGCGGTAGTTGTGTTCTTCATCACGACTATGACGCCTATCGTTCCTGCCGCCAAGATGTCTATTGTCGCACATAAGCAGAGCAAGGCAAAGAAGAAAAAGCGTCCGCTCTGGGAAAAACTCTTTCTCGATGTTATACTGCTCGGCGGCTCTATAGGCTGGCTGTATTACTACCACTATGAGCAGGAAAACCTGCTCGATATGGGCGTTACAAATTCAAGCGGCACTATAAATCCTATGCTGTTTGTAGCATCTACGGCGTTCATTCTCGGTGCGGCGCTGCTGATCGTCAGAATCTATCCGCTGATAATAAGGCTTATCTACAATATAGGCAAGCGGTTCTGGTCGCCTGCGGCTTATGTCTCGCTCAATAATATCGGACGTTCCTCAACAGGCAGAGAACGCTTCCTTATGGTGTTCCTCGTGCTGACCGTTTCGCTGGGTATATTCTTCGCAAACACGGCAAGGGCGCTCAACAGAAATGCAGAGGAAAAGGTGCAGTATTCAATCGGCTGTGACGCAGTTATTTCCGAAAGCTGGAGAAGCGAGAGCGCAAGCGTGCTTGACGAAAGCACGGGCGAGAATGTGTCGGTCACAAACTATATCGAGCCTACATTTGAAAGATTTACAGCTATCCCTCAGATTGAGGCAGCCGCAAAGGTACTAAAATCAAGCGCCGTCACAATAAGCGGCGACAACATCGAAAGACAAGTCAAGGACAATATATCAGGCGGCTGGGGTGACAGACAAAATACACGGGTCGTTAACTCTGTCGGCGGCTGCAACGTTATGGCAATCCAGCCGGGCGAGTTTGCAAAGGTCGTAAGCTCTATCGACAGGCTTCTCCCGTCGCACATAAACACCTACCTCAACGGGCTGAACGATTCTCCGTCCGGAATAATCCTCTCATCGTCGTTCAGAGATAACTACGGCGTGAAGCTTGGCGACGTTGTGGAGGTAAAGACCGACTGGGAGGGCGCAACCTTCGAGGCAACCGTTATAGCGTTTGCAGAATATTGGCCGTCAATGAATCCTTACAAGCAGAAAGAGGACGGCTCGTATGTGGATTTCGCAGTTTTAAACTATGACTACGTTCAGGTGCATTCTTCTACTCCGTACCCCTACGAGGTGTGGACAAAGCTTGAGGACGGCTCTACGACAGCGGACCTCTATGCTTCTATCGAAGAAAGCGAGATAGAGCCTATTGATATCAAGGTTGCCGCACAGGAGATTATAAGTGCGAAGAACGACCCTATGCTCCAAGGACTCAACGGCGCTCTTACGCTTGGCTTTATCATCATTATGATAATGTGCCTTATCGGATTCCTTATCTATTGGATACTCTCCATTAAGAGCAGAACGCTTCAGTTCGGTATCCTCAGGGCTATGGGTATGAGCTTCAGAGAGATAATTGCGCTTATCGTCTACGAGCAGATTTTAGTGTCGGGCGTCGCAATTGTCGTTTCGTTCGTTATCGGCTACTACGCAAGCGTGCTTTACATTCCGCTTTTTGAAAGCCTATACGATGCAGCGGAAATGGTGCCTGCCCTTGCGGTAATTCCGCTCAGAAGCGACTACGTCAAGATTTATGTAGTCATCGGAGCAATGCTCCTCCTCGGCTTCGGCGTGCTGGCAAGACTTATCTCAAAGATAAACATAAGCAAGGCGCTCAAGCTCGGCGAAGAATAATATCGCATAAAAGTCAAATCAAGACCACTCGGCAACGGGTGGTCTTTTTGTGTGTGGCTGTGTGATAGAGCGCCGGAGAGGTACACCCTCCGGTTATTCGCACATTTCAAAACCGCAGGTCAATATTTTTATAATCAGGTTGACAATTCTAGGATTATGTGCTACGATACTTAGTAGAGTTAAGCTATTACTTGTAAGGAGATGATCGTTTGTTTTTTATTATCGGTTGGACTATAACAATCGCAATTATATTATTTGTGATTGTTTCCGTTATTCTGTTTATTAAAGACGGCATTGCTTCCAAAAAAGAAGGACGGCAAAGGAAAAATACAAATAAGGTTATGTTTATCATCAGTATGACTATCGAAGCTTTAGCGGTAACAGTCGGAGTGCTTTTATGGATTCTTGCCGTACTTGTAATGAGGAGTATGTAATATGAGCGACCGTAAATTTTATATAACGCTGATTGTAATATCTTTATTGGGACTGATCGTAACCATCGCTCACTGCGTCTATATTTATTTTGCATATCAGGACTCCTCAATCATTCAATTTATTGCAAGGGAGCTGTGGCTGTGAAGAATGTAAAAAAGAAAATCGCTATTTTAGGCACGATTTTAATGTTTGTAGCCGTAAACGCTTTTTTATACGTCACGATAACAAGCCGTCTTGCAAATAATTTCAGCGGTACAAGTCAGCTCAAAATGGTTGACGTGTCAAAGTTTCTCCCATTTGAGGAAGCGTCTGAGCTTGCCCGAACAGGTTCTTCGCTGAAATTCCAAAAGGGCGACGATTTGCCTGTGCTGGACGGTGCGGCTGCGCTTGTTCCCGTCTATGCGTCGGTAATAGAAAATTGCTATCCCGACGGAACTGTCACTTATGAGGGCGGCGAGTTTTCCGACGATAATTACTATGGCGAAAACTTCGCGTCAGACAGCGTTATGCAGTATCAAAACACAATAAGGGGATTTGACGCTCTCGTTGACGGCTCTGTCGATTTGTTTTTTACTGCTCACCCGTCCAAAGAACAGCTGCAGTCCGCCGAGGATAAAGGCGTCGAGCTTACAATCGTACCGATCGGATTGGAAGCGTTTGTGTTCTTCGTCAACAAAAACAATCCCGTGGACGGACTTACAGCCGAACAAATACGTTCAATATACAGAGGCGAAATCACAAACTGGGAAGATGTCGGCGGCGCTTCAATATTGATAAATCCGCTGACCAGGGTGAAAGATTCCGGCAGTCAAACGATGATGGAGAAGTTTATGGGAGGAGAAATGCTCACATCAAGACACCCTCTGTCAATATTCGGCGGAGGTATCGGCTATTCGTTCCGGTATTATCTTTCCGGTATGGTAGCGGACAGTAATGTGAAAATGCTGGCTGTTGACGGAATCTATCCGAATGCCGAGAACATTCAGAACGGCTCTTATCCTATTACCGCAAATTTTTATGCTGTTTATAGAAAAGATAATGAAAACCAAAATGTTGTAAAACTCGTTGAATGGCTGTTGTCAAAAGAAGGACAAACTATGATTGAAGCCTGCGGCTATGTGGGATTGCCCGATTAAATACAGCGCCAATAACCGAATACTGATCGAAAGCCCTTTGAATTGCTTGGCAGGCGTTTCCCAGGGCTTGTTGTTTGGGAAGTTTATCGCTTCGACAACTGTTACTTGCATTTTTATTTTCGATATGATATAATACTTAAATAACCCCAAAGCAGAAGCAACCTAAACCGAAAGGATTTGATATTAATGAAGATTGAAACACAGTGCCTCCACGAGGGCTACACCCCTAAGAACGGCGAGCCGAGAGTAATGCCTATCGTTCAAAGCACAACCTATGTTTACGACTCCACGGACGATGTTGCCGCAGTTTTCGACGACCCTACCAAGAGCCTTATCTACTCACGTTTTGAAAACCCGACAACCGACTGCGTTGAAAAGAAGATTGCCGCATTAGAGGGCGGCGTAGCTGCAATGTGTACCTCGTCAGGTCAGGCTGCATCTCTCCTTTCCATTCTCAACATTTGCGAGGCAGGCGACAGCTTTATCGCTTCCGCTTCAATCTACGGCGGAACAATCAATCTCTTTGCCGTAACGCTCAAGAGAATGGGCATAGAGTGTATCTTCGTTGAGCATGACGCAACGGAGGAGGAGCTTTCCGCCGCATTCAAGGATAACACAAAGGCAGTATTCGGTGAAACACTCGCCAACCCTGCTATAACAGTCCTCGACATCGAGATGTGGGCAAGAGTGGCGCACGCTCACGGCGTTCCTCTTATCGTTGACAACACATTCGCAACGCCTATTCTCTGCCGACCGATCGAGTGGGGCGCAGATATAGTTATCCATTCAACATCTAAGTATATGGACGGCCACGCAGTGCAGGTAGGCGGCGTTATCGTAGACAGCGGTAAGTTCGACTGGACAAACGGCAAGTTCCCTTGTATGACAGAGCCTGACGAAAGCTACCACGGCACCGTTTACACAAGAGATTATGCCTTTGCGCCGTATATCGTTAAGGCAAGAATGCAGCTTATGAGAGATTTCGGCTGCTACCCTGCCGCTAATTCCTCGTTCCTGCTCAATCTGGGCCTTGAAACGCTCGCCGTAAGAATGAAGAAATACTGCGAAAATGCGCTTATTGTCGCTAAGTATATCGAGGACAGTGAAATGGCAGAGTTTGTGACATATCCCGCACTCGAAAGCAGCAAGCAGCACGCACTCGCTGAGAAGTATCTCCCTCTCGGAACAAGCGGCGTTATATCATTTTCAATCAAGGGAGGAAGAACTGCCGCAGTTAAGTTTATGGACAGCCTGAAGCTTGCCTCGAACGAGGTGCACGTTGCCGATATCCGTACCTGCGTGCTTCACCCTGCGTCTGCTACGCACCGTCAGCTCACCGATGAACAGCTTGTTGCGGCAGGCATAGACGGAGGTCTTATCCGTTTCTCGGTAGGCCTTGAAAATGTCGAGGATATCCTTGCAGATATAAAGCTCGGCTTCGACGCAGTCAGAGCATAAGGCGTCGGAAAAACAAAATATTGTAAGGCTTCGAGGGAAGGCATTGCGCTTTCCCTCTTGTTTTTTGCTTTTGAACGGATAAATAGGATATCGGCGCAGAAAAAACGCTCCCGTACTTAAATAAGCACAAGAGCGTTTGCATTTTTTTGTCGCTTTAGTATGAAACCTTTGGGAGCGGATTATTCGGAAGCTTCCTCGCTTGAGCTGTCGTCTGCGGCAGAGCTGTCGTCAGTCGAACTGCTGTCGGTTGCCGAGCTGTCGTCCGGGTCAATTTCAAAATCGCTGAGATACGGGTGAATCTGGTTCTGGAGGAGATATTCTGCGACCTTTCTGTACGCCGACGGCGTCATGTGCAGGCCGTCGCCCGTGTCGAACTCGCTTTTCAGATGTCCGTTGCTGTCACCCAGCACAGTAATGAGATTGAAGAAATAAATCCTGTTGTTGTCAAGCTTGTCCACAAGCTCTGCAAGCCTCATATTGTAGTCGGAAATAGTGTCGCCGCCAAGTCCCTGCTCGTATGATGCGCTTACGGGAGCAACGGAGATTATTCCGACATACGCCATAGGGTTGGCATAGGTGATCTTTTTGACAAGCTCCTCGTATTTTTCTGCAAAGCTGTTAGGATTGTAGCTTGTGAGGTCGTTAGGACCTACCCAGATGTATATGTACTTTCTGTCCGCACTGTAAAGAGCGTCCGGCAGAGGTCTAGAAACACCGTCTACCGTCCAGCTTGTGTCCGCTATGTCATGGACGTGCGCAGAATTCTGCGTGTAAATATACTCGTCCTCTATGTCTTTTACATAGCCCATTCCCGAGCAGATAGCCTCTCCCACAAAAGCGCACTTCTCAAAGTACTTGTCGTCGTTTTCCCTGACAGTAAGATTGCTCACGGGCGGATTGTCGTTCGTGCCGGAACTGCTGTCGTCGGGGGCAGAACTGCTGTCGTCAGTCTTTGAACTGTCGTCGGTCTTTGAGCTGTCATCGGGCTTCGTGCTGTCGTCTGAAACAGAAGACGCACCGCCAAGCTGTTCGGGGGATTTGTATTCAATCTCGTTTGCACAGCCTGCAAAGCCTGCGCAAATCGAAAGAGCTAAAACAGCGCTTAGTATTTTCTTTGTCATTTTTTGTCACCCTGTCCTTTCCTTGTAAAATCCGTTTTGTTCGATGAAGTTGTTCAACAAAGTTGTTCAACACATATTTTTGTTTGTCTTTTATGTAGCTACAATCTTATTATAAATAAATCCACGAAAAAAATCAATAGCAATTTATTATCGGCAGGATTTATATTACGGCTTCTCAAACCTTATACCCTGGTAGGAATTTCTCCTGCCAAGCTCCTTGTCTATCTCGTTCATAACGCACAGCTTTTTCAGACTCCACAGCGGAGCGACAAGCGTGTCCCTTGCTCCGTCGCCCGTGACGCGCTCTATGACGGTTTCCTGTGGGAAAAGCTCAAGCTGGTCGCACACTATGTCAACGTACTCCGAAAGCGTGAGAGGAGTAACGCCGCCGCTCTCGTACATATCGCAAAGCCTAGTGCCTTTGATTATGTGCAGGAGATGAAGCTTGACTGCGTGGGGATGAAGCCTGCCGACGACCCTCGCCGTTTCAACCATCATCTGCTTTGTTTCGTTCGGCAGACCGTCGATCAGGTGAATGCACACGTTTATGCCCCTGTTGGAAAGAAGCCTGTAGCCCTGCAAAAAGTCCTCAAAGCTGTGACAGCGGTTTATCAGCGCCGCCGTGCTGTCGTGGATAGTTTGAAGTCCAAGCTCCACAACAAGGTAGGTCCTCTTTGATATGCTAAAGAGCAGGTCTGCAATTTCCTCTGTTATGCAGTCCGCACGGGTAGCAACCGCAAGCCCCACGCAGTTGTCAAACGACAGGGCTGTTTCATATGCTTCCCTTAAAAACTCTATGTCGGCATAGGTGTTCGTGCCTGCCTGAAAATATGGTATGCAGAAGCCGTCCTGCCATTTCTTCTCCATAGCAGACCTGACCTCGCAAAACTGCTTTGTCAGCGATTCACGGGGATTTCCGCCGAAATCGCCGCTCAGTTTGTCCGAGCAGTAGATGCAGCCTCCACACCCCTTTGTCCCGTCACGGTTAGGGCAGGACAGCCCTAAATTCAGCGATACCTTGAACACCTTTTTGCCAAAACGCTCTTTGAGGTAGTGGCTGTATGTGCGGTATCTCTTGTTGTCGCAAGAAAACGGGAACGGATTATCCTTTACCGTGTTCATGATCAGACTTCGGAATCTTCCGACGGCGGCTCAGGCTCGGAAGGCATTGTAGTAGTGGTCGTTGTAGTCGTTGTGGTGGTCGTAGTAGTAGTCGAGCTTTCACTCGGTGTTGTCGTTTCCGACGGGGTCGTTTCGCTCGGCGGTGTTGTTACAGTAGTTGTAGTAGTTTCGGACGATGTTTCGCTCGACGTTGTCGTTTCTGACGGAGTCGTTTCGCTCGGCGTCGTTGTTTGCGTCTTGGAAGCCGTGTACGAGTACGGCATAGTAGTGGTAAACGAGGTCGTGAGCGACGGGGTAGTTGTGAGCGTAACTCCCGTAAAGACGTCGCCCTGCGTCGTAGCCTCCGTTTCCATAGTGATCTGCGAGCCTGTCACATCAGGGTCGTTTGATATTACCGCAGGAGTCGTTGTGGTGTTTTCAGTAGTCTGTACCCCGGACGGCAATGTTGTAGTAACCGTGCCGGTACTGCCGCTCTGCGATGGGTCAGAATCGTTCCCGTCGTTTTCTTTTGCAGGGAAGCCGTAGAGGTATTTTGTCATATCCGAAAGCCTTGAAGCAAGCGATTCTACACGCAGGTCGTTTATGTACTTGCGTGAAAGCTGCGCCGTGTAACTGCCGTCTAAAAACGTGTCAAAGGTAAGCTGTGCATTGTCCTCGCCGTACCTCTCGCCTTGTCTTATAAGAAGAAGCGTAAGAGCGACAACAAGGAAAAGAAGCGACAGAACCGCCGTGTTTATAAAATTGTAATGGCTCTCAACGCTTTCTCTGCCTAGCTCCGATAGCATTTTGTCGCCCTGCCTGTCGTCCTCTTTAGGTATCTCAAGACTGCAAACAGGCACGATTTCGCCGTCCTCCTGCGCTTCGGACAGAGCCGTTTCGTCTGCTTCGGCTTCTTCGATAGCTTCGGCTTCTTCGTATTCCTCTGTCTGATTTAGAATATCTTCATAAGCCGGTTCTGAAATATCCTCAATGCTGTCGGGAACATTATCCGCCGCTTCGGACAGCGGCTTTTTTATTTCTTCTTTTGGAGCAGGAGGCATGAGCTTCCCGCCGTCAAGCCTGAAATTAAGGTCGTCAAAATTATCGGACATAAGCTTCTCCTTTCCGATAGATTGTATTAGCGGATTGCCGCTTCCGTAAGCGTTACAGCGCTCAGCAGGAGCATAACGCAAAGGCAGACCGTCTGTGCAATTCTCGTTGCCGAGTAGAATTTTACGGATTTTTCGCAATGCTTGTCGATTTTCTCTCTGAAAAAGCCTCTTGAGAACGGAAGGTAGCAGACTGCCAGAACAGCGAGCAAAAATGCGTTTTGTGTGATTGCGTCCTTTAATGCCACGCTCATAAAGTAGCCTTCGCCCTTGCCTATCAAGCCCTTTGCCCATACCAGCATACCAGAGAAACCGTCGAATGCGGTGAGTGAGAACACAAAGCCGAGAACGACTGTTGTGTATGCCCAGGTTATCATAGGCATAATGCTGTCGAGAATTTTCTTGAGGAATATTTCCTCAACAGCCACAAATAACGCAGCCGTTACGCCTGCGATAAGGAACATAAGCGTGCTTTTGTACCAAAGACCTATCACAGCGCCGCATATGAGCGTGCCTATAATTCTGAGGATCTGGTTTTTTTTCTGAAGCGGAGTTATGAACACATCTCTGCCGAAATCGCAGAGCGATGAGTGAAAGCTCCTCGTGAAGCCTGTAACATAACCCGTGTACTTAAATCCCGTAAAGCTTTCCTTAAAGTCGAAGCCGAAAATTTTTCCAAGACCGATAGACAGGTCGCAAAGCCCCGACCATGTAACGCATATATTAAGTATGTGCGCACCCATTCCCACAAAGCTTCCCGACATCGTGACCTCGTTCGGGTTGAGTCCTGCTGAGATAAGCCTCTGAAGCACGGGCGTTACAACCGCAAGCTTTGTCATACCCAGGATAATTCTTGTTAGTCCGTCGCTGAGCTTTTTGCCTGTCACAGTCCGCTTTAAAATCTGCCCACGCATATCTCCGTAGCGGACAAGCGGCGTGCCTGTCATAAGAGGGTAGCATACCGAATATGTCATAACGCAGAACGGATTTTTCTCAGCCTCAGTCCTGCCTGTGAAAACGTCAAAGACATACGAAAAGCCTCTTACCGTCATAATTGCAATGCCGAGCGGCATAAGCTTTTCCGAAAGAGATGCAAGCGTGCTGTCCCCGAAAAGGAAGCTTCTCTCAAACAGCAGGAATATGCAGGAGTTAACTATGGCGTCAAGCGACAATGCGAATATTTTAATCGGTTTGCTCTTTTTGTCGGAGCAGAGAAGCCCCATTCCCCAGTCGAAAACGCAGGTCAGCAAAAGGAGAGAAACTGCAAAAGGTCTGCCCCATGTGAAGAACAAAACGGAAGAAATTATCAAGATAAAATTTTTATACTCCGTACTTTTTTCAAGAAAACTCAGCAAAAGCGTTATCGGCACGAAGCAGAATAGAAAAATCAGGTCTGTAAAATGCACAAAAAACTTCTCCTTGCATGTATAAATCGTATATAATTTTATCACATTTCACAAAAAGTTGCAAGGGAAATTATCGGATAAATAAAAAATTCATAAAAGTGAAAAAATGTGTTTGCAATTTGTGTACAATATGGTATAATAGTATAAAGGAAAACTATCACTAGGCAAACCTGAAATATTAATTTCGCCAAAACGGGCGGATTGCCTTGAAGAAAATGAGGTGGACATAATGGCAACAGTATTGGTTACGGGAGCAAGCGGAATGGTAGGTATGTACCTTGCTTCAAGCCTGTTGCAGAAAAAGCATAAGGTGTTTGCTGTTGACAGCAGACCTAATGAGTTCGTGGGAACAAGTCCGGATTATTCCTTTGTTCAGTGCGATATTACAGATAAATCCGTTATCGAGAATATTCTCCAGACGCAGAGAATAAATACAGTGGTGCATCTTGCCTGCTCTGTCGATAACGACATCGACTCGCTTATCACGGACGATGTTATAAAGAGCAGTAAGATATGCGACAAGTTTCTTTATGACGCTTCGGTAAAAGCAGGCGTTACAAATATCGTTCTCCTTTCAACAACGCAGGTATACGGTATGCAGAAGGGCAGAGAGCCTGTAAGAGAATCGGTCGATACCAAGGGAAATACGAACTACAGCGATATGAAGCTGACGAGCGAAAAATATCTTATTAAGGCTACAAAGAAGTCGGACACGGTTCCCGTTATAGCAAGAGTCGCTCCGCTTTATACAGCCGAGTATACCCAGAATCTCCGTGACAGAGTCTATGACGCCAAGGAGGACGTTGCGTACATTATCAGAGAGGGCGAAAATGCGTTCTCATTCTGCTGCGTGTTTAACCTCGTGGACTTTATCAACGCTATCGTAAATATTCCTACGGTGAGATACGAGGGACTTTACAATATCGCAGACTCCAAGGCTATCACCTCAAAGGAGATCCTTGACTACGAAAGAGAGCATCACAGAATAGGCGCCGTTATCCAGAAAGCGCCTCCTGTAAGCCTTGTTCCTCTCAGCAAAGCAAGAGCCAAGAGCGACTACCGATATTTCGATATCTCTATGGCGCTTCAGAACTGGAATATCGACAACACCAAGGCACAGCGTATATCAACCTTCCGCTGGAACCTCAAGAACACAAAGTAACAGGCAATTTATGCGGACTGCATCGGACAACGGTGCGGTCCGTTTTTGTGTGCCGCAAAGAAGATTGTCATAAGTTTAACAATTGGATATTATAATAACGCAAAATTTGTTCAAAAGAAAGAAAAACATTGCCAAATGATTATTTTGCTATTTACAAATGCGTGGCAATGTGATAAAATGTATAGTTGAAGGATACTGTCATAGTATGGTTAATTCTGTGCTTAGACGGTTGAATATATCACTTCAAAATTTTGAGGAGGTTTAAAAACCAATGGCAAGAAAAATGAAAACCATGGATGGTAACCATGCAGC
>MSHC01000004.1:0-853 GCA_001940995.1 Ruminococcus sp. Phil15
GCGGCTTTTTTATTTCTGGCACTAATTCACAAAACGCAGGCTTATAATCTAGAATATGTCACAAACAATTTTAAATCAATAGAATTGTATTGACAAATAATGAAACGGGGTGTATACTAAATTCATAAGGATTTTCATTTTTTAGGTGATTTATTTCATGATTATGGCAAAAAATTTAACGGCACACAATAAAAATAGTTTGGCGGTGACGTCCGATGGGAAACTGACGCCGTAAATCGGCTGGAGAAGTAGGAATTAAACACGGCAATGTAAAACAACAACTTTATAAATACAAGGGGGGATTTTAATGAAAAGCAGATTTTTTAAGAAAATATTGGCGGCAGTATCGGCTATGGCAATGGCTACTGCTATGATGGTGACAAGTGCAAGTGCGGAATATATACCCACCAGTGGCACATGGAACGTGTACAGACAGAACCGAGGCAACGGCACATACAGTACAAACGGCTTATACTCAGGTTTTATACAAACCGGAGCGGCAGAACCGGGCAAAACCAGATGCAGGGTAAGCTGTACAAGCTTTTATACAGAACGGCCGTATGACAAACCGGCTCCTCATGTGATGTATTATGCCTATGTATCAAAGGATCCAGAGGGTGATGTTTTCATAGGCTTCGGTTTTGGCTATGACGAGTATTACAACACCAGCGGATATGTATATAAAAATTTGGATACGCCTGTCGTATACGGACAGTATTTGCAGTTTTATTTCAGACTTATTGACTATCAAAATGTGAAAAACTGTAATATAACCGGAAAATACACTTGGTAGAGTAAAAGGAGGACAACAAGATGACTTTGAATAAGAAGAAAAAGGCAATAATAATAGCAG
>MSHC01000004.1:929-1900 GCA_001940995.1 Ruminococcus sp. Phil15
CCCGACAAAGAATATGATAACCTTGATTTATCCGAAGCGGTTTTAAATATCCCGAATGTCGATAAGCTCAATAAGTATTATGCTCCTCTTGACGATAACTTAACGCCTGAAGAGTGTAATAAAAAATGCTATGAGCTGTTCGATGATATTTTTTATTATGCTAAGGAAGAACACCCCGATACTGTGTTTGAAGATGGTTACGGAAATCCGCTGCCGGACGGAGAGGCAGTGGAACAATACATAAACGGCAACGGACCTTTTTCTTTGTCTTATATTTGGTTTGAAGTCGAAGAAGATACAGGTTATAGCTGCCGCTGTGACGCCGAAGGAAGATTTATAATGTATGAATCAGCCACTATAGATATTAGGTACGACGACTCGACGGAAGTTGAACAAATAATTCACCTTGACAGAGGAGAGCAAGCGCCCGACACTCAGTATACAGTGAACGGGGAAAAGTATTCGCCTGCACAGGCGCTTGAATTTGCGCAGGGAGTTGCGTCGGATAAGCTCAGCAAATACGTTGACGCACCTTTATCTCCCACGGAGCTTGTCATACATAAAAATGCAGGCAGTGACAACTACTTTTATATAGTACAGTTTGAGTATGTTTATGACGGTATGCCTTATTTTCATCTTTACGTGCCTAAAGCATTAGAGGACATGAATAATAAGCGCAAAGTGCTTTATATGACTATCACGACGCCGAATAGGATTGGCGAAATATACAATATGATAGAGGACAACGGATTTGAAAAGGACGGTAAATATACCGATAAGTATATACCTCTTGAAACCGCAATAGACATAGCAAACCAATATCTTGCGCAGTATTATAGGCAGAAGATTTCCGAAGTGGCTATAAAATATGTAGTTGTAAGTGAACCAATTGATGGTTGGGCTTTTGCAGACGGTTATCAGCCGGAGGACGATGCCTATAAGGAAAAGAGACGTTTGCGCCCATGCTGGTG
>MSHC01000005.1 GCA_001940995.1 Ruminococcus sp. Phil15
TAGTGCCAGAAATAAAAAAGCCGCAGCTTTTCGGAAGATAATCCGAAAAAGCTGTGACTTTTTACGGGCTTTGCCGTGCAGGATTTATCGCACGATTAGCGCACCTTTTCTATTTTTCCCTTATCCATTTCGTGTACCGTATCGCAGAGAATATCTATATCCTCGGCAGAATGAGAGCATATAAGTATCGTTTTTCCCTGCTCCTTGTACGAAAGGAGGTACTCTCTCATCTCCTTAACGCCGTCCTTGTCAAGTCCGTTGAACGGCTCGTCCAGAATAAGCAGCTTGGGATTTTCCATTATCGCTTGGGCAAGTCCCAGACGCTGACGCATACCCAGAGAATACTTCCTGACATGGCGTTTAAGGTCGGGGTCTAGTCCTACCTGCTTCATAGACTGACGAATCTCAGCTTTTTTTATCTTATGATTAAGGCGTGCGAGCAGACTCAGGTTTTTATATCCGCTGTAATATGGTATAAATCCCGGAGTTTCTATGATTATACCCATGTTCTTAGGGAAATCGACGTCCTGACCGACTATCTTGCCGTCTACCTCTATCTGTCCGCTTGTGGGATTTACAAATCCGCTTATGCACTTCATAAGCATAGTTTTTCCCGAGCCGTTTCTTCCTATAAGCCCGTGTATCATATTGTCCTCAAACGATACTGTTATATCCTTTAAAATTTCGGTTTTACCGATTGTAAGATTTACGCCCTTTACATCTATAATGTTCATAGCTTCTCCCTTCTCTCTACATCGCTATCTCGGTAACATTGTCGTAATCGAAAAATGTTATCGCCACACAGCAGAATACTATCAGCACAAATATAACCGTGACAAAGTACACCACCGAAGCTTCCATTGATACGATAGGCTCACGGAAGTACTTTGTGTAATGCATCCATATTATCGAGTGCGCCATAGGAGTCGCCCACATAATGCGAGAGTTTATCGCACAAAGCGCCGCTCCTGCGGTTATTACTCCGCCGCACAATATAAAGCCTGTGATTTTTTGTCTTATCAGCGAGAAGAACAGCAGTAAAAGACCTATTACCAGCAGATATGCAAACAGCAGCACATAGCTCTGTACTGCGAGGGTAAGCAGCGGACGCTGGTTGTAAAGATTCGCAGGAAGAAGCTCAACTCCGAAGCTTCCCGACATTTCGGGGAAGGTGTCGACAAAGTCTTTTGCAACCTCGCTCCACTGACTTCCCCAGAAGCCTCTGCCCAGCATCGGAACGACAGCGCCGATAAACACTGCCGTGATTACTGTAATCGCCATAAACACAAGCTTTAATATCTGACCGACCACCCAGTTAATCCTGCCGACACGCACAATGTAGAATAACGTGTTAGTATCGATTTTCGGGAAATCCGCAATAAGCGTAAGAAACACAAGCGGTATTATTAAAAGTATCATCTTTGAATTTGCTATCGCCACAAACGGCTCAAGCATATTCAGCGGCTTTCCCATAAGCTCCGCATTATCGAGCAACGGAATTATGGCAAAATTATAAATAAATATGAGCAGCACCGCAAAAATTATCATTCTTGCGTCGCATATCCATTTTATGTACTCCGTCTTTGCCGTGGCAAAGCATTTCTTCAGGCTAAATCCGAACATATAAATCGCCCTGCCCCTCTGTGCAGACGTAGTATGTATCCTCACACAAGACTGCTTTTTTCATAATTTTACATACCCTTATCCTTTCTGCAATTCATAACAACAATGAACAACACCGCAAACACTACCACATACAAAGAATTAAAGATTATTATTCTTCGGTTTACGCTTTCATCATTGAGATACATGAACAGATACGTTATGGAATCCGGAAAGTAAGGCGAAAGCTTTCCCGATTCCTCCATTTTTCCGGACATCAAAAGCTCCATAGTAACCTTTTCCAGCGCAGTGTTCCACAGATATACTATCAAAAACGGTGTGCAGGTTATAAGATATGGGTTCTTGCAGAACGAGCTGATGAAAAACGCAGGCATTGCAGATACGGCTCCGTAGAGAAATGCCGCTCCGAAAACTCTGAGTAATCCTTTTATAATAATTTCCTTGTCGGGTGGTGTGACAGCCGTGTAATCATATACAGACGGAAACCTAATCCATACCACGATACCGTAAAGCATTACTCCCAGCACTACCGCCAGACCCGCTGTTATAAAGCACGCAAAGAATTTTGAAAGGCAATACTTTATTTTTCCTGTACGGGTGATTGAAAACCGCATAAAGCCGCTGTTGCGCTCGGCACAAAATGTCACCATAAACGGGAACGCAACAATTATAGGTAAAAACATATTGATATATCCGGTAAGAGAGCCTTCTAAAAGATTATAGGAGGACAAACTCGAATTTTCCATTATTACGCTCTCATCGAGCTTGAACATGGCTTCAAAAACCGTGTAGACTTTACCTGTATCCATGTCCGTGTATTCAGGAGCCGTGAAGCACAGCAGCATGACTGACAGCACGGCGCCGACAAAGCCGATGTTCAATATTGACTTGTTGAGGTCCCCTCTTAACGCCCTCATGTTTATCATCTCGCCTTCTCAATGCTTTCATCGTTTTGTACTTCGACAATTCGGCAAAGGCACAATTGTCTTTTTTCTTTATTCAAAGTCATCTTGTTGTCCTCCTTTTGTTACATCTTCACTGCCTAGTAAAGCACATTCTCAATAAACGTATACACCTTACCTGTTTGCATATCTACGGTAATTGCTTTTCCGCATAGACAGTAATCACCGTGATACGGATTGGTTTTGTCGATGATAAAGCACCAGCATGGGCGCAAACGTCTC
>MSHC01000006.1 GCA_001940995.1 Ruminococcus sp. Phil15
TCTTGCCATTTTATCCTTGAGCTTGCTTAAAAGCGGCATATACTGTGCATGAAGCTCAGTCTGTATTTCGATAAACTGGTTTATATAGGTTTCAAGCTTGTCGGGATTTTCCTTCATAAGCTGACCCAATGACTTACCCTCTATCCAGTCCATTGCGACAAACCACTTTCCGTCTATTACGGAAACCTCATGAATTATAGGCATCTTAATAAATGAATTTACAAGCGTTGTTTCAACTCTTGCGTGGGTAAGTGCGGCATACAGGCACTTCTCCTTATACTTTGCGTCATGGTATACCTTGAGCGCGAGATCGCCCTCTTTATAGACATTATACTCTGTCTTTTCGGCGATTAAAATTCTGTTATCCATAATTTTCTCCTTTCAAATATACAGGCGGTCGCATTCGCCTCGCCCTTATTGTAGATATTGTACCACGAATTTGCGTTTTTGTCCAGCGTTTTGCACAATGTTTACAATTGTTAAAGATTTATTCATAATTTATATCCTAAATTGTCATTTTATTATTAGGTATGATATCTCAGTCTTTTGTATATTTGCGACATATTACGGCTCTGTTTTTGTTATTATGTCACATTCAAATTATTCAAAAAGCATAAAATTTCCGAACCTTTTTGTGCATAATAAATAAGTGATACGGATAAAAAACTTTAAAGATTGTTATCAAAAACATTGACAATAAATTAACAAAAATGTATAATTATAATAGCATAAAAATAGGCACAGAATATCTTTATCAATATAATTTTTTGGAGGTTAAAACTATGGCACAGAACGAAAACAACACAGCAATTATTGACAATGTTGACGCTCTTATGTCCCGCCTCTCGGTTATGAGAGAAGCACAGGCTAGGTTTGCTACCTACTCGCAGGAACAGGTAGACAGAATTTTCAAGGCTGCTGCTCTCGCTGCTAACAAGGCAAGAATTCCTCTGGCACAGCTTGCTGTTGAAGAAACAGGCATGGGCGTTGTCGAGGACAAGGTTATCAAGAACAACTACGCTTCAGAATACATTTACAACGCTTACAAGGATACCAAGACCTGCGGCGTTATTGACAGGGACGAAGCCTTCGGTACCGTTAGAATTGCAGAGCCTATCGGTGTTATTGCGGCTGTAATTCCTACAACCAACCCAACTTCTACCGCTATTTTTAAGACGCTTCTTGCACTCAAGACAAGAAACGCCATCATCATCTCCCCTCACCCAAGAGCTAAAAAGTCCACAATCGAGGCTGCAAGAATCGTTCTGGAAGCTGCCGTTAAAGCCGGCGCTCCTGAAAACATCATCAGCTGGATTGACGTTCCGTCCCTTGAACTGACGAACACGGTCATGAGAGAGGCTGACATCATTCTTGCTACAGGCGGTCCGGGAATGGTAAAGGCTGCTTATTCAAGCGGCAAGCCTGCTGTCGGAGTCGGCGCAGGTAACACGCCTGCTGTTGTTGACAAGTCCGCTGACGTTCTTATGACGGTTTCCTCTGTCATTCACTCTAAGACGTTCGACAACGGTATGATTTGTGCTTCC
>MSHC01000007.1 GCA_001940995.1 Ruminococcus sp. Phil15
GGGTCAGCTTGATTATTATATCACTTTCAAGACCCTCTGTCAAGACTTTTTTCAAACTTTTTTGAAGTTTTTCTTCAAGAATCGACCTAGTCTTTAAGCAACTCATTTATCTTATCACTTTACGGGGCAATTGTCAACAGCAAAAATTACTTTTCGTGCTGTTGAACAATAAACCCTCGAAAATAGTGAAAATTGTGTGCAAAAATAAAGCTTCCGCTTTCTTATTATTTCGATATTCCGGTTATGCGGCAGGCTTACTCTTGCTTTTAAAGCATAATGCCGTTAAAAATCCGAAAATAATTGCCGCACTTATGCCTCCTGCCGCCGATGTCAGACCGCCTGTGAAAATACCCAGAAAACCGATTTCGTCAACTGCTTTTTTTACACCGTCGGCTAACAGGTAGCCGAAGCCGGTAAGCGGCACGGTTGCGCCGCCGCCTGCAAACTCGATGAGCGGCTCGTACACGCCGCAGCCGCCTAATATTACGCCCATTACAACGTATGCCACAAGAATTCTTGCCGGGGTAAGTCTTGTATAGTCGATAAGCACCTGACCTATCGCACAAAGCAGACCTCCTACCAGAAATGCCCATAGATAATTCATTAGTTCTCCTCCTTACTGCTTGAAATCCAGACTGCGTGGGCAATCGACGGGATGCTTTCGCCCTGCTGATTTACTGTCGGGGACATAAGCGCTCCTGTTGCAACAAACAGAATGTTCTGAATTTCACAGGCACGGAGCTTCGGCACGAAATATCCGCACAGCATACTTGCCGCACAGCCGCAGCCGCTTCCTCCCGAATGCACATCCTGTTTTTCGGGGTCATAAATCATCATTCCGCAGTCCTTATGGTTTTCTCTTATATCAAATCCGTCACGCAGAAGCAGGTCGCAGACAATACGGCTGCCGACCGTTCCCAAATCTCCCGTAACGACAGCGTCGAAATCGGACGGCTGCTTTCCAGTGTCACGGAAAAACTCGGCTATTGTTTCTGCGGCGGCGGGAGCCATTGCGGCGCCCATATTATTTGCGTCGCTTACGCCCATATCGACAATCCTGCCTATTGTAACAGCTCTAACATAAGGCCCGTTTCCCTCGGCGGACACCACAAGGGCACCGCTCGCCGTCGCCGTCCACTGTGCAGTAGGGGGTCTTTGACCGCCGTACTCAAGGGGAAAGCGGTACTGCCTTTCTGCGGTGCAGAAGTGCGACGAGGTAACTGCGAGAACACGGCTTCCGACTTTGTTATCCGCCATAACCGAGGACAGTAAAAGTCCCTCTGCCATTGTCGAGCAAGCGCCGTAGATGCCGAGAAAGGGAATGTTCAAATCCCTCACCCCATAGGTCGTGCCTGTACACTGGTTCAAAAGGTCGCCGCCGAACATAAAGTCTATATCGTCGCTTTTTGCGCACATCTTATCCAGACACAGCTCGATTGCCTTTTTCTGCATAAAGCTCTCCGCCTGCTCATAGGTATCCATTCCGCAGTAATCATCGGGAAAGGTTTTGTCGAAATAGTCACGCATAGGGCCTTGCTTTTCGGTTTTGCCGCCGACGCAGGCGCTGGAAACTATACTGGGCGAGCTTTCCGTTTTATAGGTACATCTGCTTAATTTTCCTGACATAAATATAACCTCCGACATCATCATATTTTTATGATAGTATCGGAGGTTTTAGGTAAATTATTCATTTTTTGCTCTGTTATCTTGCCTTTGCGGTAAACGCCTTTTCAATATGTCCAAGCTCCGCTTTTGAAACGAGCGTCAAGCCCTCAAAATCAAGCTCTATAACGTAGGGCATCCAGTCTATGATACGCAGAAAATCATTCAGTCCGAAATCGGGGTCAAAATAATTGAGGATTGAGCTTAGCGCCGTGCCGTGTGTACCGATTACGATATTCTTCCCCTTTTCCTTATTTAATATCTCAAAAAGCGCCTCGATATTTCTTTTTTGCACCATTCCGATCGACTCGCCGTTATCCTCGTGAAAGTCGAGATTTTCCCAGCGTTTGCGATACATTTCGCTGCCGTTGCTGCCCTGTGAGCCTTTCACCCGTTCACGCAGTCGTTCGTCGGTGATTATTTCCTTTCCGAAAAATTCTGCGGTATCGGAAATTGTGTCCATACTGCGAAGATACGGACTGCAATAAAAGGCATCTATTCTCTTACCGGAGAGAACGTCGAGGACAAGTCTGCCGTCTGATTTTCCCTCGGCGGTGAGCGGCCTTGTCCTGTCGTCAGCCCATTCAAAATCGGGCTGTGCGTGTCTTACAAAATACACCCTTGTCACTGAACTCAACTCCCTTTTTTATGATTATATCATGATTATATCACATACTATTCTGCGTTTCAAATTGTTTTTGTGTATACCACTATAAAAAAAACGCAAAAGGGAAAAATTGCCAAATTCAACTTTTAATTCGCCATTTTCCATTTTTTCAAGCACGGCATATAAAAATGTGATATAACTATACTGATGTAAGACAATATGCCATTTTTGCTTTATCTCAATAGCGCAATAAGGTCTATTATCCTTGCATATTTTGCGGAGATTTCATTTTCAAGTTCTTTCGGGCAATCTATATTTCCGTTCCTAAGCATTCCGTAAAGCGAAGTCAGCTCCGGCAGTATATCTCCGAAGCCGAGCGACGTGCAAAGACCCTTTAAGGTGTGTGCGGCGTAAATTGCAGACTCTATGTCCTTCTCTTTCAGAGCGTCGGTCAGCTGGCGGTAGCTTTTGTCATCAGGAAATTTACCGAGATATTTGAGTACCCTTTCCTCGTTCACAAGTCTGCGCACAACCTCGTCGTAATCTCCGCCGGCCTCCTTGTAGAACTCATTCAATGTGATCATAATATTTCCTCCCGGGCTGCTACTGCTTCTTGTTTTTCAAACAGTATTCCATATAGACGTTTCTTATTTCCTTGAGGCTCTTTTGCCTTATAAGCACTACATCGCCTGTCGTAAGCTCAAACTGCTTGCCTGCCTTTGATATATAGCTCATATTCACGATATAGCTTTGATGACATCTGAGAAATCTTGCGTCGTTAAGCTTGTCCTCAATATCGCTGAGTCTTTGGTAAACAGTATAACTGCTTCCGTCGCTGCGGTGGAGTATACAAACGTTATTACTGCTCTCGACATACACAAGCTCGCTGTACGGAATATTATAGACCGTATTGCGGACAGAAAACTGGAATCCTCCTACATCTGTTCTGTCGAAAATCCTGTCCAGCATATTTCTGATTTTACTGTAATCGTGCGGCTTCAAGAGATAGCCTGCCGCATCGACCTCGTAGCTGTCTACTGCGAAATCCGAGGTGCTGGTAAGAAAGATAATCTTTCCCGGATATTTGTTCTTTCTCAAAAGTCTTGCGATATCCATACCGTGAGTCTGCGCCATATATATATCAAGAAAAATCAAGTCGTAGTATTTTCCGTCCTCTACATCATAAAGGAGATTTACTCCGTCTTCATACTCGGCAAGCTGTACGGGAATTGATTTTTCGGTCGTATATGTACGCAAAAAGTCGGAGATTATATCTCTGTCAATTTCGCTGTCATCACAGATTGCAATTTTCATATTTTCGCTCCTTTCGTGTCTGATTGAATTGTAACATACCCAAGGCGGCGCTGTCAATAATTTTCTAAAATTTTCTATTAATTCCATATATAAACAGTTTACCGTTACAATATAATCTGCAAAGTACATACCTCAGTCGTTTCTTGAATAGAATAGAAAAAATAAAGGGAGATATTTTTATGTTTTACCAGATAATCCAGACAGCAACAAGTGCAAATTCCAAAATCAGTTACTCGCTTTTCAAACGTGTAGTTTGCATAGAAACGCTGACGGCAAGTACCTACGGCATTATTGTATCAGATTTTTCGGGAAGCCTTTCGATTGATGACATTATTACCGACAAGGACGAGGCGTCAAAGCTTTTCAGGCTTCTCTGCGAAAACTCAGTAAAGCCGTCAGAATTTCTTGACTACACAATGCGTTTCGTCGATTCAATTACATATCAGTCCGCAAAAAAAGTCGGAGGTGTTTATCCTCCGACTTAAAATATGCATTTATTTCTTCCCCAAGCCTTGACATCAATACTACACACTCAACATGGCAGATCAGAAAGGATAGTAAATAGCCGTCATTAACTGTCACACCTACTGTCATTACTCTTCTTCCATAAAGTCTGTCTTGAGTCTTAATCCTTTAATGTATCTGCCTTTACGGTCACGATATCTTTCAAATCCGACCGTTTCCAAGGCTGTGTAGAAATCTGTTGTGCTTCTTGTAAACTCACCAACCTGGGTACAGAAGATTCGATACTCGTTATATACTTCACTCGACTTTGCCACATAGGCAGGGTCAAGTTCGCAGCGTTCACTTAAAAAGTAGGAAAGCCAGTCATTACTCTCCTTATAATGCTCAATGGCATCACGCACCTTCTGTGGCGGGTCAATTTTGTAGTTGTCTGCGATTACCTTTCTTGCGCCTTCGATTACCCATGTAAGGATTGCTCCGCCTGCCTTTTCAAAGAGATAGTCTGCATAGTTCTTGATATCAGCACTTCCTTCAATCTTGGCGTCAAACGGAATAACGATGAGTCTTCTCCATGTACCTTTATCAATCGCACCGACCTTTGGCAGATGGTTGGTATAAAGCACAAGGGTATGTGTCGGAGTATATGAGAACGGATCTTTATACTTCTTTTCAGCATAGATTTCATCAGTTGAACAAAGCTGCTTTACATTGGCAGTATTCAATCTCATGCCTTCTTCCAGTTCTGCCGCGATAAGCATTCTCTTACCCTTTGCCTCGGCAAGTTCCGGCTTGACATTTCTTCTGCATCCAACGGTCAGCATATCTGCAGAGATGTTTCCTGAATATGTACCAAGGACTCTTGCAATAACATTCCAGAAGGTAGACTTACCATTGCGACCTTCTCCGTATGCGATAATGAGTGCCTCCACATACACCTTGCCGATTGCTGACAAACCAACCATTCTCTGAACATAATCGATAAGGTCGGTATCCTTTAAAAAGAAGGTATCAAGTGCAGCTGCCCATATATCTGCTCCATCACTTGATGGGTCAACGGCTGTCTGCTTTGTGATGAAATGTTCTGGTCTGTGTTCCATTGGAAACTTAATGCCCTGTCTTAAATCATAGGTAAGAGTCGGTGTGTTCAACATGAACTCATCAGCATCAAGGTTTCTCTGTTCCACTTCAAGCATCGGACGAGCCTCTTTTAATGTGGCAGCAATGTTTTTCGTATCTCTTCGCTTAATGGCATACTTCTTATAGACAGAAGCATCTTCATACATTTCATAAGCATGAGCCTGCTGTTTATTGAACATCTGCACAGCTTTTTTCGGACCCACGGATACAAGAATCTCCATGCCACCATTCTTTACAAGTTCATCCATAGCCTTCTTCATTTCGGTTTCAGCCTCTGCAAGCTGTCTTTCCGTTAAATCCTGGGAAACACCCTGGGACTTTGGCTTTGACTCTTCCCAGAAACTTCCGTTGTATACCATGTAATCGGTAGATGGGGAATAGCGAAGAATGTCTTTATACTCAGTTGCAAGAACCGTAGCCTGGCCCACATCGGAGAAGTCTTCCGGCTTTAATCTGCAGTCAGAGTTGTACTGTTCAGGTGGAATGTAGCCTTCCTGGTTCGACACCTTGTTACCGAACTTTGATGCACTTCTCCATATTACCCCCAGTTCACTTTCAGGAAGTGGCGGATTACAGAGTTCTGCCTTCTTAAGGAAGATCTGATAAGCATCTTCTGTATTTCCGTATCTCTTGATAATCTTTCCGGCAATGTGGCTCATGGTACTGTTTCTTTGACCTTCACGCACCTGCTCAAGGCTTGCATCGAAGTCTGCAAAATCATCCTCTTCCAGATAATCAAGGATGGTTTTATCACCTTCATAGAACTCTACTTCATCAGAGTCATTTCCATAAAGGAATCTGGCAGAGTCTAATGCGTTGGTATCGTAATAAGGGAAGGCATCAGCAATCTTTCGTTTCATTGCTGCATACTCTTCTCCGTCCGTTACCTTTGGTATAGGGAAGAACACATGAAATCTCGGTCTTGCCGATTTGTCACCCTTTGGAAGGTTGTGGTGTCTACTGTAAGATGCAGCAAAGACAACTCCCGGAATTGAAAGAGCAATATCAAAAGGAGTAAGCCAGTCTTTCGGGTTCTCTGAATGGTCATTGTCACAGTCAAGAGGAATACAGTCGGAGGATTCAAAGTTATCCTTACTGCGATAGTTCCCTTTGTACTTTGCAGTTACATGATCCATTTTCGTTGCTACGATAAAGGACTCTCTATCCGTTACAACATTCTTATTGGGATACAGACAGTTACCGCTGTTTCCGACACAGTCTGCTGAATAAACAGTAAAATTAATCATATTCTCCGACCTCCTTCAAATCCTGGGTAAACCATCTGATCTTCATTCTTCTTTTCTTGGCAACACTAATCTCACGAGCCATGCCTCGGCTAATCACACCGCCGAAGACCCAGACCTCTGTGCATTTACCTAGAAGTACATAATTGAAATGCATAGCCATCTCTCTTTCAGCTTCATTGCCGTCATCCATAAACTGTGGATATAAAAGATGTGGTGTTACCGGGATAGCATTTTCATCAACAGTGAATCTGCTGTATCGTTTTGCATTCTTAACATTGGTTTCAATATCTCCCGCATATGGACTACAAACATACACCAAAGGAAGATAAGCAGCCTTTTTATCAGCTGCCATTTCTTCACGATGGATATTGGTAAGAGCCTCATATGTAGTTGGGTCAGAATAGCCCTCATGATTAAACTTATCAATGCCCATGTCTTTTAATCCTCCTGTTCGATTAGCGGGTAGATACCTTCATTCTTCAGAAGGTCATAAAGAAAAAGTCTGCCCTTCTGTGTCCAATAGGTATGCATCACACTTCTGTTATCATCGATTGCGTAGGTACGGGACTGTGTGTATCCGCATTCTGCATACTGCTGATATAAGAGCCATGTCTTTCTGAACTTGTACTGAACTCCCAGTTCATGAAGCAGTTCATTAAACTTGCGACCGCTCATGCCGTAGTCCTTTGCAATCTGTGTAATAGGAACTGTGTTTTTGTTCTGTAAAATAAGGTCATAGTAGCTTGCCTTTGGCTGGAGTTCTGCAATCTGCTGACGCTGAACAAGTGCCATACATTCAAGTTGCTTTCTTCTCTCACGCTCTTCTTTAAGCTGTGTGAGTGCTGCAATCGCAAGATCAGGATTATTGAGAATCTCATCGATGGCATACATTCCATGCTTACGGATAGCCGGAAGAACTTCTGATGTAACCCAATGCTTAAATTTCTTTGCATTAGGCATTTTGCTTGAAAGGATAAGACTGTAAAGACCCGACTCATTGATAATGATGGTTTCCTTATCTTGGTTACCATCAAAAATCATGACCTTGTGTCTGTCCTCTTCATCCACATGGCGGTTGATATCTCGACTACCGTTCTGGTACCCGAGAATGTCTGCTACATCCTTGCCGACAAACATAACCTCACCGTTTACAGTTGTTGTTCTTACAGAGCCAAATTCTGTGCTGTTAAATACTTGTAATTCCATACGAATTACCTCCTTAAATTAATTTCTCGGAGGTGTCACCCTCCTACCTGGTAGCCTTGGGAGAAGGGTTAAAAGGACGTTTTTGAAAAAACTTTTTTTAATTTGTTGATTGCACGTCTGTAACGATGACTGACATTGTTGGCATCCTCACCGATTGATGCTGCATACTCACCAACGGTGTATCCGTCAAGGGCAATGGCAATGACCATATCTGCTACTGCAGGTTTAAGAAAACTTCTCAAAGTGTCACAGCACTCTTCGTATTCAAGCTGGTTATGTACTCCATCAATAGAACTGTTAAAGGCTGACTTATCAGCTGCTCTGAACATGATTGCCTCTTCTGTGTTGACCTCAACCGTCCCGTCCTTGCTCTTCATATAAGCATTGCCAGTATGACGGTCATGCTTGTGCCAACTGTTGTAATCGGGTCTGTTGAATCTCTCTTCGATTACATCCTGGATTCTCTTTTCGTAGTCTTCCTGACTCTCATCTTCTGAAATGGAGATATTAAGCCATCTCTCCAATTCCACATTTTCGACCTCAAGGGTCTGGTACTCGTTCTCATAACGAATCTTGATTTTCATAAAGTTCCTGCCTTTCTGCCTGGCTCTTGCAGAAGGGCAACGGGAACAAATAAAGGCCGGTGCTTGTAGAAGTACCGACCCATGAAGCCTGAAAAAGGCATAAGGAAATAAGGGTACCTCTATCGCACCTTTCACAGGTTGTCCTGTGATTGATGCCGATATCTGTATCCCAATGCCCTTATAGCTAATCAGGCCTTGTGATATTTAATATTTATGTTTCCCCGAAGGGAGGTGGACAGGTTGATTATCCAATCTCTCTCCGCCCACCAGAGTTGCCAGTCTTACTTACGCTTGCCTGGTCTTGTTTGTGCTAATGCACTTCCAGCAACAGACTTTTATGTCTTGCTGAATCTTCCATCACGAAGAACTTTGCTTGCTTTCGAAGCAACTGCCTTGGATGTTTGCTTTGAGTTCTTAGCCATTGCCAATCACCTCACTTTCATTTCGATTTGAAGATTTATATCAGTTTTACGAGATTTTCTTCACAATCACACATCAAAACTTGAGAAATGTAGATTTTTTCATATTTTTCTGATATAATATTAAGAAAGTGTTGATGCGGTAGGTCTAAACATTTCCACGTCTTATCTCAATCTTCACTTATAAACCTATAGTGGCTAAGGTTTCCGTCAACAGGCTAACTCCCTGTTTTCGTCTTTCTAAGCTTTCTAAGGTTACTAAATAAAGGAGGTTGTAAGGATGACCCCAACAAAGGTGCCTTATCTTTGCGGAGGAATACTATTTTCATTAATTCTTCAGGCGAGAAAAACACGAATAAAAGCAAGAGATAAATTTAATAGTGGATCTGACGGACTGAAAGACACTGATGTAATGATGGGATTAGTCAAGGTAGTTACAGGCGATAGTTTCGAATCAGTTCAAGGTGGTACTTTCGGAAAATGCACTACGCAGTTTAAGACCTGCCAAGATTACGGGAGTACCTATATCCCTTTTACTGACCCCTCTGTCATAAGTTCATACACTTCTTCCATAAAACAAAAAGACCCTGACCTTCTAAATAGAATGTCAGAGTTCATAAACAGATTTATAAATGAAATGCGTTCTGAGTGGCTTGTAAAATCTCTTATCGAGGTAATTCAGAATGATACCGAAATCGACAAAAACACTCTCTTTGATATTGCTCTAAATAAAAGCGTCACAAAGGAAAATTTGAATAATATTACAGATGTTGAACTTCCAGTATTCTTGCTTTCAGTATTGCACTTTATCATCACACAAAGACCTGATAACACAAAAGGACGTGCAACATTTGAGAAATGGCATACCCAAAGCGGAAAGAAATCACCTTGGAAGTTTGTGTCTTCTGTTGGTACTACAAATGAGAGAAGTTTTGTCGTAAAAACAACCATTGAAGATGCAAATACCTCTGACACCTCTCCTACAGATGATGTTGTTGAAGTAATTAAATCTGAAAATCAACCTAAAACTTCAAAAGCTAGAATTGAGGATCGCTGACTTTTACAAGAATAAAGTTGATCCCATTAAATTCCAGTTTGATATGGCTTTCAATGGTATCAATGACAATGACTACATTAAAGCAGAGATTACACGTCAGGTTGATAAAACAATTTCAAATGCAATCGGTGACTTCCATCAAAGATTATTAGGCTGTATTGATGGTCTCAATGATTTAGGTGTTGGTAACGGTTGTGATTTGGTGAATGACCAAAAGACAATTTTTGCCGAATTGAAAAACAAACACAATACCATGAACAGCAGCTCTTCGGAAGCTACAATTCAGAAGTTGATTCATTTTGCTGAAGAATATCCAAATGCTACTTGTTATTGGATTCAGATTATTGCCAAAAGAAGCATTGATGAATTATGGGAAGGATCCTTCAACGGTAAGCATTATGCTCATCCTAGAGTAAGAAAAATCTCCGCAGATAGATTTTATGCATTAGTTACTGGTATTCCAGATGCGTTTTATCAGCTGTGTGCTGTTCTTCCTCAGGCTACAAAGGATTATCTCGATAGCCTAAACAACAACTCACAAGGAAAAACTGAGTCTGCGTCAGTTTATTCTGAATTAAATACAAAGGCTCAACAAAACGGTAAAACTCTAATCGAGCAGATTATGGCTGACAACTTTGAAACCTATACAGGATTTAATCAGTAATGACTTGACTTTGTGAAAATTAAGAGTGATATATAGAAATACCGTTTTGGGATACTACGATAAGAAATGGAGGTAGCCTTATATGGCTTTTAAATCAATTGAACTGTTTGTTCGCATTTCCTTATCACCTACCATTCAATATTTTTGTCTGCCCAACCTAATCTCAATATTCTTATCTACCCAACTATAAAATTGAGATAGATTTACCTGTGTTTTTCTGCTTTTTCAGACTTTGCTTTTTAATACTCCAAACACCGAAAAAGCCTTATATTTCAAGCCTTTTTCACACTTTTACTTGTGTACTTTAGTCAACAGAACCACGCTCTCAACGTGGCTCGACACGAGCCGAAGTACGTCTACCCCATTTTCATATAGTGGGTGCGTATGGTCAATCGTGTCTACTAAAGTATTTAACGATTGAAAAGTTATCGTTAAATACTTGACTTATATATAAATTGCTAATACGCTATAATTCGTCAACCTTAGTTCCCAATTTTACATGTTTTCTTCTACAGTCACCTGCATATTTCAAACCTTCAACCGACCATGGATCTAACCCCATTTCAAGAAGAATTTTTTTCTCTTCTGTAGAAAGTACACTATGATAATATTTCCTAAAATGTGCCAGTGGTAATTCTGATGGAACCATCATATTTTTCAGTTTATTATATGCATTACGATTGTTCTTTCGATTTTTTCTTCTTATTTCTTTTCTATCCTTTACAACCGCAGAAGGTAATTTTATAATCTCCATTCAATTTACTTCCCTTCAATCATTTTTCTTAAAGAAGATAAAATAGCTTTGTAGTCGTTATTTTTCTGTTTTATAAACCAGTATACAAGCTGATATTCTATCTGCTCTATATCTTGACCCATGCTATCGGCTATTTTTTTTAATTTTGATTTGGAGTTTGTATCTTCTGTAATATCAGGAAAGCCCTCGTCACCTAATATCATCCTAAGCCTTTTTTCATCATAAATAATATCTTCTGGAATAATTTTAGGTAAGAAATAAACATTGTCTCTATAGTATAGAAGATATTTTGTTATAAACTCTTTTAGCTGTTCTTCGTTGAATCTTCCTTCCTTTCTATTTGCATCAACGCCCCACTCAATTTTATCAGCACTGATATTAGTTACATTTTTGAATAGACTTTTTAAATACTCAATCGTTTTTACTGATTCTGGAATTTCATTAAAATTAGGTACATCCTCCTTTTTTTGGTCACCATCAAGTATTATGTATCTATCCTCAACTCCTGTCTTCGAATACGTTAATAAGATAAATTTCTTTATATTTGATGCTCCCCCAGGAACAAAATCAACCTGTGCTAAATCATTCAATCCCTCAGCAATCAATATTTTTTGAATTATCAATTTAGCCAATTCATCTTCTACCAAAATATATTTTTTACCAACCACATTTGCTTCTAATTCTATAAAAGCATTTTGGTAGAAGACATTCTCTTCAATAGAGACCAATTGATCATCTATTCTTCTAAAACACTTAATCGCTTCTTTAGGTAATCCTTCAACAATACTCGTTGAATGAGTTGTTATAATAACTTGAATTTTTTTCTTTTTAATGGTTTCCAAAATATAATTGATTAACCGCTTTTGTGCTCCAGGATGCAAGGAAACTTCTGGTTCATCTAATAAAAGCAAGCTTCCAGATGGCACTTTTTGAATAGCATCTACCATTGACGTAACAACAAACTCTCCACTGCCAGAATTATACTCTGAATATTGTGTACCATCATTAAATACAATACTTGTCCCCCATGTGCCACTATAGTATTTATGCTTAATAACCTCTATAGTCTTAATATTCCCCTGTAGAATGTTATTAATCTCTTTGATTGAGTTATCATTCAAAAAATATCTCATTTTTCTTTCGCTGTTACTTTTTGGATTTTGCTTTATTTTTCTAGTCTGCTTAATCACATATTCAACCTGTTGAATTCTAGAAGTATTTTTGCCTATTCTATCATACAAAAGACTTTTGTCTGTTGCACCTACCATAGTCTTTGTTTGAATATATGTAACATTAAATTTTTCAGGTATGCTTCCTTCTTTTCCCCATTCATTTAATCTCAATCGTTTTAATTGATATTCATCACCGTCTAATATATAAGATATATCAGTTCCTTTTAATCCACCATCATCAATTACTGTTTCAAAGAACTCAGCCTGAGGTATTTCAAATCCTGAAAGTAGTTTTATTGCTTTCATTACAGTTGTCTTTCCACTGCCATTTCTTCCAACAATTACAGTCAACGGAAAATTAAAATTTATTACTGAATCCTTAATAAATTTCCTGAAACTATGAATTTTTATTTGAGACAATCTATTTTTTATAATACCTTTTTCGAACAATACTTGTATTTGCTCTAAATTGTTTTCAAAGGAAGTCTTCATGCCTTTACCACCTTCTTTTTTAGAATTTATAAATCTAGCTTTTAATTTATCCTACATAACCTATACAGTTCACTCCGATTACACCTCTTCTAAGAAAAGTCATATCAATATTAGTAGGTTCAAAGCTATTAGCGTTAAATGTTGAATACTCGAATATACTTGCCTCGAAATGATTGTAATCAAACTGTTCGTATTCAAATACTTCAATACCAATTTCTTTAAGAACCTCTTCCGGAAGCTCATAATTCTGGTCAACTAATCCGAACATCGTGAAACCAGTATCAACACAGAATGATAATACCGGTGTATAGACAGCTGAATAGATTACAGAACCTGCTATTGATCCTACAAAGCTTCCAATCATATAGCCTAACACCGGGATTTCTATGAACGACTGGCTTACTGAGCCTAGTATTAAAGCACACGTTGTGACGAACATTTCCTTTATCAGTTCATTAGCCATCTGCACTCTACTAATCTCCCCAGTTACAACTTTATAAGAATATTTCATAGAGTTCATCACTAGAACAGTTACCGCGCCAACGATAGATGGATCGATCGATTTTAAAGATTCACCACACAACCCAGCCTTACAACTTGCTGTAATTGCAGCAGACACTGTTCCTCGAACAAACCCTTCTCCTGCACCAGTAACAGCCGCAAACCCTATCTTTTTAAACTGAGCCTCATCAACTTCCCCGTTTTTTATTAGATAAAGAACTGCGTTCCATACTTCTGGTGCAACTCTAAGAACTAGCGAAATTGTAGCTGAAGTCATTCCTGCTTTGCACGCCTGTTTTAGGATATCTGTATATTGAATCAGTTCTTCTGGTGTAAGATGCAACTCCTCAGGATTAACCCCACCTTCTTTTGCTAAACGCGCTAATTCACGCGCTTCCTGTTCAGATAACGCAATTGATTCGTTTCCTTCGTTGTCTGAGATTTTATCTCTTAACAATTTCAACGTCTCTTCATAGCGTTTTACTTGATCGGGTCTTTTTACAGACTCCTCTGCAATTTTTCTTTCTAGCCATGCAGTAGCTTCTCTCATCTGATTTGACGGAATAACTCTATATTGCCCTGAATATACTGGATCACTTAAGACCGCATCTGCAGAATATCCTCTTTTATCAAGATAGGTATCTAACTCATCCTTTCCGCCCTGAGACTTGTACTCTTTAAAACGCTCAAAAAGACTCTTTGCCTGTTGTTTCGCACTTGACGCTCCGTCTTTATAATACTTTAATCCAAAGTCACCATCAAAATTCTTCCCGCTAACGTCTACAGACCCAAAGTCATGACTGCGGTCAACCTGTGCTCTATGGCCGGATCCATGAATTGCCGATTTAATATTAAAAGTTCCTGCATGCCAAAATTCAGCAACATCACCCTTCAAAGTATCAATCCTTGCGCCACTTGAGTTAAATTCATTTAGCGAGTCCATCAGTGCAGTAATTTCTGAATCCACTGTATCAATATACTGCGCGCCAGATGAAATGCCAGCAAAATTACCTGCATGGCTTTCAAAGAAGTCGTAGCCTTCTCTAAAGCCTTCCATTTATTATCCCTCCAAGAACTCTGATAAAGCGTCCATATACAGTATTGCTGTCAACGCTCTATACTGCTGATCCTTAATCTTCTTTTGTTTGCTCATCATGGTAATTCCTTTTGCAACGCCTACAATTCCGACCGCTGGTAATGCTGCCGGAGCAAGAAATGCTAGCAAGCCACCACCTGCAAGAGCTGCTGCTCCTGCCTCTGCAGCGACCGCACCGGCCGCAGTCGCACCAGCCGCTTTCTCAAGTGCTGATTTCTTCAACTCAACTTTTTCAAATTCCTTTTCATATCCCAAGCAAAATTCAATAAACTTGTCATACGTTTCTGGTCGCTTAATATTATCTGAAACCATCATCATGCCTCGTTTTCCAAGCCATCCATATCGCATACCAAACTTATCAAATTTAATTGTCATGCTTGATATTTCACTCTTGCTTGACTTATTTTCACCGATAAAAAGCACATGTTCTTTCGAAGAAATAGTAGCCATATTTGCAATATAGTCTTTTTCAAGCCATACAGCAGCTTCAACTGCACCATCTTCAGTCCCGACAATTTCTCCTTCTTTATCATCATTCACGCTTATTAACTGGCGTAAATAATTAGCATATTCTACAGTCTTATCATCACAAACAATAATAAGCTTTGTAACGCTCTTACCTATCATCCATGAATCCTCCTTATTTACCAGCAACTATTTTACGAATCCTGCCAATTCGATTTAGAACGTATTTCCCAATACTTGTGTTCTACTCCAAATGCGCCTTTATCCTTCGCTTCAAAACCAAGTTTTCTACAATACTCTTTATATGAAGCTTCTAATGCAGCATTTGGTATAGGAGCTCCAACTCCAAGAACGGAACCTATAGCAGGATTTGTTTCCTTGCCATCTTTCCATTCATTATTCTCATGTTTTGACATTGAATTATCCTGATAACCAACAAATCTGCTCGGATAGAATTTATATTCTCCATCTGTCTGTATCGCTACAAAACATGTTCCTCTTTTGATTAAATTTAGAGCATATGAATACTCTGGATCCTTTTTTGATGCTATATACTCATCTAGTACTCTGCAATTATCAAGCAACTGGTCCATACTTGTAATTGTAGGAATTCCAATTAACATTCCAGAGATAATCGGCACATCATACAGAAACTCATTATCGTCTGCTGCAGCCTCAAGAAAATATGTGGCTAATCTGCGATCAAGATCAAACAAGTAACCCATGTTACCATTCCCGTCTTTATCAAACGGAGCATAACGCACATTACAATATTCCAGAATCACATCTTTGTGATCACCATGCTTCACCGGAACTTCCAAAACGTAGTATTCACAATCTACTCTACGTCCATCTTTCTCCCACTGAGTCCAATCACCGCTTGTCTTATCTGGACGTGCACTATCCACACAGCTTTCTTTTGCAATACTAATCGCTCTTATATAACCATTTGAACAATGAAAAATAATATCTCCTGGTCGTACCTCAAGTAGGCGATCCCAATGATGGCATCTTCCTCCCGCTTTTGTATACTTAGGAGCCCAAATAAATTGTCCACTACACTCTTCATCGTAAGTATCGCCCTGGAACACCAAATATGTAAGTGACTGACCCAGAATCCTTTTCACGCCAGATTCTTTTTTTGATGTTCCTGTCTTTCTAACGCTTTTCTTATTTGCTTTTTCCTGAAGTGCCGCCAATCTCTGTTCTTCTTCTGCAGCTCTTCTAGCAGCCTCTTCTGCTTTCTTTTGAGTCTCAGCCTCTATTGCATCATTTAACTCTGCAGCAATAGCATCTACTATAGTTGGATCAACCGGAGTTAAAAATTTTTCAAATGCCATCGGATATGTAAATTTTGATGTTCTTGACGAAAATTCGATAGTAATGTAGTTTCCTTCAATCGAAGTAACGGTCCCGATTCCTAATGTTTTATGCTTTACTTTTTCTCCAAGTAAATTCACCATATCTAACCTCTCTTTCCGTCAGAGAGTTTCTTGTCTCCCCAAACATATTCTTTATTGTATTTTTCCTTCATACAGGCACAGAGTTTAGATAAATACTCTAAATACATCTGGTATCTAACGTCCGGTTGTGGATCAATCATCCACTTTTCTCCAGACCTATCTCCTGCTTTTTCGAGTTTTTCATATTTTCTAATGTATCGGATCAAATTATCTCGTTCCTTAATCATTTCATAGTAGGAAACGTCTGAGAATTGTTCTACATACATTTCAGGACTAATCATCATAATAACTGCCTCCCTATTGAATACGAGATTTCATTTTTCCAACAAGATCCCAGATTTCTTTATCCAGTACAAATGGTTCTGTAAACGCATTGATAACAATACCAGATAATTCCTTTTCATTATTCATTGCTAAAGTAAGCGCTTCTAAGAAATGCTTCTGGATCTTTGAAAATCCATTTCCATATTCACCCATCGCTTCTTCATTTGAAAAAGTTGGAAAAAAGAATGCTTCACCATTTTGTAAAATATCTGGAATCAATCTAGTTTCATCTTTGGCAACAAATTCCTCACCAATAAGATTTTCGACTTTTCCCTCCACCAAAGCTAACAGTCTAGCCTGGTCTGCATCGCTCATAACTGCGTTGCACGGAATCCACACATAGCTGTCTCGTAGTATTTCCATAATATCAAGCAAATGTTCTTCATTTCGTTCTTCATTAAAAGCATGAATCGCAGCTTCTAGCATAGTTCCATCTTCTAGATCCTCTGCAGTTATTTTTGCGCTGGGATTCATATTAGAACACAACACTATTTTCTCATCCTCCATTCGTTGAACAAAGAATGCTATCTTCTCACCTTCATGATATCCAAAATCCTGGTCAGGCTCATTAAGTAAGATTCCTATGATTTGATGTTCCGCTAATCCCTCGATTCGAACCCAACATCCTTCTGGTTGATTCCCCTCTCTTAACAAATACACTAAAACATCATCTGGATATTCAGGACTTCTTGAATCATCTAAGAAATCCATTTTTCTCGATTCTTCTACTTCCTCTCCTGCATTATAATCTAACAAAGCATCAACTTTATTAGCATAACGCGCATATAAACGACCATCCTCATCATCAAAATAATAACATTCATCTTCCATTATGGATCCAATACGAATCTTGGCTGTGACCTTAGAATTAGTTTCTTCAAATAAAAAGCCATCTTCACTCTTATATGCTGCTGCCAACACTTCAAGCGTTAGTCCCGCTGCATGATCAATATAACCATATGTCAAAATGCAATTTGCACGATCTGCTCCAGGGAAGTCCTTTATAACTACCTTCAAGTTATCCTTCAGCGGAACAGCAGTATAATTATGATAAAAAGCTCTAAATCCGACATCGTTATACTTCATCGTTATTACCTCCTGTTTTTGATATGAGCAAAGCATATCAAATTAATATTTGAAAAAGGTCTCCCTGAAAACGACTTTAATTTAACCTCAATCGCATCACTTTTTTGAAAAATGCTTTTCTATAAATTCATTAGAATCGGGATAGCCTTTTAGCCTTTGTACACCTTCGTTGATTTATCTTCTATCATCATGGACTGTCATATCCAATTTATCTCTCAATTCTTCTAGCGTCTCCGGCATTCTGGTTAAATCTACAAAGTGCAATCTAACAATTGTACCATCGCCAGATTCAAATTTAATGTCAGCGTGACCACGCATCTCATCATTCAATGGATAGAGAAGCCATATCTCTGGTGTTTCATATTTCTTTGAATACGCATACATCTGATACATATCACTCTGAGAAATGCCATAATTTGCTCGTTCACTATTTATGAGACTTTTCCATTTTGTGTCCATGATGACTGTTCTTCCGTCTCTTTTACAAACAATATCAGGTCTAAGTGCAAACTGCTGTCTTGGTTCCATAAATAAATAGTGACCTTTATCCTGACTTGAAACCTCCCATCTTGCAGCTCCTAATACCTTCTTCATCTGCTGCGCTACATAGCTTTCATATACACTTTCCATAGGAAATAAAAGTGCTCTTGATGTGTTTTCACCAGTGAATGTTGTAAATGACTTATTCAAAAGAAACACCTTCGACCATTGCATTAGCATCTCATAGTCTTTTGTATTTCTATCAATTTTTACCTGAGAAAAATCCTTCATGTAATTGGTAGACGGATTTACCATTTCAAAAGCTGTCAAAAGTTGTCGAATTTCTTTTGAGTTTTCTGCACTGGTTGTCACCTTCTGTAATTTCATTAAAGTGGCTTTAACTAATCTATTTTCTGGTCTATTAGGATGAAACTCATCATATGAGACGTAGAATCTTTCCTTGTGCGCCATATTGGTTTTGATGTGTTGACTTGTCAAAAGCTTTCCTTTATAAAATTTTAGGTTATCCTCCTGCGTAACATACGCAGACTTGATTCCTCTCTTAACCAGATGTCTTACTTCCTGTAGATACATATTTATAAAGATCTCATACAGATTCATACGATCTACTTTCAAGCTTGCGTCATTAAATACCTTACTTGGAAAATCTTTCATGCTCTTAAGCATTTTTAGAAATATCCTCTTCGTTTCTTTATTCCCGGTATCATCGCCCGAATCAAAACTAATCTTTGGAAGCACCTGAACCTGATATCCATTTTTCATCTGAATCAAGCCCACATAGTTTTTTATTGTTACCACATCACCCACATTACGTTTGCTAGAACAACCTTCTACTCTTTTAGCTGCAAGAAATAGTTGTACTAAATCAGCAGCCTTTCTATCGGATTTTTCTTCAGAAGAAGAAAGACAGTCACATAAAACCTCATGCAACTGTCTCATCTGTTCTTCTCCCAAATAGGCTTGCATTTTTTGTTTTATATTGTTTATTAGTTCATTTGTCATATCGGTAATCTCCTCGTTACCGACATCCTACCCCACTAATATGAAATGTGGATATTAATAGTACTGTTCAATATAGCTGTAGGCCTTATCAAACACGTCTTTATCCTTTATTTTGTATTTAATCCAAACAACACTTCTAAGGGCCTTTTTAACTTCATTCTTTCCTGTTGTAGTTTTCTGCCATCCGTCGAATCTAACGATTTTAACAATATCGTCGATATCTGAAACAATTCTTTCTACAATGACAGGTGTTTTATCATTACGAAGTCCATCAAATAATTCTGTAAGGGCTGCTTTTCCTCTATCGATTTCTTCTTCCGGAACAACTTCTTTTTCAGCACGTACCGCTTCTTTTGCAAGTTCTAACAATAATTTTAAGAACTCAATACTAGTAACCAATCCTTGCTCGTGCTTTTCTCTAAGCTCTTCCAATTTTTCACCAAGCTTCTGGAACTTAGGATCATGGCTATGTTTCTGAATTTTGGCAACAAGGTCGATTTCAACCTTCATCGTAGTTTTCTTAATATCCTTTTGTTTCTGGATAAACTCATCGATTAATGCAGCATCCAATGTAAGAATATCAACATCATCATGAACTTCTCCAACTTCGATATGCTGATGAACAAGCTCAAGTGTTTTAGCTCCAAGGGCAGCCCATACAAGCTGTCCTCTGTTATCTGTTGGCTTCACTGATTCGTAAACCTTACTAAGCCAAACATAGTCATATTTGAATGGTTCAAGGAATGGATCAGGTGATAAAGCATTCCATGCACGATTTAAAACTCTATAGTCTGCAGCAAATTCATCTTTGATTTTGTTATTAGGCAAACATTCCTGAGCGGCTAACAATCCTTCCCAGCCTTCTACAGTTCTATCTACTCCCATAAAATAGCTAAGACATTTTCTCATAATTGCAGGAACCTGCTTCTTTACTTCCTCGATGTTAGTTACAACTTTTTTCATGCCCGCTTCATCAAAATTTAGCGCCTTTGCAACATTATCAAAGATTCCTATATAATCAACGATTAGACCATTAGTCTTACCTTCATCGTATGTACGATTTACTCTACAGATAGCCTGAAGCAAGTTGTGATCCTTCATAGGTTTATCTAAATACATTACCTGTAAAATCGGAGCATCGAATCCTGTCAAAAGCTTGTTAGTTACAATTACAAACTTTAACGGATTACTTGGTTCTCTGAACTGGTCAAGAACCTTTGCTTCTTCATCACGGCTTCTCTTGTACTGTTTATAACTGCCCGCTTTATCATCACCTGTCGTCATAACAATAGTCGACGCTTCCGGAGACACGAGCTTATCTAATTCTTCCTTGTACATTAAGCAGCATTCGCGATCATATACAACAATCTGTGCTTTATATCCATTAGGTTCAATCTTGGTCTTATAATGATTGACAATATGCTCTACTACCTTCTTGATACGCTTACGGTCATACATAATGGCCTTCATTGTTACATTCTTTGAAAGTTCTCCCTTATCCTCATCAGACAGACCCTCTGTCAACTCATCAAATGCCTGATCAAGTTTTTCTTTATCAACATGCAAGTCAATAGGTACAGGCTCAAAGTTTAGTGGAAGTGTCGCATTATCTCTGATGGAGTCTGAGAATGAATACTTACTCATATAACCACTCTTATCTTCGATAGCACCAAATGTCTTAAATGTATTCTTATCAAGTCTATTGATTGGAGTACCAGTCAAACCAAAGAAGAATGCATTAGGTAAAGCTAGACGCATCTTTTCACCATAGTCACCTTCTTGTGTTCTATGTGCTTCATCGACCATAAGGATGATGTTATCTCTCATGTTAAGAGCCTTTTCAACATCACCAAATCGATAAATTGTGGTAATTGCAATCTTACGCATATCCTGTTCAAAGAAGTTCATTAGATCTTCTTTTGTTGATAAAGACTGCAAGTTTGGAATATCAGCTGCATTAAAATCACCGGTGATCTGAGTTTCCAAATCAATACGGTCATCAACAATAACAACTGTTGGATTTTGAAGTTCCGGCATCATTCTAAGCTTTTGAGCAGCAAATACCATAAGTAATGATTTACCAGATCCCTGGAAATGCCAAATCAATCCTTGTTTTGGATAGCCTGCTTTAACACGATCAATCATTAAGTTGGCAGCTTCGTATTGCTGATATCTACAAATAACTTTAATCTTACGATGCTTCTTATCTGTAGAGAACACTGTGAAGAACTGCAGGATATCCATTACTTTTTCAGGTGTAATCATATCGGCAACACTAATTTTTACATCGGCCAAGCTTCCTTCCGCTTTATGATCCGGAGTATGCCAAGGTCCCCATTTTGTAAGTGGCATATTTACAGAACCATATCTGTAGCATTTTCCTTCGGATGCAAAGTTAAACACGTTAGGTACAAACATTTCGGGTACAGATTTTTCATAGTCCGAAATATCCTGAGCACCATCAAGCCATGATATTGCATTTCTTACCGGCGTTTTAAGTTCGCCAATTGCAACCGGTAAGCCATTTATAAGAAGCACTATATCAAAACGTTTGCCATTCTCAACAGTAGGATATACCCACTGATTTGTAACAACGTATTCATTTTTATCAAGTTCCTCTTTTGAGAGAGTTCCAAAAAGTTTTATTGGTGTTGGTTTTCCATCCTTTCCAAACGGATATGAATTTTCTTCAAATACCTTCTTCTTAAAAGCTTCATTTTGAGCGACTAAATTATCTGATGGAAAAGGTTGTAACATAGCACGAAGCTTATAAATAACTTCATCAGCCCTGGATGGCTCCTCTTCAATTTCAGGATTAAGTCTTATTAAGGCATTCTTAACCATCGACTCTACCATCACATCAGAAAGTTCTCTATCAAGCTGTTCTGCTGGAATATACTTCCAACCATTCTTCTTAAGAGTCTCTATAAAAAGTTGCTCAACAGTATTATCTTCATTAAACTGTGACATAGTTTACTCCTTCCCAGCTGGGATTAAATTCTCAGCTATAATTTTCTTGCTTAAGGCATCCAAATCCTTAATTGCTTCTTGTAGTGCAAATTTTGATTTATCGCTCTGTTCTATGAACTCAGCATACTTCTTTTGAAGATGAATTGGCGGCACATACACTTTGAATTCTTTCAACCATCTAAAATGCCTATTATAACCCATATTAGGTATTGGCATTAGTTTCAACTCTTGAAGCAAAAATTTGTAATCTAAATCATCAATTTTTGCTTTCAAAACCTTTACACCATCTGCACCCATAAAATATGGAAAATCCATATACTTAAAGCATCTTGTATGATCTCCAAATACAATTGTTTCACTTTCCAATATCATTCCTTCATTTTTATCTGTATATCCAGCAATGAAATCCTGTCCCTGATCAATTACTGGATATTCACCCGACTCAAGATACTCTTCTTTAGGAATCTTAGTACCCTTTCTTGAGATATCTTCAATAGCATCTACAAAAGAATATGAATCCCATTTTCCACCCGCATTATAAAGATCACCAAACATCTCGATAAATTGCGATTTCACCAACTCATCAGTCTTATTTATCAAATCCTCATACGCATTTTTTGTTTCATTGATTGACCATAACGTTTCAGCCAATTTGCTTTGTTCAGACATAGAAGGAAGTTCAATAGTGAACTCCTTTAAATGTGTCCACTTCACACGAGGCGATAATGATCCAGCAGATTTGCCTACCGCAAAATCAAAAAGATAATCATTCTGAATAATAAAAGGTAATAATTCTGGATCAACCTTACCTTCGATTGCTCTTATTACAGTAATATCTCCAGAACATATTCCATCGAAAGAAGCCACTGCTGCTTTTTTTAAATAAGCTCGTCTTCTGCCAAACAAAACATCACCCTTTGAGAATTCTTTTGTGAAACTATTCTCTGCATCGTCGCTCCAGGATGATAAAGTTACATTTGATGGAGTTAGATGCTCTAAACCTACAATTTTAATTCCTGTCTTATCTCCTTTATTGGATGACTTTGCCTCAATAGCGATATCTCCAAGCTTAACTGTTGCCATTATCATCACCTCCTATCATTTCAATGATTGAATCAAAATGTCTTGCTGCCATTTCAGATGCCTCTTTCCAATCTGAATAACATTCTTGAACTGTTCTTTCATCAACCTGTTCTTCACTACTTGTCTGAATATACAAAGGAATGCTTAGTGAATAATCATTCTTTGCTATATCTTTAATAGTAACCACTTTTGCAATATCATCGTCAGATTCATATTTTTCATATGCTTTTGCGATCTTTTCAATGTGTGTATCTTCCAAATAACTCTGAGCATTTTTTCTAGTGACTTCATTAATTGCATTGATAAACAATACTTGTCCCTCTCGATTGACTGCTTTCTCTGTTCTACAGATTATAATGCAGGCTTCCATCGGAGAGTTATAAAAAAGATTAGGTCCCAGACCAATAACACATTCAACCAGATCCGACTTCACAAGTTTTTCTCTCATATCCTTTTCCTCATTTCTGAAAAGGACACCATGAGGAAATAGTATTGCACAACGTCCAGTCTTCTCATCAAGACTTTTCAAAATGTGCTGAAAAAATGCATAATCGGCGCGTCCCTGCGGCGGAGTTCCTAAGAAGTTACGTCCATACTTGTCAGATTCAAATGCTGTTCTATCCCACTGACTAATAGAATACGGTGGATTTGCAAGAATCAAATCAAACTGCTGCAACTTTGCATGGTCCGTAAAAGCCGGAGTCTTTAACGTGTCCGCATTTACTACACTGAAATCTTGTACTCCATGAAGAAGGAGGTTCATTCTTGCAATCGCTGATGTAAGAGTTACTATTTCCTGTCCATAGATAGAAAGATTTCTCCACTCAAGTCCTTGCTGCTTCAAATATGCCACTGCAGAAATCAACATACCTGCACTTCCACAGGTAGGATCATAAATTGACTCTCCTGGTTGCGGTTTAAGCATTTCTGTCATTAAATTCACTACAGTTCTATTTGTATAGAATTCCTGCGCAGTATGTCCACTATCATCTGCAAACTGCTTGATAAGATACTCATAGCCCTGCCCTAATTCATCTGCCGGACAATTTGCAATCGATAATGTTTTTGTGCTGAAGTGCTCCAACATATCTTTAAGAAGTCGATCTGGAAGACGATTCTTATTAGTCCAAGATGCGTCACCAAAAATACCGTGAAGCTTTTCTGGATTTGCAGCCTCAATCTTATGGAAGGCTTCAATAATAGCTTTACCAACATCCTGTGATACATTTCTAACATCGTTCCAATGTGCTCCATCAGGAATCTGGAACTGATGATTCTCTTCCCAATCAAGAGCCTCTTCACCAAACTCAGCTCTTACCTTTTCACATTCTTCATCGTAAACATCGCTAAGACGTTTAAAGAATAGTAGAGGGAAAATATACTGCTTGTACGCTCCAGCATCAACATGAGTACGTAGAAGTACAGCTGATCCCCAGAGGTATTTTTCTAATTCATCAATTGTAATCTTACTGCTCATCGACATAACCTCCTTCAATCAATAATGCTTTCATCTTGGCTTCTGCTTTCTTAACATTTTCCAAAGCTTCGAAATATTGTGCTCTCACTATTTCCGGAGCAACAATCTTTTGCTTCTTCTTTTCAATATAAGTATTTACTGCAAGTGTATTCCCTGCCGCATCTAAATCATCAATAGACACGATCTTACATTTTTCAATAACATCTTTGTAATCCTGATAGAGCTTAAACACTTCATTGATGTCTTTTTCCTCCATTACGTTCTGTGCACGTTTAGGAGTATAGATATTTGTTGCATCAATCAAGCAAACCTTACCTTTGTGTTCTGCTCTCTTATGATTATTCAAAAACAGAATACAAGCTGATACACCAGTTCCATAGAATACGCCACCTGCAAGAGCAACAACCGCTTCTATCAAATCACTTTTAATAAGCTGTTCGCGAATGTCTCCTTCTTTTCCGCTGTGGAATAGAACTCCCTGCGGAAGAACAACTGCAACTTTACCATCCATTGGTTTCATAGACTTAATCATATGCTGAAGCCAAGCAAAATCCGCATTTGAGTCTGAAGGACATCCCCACATATTACGACCATACTTATCAGATTCAAAGCTATCAGCGCCCCACTTTTCCTGACCAAATGGTGGATTAGCAAGAACACAATTAAACTTCTGAAGTTCTCCGTGTTCAATGAACTTTGGTGTTCTAAGCGTATCTCCTTGTGCAACCTTAAAGTCACTAGCACCATGTAAGAACAAATTCATTCTTGCAATAGCTGATGTGGACAGATTATTCTCTTGACCATATATTCTTCCATAAGTCATTTGCTTATCGCCAATGTGACGAATTGCCTCAATTAACATACCGCCTGTTCCACATGCAGGATCATATACAGTATCTCCTGGCTTAGGATCCATAAGCATTACCATTAATTTTACAATCGTTCTCGGTGTGTAATACTCACCAGCATTCTTCTTAGATAAGTCAGCAAACTTTTTAATGAGATACTCATATGCGTCGCCCATTACATCAGCACTGTAGTTTTTATTACCAACCTTTAGGCTGGACATATGCTCAATCAAGTCTTTTAATCTTTCATCCGTAAGCTTTGTTTTATCAGTCCAGGTTACATCATCAAAGCTTGAGAATACTCCACTAAGCGTTCCCGGATTCGCACGTTCGATACCGTTCATCGCTTTGACAATGAGCTTCCCAACATCCTGACTAGCATTTCTTAAATCCTTCCAATGACATCCTTCCGGAATCACGAAACTATGATTTTCATCAAATGCTGCAAATTCTTCATCTCCACCTGAAAGTTCCAAAGCTTCCTGGGTTTCTTCATCATACACATCACTTATTCTTTTAAAGAAAAGAATCGGTGTCACATAGTCTTTAAACTCATCTTGGTTAATTGGCCCTCTTAAAATATTACAAGCCTCGTATAAATGAGCAAATAGCTTCTGGCTAGTTGTCTCCTCATTTTCAGGGATAGAATCCTTCAATTCTTGATCCGCTGTTATGGTTGCTGATTGAATCATTGATTCTCGACCTCCTGTCTCTACTTTTTTATCTTTAGAACGTTTTATACCAACGCTCACATCATCATGCTTTTTCTCCATTACTGGAGGATACTTATTTTCAAATAGTATCAGCAACTGCAGTAACTTCTGATCCAAGAATGTTAATGCATGTTTTCTAATATCTGTTGGAATACCGTAATACGCTTCTGCAACTCCTCCACATATAGCAGCAACCGTATCACTGTCTCCACCGATAGATATTGCATTTCTAATTGCATCTTCGAACCCAGTAGATTCAAAGAATGCCTGTAACGCTTGTGGCACAGTTTCTTGGCAAGTTTCATTGAACTGATACGTATCTCGAATTTCGTTCAGGGTAAAATTCATAGGATAATAATTCTTATCAATGTAATCTCTTATTTCAAAGATATTACTCCCTGTCTTTGCCATATAAATTGCAACAGCAGTGGCTTCAGCTCCCTTAATTCCTTCCGGATGATTATGACTAACTTCAGTTACTAATTTTGAAAGTTCCTTTGCTTCCTCAATACTATTTGCTGCAAGTCCTGCGGCACTTACTCTCATGGCAGCTCCATTGCCAAAACTGTTATAAGGCTTAGGATTCTTCGAAAAAATCCATCCATAAAAACTTCCGCCATATCCGCAATCAGGATAATTCCTACCAACATTTTGCATGCACTCAACTACATTTTTGGATAAATCACTATGATCTTCTTTGCTTATCAATATTGCCTGTGCAATCGCAAGACTCATGATACTATCATCAGTCGGAAAACACTTGTAAGTTAAAAACTCAAACTCCTTACTTCTGTGATTATTCCATTCAAAACGAGACCCAACGATATCTCCGATAATCGCGCCTAACATCTAACGACCTCCTTAAATTCTTGCTTGAAGCCTTGACAAAGTTGAATACCATCTGTCTTCTGCTTCTTGAATAGCTTTTTTATATGCTTCAAGTTCTCTCGTATATTCCTCAGCTATAGATTTTTGTTCATCGATCGAAGGAAGTGGAATTTCTATATTATTTAATTCCTTATAACTTATATTCATTACAGCCGTACCCTGCTGTCTTGTAACTAACATCTTTCTTCCAAGAGGACTATCAAAGAAAAGTTTTAAATAAGTAGTGGATAAGCTCTCATCTGTAGCACGGATAACAATTACATTTGATGAAGCAATACACGGATATGCTTGTTCCTCAAAAATCGCAATTCTGATTGCCGTTCCTCTTGCCGGTATTAACAAATCACCTGTTTGAAGAATGTAGTTTGTAATCTTACGTTCCTCTTCTTCAAGATGATCTAAAGATGAATAGTCAATTTCATATTCGCCGATATTAGAAATATTAACAACGCCAATACTTCCATTCATATCTTTTCGATTGACGGACTTTCCTCTGAAAATGGAAGCAACAGTCCCCAGCTCTTGCTTTTTCACATTAGATTCCTGAAACTTTATCCAATCTTCATCTTGTGCTTCAAAAATTCGATCAACGTTCCAATCTCCCATATCTGTTAATTCATCTTCAAGTACAAAAGTATCATCTTGAAGCACAAGCTTCTTATTACCTGTCTTACGAGCATTATCATCTTCAAAAACAAATCTTTTTATGGTTACTTCATCTGTTCTTCCTGTTGTAATCGTAATAAGAAATGTCTTCACTCCTGTATTTTCAAAAATCCCTGACGGTAAATCTGAAATTTCTTTTAAACAATACATAGACTGTAAGAACTCTCTCAATTCTTTGACACTTCCACCCGCGTAAGTTATCTTTGCCGGAAGAACAATCGATAGAATACCTTCACTTCTAAGATGAAGTGAAAGGTTTTCAGCAGCAATCATGTCATATTCTCTGCAAATAAACTCTGAGCTCTCATCCGCTTTATCTCTTACTCCAAATACCGGAACCGAAAGAATCAAATCAAATTTTTCAGATGTAAACTCATACTGATAAATGTTAGTCTGTTTAATATCTACCATTTCATTATCTTCAAACATCTCGTTAAAGACCTTATAATAGAAAGCATCCATAGTGGTTAATGTAAAATGTGAATCACTATGTGCCTCAACCAAACCTTTTAAAAACGGTGAAAACTTTTCCGCTTCAGTAATAAGTACCTCTTGAAATCCATCAATGAAGTTTTTCTCCATTTCCTTAACTACCGATTCAGGAACTCTAAACTTGGCTCGTGAATCTCCATATTCCAAGATATCCGCCCATGTTAACTCTTCAAATCCTTGTAATGTTCTGTAAATATCAATAAATCTTTCTTTTTCTGGAAATGGATTAGTAATCTCAAAATCCTTAGAAACACTACACATTAATTCGTATAGCTCATCATAATCCATTTCATTGCATGCACATTCTTGCAGCACCATAACCTTCTTTAAAACAGCGAGCACACTCTGGTATTCACTTGGTGTATTATTGCCTCTTATTGCGTTGAAAAACGAATATATTCTATCAATTCTTCTATTGTTCCTTTTCATTATCAGCACCTCCCGCTGTAAGATATTTTCAACCTTCTAACGATACTATATCACCGTCGATATTCTATGTCAATACTTTTTGGTATTCTAATACCAAATTTACAAAACATTAAAAAATTAGCGGTACAAATCATAATGATCTATACCGCATTCATCTTAATCAGCAACTTTAATTTCAAGATCTCCATCACCTTTACAAGTAACTTCGATAATATTTCCAATTTCAAATCCCCACTCCTCAAGCCACGCTCCTTTAAGAATAATTGTAGGCGTCTGTTTGTTATTACTTGAATTCTGTGAATAAACTTTCAATCTACGAGCAGGCTGTTCAGAAATAATCTCTCCGCGTTCCTTTTTTTGCCTAGCCTTTTCCAACAAACTGTTATCATAAACTTTGATTTCTTCAATCGCGTCAACAACTGTTCTGCACAATTTGTAGTCTCGATAATGGGTATCAAACTCTTTCTTCTGATAAAGTTTAACCTTATTTGCCGCTTCGAATTGATTCTTAAACACGTTCCAACAACACCCTGTATTCAGCGATTGCAGTTCGACGTACTGCTGTTCTTCCCTTATAATTCGAAAATAAGGGTCAGCAAAAAATCTATGCTCCTTTTTAGTGAACATTAAATCCTCCTCTTTTTATTAGATTTTGTATGTGTGATAGTCTGCACCGGACTTGGTGCACGATTGAAGATCAGACTGCCAAAATGAATTGTGATAATATGGGGGCTACCATCAATATTAAGATGTATAAGTGTGGTTACGAAAGAAATCAAGGTATTTCCACTATAAACCATTTGGTTGAAATCCGCAACACAATATCGTTATAATATGAACCCTCTTTAGGGTTCACTTTCCTTATATCTATCCCCTAGTGTCAACCTCCGATTATGGACCAGTTCTAACACAAACGATAAGATAGATAAAAACATAGGCTTTCCAGCAGCTATACGCACTCATTAACGATAGCTCTCTGAAAAGCCTTATAAACTCTACACTTTATTTACTTATTAGGGTTCACCTTTGACATCAATACAACCGTCTCAACGTGCGTTGTGCGGGGAAAAAGGTCTACGGGGCGGCATTTCTGAATTTCATAACCGTTGTCGCAGAGATATGCGCAGTCACGAGCGCAGGTTGCGTGGTTGCAGGAAACCATAACTATACGATTTGGAGAAAGCTTTACCATACTTTCAAGGCTCAGAGCGTCGCAGCCCTTTCTAGCAGGGTCGGCGATTATAACATCCGGGCGTACTCCCCTTTTGATAAGCTCCGAGGCGGCGGTTCCTGCGTCGCCGCAGATAAACTCCGCATTCTCTACCCCGTTAAGCCTTGCATTTCGTTTTGCGTTTTCTATGGCAGGCTTTACAATCTCGATTCCGATGAGCCTCTTTACTTTATCCGCAATAGAAAGACCTATCGTGCCTGCTCCACAATACAGGTCTATGAGCGTTTCACCACCCTTTAGGTCGGCATACTCTGCGGCAATCTCATACAGCTTTTCTGCCTGCTTTGTGTTGACCTGATAGAACGAAAGCGGTGATATCTCGATCTTCCTTCCGCACATAACATCGCAGATCGTGTCCTTGCCGAATATAGTAACGCACCTGTCCCCCAGCACAACGTTCGTCGGCTTGGGATTTATGTTCAAAACCACGCTCACAATCTGCGGAAAGCTTTTTATGACACGCTCCGCAAGCTCGTCATACTCATGGGTTTCCTTTGAGGTTACAAGACAAAGCATCGTTTCCTTTGTGTTTTCGCCCCGTCTTATGTAGATGTGACGCAATAATCCCTTATGGCTTACCTCGTCATAGCAGGTAAGCTTTTTTTCGTTCTGGTATTTCAGCACCTCTCTGACTATCTCGAAAAACTCAGGCGGCTGAAGCTTGCAGTCGCTTATCGGCATTACCCTGTGGGAACGCTTCGAGTAAAAGCCTGCTACGGCTTTTCCGTCAACGTCTGCAACGGGAAGCTGAATTTTATTTCGGTAATAGTCCTCGCATTCACAGCCGAGGATTTCTTCAAACTCAGGCGACAGCTTGCCTATCCTCTCAAAAGAATCCCTGACAAAGCCCTGCTTTACAGACAGCTCCTCTTTATATGTAAAATGCCTGAACGAACAGCCCCCGCACTTGCAGAAAGCCTCGCAGTCGCTTTGCCGCCTTTTGTCGGACGGAATTTGTATACTGTCAACAATTCCGTAAGCGTAGCTTTTTGCGGTCTTTACTATCTTGCAGCTTATCCTGTCGCCGACCGCTGTATAAGGCACGAAAACCGCCATGCCGCCGTCAGCCCTGCCTACGCCGTTGCCCTCGTTTGTCATTCCGTTTATCTCTAAAGTGATAAAATCATTCTTCTCTAGCTTTTTCAAGGGTAAAAAACTCCTCTATTTCCTTTTTCTTTTGCAGCATAAGGTCAAAATGCTTGTTATATTCAAGCGGAAGCTTATAGTTGAAGATCCTCTTTAATCTGTCCCATTTCCTGTCTACAAGCTTTGTCGAGCCGCCTGCTCCTACTGCTATAATAGTCTGATTTTCCTCCATAATGAAGGTATTATAAAGACTTTCCCTGCCCGGCTTTGACCAGCCTATGTTCTCCTGATTGTCGAGCATATTTCTCTGCCTGTAAAGATAATACGGAAGATAACCGTTCTCAACAAGCCTGTCTGTAGCATAGTCTATCATCTGCTCGGTTTTCATATCTAGGTTCTTGTCCTCAGTCTGGTTAAGATCGGAAGTACGCTTTATGGAGAGCGTGTGCACCGTGATGTTTTCAGGCTGAAGCTCTATAATTCCGTCTATCGTCTGCATGAAGCTTTCAAGCGTATCGGTTGGCAGACCTGCGATAAGGTCGGTGTTTATTACTTCAAAGCCCTTGCTCCTTGCAAGCTCGTATGCGTCATAAAACTGCTCTACGGTATGCTTCCTGCCTATCGCACGAAGCACGCAGTCGCTTAATGTCTGAGGATTTATGGAAATTCTCTTTGCTCCGCCGTTTTTAATGGCGTCAAGCTTTGCCTCGGTTATAGTGTCCGCCCTGCCTGCTTCGACCGTGTACTCCCTGACAGTCGAGGTGTCAAAGCTTTCTTCGATTGTCTGCATAATTGCCTCTATATAACAAGCGTCAATCGCCGTCGGTGTGCCACCGCCGAAATAAACCGTATCAAGCCTTTTGCCGAGCCTTGTCATAAGCTCTCCCGTATGTCTTATTTCTGCACAGAGGTTTGTAACATACTGAGGAATAAGCGAAAGACTGCTTTCCACCGACTGCGACACAAAACTGCAATATGAGCATCTCGACGTGCAGAACGGTATGGAAACATAGAGCGAGAAGGAGTCGTCGTCAAGCTCCGAAAGTATCCTTTCCTGCACCTTTGCAACGGCAAACGCCACGTTTATCTTCTTGGTACTGCACAGAAAATCCTCCGACAGCTTTTTTCTTATCTCGCCGTCGGAAAGACCCTTTGCGCTCATAGCGTTGATTTGCTTCACCGGTCGGACTCCCGTTATAATGCCCCATTGCGGAGTAAGACCCGTAATTCTCGAAAGGCAGGTGTAGAGATATCTTGCAAGCGTCATCTCGCAGGCGCTTCGGTAATCTTTTTCGCTGTTTAGTACAAGTCCTGCTTCGCTTGCAACAGTGCCGTTTATTCTGCAAAGCACATATAGGTAGGTCATAACTCCCCTTTGTTCCCTTTTCACAAAGCATATATCGCCCTCATGCCCCTCCTCGGTGGGAGAAACCGTTATCTTGAAATTCTGAGCAGGCAAAAACAGCTTTACTACGCCCTCAAGCTCATACTTAAAGTCCATTGAACTGAATATAAGTGTCATATTTGTCTGTCCACACAAAAGCATTTGCGTGGTACTCCTCTCTTTTATGTCTGTCTATTATTATAACCTGTCCGCATACCGCAGGTATGCGTTATCCTCTTTTTCATACGAAAGCGTGCTGCTCTCGCCGTGTCCCGAAAGCAGCCGGTAGTCGTCCTCTAATGCGGCGAGCTTTTTGAGGGAATTTTTCATATCATTTATGCTACTGCCGGGGAAGTCCGTCCTTCCTACCGAACCGCAGAAAAGCGTGTCCCCCGAAAACATACAGCCGTCTGCAATATAGCAGACAGAGCCGGGCGTGTGCCCCGGCGTGTGTATTACCATAAACGTGATTTCGTCCAGGTCTATTCTGTCGCCGTCCTTTACGGTGATTGCTCTATCATAGGTATTGCATGGCTCGCCGTTTATATACATTCCTAAATTTTCCTCACTGCCCCTTAGCATTTTATTGTCAAGCTCGTGGATATACACCTCGCAGCCTGTCGCTTTTACAAGCTCTGCCACAGCGTTTATATGGTCGCAATGCCCGTGCGTGAGGAGAATTTTCTTCAAGACAGCGCCCGCCTCTTTAAGACAGCCCAGTATATATTCTGCGTCGTCGGGCGCGTCTATCAGCGCTGCGTTCATTTTCTCTGAAGCCACTATATAGCAGTTTGTAGAACAAACGCTGAGCGGCTTTAATCCTGTTACTCTCATTACTTTGCCCCTTTCGTCATATTGCAAAAAAGCCGCTTAGTGTTTCAAACGGCTTTTTACTATATGAACTACTATTTTCCGCATCTGTCAACAGACAGAACGCTTGGTATTTTTGAAAGCCTGTTGATTACGGACCTGAGCTGTTCGATGCCTGCAACGCTTATAGTTACAACAACATTGGCGTTGCCGTTTTTAAGCTCTCTTGCGGACGCCTCGTGCATAGGTATCCTGATTTCCGCAAGGGCAACGGATATATCTGCGAGCAGTCCTATTCTGTCGTTTGCGACTATATCAAGAGTTGCCTTGAAGTAGCTCTCGTTCTCGCTGTCGTCCTTGTCTGCCCATCTTACGGGAAGCCATCTGTCCCTCTGCTCCGGGATATCCTTCTGATTCAGATAGTTCTGACAGTCCGCCTTATGGACGGAGATCCCGTGTCCCCTCGTTACAAAGCCTATTATTGCGTCGCCCGGCAAAGGGTTGCAGCACTGTGCAAACTTGATTTCGCAGTCGCCTATTTCGTCTACGACAACGCCCGATTTGCTCTTTAAGCCCTCTTTCGCCCTGAGCATAATCTGTTCCTCGGTAAGCTCGTGCCTTTCCTGAATACGTCTGTTATATGCGTCTTTAAGATGCTGTATAAGCTTTGAAACACTGATACCGCCGTAGCCTATTGCGGCAAAGAAATCATCGAGCGTGTCGCAGTTATGCTTTCGCATATCCGAGGACAGGAAATCCTCAAGCTCTGCTTCGGGTATCCTGATGTAGTTTCTCCTGAATTCCCTTTCAAGCTCGCTTCTTCCCTCGAAGATATTTTCCTCCCGTCTTTCCTTTTTAAACCAGGAACGGATCTTGCTTCTTGCCTCGTTTGTACGGCAAATCTGAAGCCACGAGCGGTTAGGTCCGTGAGCAGGATTGCTTGATGTGATGATCTCGACAATCTGACCCGTCTTAACCCGGTAGTCGAGAGATACCATCTTCTTATCTACCTTTGCACCGCACATTCTGTGACCTACCTGCGTATGGATTGCATAGGCAAAGTCGATGACGGTTGCGCCCTTGGGAAGCGTAATCATATCGCCCTTTGGCGTGAACACGAAAATTTCCTCCGAGGACAGATCGTTCTTTATCGTTCTTACAATTTCCTCAGCGTCGTCCGCATTCTGCTGTAACTCCAATATCTGTCTTACCCAGGCTAAGCGGTTATCATCTCTTGTGGACTTTGAGGTTATGCCCTCCTTGTACTTCCAGTGAGCGGCGATTCCGTACTCGGCGGTCTGGTGCATTTCGTATGTCCTTATCTGCACCTCGAAAGGTATTCCCTCTGCGCCGATAACCGTGGTGTGCAGCGACTGATACATATTCGCCTTAGGGGTCGAGATGTAGTCCTTAAATCTGTTTGGGATAGGGTTAAAAACATCGTGGATAATGCCTAAGACGTTATAGCACTCGTTCACCGTGTTCACGATGATTCTTACGGCGTAGCGGTCATAAATCTGGTCGAATTCTTTTCCGTCACGGTAAACCTTTTTGTATATGCCGTAGTTGCTTTTTACTCTGCCCTCTACGGTCGGCACGGGGTCGAAGTCATGGGAAAGCCTTTCGGTTATCTTGCTTTTAATGCTGTCTATGAACTTTATTCTGTCTGTCTTTCGGAGATTCATCAGCCTGTCGATTTCCTCGTATGCAAACGGGTCTAGGTACAAAAACGACAAGTCCTCGAGTTCCTCTTTAATCCAGCTGATACCGAGTCTGTGTGCGATAGGGGCGTAAATGTTCATAGTTTCAAGGGCGGTAGCACGGCGCTTTTCGTCCTTGCGATAGTGAAGCGTGCGCATATTGTGAAGCCTGTCGGACAGCTTTATAATCATGACCCTGATATCCTCGCTCATTGCTAGGAGTATCTTTCTGACGTTCTCTGCGGTCTGCTCCTCCCTCGTGGCAAGCGGGATTTTACGCAGCTTTGTAACTCCGTCAACGAGGAGCGCAACGCCCTCTCCGAATTGCTTTGTCAGTTCCTCAAGCGTGCAGTCCGTGTCCTCTACAACGTCGTGCAGGAGTCCTGCACAAATCGTATCCGTGTCCATGCCAAGCTCTAAAAGTATGCAGGATACCGCAATAGGGTGGGTTATATAATCCTCGCCCGAGTCACGCTTCTGCCCGCTGTGGTATTCGTGCGCAAGGCGGTAAGCCTGTGTGATTTTTTGGATATCATACTGCTTTCCGCTTTCGTTTATCTTCTTCATAAGATATTCAAATGAATAATCAATGCCGTTATTTTCGCTCATTTATCGACCCTCCCCTCATAACTTCTTTCAGCCGTTTCATTATTTCAAGACTTTCAAGGTCTGTCTTTTGTGCGTCCTTTACAAGCGACACAACGCCGCCGCACCTGTCTATCGTAGCTATGCCCGCCTGTACAAAGGCTTCTACGCAGATTTTTGTCTTGGCAAAATTCATATCTGCCGTGAACATTCTGCACATGAGCATATCAAGCGGTATCGAGATATAGGTTTTTATAGCCCTGTAAACCCTCAGAAAATCGTTTCTGTCAGGGTACATAAGTCCGGCAAGCTTAGGACTTAGCTCATCACCTCTGAGAAAGCTTTCGCAGCTTCCGAGTGCGGCAAGCGCCTTTTGCTGATTTACTCCGCTGAGCCTTATGTCCTGTATCATAAGGTTGATTGTTTTTGTTCCGTTATATTCGTTTATCGTAAGATTTACCATCATATCGACAGTGTCGCCCGAAAAAACTGCAAGTCTCTGCGGTGATTTTCCGAAGCAAAGAGCAGTCAGCACGGAGCTTTGATATGCGATATCAAGTCTTGTATGCTTGCCCTGAGAAAGCGCCGTCACCCTCTGCACTTTTGCCCCTATCACAGCAAAAACAGGCTTAGGGTTTCCTGCGCCTATCGGTTCTAAGAGCGAAAGCGACTCTACCTGTCCTACCGTCAGATCCTCTCTCGTGAGCATTTTATCTGCGCAAAGCTCTACTACGGGCATTTTCTCCTCGCCCCCGGCATAAGCGAGAATACGCTCTCTGAGCCTGCCTATGTTTTGCTCGGCAACAGTAAAGCCGCCTGCGCATTCGTGTCCGCCGAAGCGTTCGAGCAGGTCTGCGCAATAGCTGAAGCATTTAAATATATTAAAGCCTTTAAAGCTTCTTGCAGAGCCCCTCGCAGCCCCGTCCCCGTCAATCGAAATTATAACGCACGGCTTCCCAAAAAGCTCTGCGACCCTTGCGGCAACGATTCCTACAACGCCGTGATGCCAACTCTTTCCGGCAAAAAGAAGCACTCTGTCAAGCAAACGGTCGGGATTTTCGTCAATCTGCGCCTTGATTTCGCTTATGATTTCGGCTTCCGCCTGCTTTCTTCTGCTGTTAAGCTCACAAAGCTCAGATGCCATTTCTTCCGCCTCAAGCTCCTCGGAAATGAGCATTTTAAGTGCCGTCAGCGCTGACGCAAATCTTCCTGCGGCGTTAATTTTCGGTGAAAGCATAAAAGCTATCGAGGTAGAATTTATCTTTCCCCCCGAAAGGGAATTAAGCTCTAAAAGCTTTAAAAGTCCCCTGTTTTCGGTGTTTTTCAGAAGCTCTGTGCCGCTTCTTACAATGCTCCTGTTTTCGCCTTTAAGCGGCACTACGTCTGCGACAGTGCCTATTGCCGCCAAATCGGCATACTGCTCCATTACCGCTTCGTAGCTGCCCCCGTCAAGTGCGGCGCACAGCTTTAATGCAACGCCCACGCCTGCAAGGTCATGAAAACTGCACACGCAGTCCTCCCTGTGAGGATTTACAACCGCTCTTGCTTCCGGAAGCCCGTCAGGCGGCTGGTGATGGTCTGTCACGACAAGCGACATTCCAAGCTCCTTTATAAGCTTTGCTTCCTCGATTGCGGAAATTCCGTTATCTACAGTAACAATAAGCTTTACACCCTTATCGCAAAGGCTTCTTATTGCGTTTTCGTTTAGTCCGTATCCCTCGTCACGGGTAGGGATATAGTATGTGACATTTGCGCCGAGACATTCAAGATAGTTGTACAGTATCGCCGTTGCGGTAACTCCGTCTGCGTCATAGTCGCCGTAGATACAAATAAGGTCAAAGCGGTCAACCGCTTCGTTTATTGCGTCCACAGCGTCCTGCATATCGTTAAGCTCGAACGGGTCTTGCAGTTCGGGAGTGTTAAAGAAATCAGCCAGGCTGTCAAGCGTTTTATAGCCCCTTGAAACCATGATTTTAAGCACAAGCGGCGAGAGGTCGCACCTTGCCCCAAGGTCTTTTACAATATTCTCATCGGGACGGTTTATAACCCAGCGCTTCATACTATCCTACTCCATTTTTTAGCTTTTGTATAATAGTACATTATAACACATTTTGACGTTTAAATCAACTGTATTTTGCTGTTTGTGGGATATTTGCAAAAAGCGAGGAGCAGCTATGCCCATCGCCCTGATATATAATCTCCGGTAGTCCTCCGCCCTGTAATTAGCATACCGTCTGTATAACACAGGTATTTCAACCGCATATAGCCGCACACGTCCTGCACTTGCCGACGGCGTTAGGTAAGTTTTAATATAAAACATTAGAGCGAATGCAGACAAAGCTTGCCGCATTCGCTCTAAGTGTTGGTAACTTCTCTAACAGGTAAAGTGATCAGTTTTTGACTATTAACAGTCCTTCGCTGTCGGTGAATTTTCCGCAAACGATTTGAACTAAATCAACAAGAACCCCGATTCCGAAACAGCCTGCTGTCAAAAGCCAAAGCACCCCCGTTCTCGTTTTGCCGACATAGAACCTGTGAATGCCAAGACAGCCGACCAAAATGCACAAAAGCAAGGTCGTTAACCAGTCTTTCTGAGAATTTTGCTATTTCGCACCTCCCATCTATATATTAACCGATATTGGTTAATATGATTATACACCATTTTCGGTTGCTATGTCAATAGGGGGGTGAAAAAATATGATTTCTTTTGATAGATTATGGAAAACAATGAGCAATAAGGGAGTGACGCAATATGCCCTTATAAAGAAGTACGGTATAAGTCCTGCACAAATCACCAGACTTAAAAGGAATGAAAGCGTCAGCACACATACTATTGAAGTATTTTGTAGAATACTGAAATGCAACGTTGAAGATATCATGCAGTATTTTGATGATGACAATTAGCCGATAAAGTTAGGTCGTACAAATGAAAAAATTAATGCGTGCCTGCGGTTGTGCGTATTGTCAATGCCGGATTATGTGCGAACATCTCTCCTAGACACCGAGCAAGTACGGGTCATAGGTTCGTGGGTGTATGCTCGCCTACGTTGCATAGTGAGCTAGCACACACCCTTGGATTTAAATGTGTGAGCGTTGCGGTCTTGACAGAAAAGATATTGCACTGTGATAAAATTTGTGGTACAATAGCATAAATGACAAATGCTACGGAGGTAAAAGCTATGATAAAGTTTATATGCTATCCAAAATGCACCACCTGCCAAAGGGCGGAAGCATGGCTCAAGGAAAACGGCAAGGACTATGAAATGCGTGACATAAAGCTCCAAAGACCTGCTCTTGACGAGATAAAGAAGTGGCACAGGCTGTCGGGACTTCCGCTTAAAAGGTTTTTCAACACGAGCGGACTTCTGTATAAATCGCTTTCGCTCAAAGAAAAGCTTCCGACAATGAGCGAAGAAGAACAGTACGAGCTTTTGGCAACGGACGGAATGCTCGTCAAAAGACCTATCGCAGTATCGGGCGATACCGTGCTTGTCGGCTTCAAGGCTGATGAGTGGAAAGAAAAGCTGTAATTCTAACGCCGCATAGGGAAACCTGTGCGGCTCGTTTTTTCGGCTGTACTATCTTATTGCACTTGATTTTAGTGCATAAATATGGTATCATAGAATAGTTAATCGGTGTTTTCCGATATTTCTGTTACAAGGAAGATGAAAATGAAAAAGACGACTGCCATACTTACGGAAATTGTATCCGACGCTTTTGAACAATGCGGATACGACCGCACCCTCGGAAACGTGATAGTTTCCGACAGAATAGACCTTTGCCAGTTCCAGTGCAACGGCGCATTTGCAGGTGCAAAGCTTTACAGAAAAGCTCCTATCATAATTGCAAAGGACGTCGCCGCCGTGCTTGCCGAAAACCCCATATTCAGCAAGGTAGAGGCTGTAAACCCTGCATTTATAAATCTGACCCTTACCGACGAATACCTAGCGTCAATTTGCAGAGAGATAGCAAACGATGAGTTCTGCGGTATTCCACAGGTTGAAAAAGAAACCACCGTTGTCATCGACTACGGCGGTCCGAACGTTGCAAAACCGCTTCACATCGGACATCTCCGCTCGGCTGTTATAGGCGAGGCGCTAAAGCGTCTTGCAAGAAGCTGCGGTATGAAAGTCATCGGCGACGTACACCTCGGCGACTGGGGTATGCCTATGGGTCTTGTTATCGCAGAGCTCTCGGAGAGAAATCCCGGCTGGAAATGCTTTACCGACGAGTTCGACCCCGCTGTTGACAAGGTCGCCGCACTTGACGTAAACGAGCTTAACGAGATTTATCCCTATGCCAGCAAAAAGTCCAAGGAGGACGAGTCCTTCAAGGACAAGGCGCACTCCATTACCGCACAGCTTCAGGCAAGAAAGCCCGGATATTATGCACTCTGGCAGGAAATCATCAGAGCTTCTGTCGAGGACCTCAAAAAGAGCTACTCAAAGCTTAGCGTCGATTTTGATTACTGGTACGGTGAAAGCGACGCCGACGACTATATTCCAAGGCTTCTGAAAGTTCTCGATGATAAGGGCCTTATGTACGAGAACGATGGAGCTATGATTGTTGACGTTGCAGAGGAAACCGACAAAGCGCCCGTACCGCCCGTTCTTATCAAAAAGACAGACGGCTCCGTGCTTTACGACACAACAGACCTTGCAACTATAATTCAGCGTCAGGAGGACTTTAAACCCGACAATATCTGGTACGTTGTCGACAAAAGGCAGGCTCTCCATTTTGAGCAGTGCTTCAGATGCGCAAGAAAGGCTTCCCTCGTCAGCGACAGCACAACGCTTGAGCATCTCGGCTTCGGCACTATGAACGGAAGCGACGGAAAGCCGTACAAGACCCGTGACGGAGGAGTAATGCAGCTCTCAATGCTCCTTGACACAGCATACAATGCGGCTTACGAAAGAATAAACAAGGACAACTTTGACTCCGAGAAAGAAATTTCAGAAACGGCGCAGAAGCTTGCCGTTGCATCAATAAAGTTCGGCGACCTCATAAATCACCGCTCAAAAGACTACGTCTTCGACCTCGACAAGTTCCTTTCCGCCGAGGGAAAAACGGGCGCTTACCTGCTTTATATGGTAACAAGAATATGCTCTGTACTAAGAAGGCTCGGAATTGACGACGAGGGCGACATTCAGCTCGGCGAGATATACACCGACTCCGAGCGTGAGCTTATGCTCGCTATCGCTCTTACGGGCGAAGCATTCGGACACGCAATTGCCGAGAGAGCGCCAAACTACATCTGCGAGAACGCTTATGCGCTTGCCGTATCGTTCTCAAAGTTCTACCACGAAAACCATATATTAAGCGAGGAGGACGAGCAGAAGAAGTCCGCTTGGATAAACCTCTGCCGACTCGTAAAGAAAATGATTATAAAGCATCTTGACGTCCTGGCAATCGAGTCGGTCGAAAAGATGTAAAAAGGAGAGATATATTTATGCTTCCACAGGATATGCTTGCACTCGGCACAAAGAGGAGTGCGATAAGAGAGCTTTTTGAATACGGAAAGATGAGAAAGGCGATTGTCGGCGACGACAAGGTTTACGATTTCAGCCTTGGAAACCCCAGTATTCCTGCTCCTAAAGAGGTAGACGACGCCATAACGGAGCTTGTTCAAAACGGAGATTCCGTGCTTCTTCACGGCTATTCCTCCGCCCAGGGCGACGCAAACGTAAGAAAGACTATTGCGGATTACTTAAACGCTACGCACGGTACAAAGTTCAACGCCGACAATCTTTATATGACCTGCGGCGCTGCCGCATCGCTCTGCATTTCACTGAGAGCGCTTCTTCTCAAGGACGAGGAGGTCATAGTTTTCGCACCGTTCTTCCCCGAATATGTCGTATTCGTTGAGGGACAGGGCGGCAAGGCGGTAGTCGTTCCCCCTACAAAAACCTTTCAGCCTGATTTAGAAGCATTTGAAAAGGCTATCTCGGACAAGACTAAGGCGGTAATCATAAATTCTCCGAACAATCCGTCGGGCGTTGTGTACTCCGAAGAAACAATCATCGCAATCGCCGACATATTAAAGAGAAAGTCAGAAGAGCTTGGCAGAGAAATATTCATCATCGCAGACGAGCCTTACAGAGAGCTTGTATACGACGCTGACACAGTAGTTCCTTATATTACAAAATACTACGACAATACTCTCGTCTGCTACTCTTACAGCAAATCGCTTTCGCTCCCCGGCGAGCGTATAGGCTATATTCTCGTGCCTGACGAGGTCTTTGACAGCAAGAACGTATACGCAAGCGTTTGCGGCGCAGGAAGGTCGCTTGGCTATGTCTGCGCACCGACAATGTTCCAGCAGGTCGTTGCAAAATGCTGCGGCAAGACGGGCGACATCTCGGCATACAAGAAAAACCGAGACCTCATCTACAACGGTCTTACAGAGCTTGGCTACGAATGTGTAAAGCCTGACGGAGCGTTCTACCTCTTTGTAAAGGCGCTTGAGGAGGACTCAAACGCATTCTGCGAGAGAGCAAAGGCGCACGACCTGCTTGTAGTTTCGGGCGACGGCTTCTACTGCCCCGGATATGTTCGTATTTCATACTGCGTATCCGAAAAAACTATAATTGACTCAATGCCCGCTTTCAAAGCGCTCAGCGAGGAATACAAAAAGTAAAGAAAACAAAAAGCGGCTGACTTCAATTCAAATGAGGTCAGCCGTTTTTATTATGCGCTATTCCATTGGCGAGATTGTAAAGCTGTCAAAGTCGAAGTCACAGCCCGGCAGAAATTTAAACTCTACAAGACAGTTTCCCCTGATATCCGAAAGCGGTGTCTTAACAGCTATTCTTTCATCGCTCTGCGGAAATTCTATAATTCCCGTCACCGCTTCTCCGCAATCGGAGGTAATGGCGATATGAATAGTGTCGTTTTCGTGGTTTGTTTTGCCGTTGAGCGTGACAGATGAAACGCCCTTAGCAAAATCCATATCCTTGAAGCTTACAAGCACGTTGTTTCCTATGTTCAACACGCTTGTGCCGCTTGGGGTAAAGCTGTCGCCGTGGATTTCATCGCAGTCGGAAGCATTAAGCGTTTCGTACGCTTTAAGCCTTGGCTCAAACTCAAAGCCGCCGAAGTCGATGCGCAGGTCCGTTTTATCAAACTCAAAGTATATATCCTGCAAGCCGCAAAGCTTCTCGGAAAGCTTGTAGTGATTTGAAATGTATGTCTGCCATATAAAGTTCGCCTGATAGGTAAACTCGCCTAGCTTGCGTGAATCAGACTCGTATGGCCTGCCAAGCCACAGCCTGAATCCGAACGAGCAGTCCTTGTACCAGTTTATGATGTTGACATAGAAACTGTCAGAACCGAATTTTCCGAAATTCGTCTTTTCGTAGCCGACTATGTTATTGTCGTAGGTTATGCCGACGCCGCCCATTCTCACCTCGTCCATTTTCGAGATGCTGTCCGTGTACAGACAGCCGACAACAAATTCATACGGATTTGTCTGCGCCTGACCAAAGCCCGTTATCTCGTACTCCAGCTCGGACAGTACGACAGGATTTTCGGTGCCGTTTTTGCCGCAGCAGCGGAGTCTGAAGCTTCCGTCGCCGACAGGAGTAACCGTTGCGGTGTTGCCCTCCGCCGTGACTGTTGCGATATTCGTTTCAATACCGCTGTTTGTAACTATCGACCATGTAATCTCGGCGTATGTCGTGTTCTGCGGCAGAAGCTTTGCTGTTACAACAGATGCCGAACAGTCAGGGGAAAGAACCGAACCTGTGTTTCTTGAAAGCTCGATTTTTCTGAGCGGAATTTCTTCCCCGTATATGTCTGCCGTTACGTTTTCCGCCGCGCATACTCCCTCTCGCACAGGCGATGTTACTGCTCTTACAGTAACGCTGTCCTGCTCTAAGCCCGTCGCCGTTGCAGTAACAGTAATATCGCAGGCATCGGTCGGTGCGCCTATGTATGCAACAGCCTTGCCCGAGAAAAGTCTGCGTGAACGTGATTTATACTCGTCAAAGTCGGAGCTGTCGCCGTTGTCAAAGCCCAGGAGTCTGCCGCCCGTAACGCAAAGCCTTACTCTGTCCCTTGCGTTCTTTACTTCAAAGCCGTCCTTATCGACAGTATGTACCGTGACGGTAAAGATATCCTCGCCGTCAGCTTTAATCTCTGTCTTATCGGCTGTAAGAACAAGCCTTGCGCTGTCCGAAAAGCTATGCTCGGCCGCCTCCAGGACATCACCGTCAGGAGAGGTTGCGACTACCTTTATTTCACCCTTTTCGTATGGTATCTGCCAGTCGATAGTGTACTCGTCCGCCCGCTTTTTACCACAGCTTCTGCCGTTTACGAAAAGCTCTGCTTCAGGCAGGCTTGTGTATGCAACAACGTCGATAAGCTGTCCGTCGTTAAAATCCCAGTAAGGCATAATGTGAAGCACCTTTTTGTCCGTCCACGCACATTGATATAGCCAGAACGTGTCCTTTTTAAGTCCTGCCGTATCAACATTTCCGAAATAGGCGCTCTTTGTGGAATAGGGCGACGGTTCGCCGATATAGTCTGTGCCTGTCCATATAAACATACCTGCGCAGTAGTCTGTATCCCTGTTTACGGCAATCACCTGCTGCGCTATCTGGGCAAAATCTCCTCCACGGCAATTTCCGAGAATCGAGCATTGCAGGTCGTCGTGCGTCATAAACACACTGCTCTTTGGAAAGTGGTAAACTCCCCTGCTCTTTCTGCCCGAGGTCGTTTCGCTTCCGTAAATGCACCATTGCGGATGCGTTTTGTGATGCTCGTCATAAATCTGTTCGCCGTAGTTATAGCCGACAAGGTCAACCTGCATTGCACTGTTCTGCGCACCCTCCCACGGCATATAGTTAGAGCCTATCGTTGTAGGTGCGTTGCGTCTGGGGTCGCTCTTTCTTACGGCGTCGTGTAGAAGCCTTGCCACCTCGCAGCCACGGGGCGAAGCGTGCGTGTCATAGATTTCGTTGCCGATGCTCCACATAATAACGCTAGGGTGATTTCTGTCACGGCGCACCCACGACGCTACGTCCTTTTCATACCAGTCATCGAAAAATCTTGCGTAGTCGAACTCGGTTTTCGGTCTTTCCCACATATCGAACGCCTCGCTGTCAACGAGAATGCCCATCTCGTCGCAAAGCTCCATAAAGCCAATTGCCGGCATATTGTGGGAGGTCCTTACAGCGTTCGCCCCCATCTCTTTCATAGCGGAAAGCTGACGTCTAGCCGCCTCCTTGTTGAATGCAGCTCCAAGACAGCCTAAGTCGTGGTGCAGGCATACTCCGTTTATCTTAACGCTTCTGCCGTTTAAAAAAAATCCCTTGTCGGGAGTAAATTTCGCTGTACGCAGACCTATTCTGCACTCCTGTGTATCAAGCGTCTCACCGTTCTTTTCAAGGGCGACTGCGAGGTCTATAAGATTAGGAGCCGTGATGTCCCATATATCGCATTCCTTCACACCGCTCAGCGTAAAGCTATGCGAAAACTCCTCCCCTGCTTCAACCTCCGCACTGTAAGAAAAGCTTTTGCCGCAAAGAGATATCCTCACCTTACAGCCATCGGGATTTGCTGTTTCACCCGACACTGTGCAGTCCCAGCTCTCGCCGTTCCTGTTTGCCGAAAAATACACGCTGTCGGTTATTATATGTACTTTCGGCGTGTCATACAGCCAGATGTTTCTGAAAATTCCTGCGCCCGAATACCAGCGTGAATTAGGTGCGTCGTGCCTTACAAGGACGGCAATTTCGTTCACTCCATCGCTTAGCGTGTCTGTGATATCCGCTTCAAACGAGGAATAGCCGTACTTCCAGTCGAACACCTTTTTGCGGTTTACGAAAACAGAGCTGTTCATATAAACTCCCTCGAAGTAAAGCCTTATGCTTCTGCCCGAAATTTTGCCGAAGTCGTATTTTTTTACATATCTTCCGTAGGAGCTTTCGTACAGATCGACCGTGTTGTAAATAAGCCAGTCGTGCGGAATATGAACAGGCGAAAATTCGCAGTCCCAGTCGTCGCCGCTCCCTGCCTGCGTTTTAGCAAAAAGCCAATTGTCGTTAAAAAGCTTTTTCATAGGATATCCCCCTTATATGCTGCTTATATATTCGTCCGATACGCACATACGCAAATCAGGGATTTGCGTATGTGCAAGGCATTTTGATAATATACAACAAACGCTTTGCGTTTATTATAGCACACAGAGTTTCAGATTTCCATAAAAACAAATTACTGTTAATCGCACTATTTTAAGACCCCGAAGCTTTAGCACAGCAAAGGCCGCACTGGATTTAATCTCCGGCACAGCCTTTTATGCGCTTATTTACTTGCGGCAGTAAGCCTTGCCGCCTGCTTGTACTCAGCAAAGCACGCTTCAAATATGTCGCCCGTCACCTCCCGTCCGCCGTAAAATGACGAATTAAAGGCATTTTTGAAGTTCCCGATATCTGCTCCGTGCGACGAAGCAAACTTTGAAAGCTCATTTGGCGTGTACGGCGAAAAGTCCTGCCTGAAACGCTTTGACAGCCGTTTTATCAGATGTCTGTAAAGCTTATAAAGCGCCTTAGCCGGATTCTTCTTGGAGAGTATTTTTATATAAATCCTATATACGCCCTCGCCTATCGGCTTTATAAATATTACGATCAGTATAGACAATACCGCCATTACGCAGATTGCAACTATCATTCCCGTGCTTTTTATAGCTGCGGCTATTCCTCCGCCTCCCATTTGAGCAGAGTCGTACATAGCCTGCTCGAAGCCCGGTACTGTCGGCTCGAAAACCGTCCAGCCTATCCCCGGAAGATAAATCTCGACAAACGCATGACCGTAGCTGTCCCTCACTGCATACCAGCCTTCGTCCTCAGACTCTTCAAACACCAGATATCCCTCGCAGTATCTTGCGGAGAGTCCGACAGACCTTGCCATAAGCGTCATAGCGGTCGCAAAATCGGAGCATATACCCGTCTTGCTTTCAAAAATGAAATATTCTATGCTCTCGTCATCGGGAATATAGCTTAAATCATAAGTAAATCCCGATTCAGTGAAATAGCTTTCAAGAGCTTCCGCCTTTTCGTACTCGGTTTTGCAGTCCTTAGTGATTTCCCTTGCAAGCTCAGCTATTTTCTCGTCGTATTCGTCATACTCGCCGTTATGATATTGCGCAGCGTCGTCCCATTCCTGGGAGATTGCATACTGCTGCCTTAAAATCGTATCATAGTCGGTATCGTCATAGTAGCTGTGGTCATACTTTGCGTCCATATAGCACCAATTGAGGATCTGACGCCATTTCGCACTCGTCATAGAAAGCTCATCTGCAAGATATCTGAGACTTAACGTATCGTAGTACCTTACCTGATAATACTTGGTTGATAAATTGCTTTTATCCCTGTAATAGTCGTAGAACTCGCCGTTTATTCCTACATCGTAAAGCTCCCTGCCGTAGTTGTTGAAGGTGCTTACCATAAACACCGACTGAGGGGTAAAATACATATCCGAGGATACTCCTTCAGCAAGCGCAACCGACACCGCCTTCCCGTCACGGTAACGATCGTCAAGTACCATGCTCTGTGTGAGGGAATACTCCTTGTCATAGCCCTCGTGAGCGTAGTAGTAATAGTCGAGAAGCCTGATTTTGTTAATTGTAGACATTCTGTCGAGCATTACCTGAGGCTCATTCCAGACATAGCCGATGTCCTCGTATTTGTCATCTCCGAAATGCCAGGCATTATCCTCAAAATAGCTGTAAGACTGCCGCTTGAGATAAAGCTGATCGTCGTCCATTCTTACATAAAAGAGAATTTCTCCCGACGGATACAAGCCGTGATTTCTTTGCGAGATATCGGAATTATTGAGCGAAACATCAGACGCACCGACCTTGAACGGGCTGAGCGAGTCAAGATAGCCTGAGTCCTTCTCCTGCACGGAAAATCCGGTAGGCTTAGGAATAACCGATACGATAATTGTAACTATTCCCACAAACGCTAAAAGAGAAACCACATACGCCCTGTCTGCAACAACCGTAACGCCGCTTTCTGCATTTGTCTGCCTGTTATGCACCATAACTGCAAGGTAACTGAAAATTATAAATGCTAGGAAGCCGCTATTGATTACGTCAAGCCTTTTGGCATAGATAGCAAGAGGAATGATCGCAAGCATAAGCGTCATAATGCTCCTGTATCTTACCCTTGTAAAATAATAGAGCATTGACACATATATAAATCCGCAGCCGAAAATCAAAACGGTCAGGTAGTCTAGGTTTACGTCCTGAGAAATACCGTAAAACCAAGACGAAAAAGTAACGCCCGTCCTCAGCGTTATGCCGTATATCGTGCTTACCGTAAGGTAAGCCGCAGCAAGCAGAATGGAAGTGTAGATAATACCTCTGATTTTCTTATGCTTTAGATTATAAAGCTTATCGAGCAGGAAAAACAGCAGTACCTCGTACAAAAGCGCCACGACAGAATACACGAAAGCGTCGGATCTTGTGTAACAGTATACGATTGACGACATTGTCGCAAAACCAAATAAAATCGGCAGAAAAAAATCAAGCAGCTTTTGTTTCAAGACGTTTCCCCTCCTCTCTTTTTATTTTCGGCATATTAAATGCCTGTAAAATCGAAGTCCTCGCTTACCGAATAGCTTGCGGCGGCGCCGTCAGCGACAGTGTAAGGAACTGCGCTATATATCTCACAGCCAACAGCCTCAAGCGAAGATTTATGTGCGCTGAGCGATTTGTCTGCGTTTGAGAACAGCATCGCAAGGGGTGTGCCTCTTTGCTTTACAAGCTCTGACGGCATTGCATAGTCTTTGGCATACGGCTCGTATGACGAAAGAGCAAGCTGTAACTCCAGAAGGTTGCTTTCCGCTTCAATCTTGCAAGCCTGCCAAGCGCCTTGCGAGAAATAATACACGTCGCAGGAAAGTCCCTGCCTCAGCATAAGACCTGCCATAGCGAGAGCCGACTCAGCGGTAATGTCGGCTGTTTTGTAATATTGCTCGCTGTCTGAGTTTTCGAGAGATATATCGAGGATTATTGCCTGACTTGTCGAGGCAAGCTTTTCGTCAAGCCTTATCATAAGGTTGTCCCTCTTTGATGACAGCTTCCAGTTTATTCGCTTTATGGGGTCGCCCGGCGTATATTCTCTATGCTCATAGCCTGCCACTCCCATACCTATTGTCGTTGCCTCGTCTGTTTCCTCGGCGTTATCGTCGTAGGCGTTTGCGTCACAGCAGATACGCAGAAGCTCGTTTTGCCCCGAAATCGACTGTATTACGGGAAGCACGCCGAATTTGCTCTCATGGCTTTCAAATTTTACAGCAACGTTGCCCAGTCCTAGGTAGTCTATAAGTCTTACAGAGCTTATCTCTATTTTCGCCATGCCGAAATGCTCCGCCTTGTAAGTGATTTTATATGTCCTCGTTTCTTTTGAAAAGCCCATTGCGATGCGGAAACGCTCGGGCGACATTGCCCTTACGTTTTTGCTTGAATTAAAGCAGACCTCGATAAAGGGCGTCGGCAGGACTGTGCCTTTCGATATATCAAAGCTAAGCTCGATCGTGTCGCCCTTAGCAACAGCGGTCGTTTTGGCTTTTACGTCAATGGAAATTTTCTTTCTTGAAAGATGCATAAGCAGGAGCGAGATAATTCCCGACAAAAAAAGTGCAATAGAGATAGCAAAGCCTACTCTTGAATTGAGCACGACAAGAAACATAAGCGCTATAACAAGGCAGGATAAATATCCCAAAAAGTTCTTTACCATTTTCCCTTTATCACCCTTTCTGCGCATGCGCCTTACTCTGCGGATAATTATGCGTTAAGGACAGGTACAAGCGACGCGATATGCACGATAGCCTGCTCCTGTGTTTCAAATTTTGATTTGCCCTTTGGCGAAAGGATAATTCTGTGCGCAAGAACGCTTACCATAACCTTCTTAACATCGTCGGGCGTGCAGTAATCCCTGTCGTCGATGAACGCTACCGCCTTTGCCATTTTAAGCAGGGCGATGCTTCCTCTCGGGCTTGCTCCGAGCTTTATAAATTCGTTGTTTCTCGTCGCAGAAATAGCTCTAAGAATATAATCTCTTACATCTTTAGAGGCGGTTACCTTTGCGGCTTCTTTCTGGAGTGCAATAATATCATCTGTCGTGCAAACGCCCGAAAGCTTCGTGGCAGAAAGAACGCCCTCCGAGCGTGACAGAATTTCAAGCTCGTCCTCCGCCGTAGGGTAGCCTATGCTGATTTTTATTATAAATCTGTCCATCTGCGCCTCGGGAAGATGATATGTTCCGTAGGTTTCGACAGGGTTCTGCGTTGCAAGGGTCATAAACGGCGACGGGAGGGTAAACGTCTTTCCGTCAAGGCTTATCTGATGCTCCTCCATTACCTCAAGAAGGCTGGACTGAGCTTTCGGCGATGCCCTGTTTATTTCGTCCGCAAGCAGAAAATTGCACATTGCAGCGCCGCTCCTGTACTGAAACTCGCCCGTGTCCTTGTCAAGCATTGAAAAGCCTACGATATCCGACGGCATAATGTCAGGCGTAAGCTGGATTCTGTTGAATTTTGCGTCGATAGATTTGGCAAGTGCGGAAACAAGCTGTGTTTTTCCTACTCCCGGCACGTCCTCAATGAGAATGTGACCCTCGCAGAGCATTGCGGCAATTACGTTTAGGATAACGTCACGCTTTCCGACGATCACCTTTTCGATGTTTTCTGTAAGCTTTAAAACTGTATCGTTCATAAGTATTTTCTGCTTCAAAGCCGCTGTGACTCTGAAACCGCTCCTTCTTCCTATAGTATTTTCGGCTATATTTATTATATATTATCGTCCGTTTTCTGTCAATACAAACCGCTTATGCACAGCATTAGAAATCCCCGCACAGCCTAAACTGCACGGGGATTGCAATATAAAAAATCCGATGTTACTTTGCCTTTGTTGCAACTTCGTTTACAAGCTTTGCAAAGATTTCGTCCCGCGAAACAGCGCCAAGCTCGCCCTCTTTTCTTGAACGGACGGAAACGGCGTTTGCCTCTACTTCCTTGTCGCCGACAATGAGCATATATGGGATTCTGTCGAAGCGTGATGCCTTTATCTTAGAGCCGATATTCTCGTCACGCTTGTCTACCGTTACTCTCATACCGGCGTTTGTGAACTTATCCGCAAGCTTCCGGGCATACTCGATATGCGCCTCTCCGATCGGAAGAATTCTGACCTGTTCGGGAGCAAGCCAGAGCGGAAGCACGCCGTTAAATCTTTCGAGCATATAAGCGAGCGTTCTTTCAAAGCAGCCAAGCGATGTTCTGTGAATGATGTAAGGGAGCTTCTTCTGACCGTCCTTGTCAACATAGTACATACCGAATTTTTCAGCTAAGAGCATATCGATCTGGATAGTAACTATCGTATCCTCTTTGCCGTAAACGTTCTTGTACTGAATATCAAGCTTAGGACCGTAGAACGCTGCCTCGTCTATTCCTATCTCATAGTCAAGACCGATATGGTCGAGAATCTTCTTCATTGCTGCCTGAGCTTCCTCCCACTGCTCCTTTGTACCCTCGTACTTATTCTTAGGGTTCTTAGGATCCCACTGAGAGAAGCGGAATGTGCAGTTTTCGAGAAGTCCTACCGTATCAAGCATATATTTAGCAAGCTCTAAGCAGCCCTTGAATTCTTCTTCAAGCTGGTCAGGACGCAGAATGTAGTGTCCCTCGGAAATTGTGAACTGTCTGACTCTGATAAGTCCGTGCATCTCGCCGCTGTCCTCGTTGCGGAACAGCGTAGACGTTTCTGTAAGACGCATAGGCAGGTCACGGTAGGAACGCTGTCTGTTAAGGAATACCTGATACTGGAACGGGCAGGTCATAGGACGAAGTGCGAAGCATTCCTTTTCCTCATCGTGCGGGTCGCCCATAATAAACATACCGTCGAGGTAGTGGTCCCAGTGTCCGGAAATCTTGTAAAGGTCACGCTTTGCGAAAAGCGGAGTCTTGGTAAGCTGACAGCCTCTAGCCTGCTCCGTATCCTCTACCCATCTCTGGAGAAGCTGTACTACTCTTGCACCCTTCGGAAGAAGGATAGGCAGTCCCTGTCCGATGTAGTCAACCGTTGTGAAATACTCAAGCTCTCTGCCTATCTTGTTGTGGTCACGGAGCTTAGCCTCCTCCTGTGCCTTTAAAAACTCGTCAAGCTGCGAAGCCTTAGGAAATGCAGTTCCGTAAATTCTGGAAAGCTGCTTGCCGTCCTCTGCCTTGCCCCAGTATGCGCCGGTGCAGGAGATAAGCTTGACTGCCTTTATAGGCGCTACGTTCATAATATGAGGGCCTGCGCACAGGTCGACAAAATCGCCCTGCTGATAAAAGGAAAGCTTTTCGCCAAGGTTGTCGTGCTTCTCGATAAGCTCAACCTTGTACGTTTCGCCCTTGTCCTGCATAAGCTTCTTGCCCTCCTCTGCGGAAAGCTCAAAGCGTGTAAGCTCAAAGCCCTCCTTGGCAAGCTTCTTCATACGGGCTTCAATATTCTCAAGATCAGAAGCTGTGAACGGCTTTTCAACCTCAAAATCATAGTAGAAGCCTGTTTCAGTTGCAGGACCTCTTGCAAGCTTTGCTTCCGGATACAGCTCCTTTACAGCCTGCGCCATAAGGTGCGATGCGGTATGCCAGAAGGTCTCTTTACCGGACTTGCTGTCGAATGTCATAACCTCGAACTCGCAGTCGCTGTCAACAACCGTTCTCATATCGCAGACTTCGCCGTTTATCTTTACACAGCAGGCCGCCTTGTAAAGACCCATTCCGATGCCCTTGATGATCTCGCTTGCAGGCATTGCGCTTTCGATTTCACGAACGCTTCCGTCTTTAAGTGTTAGCTTTATCATATCTATTCCTCCTAAAAATAATACTAATTACTGTTTTATATTGCTATACCATATTCCCGAAGAAATATGTGTACTTGTACAAAACGTATACCCACACAATAAGCACGGCAAGCATATTTACAAAATATACGCCTCGCAGAAGCTTTCGTGTGCCTTTTTTGAAAACTCCCCTGCCGTCCTTTACGACAAGATGCTCGTATAGAAGAGCAAGCCAATAAAGCAGGATAAACGCCGGTATGAAAACGAGCATTGCAAGCTTCGTGTCGGTCTGAAACTGCGTCACCCTGTAAGAATTGTAGATGAGAAGTCCGCCTAACGCAAGGCTCGATGTAATACAGCATACCGCTAATATCTTTCTGATTGATGTTCCCACAGGTCTGCCCCTCCTTACGTCAAAATCAAAAAAGCCCGAAGCCGCAAAAATTCCTTGCGGCTTCGGGACGTAACTTCAAAATCTTACAAGCTGCGTGGTTCCACCCGAATTCAAAGCGATAAATTCCGCTTTCTCTATGCTCTCATCAATCAATAAAAGCTACCCTTAACGCAGGCATACGGCGCTCATTAGGCGCACTCACGGGGCGGTATCCTCAAAAGCTATCCATCGCACTCGTCACAGCCTTACGCAAGCGCTCTCTGAAAACAGGATTTTCTGCTTAGCGGCTTCCCCGTTCATCGTTTTAATACTATGACAATGTTATCACTATTTCTGCCCGATGTCAAGTGCTTTATGCATTTTTTCGTTGTTATGGCTAAAAAATTCCTTGACATATAGGCAATATTGATATATAATAATATTATGCATTGATTTGCTGATTTGTATCTTTACAATTTTATACTATATTTAAGGAGGAAGACTACTATATGGAAACACCATTGGTAATCCTGCTCTGTGTCGTATCCTGTATAGTCGGCGCTGCTGTCGGAGGATTTATCCTCTTCAAGCAGGGTGTTAAATACAGAAAAAAGACTGCTGAGGCGGCTATCGGTTCTGCCGAGGAAGAGGCTCAGCGAATACTTAAGGACGCAGGCAAGGAAGCTGAAGGTCTTAAAAAGTCAGCTCTCATAGAAGCTAAGGACGAGATCCACAAAAGCCGAAATGAAGCTGAAAAGGAAATCAAAGAACGCAGAGTCGAGGTTTCCAGACAGGAAAGACGTATTCAGCAGAAGGAAGAAACCTTGGATAAGAAAATCGACAACATCGAGAAGAAGGAAGAAGCTCTCCAGGCAAAGCACCGTAATGCCGATGAAAAACTCGCTGAAGCTGAAAGAATTAAGCGCAGCCAGCTCGATATGCTCGAAAAAATTTCTGAATTTACCAAGGAACAGGCAAAGGAACACCTCTTAAGCTCTCTTGAATCTGAGCTTACGCACGAAAAGGCTGTCAAGATCCAGAACTTTGAAACACAGCTCAAGGAAGAATGCGAGAGCAAGGCAAGACAGTATATTTCGCTTGCGATTGCAAAATATGCGTCAGACCAGGTTTCCGAAACAGCCGTATCTGTCGTTACACTTCCTAACGACGAAATGAAGGGCCGCATTATCGGACGGGAAGGCCGAAATGTCAGAGCCATCGAAACTCTTACAGGTGTCGAGCTTATAATTGACGACACACCTGAAGCAATCACTATCTCCTGCTTCGACCAGGTAAGACGTGAGATTGCAAGAATTGCCCTCGAAAAGCTCATTGTTGACGGAAGAATCCATCCGGCAAGAATTGAGGAAATGGTTGATAAGGCAAGACGTGAGGTCGAGCTTAAAATCAAGCGTGAGGGTGAAAGAGCTATCCTCGAAACCAACGTTCACGGTATTAACCCTGAACTTGTTAAACTTCTCGGCAGACTCCGTTACAGAACAAGCTATCGTCAGAACGTTCTCGACCACTCTATCGAGGTCGCACATCTGGCAGGTATGATGGCTGCTGAGCTTGGAGTTGACGCTGCTCTTGCAAGAAGAGCAGGACTCTTGCACGACATCGGTAAGGCACTGAGCTACGAAATCGAAGGCTCACACGTTCAGATAGGTGTTGATGTGTGCAAGAAATACAAGGAAAATGCTGATGTGCTTCACGCTATCGAAGCTCACCACGGCGACGTTGAAACACGCACAGTAGTTGCGGCGCTTGTACAAGCTGCCGACGCTATCTCCGCCGCAAGACCGGGGGCAAGAAGCGAAAACTACGAAAACTACATCAAGCGACTCCAGAAGCTTGAAGAAATCTGTACCTCGTATGAGGGCGTTGAAAAGTCATTTGCTATTCAGGCAGGCCGTGAGGTAAGAATCATGGTTGCCCCTGAAAAGGTAAACGATGAAAAAATGGTATTGGTTGCAAGGGATATCGCAAAGCGAATTGAAACCGAAATGGAATATCCCGGACAGATTAAGGTTCACATCATCCGTGAGAGCCGTGCAATCGAATACGCTAAATAGATTTTTATATAAAATCAAAGAGCAAATAATCGGGTGGGCGATTTCGTCCACCCATTTTAGTATCATAACAAATCAAAAAAAGATTGTGAGGTTGGCTTAATATGAGCGAAAGAAAGCATCTTTTCAATTCAACCGAAAAATCCGACTTCATTGTGAATATGACAGAGGGACAGTATCAGAAGATGGGACTTATCTATCTCGGTATGGCGTCAGTTGTTATGTTTATAATGAGCATACCCTACTACCTTGCAAAAGGCGGACTTTCCATCTTTAACAACGGTCTGGTAAAGTATGTAGACACCAGCGTCGCAAACGCAACATGCGGCAGTTATATCTCCTACCTCCAGATTGCACTCTTTGCAATGGGCTTCTTCGGATTTTTAATACTCCTTGTTTCTGCAACAAAAGAGTATTTCAAGGCAAAGGAAAACAAAGCATTCCTGCTTATACTTATGCTGATGCTGCTAATAACCGTTGCAATGTTCAAGGCATACAGTATAAAATACTCGTTTTTCGGCAAGGACTACCGCTACCACGGACTCCTTACCTACTTCTCCTACATCGGTCTTTTTGTGGCGGCTTCTCAGGTCAACTCCCGTGAAAGGAGAAAAACATTTTTAGACCTGTTCGTATCCATCGCATTTATAAACGCCGTTTACGGAATACTTCAGGTAATTCCGCAGCTCGTTGAAACAGTGCCTAACTTCTTCTACGAAATGGCGGAGTTTTCTCAGGAACCGTCGCTTTCGTTTGAAAGGTTTGCAGCGGACGGACTTGTTCATACGCCCCACGCACTCGCAGCACTTATGACTATGGCGCTCGCTGTCGGCGGCGCAGGCTTTATCTATGAGGAGAAGAGCAAGCTCCGCAGAAACCTTTACGGTATTGCAAGCGTTGTATTTATTGTCGCAGGCATAAGCACCGCCACTCTCGCCGGCACAGTCGGAATAGCTTCTGTTTTACTCGTGCTTCTCGTTACCGAGATTGTCAGAATTGCAAAGAAACAGTCGCCGAAAAGGAGCAAGCTGTTTGAAAAGGCAATCGTGCGCTGCCTCATTCTCATTATAGTATGCGGCGCTGTGTTCGGCGCTATGTCTGCAATCGACAGAACGTCATACTACGACGACTACATTATCTACAACGACGCTACGGCGAGAATAGGCGCTTCAAATCCTACCGACGACCCGAACGGCGTTGCAACAAGCTACGGACTTGAGATTTATCCCAAGCTGTGGAAAGAGGGACTAAAACTGCTGAAGCCTATGTGGGTGTTCGGATACGGACCCGACTGTATCGGTATGGTTTACTACGGAAGCACCGAGCTTTACAATGTCGAGCTTGGCTTTACCGCCGACAGGTCGTTTAACGAATATCTCGACTTCGCACTCGCCTGCGGCGTCCCAGCCCTGCTCGTGTTCCTCGCACTGCTGCTTCTGACATTCAAAAAAGGCGCAAGAATGATAGGCTCTTTCTTCAAAAAAGAGGACAGCTGGACAAGCGTTGCCGTGCTTGCGGCAGTTATAGGCTATTGCGTCCAGGCAAATATGAACATCAGCATTATTACCGTAACGCCGCTGTTCTTCATACTTGCAGGCATTCTCTGGAACAAGCCTCACACCCCGGAAACAACCGTAAAGAGAAAGCAGATTAAAAAGTAAATATGGCATAATTTAAGCCCGCTTCAAATTGAAGCGGGCTTTTTTGTGATATGTAATATTATCCCTTGTTCTGGGAAGCTACTACGCTCTCTCCGCAGTAAATCCTGCGAAGCTTCGGCTTTTCGATTTTGCCTGTCGGGTTTCTCGGAATATCCGCAAAGATAATCTTATGCGGCCTTTTGTACCTCGGAAGCTGATTGCAGAAGCTGTAAAGCTCCTCCTCCGAGCATTCATACTCAGGCTTGATTTCAACTATTGCTGCGGCAATTTCACCAAGGCGCTTGTCCGGAAGCCCGATAACCGCAACGTCCTTTACCTTTATATTGCTTCTGATAAAGTCCTCAATCTGTACGGGATAGAGATTTTCGCCGCCTGAGATGATTACGTCCTTCTTGCGGTCAACAAGGAAGATAAAGCCGTCCTCGTCCTCCTGCGCCATATCGCCTGTGTACAGCCAGCCGTCCTTGAGAACTTCGTTTGTAGCCTTTTCATCGTTGAAGTAGCAGGTCATAACGCCCGGACCCTTTACGCAAAGCTCCCCGACCTTTCCTCTTTCAACAGGTTCGCCCTTTTCATCGACGATCTTGACCTCCCAGCCAAAGCCTGCCTTGCCGATTGCGCCTACCTTGTGGATATTCTCAACTCCGAGGTGAACACAGCCCGGGCCTATCGACTCGCTGAGTCCGTAGTTTGTATCGTACTGGTGATTAGGGAACTTTTCCTTCCATCTAGCAATAAGGCTTGGCGGAACAGGCTGTGCGCCTATGTGCATAAGCCTCCAGTTTGAAAGGTCGTACTTGTCAAGGTCTATATCCCCTCTGTCTATCGCATCGAGAATATCCTGCGCCCACGGCACTAAAAGCCACACTATCGAGCATTTTTCCTTTGCTGCCGTTTCAATGATCATCTGCGGCTTTACGCCCTTTAAAAGCACCGCCTTGCCGCCTACAAGGAACGAGCCGAACCAGTGCATTTTTGCGCCCGTATGGTAAAGCGGCGGTATGCAGAGGAATACGTCGTCCTTTGTCTGGGAATGATGGTTCTGCTCAACACGGCAGGAATGCATAAGGCTTCTGTGCTTGTGCAGAATCGCCTTCGGGAATCCTGTTGTGCCCGACGAGAAATAGATTGCGGCATAGTCGTCGTCGGTTAGCTCTATCATAGGGTCGGCGCTCGAGCAGTTTGAAACCAGATGGTCGTAGTCCTCAGCAAATGTAGGACAACCGCCCCCCGTGCCGCCTCCGACATAGAAAAGAAGTCTGTTCTTCGAGATATCTTCGGTGATTTCCTCTACTCTGCCTATAAACGACGGGCCGAAAACGAGGATATCTGATTCCGACAAATCAAGGCAGTATTTGATTTCATCGGACGTATAGCGGAAGTTAAGCGGCACAGCGAGTGCGCCGGTCTTTAAAATCCCGAAGTAAATCGGAAGCCACTCAAGTCCGTTCATAAGTAAAATTGCGACCTTATCGCCCTTCTTTACGCCACGGCTTATAAGAAGATTTGCAAAACGGTTTGCCTTTTCGTCAAACACGCCCCATGTTATCTCACGTCTGTAATCGCAGTAAGGGTCGGTTTCGATAAGCTCATATTCTTTCCATGTGACCCGCCTTCTCTCCTGAATTTCAGGGTTCACCTCAACAAGGGCTACATCAGAACCGTATTTTGCGGCATTTTGTCTTAGTATATCGGTAATTGGCATTTTAATTCTCCGTTTCTGTTTAACACTTTAAAGCTTTCAAACTTTACCATTAAAGCCTGCCAACTATATTATGCCACAATAAAACAATAAAGTCAAGAGCTATTTGATGCGATATTTTGAGGCAAGCTGTGCCGTAATGCCCGTGAACAGTCCCGTCACTATGCCGCAGAATGTCAGCACGACAAAATAATATGCAACATAGCCTGTCTGAAAAAAGAAGATTGCAACTAAAATCTGACCTAGATTATGTGAGATAGCACCCAACACCCCCGCAAACCATAGGTTTTCTCCCTTTGAAGCCTTCAGAAAAAGTACCATAGCTGCAAATGCCAGAAATCCGCCTGCCACGGAATATGCAAGATACATTCCCTGCCCTGCGAAAATGCTTGCCAGAACAATTCTGACCGAGAGAACGTATGCCGTGTCTTTAACGGAAAAGCGTTTGAGCATAAAGAGAGTAATGACGTTTGCAAGCCCAAGCTTTATGCCGGGGATTGCAATAGGTACAGGGATTTGCGACTCTACGACAAAGATAATCAGAGAGAATGTCGCCATAAGCGCTAAAACGCACAGCCGCTGGGTCTTGGTGCGAAACGCAATTTTAGTGTCTTGCGTCAACATCGCTGTTACCCCCCTCTACGCAAATCATAACTTCATTCGGCAGACAGATTATAGGGAGTAGACCGTTTCCCGAAAATCCGCACTCCACGCATAACTTATCGGGACAGGACGCCGATATAACGCCTATCTCGCCCTGCCTTACCTCTATGACATTCTCGCCGCCGCTTTCGTTCGTTACCGTAATAGTGTACGGCTCTGCAACAGCCTGCAAATCTATTTCGTAAAGAAGCTCGCCGCCGACATATATTTTAGCAATTTTGCTGTCCTGCTTTTCTGTGAGTATCAAAAACGTACCTATCCCGAACACGAGAAGCATAACGGCGGTTAATGCAATTAGTATTTTAGTGCTTTTCCTCATCGGCAGCTCTCCTTTCGTTATGCTCATTCCAGTATAGCACAAATTTCAGAATAATTCTACTGATTTGGGCAAAAAAGAAAGCGGCAGAAATTTTCTTTCCGCCGCAGATTTTTATTTCTTTGTTTCTTTTCTCAGTCTTGCCTTTGCTTCTTCAACGGTTTCCCCGTCCTTTGTCAGATACCTGTCGACAAATTTATCCTCTATTTTCGTATAACCGCCGACCACCGTATCCTCGATTTTCTTGTATGCGCCTACTACCGCATCGCTGACCTTTTCGGTTGCCTTTACTATTTTTGACTTTGCCATTATTCATTATCCTTTCTGCTGCTTTTTACAGTTATAATTCCCAATGCCAAAATAAAGAAGCACACCGCCGCACCCGTGCAGGCGTTAAGTATCACAGAGCTTGCTTCATCGGTTTCGCCAAACGACACAAGCATCGACTGCTGCATCGTGAGCAGCGACACGGCTACCTCGGAATATCTGATTGCGTTTACAGACTTGTAGAGCAGCGAATGTTCTTTCTTGTGCCTGACTGCGGTAACGACAGCCATAGTTATTTTGGTGAAGGTATATGTCGCTATGGTTATCATTGTTATTGTGCCGTAAGCTTCGGCAGTCTTGTACCTCATACTGACTATCACCATAATGTGAAATATAACGCTCAGGATAATCAGCATTACGCCGACCGCCGAGGCTATCATTCTTTCATTATTCTTTTTATCAAACAGCACCACCGAAAATCGCATTGACGAGAGCAGCATATAATAGACGGAAGACGCTATAAATATAAGCGACGAGGACAGAAAGCCGAGTATTCCGTTATAAAACGCAAACAGCAGGTTGAAAATCAGCGAGCAGACGGCTTTTGCAATCGCACGGTATCTCTTATCCTCAACAAGCCGTGTGCCGAGACTTGTACTTGCTGCTATTTGTATGGCATATTCCTTTGTTTTCACTTTAGCTTTATCAGTCCTTAAATCCGTTTATGATAGGGATAAGGGAGAGCAGAGCCGCAATGCCTGCAATGCCCACGATAATTCCGACAACCATCTTATCCCAGACCATGCAAAAGCACATACCTACACCGAGGAGCAATGCGCCTGCAATGCCTACGGCAATTCCAAGCACGCCTTTTCCCGACACCTTGATAGGTGCTTTCTTCTCCATTTTACGCCATACGAGCAGCGTAACAATGCCCAGCACGATACCTAAGCTGCCGAAGATAATGCCCTGCGTAAAAGCATTCCACTCAGGGAGCAGAGCCATACACATACCCAGCGCAAATAACATTCCGCTGATTGTTCCTAAAACTAATGCTGCAAAACTACTTTTCTTCATAAACAAGCGCCTCCAAGCTTTTATTAAAACAACTGTTGTTTTTTAATACAATTATAGTATAATAGATTTTGGCGGAATTATCAATCACCAATTTCACAATAAGTGTTGAGTTAATGGAGGGCTTATGAATACTAAAAACAACAAGAGGCGGCAGGCAACAAGAGAAAGCATAGAAAAGACCTTTATTGAGCTTTTACAGACAAAGGAAATATCCCAAATCACGGTATCCGACATCTGCAAAATCACGGGCTACAACCGCACAACCTTTTATGCCAACTATCTTGATATTTACGACCTTGCCGACCGTATAAGGGACAAGCTCGAAGCGGAATTAAACGAGGTTTTCGAGAACAAGCTCTTTTTCAACTGCGGAAAAGACTACGTCAAGCTTTTTCGGCACATAAAGGAAAACCAGATATTTTACATTACCTATTTCAAATTAGGGTATGACAGCAAGCATACGATTGATTTAGGCAGCATAAGCAAGCAGCAGGTTTGTATTCCGGACGACAATTTAGAATATCACATTGAGTTCCACAAGGCAGGGCTTAACGCTATCATTAAAAAATGGCTTTCGGCGGGGTGCGACAAAGCCCCCGAAGAAATGGCAAAAATAATCAAGGACGAATACACAAACAGGTAATAAAAAAGCTCGCAAAAAACGATCTGCGAGCTTTCTTCATAAATCCATATTCGGATATTTACGCCGTGACAATCTTGTCTGCTGCGTGGAGGTTGAACTTTTCAACTGCCGCCTCACGCATCTTGTACTTTAATATTTTGCCTGCGGCATTCATCGGGAATTCCGTTACAAAGTCAACATAGCGCGGCACCTTATGCTTTGCCATGTGCGACATAACGTACTCCTTGATTTCCTCCTCTGAGGACTCCTCTCCCGGCTTTAAGATAATGCAGGCCATAATTTCCTCGCCGTAGTCCTTGTCCGGCACGCCGATAACCTGTACGTCGTTTACCTTCGGATGAGTATAGATAAAGTCCTCAATTTCCTTAGGATAGATGTTTTCGCCGCCACGGATGATCATATCCTTGATTCTTCCCGTGATCTTGTAATATCCGTCCTCGGAACGCCTTCTTGCAAGGTCGCCTGTGTGCAGCCAGCCGTCCTTGTCGATTGCGGCGTTGGTTGCGGCTTCCATCTTGTAATAGCCCTTCATAATGTTGTAGCCTCTTGCACAGAATTCGCCGTCAACATCATCAGGCACTTCCTTGTTTGTTTCCGGGTCAACGATCTTGCACTCTACGCCGAAAATAGGACCGCCGACAGTATTCACTCTCTGCTCGATCGAGTCTGTCGTCTTTGACATTGTGCAGGCAGGAGAAGCCTCCGTCTGACCGTAGGTAATGCATATCTCGGACATATTCATCTTGTTGATAACGTCCTCCATAGCCTTTATAGGACAAGGAGAGCCTGCCATAATACCCGTTCTCATATGTGAGAAATCGGTCTTTTCAAAGTCAGCGTGTCCGAGCATTGCAATAAACATTGTAGGAACGCCGTGGAAGCAGGTGATCTTTTCCTTGTTTATGCAGGCAAGACCCTTTCTCGGAGAAAATGCCGTGATAGGCGACATCGTAACGCCGTGGGTCATAGATGCCGTCATAGCAAGCACCATACCGAAGCAGTGGAACATAGGCACCTGAATCATCATTCTGTCTGCTGTGGACAAGTCCATACAGTCGCCGATTGCCTTGCCGTTGTTTACTACGTTGTAGTGCGTGAGCATTACTCCCTTTGGGAAGCCCGTTGTGCCGGAGGTATACTGCATATTGCATACGTCGTGCTTATTGATCTTACGGCGCATTACCTCTACCTCGCTGTATGGTACTTTTTCAGCAAGTGCGATAGCCTCGTCCCATGTGTAGCAGCCCTTCTGCTTGGAGTCGCAGGTGATGATATTCTTGAGAACAGGAAGCCTCTTGGAGCAGAGCTGACCCGGCTCGCAGGTATCAAGCTCAGGGCAAAGCTCCTTCATGATTGAAACATAGTCGGAGTCCTTGAAGCCGTCAATCATAACGAGGGTATGCGTGTCGGACTGACGGAGGAGGTACTCTGCCTCGTGAATTTTGTATGCGGTATTTACAGTAACCAATACTGCTCCGATTTTTGTCGTTGCCCAGAATGTGATATACCACTGCGGCACGTTTGTCGCCCAGATAGCAACGTGGTCGCCCTTCTTTACGCCCATCGCAATAAGCGATCTTGCAAAGGTATCAACGTCGTCTCTGAACTGCGGATATGTTCTTGTGTAATCAAGCTCCGTATATCTGAATGCGTACTGGTCAGGGAACTCCTCGCACACCCTGTCCAGAACGTCAGGGAACAGGCAGTCGATAAGCTTGTTCTTCTGCCAGATATACTTGCCAGTGCCCTTTGCGTTATCAAATAGCATAGGAACTCTCTTTTGGCGGTATGCGCTCATATAGTTGGCAAACTGCGGGAACACAACGCCTGCGCTGTACAGATCCTTTGCCCATCTCTTTACCCACTCGAGTGAAACATAGCCGGTATAGTCAATTCTTTCAAGCGCCGAGAACATTTCCGGAATAGGCATATCGCCCTCGCCCATCATTTTGTAAACGAGCTTACCGTCATTCACAACGCTGTCCTTGACGTGTACATATCTTACATAGCCCTTTAGATTCTTCGCTGTTTCGTAGGGCTGTTCGTTTGCGTATCTGTACGGATGATGGATATCCCAGAGTGCGGCAATCCAGCGGTTATTTACTGCATCAAGCACCTTGCGGAGTCTTTTTGTGTCGCTGTACACGCCGTTTGTTTCAACGAGCATATTGACTTCGTACTTCTCTGCGATAGGCACGATCTGCTTAAGTGCCGCGATGATCTTATCGTCGTCAACCTCGTCAACCGGGCTAGGCTCTAAGTCTGCGAGGATTCTGATATATGATACGCCCAGCTTATCTGCAAGACAGGCGTACTGCGTAATTTCGTCTATCGTTTCCGGAAGCTTATCCTCAAACTTTAAGCATGCGCCCGAAGAAAGACAGGAAATTTCAAGTCCGTGCGAGCGGAGCTGTTCCGCTGTCTTAGGAAGCTGAGCTTCGGTGAAAGGCTGCGCCTTTACCGAGAAGATGTCTTTTCCGAGACCTCTGATTTCAATTCCGTCAAATCCAAGGTCGGCAGCCATCGTGTAGATGTCTGACCAGGAATAATCGGGACAAGCGAGAGTTGAAAAGCTGATTTTCATAATTTACCATTCCTTTCGGTTATAACGTATCGCACACCGCTTTTCAAAGGTGCAAACCAAATTTCAGGGTACAAATAAAAAACCGCCTCAAAGAAGATAAATTCCTTGAGACGGGGTAATAATCTTTTCCCGCGGTACCACTCAAATTGCGTTCTCACGCCACTTTAGGCTCTGACAAGCCCTTTGCGATTACGTTGCATTAACGGATAACACTACTGACCGTCCGGTATACGGCTTTTGCATTATCGGCTCAGAAGTGAGTTGACCGCAACCCCTCGCTGTCGGCTCGCATCTGCCGCCGACTTTCTGAAAGCTACCTGTTACGTCGCTCTTCGTCACAGCCTTTAAATTTTACAAAGCATAGTTTACCACAAAACGCTTTCTTTGTCAATAGCGTTTTGTGCGTTTTGTTAATTTGCTACAAAACAATGCGATTAAAAGGTGCTGCTATTTTGCTCTTTCAGAAATAATTCTTACCATTTCGCCGACATTCTTCATTGTGGACACTTCTCCCATCTTAAATCTCATAGAGAACTCGTCCTCTACTGCACCGATGAGCGTAATGTGCATCATACTGTCCCAATCCTCGATATCGTCAGCAACAGTCGAAGCAGTTACCTCAATGTCGTCGTCGTCAAAAACGTCACGGAACACCTCGTTAAGCCTTTTGAATATTTCCTTTTCTGCAAGCATTTTTTATTCCTCCCAAAATCAGTATTTTATAACGTCGCATTTTCTCGCATAACCGTTTGTGGAAAGCACCCACACGGCATTTCCGTTTTCGTCCTCTGAAATCTTATCAAAACCGAAATCGCCGAAAAGATTTTTGACCATCTTGTTTTTGGCTGTCGGGTAATAGTAGCCGACTATCTTTTCTATTCCCCTGCCCACGCACTCCTCAACAAGCCTGTCGAGCATTGCGTATTCCATCTCACGCTTCAAGACTCTGCAGCTCATTAGCCACAGGTCGATGTGCAGCTCCTTTTCCCTCTGCTCTCCGATAACGACTGAAACCACTCCGTTATCTCCGAATTTATCGGTAAGCTTTCCGAAAAGCCTTACATAGCTGCCGCTCTCAAAGACCTCCTGCATCTGCGCCTGAGTGTAACGCTTGGTAGTCAGGTTGAACTGATTGCTCTTGTTTGTCAGCTGTGTGATGCGCTGGATATACACAGGGTCAAAGTCGCATATCTGCGCCGACATTTCAAGGCTCAGAAGATAATCAGTGTAATTTTCAAAGCTTGCCTGCTGCTTTGCACGCTTTGCATTTGCGATATACATATCGTTGCGGCTAAGGTCGTCCTCCGAGAACGAAGTGACCTCGAAGAATCCGCTCCTGTCGATTGTTCTTATATAGCTCTCGACAGTTTCGATTTCAGGCACAGCAACGCCCGGAAGCTGTGCGGAAACGATTGCCCTTTCCGCCGGATTGTCGTCCACAAACACTATGCTCTCAGGCAGGATATTAAGCTCCGAAGCGATTGCGAAGATGTTTCTGTCCTTAGGCTCCCAGTTTGCCTTGATGTTCACAAAATCGTCAGGGCTGAGCCAGCCGTCCGGGTGATTAAGACCCGCTATTGCGTTTTCCTCCTCGTTTTTCGAGCAAACGGTTAGCAAAATTCCAAGCTCCTTGTGCTTCTTGATATAAAGCTGGAACTCACGGTAGCCCTGTGCGACAGGCGTTTCCTCGCCAAGCTGTAAATTTTCCACTCCGTCGTCGCCGACAATTCCACCCCACAGCGTATTGTCAAGGTCGAGCGCAAAAGCCTTCTTGTTTTTGCCGTACACCGACTTTATGATATTGCAAAGGCTGAACGAAAGGTAGGGTATTGCGTCTGTGCAGAGTGCATACTTGTACATATACCAGTAAAGCGGCGCCGACCACCTTTCAAGCCCGTAGCTTGCCGAGAGGTAGTTTATGTCATTGATATAAAATGCGTTGTGCCCTGCGGCATAGTCGTAGAATTTTTGGTTGAGCCTTGAAATGAAATTAGTCATACCGTGGAAGTCGTATGCGTCCCTGTTTCCGAGCAGCCTGTATAGCGGAAGCTCAAAATTATTCTGAATAATCGGGCAGGCAAACTTTTCCGCTAGCTTTTCCCACATAACCTCAAAGTGGCTGTACTGACGGTTTAAAGCTTCGTCGACCTCCTGCTTTGACATCTTCATAGAGAGAGTTTCTGTTATGTTGCGGTTTGAGGTGTGAACAATCACAAGATCGGGCGAAAAAGAGTCAAGCTCCTCGTTTCCGAACATTGCGTCCTGCCAGTATGCGTTGTACTCCGACTCGTAAAACTGCGGCTCGATGCCGTTGTTTAGCAGGAAAAGCTCCAGAACCGACACAATATCCCCCGTTGTAGAGCCGCCAAGCACGGCGATTTTCTTTTTAATTCTTGTGCTGCCGTCAGATAGAAGCGCTTTCTTAATGCTTCTCTTTTTCTTTAAAATATACGAGCAGTCAAACGGATATTGTAGCTCTTTCATTGCTGCTTTTCCTTTTCTTTCATTTTTCTTTTATTTACTGAACTCTGATATTTTCGATATAGTTAACCTTCTGACTGGAGCAGGTAAACATACAGGTTGCGAACAGCACGTCCGTTGCTCCGACATTCTTACAGAATTCAATTGCATTCGGCGTAAAGTAACGCAGGTCAACAACGTAGATGTTCTCAAACGAACCTGTAAGGAACGGAACGAGAGCGTTGCCGAAGCTGTCCTTGAAGATGACAAGCGTTCTGCCGTTCTTGCAGTCCGTCTTGATTTCTGCGATCTGCTTGTCCGTGCCGAGGAACGAGCTGTAAAGATTTATCTTCTGGTATGCCTTGAAGAAAAGCCTGCTTCTCTGACCGTTCTTGAAATCCGTATCATAGTAGGTTACTTCAAGATTATCGTTGTTCGACGGCTTGTAGTAGGTAAACGAATCAGGATACTTTTTAAGCTCTGCATCATAATCGCTGTATGCGTAAAGCGTGCCGAGGAAGTCCTCCTCAACGACCTTTTCGTAGGTCGAAATATCCTTGTAATCTACCTGTGCGGTATTTGCAAACGCCTGTGCGGCATAATATGCCGCAATAGGCTGCCAGTGGTGGTCGGTACGGGAGTAGATATACTCGTTCGTTCTGCCCTGGAGAACGCTGTAAACGTCAATGTCGATAACTCCGTCAAGATGGCTTCTGATATTGTTTATGTTGTCGAGCTGGTCGCCGTAGTTATCTCTCATATTACTTGGGCAGTAGTATGCAAAGGCTGTCGGTATGCACATACTATACACGTTTACATACTGACCCAGATCCTTCTTGTACTGATTTACGAACTTGGCGTAATCCTTGCCGTATGAGAAGCTTCCTCCGTATCCCTCAAGCGCTCTTACATTCTTTCCGCTTCCTACAATGAGGATACCGTTGGAAAGTCTGCCGTCATCGTCCTCAACAGGGAGCGTTGCAACACTTCCCGATGGCGTCGTGACAGACGGAGTCGTCTGGCTGCCGCCCGAGGTAGTTGTGGTAGTACCGGTGAATATCTCAACCTTTGAAGTCGTTGTGGACGAACCGGTGAACTCCTCCTTTTCAACATCTCCGACATTTCCGTGCTGTACTACCCTGTCGCTTCCGAAGTTAAGTCCGAAAAGCTTGCTGAACTTTGACGAGAAGGAAACCAAATCCTCTCTGTAAGGAATAGTGTCTGTATAATAATCGGTAACTCCGCTTGTAAAGCTTCCGTCGAACCAGCTCTCCGCCGTAAGCTCAGGAAACACTGCAAGCTCTCTGTTGTCATGCTCTGTCATACCGCTTTCACGCTTGACAACGACGAGGAGTATCGCTATTACCAATGCAATCAGGATCATTGCGATCGAGTTTATAAACTGCATCTCAAGCCTGCACGCTTTGATATCCCTGTCCTTATCATTTGGCGACGGGACATCGGGTGCGATTCCCTTTTGTATTTTGTTCTTGATAGTTTTCTTAGTTTTATCGACAGCCTTTTTCCTAGCCGCCATTCTGCGCTTTTTCTCCTGCTCATTCCGAAGCTTCTGGTATTTTTCCGGGTCGAGCTGAACATTGAGCGTTTGCTTGTTTGCGTTTGAATTTACTATTTCAACGCCCTTCAGTAATCCTTGGATACTGTCGTTTTTATCTTCGTTTCTCATCTTTTGTTTCCCTCTTATGCTCTCACATTAAAACCTGAAATACAGGAACGGATTGTTTGTATTGTTCATAAGGAACAGCGTGCTGACCATAAGCATTGCGGCGTTAAGAACGATTCCGAGCGTGTTTACCGTAACGCAAGCGCCCGTACTTCTGCTTCCAAGCTCTCTTATCTTCTTTACGATAGGCGTTGAGAGCAGCGCCGCTGCAAGGAGCAGGAATACGTTATTCTTTAAGATCGTGCCTACCGAGCTGTTGACAAATCCGTTTCCGCCGAAGCCTGCAACACATTTGAAGAACTGTCCGAGAGAAGCTATATCCTCAAAGTAGAAAATACCGTAGCCGATAGCTACAACTACAATCATGTAGATGTGTGCGAGAACCGGATTCATCTTCTTCATTTTCTTCTTGCCTATCTTCATTTCGAGAACGATAAACAGTCCGTAATAGAGTCCCCAGAGTATGAAGTTCCAGCTTGCACCGTGCCAAAGACCCGTGCAGAACCACACGAGAAACAGTCCGCCGTACTTTCTTCTCTTGCCGAAAATGGGCACATAAAGAAGATAATCCCTGAAAAAGCTTCCGAGAGAAATATGCCATCTCTGCCAGAATTCCGTTATGCTCTTGGATATGTACGGATAATTGAAGTTTTCATTAAAGTGGAAACCGAATATTCTTCCAAGTCCGATTGCGATATCGGAATATCCCGAAAAATCGAAATAATACCAAAGTCCTATAACGACAATTCCCAGCCATGTGCCAACCGTCGAAACGCTGTCAAGACCTTTGAATCCGTCGCTCATGTCACCGAAAGAATTTAAAACTATTGTGTTGAGGCTGTTTGCAACGATAACCTTTTTAGCGATGCCGAGAATAACTCTCGATAAGCCGTCGCTGAGGTCGGAGAGCTTTGTCCGCCTGTTATCAATTTCTGCCGCAATATCAGAATATCTGACAATCGGTCCTGCGACAAGCTGCGGAAACAGCGAAACATACATAAGGAATTTGTGGTAGCTTTTCTGTGATGACACTTTACCCCAGTATACGTCTATTACATAGGATAAAATCTGGAAGGTGTAAAAGCTTATTCCTATCGGAAGCGTGAGGTTCGGCGCAGTAAGATTAAGTCCGAGAAGCGAGTTTATGTTCTCGACAATAAATCCGCTGTACTTGAACACTCCGAGCATTCCTATATTAAATATCAACGAGATAGCAAGAGTAATCTTTGCCGCCGAACTCTCGTTGTTTTTTCCGATTATAAGTCCGAATATCCAGTTAAAGAACGTACTCAATAAAAGGATAAGTATGAGTTTAGGCTCTCCCCACGCATAGAAAACGAGCGAGAACACTACTAGGACGATATTTCTGTACTTAAGCTTCTTTGTGATAAAATAGCATATCAAGCAAAGAGGCAAAAAAAAGTACATAAAAAAGAGGTCTGCAAATACCATTGTTAGTTACTTCCTTTTGTTCCTGATTATTTTTATCTGTATTTTTAATTATAATACCTATACACCCTTGTGTCAATTACAATTCGGTATCAATTTCTCAATCGTCAATAATACTCTTGACCGGCATATTATTGAAGCGTTCTTTTTCTCTTTTATTCTTGCGTATAAGCTTTACAAGCTCTGCAATAAACAGCGACAATGCCAAAACGCCGAGAATAAGCATCGGGTAAAAATAGAGCATATATTTTACGTCCATATTCTGCTTGTCGGGCTCGACGTAGGTCGTTTTCATAAAGCTTTGGATTTTGCTGACAAAGCTGTATCCAACGCTTACAAAAAGTCCCGTACCGACCGCCGAAAACGGAAATGCAATAATATATTTTCTCATAAACGTCAATACTATGCCTGTGGCGATAAGCAGGTCGCCCGCAATTATGAGATACGCCTTTGAGTCCGGCATATTAAGATTTAAAAATAAAATTGCAATAACCGTAATGCCGCCGAGGAAAAGTCCGTTGACCCCGAACGGGACAAGCATAAGAATTTTTGCAATTCTTTTCCATATCGGCTCTCTGAGAAGAGATTTTTTCTCGTACTTTATAGCCGCACGGCTTCGTTTGCCGTTTCTTGCCGCCCTGATTTCCTCCTGCTCATAAGCTTCGGCTTCCTTTTTTCGAATAAGCTCCTTGGCTTTTTGTGCTCTGAGTCTTGATTTTTTTGACATTTTAATATGTATACAGCAAAAAAGCTGCATCTAACCTTTCAATAATACTTTTTATAAAGCAGTTTAATACTGCGCATAGCCATTATTATACCATAAAATCGAAGATTTATGGTATAATAGTCCGATACGCAGGGAGCAAATCTAAGGATTTGCGTATCTGCGAGGACATGAAAATATAATAAATGCCTTGCGTTTATTATACCATAAAATCG
>MSHC01000008.1 GCA_001940995.1 Ruminococcus sp. Phil15
TCTCTGATTGCCGAGCGCCATATCCACTGCACCATGATAGAAAGCGCATAGGCGTCTTCATCGACATTGATACCGTGCATCTGATAGAACTTCTTCTCGTTGACATTCATAAACAGGTTGGCAATATATACGAGACAATCTCGCTTGCGGTATGCGTTCGTTGCCTTCGCATTAAATGTCAGAAAGGATTTCGTATATCCCTTTCCTTTGATTTTGCTACACTCGCCGTTGTATGACCCCCAAAGCTTCTTGTCCGCAGGAACGTCTCTCCAAATATTGTTGAAGCAGTTGGATACATTCTTCTTTAATTGCTCTACGTCTCCACCGCCGCGCTTAAACCAGTTCATAGACAGAGCGTAGTAGTCATCCCCGACATCGTTGATTTTGCTTCTGCTCAGAATATGGAGCATATCTTTTAGATGATATACATAGTCGGGAGTGTAACCCGGATAATCACCGAAACGGTAGCCGCCGTCTTCTGTTCGCTCTATTCCGATATACTCATATGGAATGTTGTAAATCTTCATGAAGTGGTGGAGGCTCTGTCCCTTGAACAGATATGTCAGAATAAACACATCCTTGAACGAGGTGAGGAGCTCGGGAGGCAATGCCCAGTAAAACAGAGAATTGTCATCTTTATCTGTCATGCGGATAAGCTCTCGTGATTTTAATAAGCTGAACAACTCATGCAGTGCCTTTCCCTTATAATCCTCTTTAGCAATAGTATAAATACCGTTATTATCCGTAATATACCCGGCATCAAGTGCAAGCTGAAGGTCATCTTGATGGAAATCAAACGCCTCCAGCACATCTACGTTTTCATCGATAATAAGCGTATATCCCTGCCTGCGGATGTCTTCGAGCGTTTCCGGCGTGTATCGCTTGAACGCCTGATGGGTGGTCGTGATATTTCTGCCTTCTTTAATGAGCGCAGCCGTATGCTCAAACTTGCGGAAGTTATACTGCTTAAGCTTGTCGCTCGGCTCGATAAAGCGCAAATGGGGGCAGCCTTTCTTAATACGAGTTGCTTCATCCAGATATGGAGTGATATATATGAACTTATCACTTGCGTGTTCATTGAGGTAGGTGATGGCTGCACTTGATTTTCCCGTACCCATAATTGCATCGCATACTTTAACCATTCTCCGTCACCTCCTCGTAGAACCACACAGAGTTCTTTCTGATTCTCTTAATGTAAACCAGTCCCTTCTATAATAATTTATGATAAACGGCTATTAGCCAACTAATCCGTCGTATTCCTCAATGCTGCTATCAACAAGATAATTGCAAGTTGTGCTGCCGAGGTTGAGCTTACGGTATGCTTCATCAATTTCCTCTGTCGTAATACCGATGTAATCCAGTGTCTGAGCTGGAGAGGAGTGATTGAGCATCTTCTGCAGAAGCATGAGCTTTCTGGAGCTGTTATGACTCATCAACATCTGATGGTAACAGAAAGTTTTGCGGAGCGTGTGCGTAGACATCTTAACATTGATATTAAGGTCTGCTGCAATCCCTTTGAGGATTCGGTCAATGGATTTAACGCTCAGCGGCTCGTTAAGGTTGCCGCCTCTATTAGATTCACTTCGGAACATATAGTCGCTCAAGCTTACGTTTGGAGTGTTCTGGAGAAACAGGGTAACAGCTTCGACAACAGCGGTATTGATAGTAATATACCTGTTCTTCTTGCGCTTTCTTGTGTTACGGGTCTTCTTCTCAAAAACAGGGAAGCTGTCCTTGAAGGTAAAGTTGGTATTGATGAGATTGCTGAACCGAAGCATCCGCAGGTCGCTTGCGCGAAGTCCAAAATTGATACCGACGATGAAGAGCATA
>MSHC01000009.1:0-3145 GCA_001940995.1 Ruminococcus sp. Phil15
CACCCGGACGGACGTAAGGCGGACTGTCATCGGGACACTGGTCTTGATCCCAAGACGATCCGAAAATGGTGGGACAGCAAGCCGTCTGCGGTGTGGCAGGAGGATGGACACATGGTGGCACGGGTGCGACCGTCACAGGCGTTGAGTGATCTGCTGGTGGATGCCTTGAAAAAGAGCGAGGATTAGGGTTGATTTTCGGGCGTTTATTGCCGCAGGACGGCGTTTTCAGCGCTCCAAGGGTGACTATACCACCCCTCTGAAACGAGGCTAAAAAACGGCATAAAATCATATTTTTGACCTCTATATGTCCACGGTATGGAGTGAGCGGCACGAGAGAAAAATCACAGAACGAGAATAAATTCGTTGACAATTGTGTAACACTATAAGTATAATATAAGCGAAAGGAGTGATCGTATGAACTTCTATACTGTACGAGATTTGAGAACCACGCCCAAGAACATCTGGGAAAATCTTTCCGCAGATGGAGAGGTTATCATCACCAACAACGGCAGACCGACGGCGATTCTCTTTGATATTGCGGATGGCAGCTTCGAGGAAACGGTGAAGGCAGTCAGGCAGGCAAAGGCCATGATCGCCTTTAATTCCATGAGAGCAAAGGCCGCAGCCAACGGCTACATGAGCGACGAAGATATTGAAGCTGAGATTGCCGCAGCTCGCCGGGGGGAATGATCGCTTATGCTGGTGGTGATAGACACAAACATTCTGGTGTCGGCACTCTGGTCGAGAAACGGAGCGCCCGCCAGAGTAGTCAGCATGGTGCTGACAGGAGATATTGTTCCCTGCTATGATTACCGTATCCTGTGCGAGTATCGGGAAGTGCTGCAACGTCCAAAGTTTGGGTTTTCAAAGAGCGAGATCAATTCTCTGCTGGACTGGTTTGAGGCCTATGGCCGGTCTGTACTGGCGGAGCCGCTTGAAGATGTGTTTGTCGATGAGGCAGACAAGAAGTTTTACGAGGTGGCGAAGTTCTGCGGAGCGGTGCTGGTGACTGGCAATCTGAAACACTTCCCGGAAGATCCTTTGGTCATGAGCGTTGCGGATTTTTTGGAAAAAAGAAGAAGCTGAGTAGGGGCAAAACCACATGAAGACGATCCGAGAGATAGCCAACGAGCTTGGCGTTGACAAGCAAAAGGTCTATCGTTTCATCAAACAAAACCACATCAATGAAGCACATCATGAAGCGCTTCAACGAAGCGGTGTGAAGTACTATGATGAAGCGGCTGAAACCCTTATAAAACAAGGCTTTTTGGAAGGAACCGCATCAAGTGAAGCACATCATGAAGCACATCAAAACCGCATCAATGAAGCAGTTTTTGATGCGGTTGTTGAGATGCTCCAAAAGGAGCTTGAGATAAAAAATGAGCAGATCAGAGAGCTGAACGAGAGGCTGTCGGAGTGCAGCTCAGCTTTGCTGGCAGCACAGCAGACGGCGCAGGCAGCGCAGGCTCTCCATGCCGGTACAATTCAGCAGCAAATCATAGGTGACGCAGACGATTCGGCTTTAGAGCAACCAGAGAAAACGATGGAAATGATCGTTGAAAAAAAGGGATGGCTTAGCCGATTATTTGGGAAGTAAAAAAGAGGCAGCGTATCTACGCTGCCTCTTTTTTACTTGCGAAGTTTTTTCAAAAAAATGATTAGGAGTGCGATTCCAGAACTGACAAAAAGAATTTCTCCGATGAATGGAATCAGGATGAATGCATCGCTGCTTACGCCCCACAAGAGATTCTTTAGGATGAACAATAACCCAACAATACAAACTGAGACAAGTGCTAAAGTAATGGATCGCTTTTGGGTAGATATAGTTCCAAGGAGAATGCCGAGAGCTAAAAATATAATTTCTATCAGGAAAATAATGCGCAAGGTGGGAGAATTCCAGCCAGTTAGAAGAATTTCTGGACCGCTATAAATCACTGCATGAATCATAGAGCTTACCTTACATTTACTAGATAACCAACATCAAACATAAACTTGTAGAGGACGGTTGCCGTGGCACGCTGGGAATTACGAACACAAGAGCCTGCGGCACTTAGCATTTGTGAGTTATCCCCGGAGGATGCTTTTGTATACCAGTATCTTGCAATATCGGCATAATTGTTAATGATCGTTCCAAGGGAGTTATTCGCATCTGTGTAAATGGAATTTGAAAGTCCGCTTACAGCATAGGACTCCATATTCTCTTCGGCGAGACGTTCAAACTCCGAATGGTTTGTCAGAACAGCGATAGCGTTCTTGGCATGGTGCGGGACATTTATATCTTGCAGGAAGTGAAGCGCTCGTCCAAGCTCTTCCATTGCATCGGCCTTTCGACCTAATTTATATAGGGAGACTGCGCTATTATAGTGATCAATGCACTTTGAATAGGCAGTGATGGAACCACCGAGATAATTTTTTCCATTTTCGCCATAGAAATGCCATGCAAAAGCGTCTGTTTTTTCATCATCGTCTGGAAGAACAGAACCTCGAATGAGTTTTGTAAGTCTTCCACTATAGAAAGAATACGCAGCGGAATCGTCGTCGCGGATTAAATTATAAGCAACTTGAGTGATATAGCCGTGCGTTTTTGGATTTTCTGCATCTGGAGCCCCGCTTGTCCACTGCGGCGAGACTTGACCATCCTGATACCCTGGAAAAACATCTTCAATTATCTCAATGTAACTGGGTTCGATGGGCTCAACCTCGGTCAAATCAACGGCAAAAGTGGTGTTGCAAAGAGAAACAGATAAAATCAGAACCATGGCGACAAGTGTGCAAAATCCCTTTTTCATATGACACTCCTTTCTGCTGTTACATATCACTTCTTTCAACTTTACAAATGTGGTATACCTACCCAATTTGTATTTTAAAATAAAAAACGATTGGTGTCAATATGCACATAAAATAAACAAAATCAAAGATGGAATATGTGCATATAACAACGATAGCCTCGGAAGTTTATATATTTTGACGAGGCTGTAGTGATAGTGGGGGACCACCACTCTGGAGCGAGGCAGCACACGACCGACAGTACACGCAGCCGGTAGACGCAGCCAGCTCCAGCAACCCCGCGGGAGCGCGCAAAAGCACTTTCATACTGCCAGCCCACAAAGGGCGGCGGTGTGAAAGTGCTTTTGAGTTACTTTCT
>MSHC01000009.1:3168-4102 GCA_001940995.1 Ruminococcus sp. Phil15
CAGAAAGTAACAAAGAGGTTGCCTTATCGGTAGCTGTATGGTAAAATGGGAATAGGATAAAATACGAAAAAACAGCACGAGAGGAAAGGGAGGGTGAGAGGTATCGGCACAACTATTTCCGGCATGATGGGACATGGCAGTATCCGGCATAACAACCGGGAGTTCACAGCAGCCAATGTAGACCGTGAACGGTCGGGGCAGAATATCGTTTTTGTCAACGAGGATCTGAAGCAGACCTATAACAACCTGTTCGGCGAGGCGCTGGAGGCATACAACGCCGGGAAGAAAAAAACAAGGGACAAGATCCCGGACTACTACGAGCATATCCGGCAGAGCAAGCAGGAGAAGCTGTTCCATGAGGCCATCTTCCAGATTGGCAACCTGAACGACTGCGGCTGCGGTACAGAGGGTGGCCAGCGGGCAGCGGAGGCACTGACAGAGTTCGCAAAGACCTTTCAGGAGCGCAATCCCCATCTCCATGTGTTCAACATGGTGCTGCACATGGACGAGGCTACACCGCATCTTCATGTAGACTATATCCCGGTGGCCACGGAGCAGACGAGAGGCCTTTCAACGAGGGTGTCCATGAAGCAGGCGCTCAAGCAGCAGGGGTTTACAGGCGTTGGCCGGAAACAGACCGAGTGGAAGGCTTGGATGGATCGGGAGAAGGAAGTGCTGACGGAGATCGCTCAGCAGCACGAATTTGAAATCATCTCTCTCGGCAGCAATCGGCGGCACATGGAGCTGCCGGAGTACCGGGCAGCGATCCAAGAGGCCGAGGCCGTGCAGGAGCAGACAGCGGCAGCCTTGCAGGAGCTGGCAGATATGCAGGAGAAGAAAACGGAGTTGAAGGGAGAGATTAAGTCGTTCTCCGGCACTGTGGCGGCACTGAAGGCCGCAGAACGAGTGAGGGTGGACTTCGATACCATCCGAC
>MSHC01000010.1:0-199 GCA_001940995.1 Ruminococcus sp. Phil15
TGCCTTTCTGTCAGGTGTTGGGATGAAGCTATCTACTGCTTCCATAAGCTCAAGGATTGGAGCGTAAGCAGGATCAGAAAGATCGTCCTTAGCTTCGAGTGCTGCAAGTGCAGAACCCTTGATGATTGGTGTATCGTCACCAGGGAACTCGTACTTGTCGAGAAGCTCTCTGATGTCCATTTCAACGAGTTCGAGAAGC
>MSHC01000010.1:338-22763 GCA_001940995.1 Ruminococcus sp. Phil15
TGGCCCGGGCAGTCAACGTGAGCATAGTGACGGTTCACTGTTTCATACTCAACGTGAGCTGTGTTGATTGTAATACCTCTTTCTCTCTCTTCAGGAGCAGAGTCGATATTAGCGTAGTCCTTCTTTTCTGCAAGACCCTGCATAGCGAGTGTCTTTGTGATAGCAGCTGTAAGAGTTGTCTTACCGTGGTCAACGTGACCGATAGTACCGATGTTAACGTGTGGCTTTGTACGTTCGAAATGTGCCTTTGCCATTGGAAATTCCTCCTTAAATTCAATTATATTAGTGTTATCTGCCTAATGAATACATTATAACAGATTAATTTATAAAAAGCAAGTCCGAAAAACAATTTATGATAATTATTCTGCGGAGTTTCTTGACCTTGTAGAGATAATCTTCTCTGCAACGTTTTTCGGAACCTGGGTATAGCTGTCCGGTTCCATTGTATAGTTACCTCTTCCCTGCGTCTTAGAACGGAGGTCGTTAGAGTAACCAAACATTTCAGAAAGCGGAACAAGGGCATCGACCTGAGCTGTGCCGTTGTTTACTTCCTGACCGAGAATCTGTCCACGGCGGGAGTTAAGGTCGCCGATTACAGTTCCCATAAAGTCTTCAGGTGAGAATACGGAAACCTTCATGATAGGCTCGAGAATTACGGAATTTGCCTTTCTCATAGCCTCCTTGAATGCCATAGAACCTGCGATAGAGAACGCCATTTCAGATGAGTCAACTTCGTGGTAAGATCCGTCATAGAGCGTTACCTTTACGTCAACTACCTGGTAGCCTGCGAGTATACCTGCCTTCATAGCGCCCTGGATACCCTTATCAACGGCAGGGATGTATTCCTTAGGAATAGCACCGCCGACAACAGCGTTGATAAATTCGTAACCCTTACCGGACTCGTTAGGCTCGACCTTAATCTTAACGTGGCCGTACTGACCCTTACCGCCTGACTGTCTTGCGTACTTGTGGTCAACGTCAGCGTTCTGAGTGATTGTTTCCTTATATGCAACCTGAGGCGCACCTACGTTTGCTTCTACCTTGAACTCACGGAGAAGTCTGTCTACGATGATTTCGAGGTGAAGCTCACCCATACCGGCGATAATTGTCTGACCTGTTTCATCGTCTGTCCATGTTCTGAATGTCGGGTCTTCTTCTGCAAGCTTCGAGAGTGCGATACCCATTTTTTCCTGACCTGCCTTAGTCTTTGGCTCGATAGCGAGCTGGATAACAGGTTCAGGGAATTCCATAGACTCAAGAATTACAGGGTTCTTTTCGTCGCAGAGCGTATCACCCGTTGTAGTATTTTTAAGACCTACTGCGGCAGCGATGTCGCCTGCGTATACGATGTCGATATCTTTTCTGTGGTTAGAGTGCATCTGAACGATACGTCCGATTCTCTCGTCCTTATCCTTAGTAGCGTTGTAAACGCCGCTGCCGGCTGTGAGAGTACCGGAGTAAACTCTGAAGAAGCAGAGCTTACCTACGAACGGGTCGGTAGCGATCTTGAATGCGAGGGCTGCGAACGGTTCGTCGTCAGATGAAGGTCTTGTACACTCTTCGCCTGTTTCAGGGTTTACGCCCTTGATGTCAGGAACGTCTGTCGGAGCCGGCATATAGTCAACGATAGCGTCAAGGAGCTTCTGTACACCCTTGTTTCTGTAAGAAGTACCGCAGGTAACAGGCACCATTGTGTTTGCGAGTGTTGACTTTCTGATGCAGCTCTTGATTTCCTCGATAGAAAGAGTACCCTCTTCAAAGTACTTTTCCATGAGTGCTTCGTCCTGTTCGGCAACGTGCTCGAGCATATTAACTCTATACTCTTCAGCCTTTTCCTTCATATCCTCCGGGATTTCCTCTACTCTGATGTCCTTTCCGAGGTCATCGTAGTATACATAAGCCTTCATCTCTACGAGGTCGATGATGCCCTTGAATGTATCCTCAGAGCCGATTGGAAGCTGAATCGGAACAGCGTTTGCCTTAAGTCTTGTATGGAGCATTTCAACTACTCTGTAAAAATCTGCGCCCATGATATCCATTTTATTAACGTATACCATTCTAGGAACCTTGTAGTTGTTAGCCTGACGCCATACTGTTTCTGTCTGAGGCTCTACGCCGCCCTTTGCACAAAGGACTGTTACGGAGCCGTCGAGAACTCTGAGTGAACGTTCAACTTCTACTGTGAAGTCAACGTGACCCGGAGTGTCGATGATGTTAAGTCTATGGCCTTTCCAATAAGCTGTTGTAGCGGCAGAAGTAATTGTAATACCTCTTTCCTGCTCCTGAGCCATCCAGTCCATAGTTGCAGAACCATCGTGTGTTTCACCAATCTTATGGTTTATACCGGTATAAAACAGGATACGCTCAGTAGTCGTTGTCTTACCGGCGTCGATATGAGCCATAATACCAATATTTCTGGTATTCTGTAATGAACAATCTCTTGCCATATTAGCCTCCCTGTTAAATTACCATCTGTAATGTGCGAAAGCCTTATTAGCTTCAGCCATCTTATGAGTGTCTTCACGCTTCTTAACTGAACCGCCGACGCCGTTGATTGCATCGAGGATTTCAGCTGCGAGTCTTTCCTTCATAGTCTGTTCGTTTCTGAGACGAGCATACTTTGTTATCCATCTGAGGCCGAGTGTCTGACGTCTGTCAGCACGAACCTCCATTGGAACCTGATATGTTGCGCCGCCGACACGACGTGCTTTAACCTCGAGAGTTGGCATGATGTTTTCCATTGCTGCTTCAAAAGCTTCGAGTGCAGGCTTGCCGGACTTTTCTTCGACAATTTCAAATGCGCCGTATACAATCTTCTGAGCAACGCCCTTCTTACCGTCGAGCATGATGTTGTTTACGAGTCTTGTTACGAGCTTTGAGTTGTAAACCGGGTCAAGCAGCACATCTCTCTTTGAAACCTTACCTCTTCTTGGCACTATAATTCCCTCCTTCACAAAATGAATTCATAGGTACTCGCTCAGCTCCTCACGGCTTGTCTGCCGCTTATAGCTGCCCCGTCAGCACTTGCAGAGGTTTAATCTATATAAACACTCCACATCTACTGTGGTCTTCGCATATTTCATATGCGACAATGAGTTTCTCAATGATTTAAAATGATTTTTGGAGCTTTAGCAAACCGTTTTTACGGATTACTTGGCTGCTCCTGCCTTTGGTCTCTTAGCACCGTACTTGGAACGAGCCTGCATTCTCTTTGCAACGCCCTGTGCGTCGAGTGTTCCACGGATAATGTGGTAACGCACACCAGGGAGGTCCTTAACTCTTCCGCCTCTGATAAGAACAACAGAGTGTTCCTGAAGATTATGGCCGATACCCGGGATATAAGCTGTTACTTCGTTTCCGTTTGTAAGTCTTACTCTGGCAATCTTTCTCATAGCGGAGTTTGGCTTCTTAGGTGTTGCAGTTCTTACTGCTGTGCAGACGCCACGCTTCTGAGGACAGCTCTGGTCGATGGCAATCTTCTTCTTGGAGTTATAACCCTTCTGAAGCGCCGGTGCGGTAGACTTAACTGTGAGAACGTCTCTTCCCTTACGAACTAACTGGTTAAAGGTTGGCATATTTTCTCTCCTTTCCGAAAATAGTTACACTGCGAGTATTCATACTTAGTCAGCATACCTTGATATTATACCCCGAAAACCGCCTATTGTCAAGGGCTTTGAGGCAAAAATACTGCATAAAATTGTTCTTTTCAGAGAGCTTTCGTTTAACAATTCTGTGCATAAAAAACAGGTGCGGTATAATACTGCACCTGTTTTACGGACAAACTTAGTTATTAAACTGCGCTGCGTGGTCGATATAGCTTTCCGTCTTTTTGATTTCGACGTCGTTATATACGTCCATACCTGTACCTGCCGGGATAAGGTTACCGATGATAACATTTTCCTTGAGGCCCTGGAGTTTATCCGACTTTCCTCTGATTGCGGCATCCGTGAGAGCCTTTGTTGTTTCCTGGAAGGAAGCGGCTGACAGGAAGCTGTCGGAGTTTGAGGAAGCCTTTGTGATACCCTGGAGTACGGGGATTGTGGTAACGAGCGACGCACCGATTTCGCCTGCGTCGATTTCTTCCTGGATCTGGGCGTTAATCTGAGCGATTTCGCTTCTGTCCACGAGAGCACCCGGGAGGAGGTAGCTGCTTCCGCTATCCTCTACCTTTACCTTCTTCATCATCTGACGAACGATAACCTCGATATGCTTATCGTTGATATCAACGCCCTGTGAACGGTAAACCTTCTGTACTTCGGTCATAATATAGTTCTGGACTGCCTTAGCTCCGTTTACGGCAAGTATATCGCCCGGATAGATAGAGCCTTCAGTGAGCGGTTCGCCCTCGGCAACTCTCTGTCCTTCTCTTACCTTTAGCTTATAGCCGTAAGGGATAGCGTAGATTTCCTGTTCGGGATTATTGATATCGTCGTTTGTAACCGTGATCTGCTTAGTCTTTTTGATTTCTTCAATCTTGCAGGTACCTGCAATTCTTGTGATGATTGCAGCGCCCTTAGGTCTTCTGCTTTCAAAGAGTTCTTCGACACGAGGCAGACCCTGTGTGATGTCTTCTGCGGAAGCGATACCGCCTGTATGGAACGTTCTCATTGTAAGCTGTGTACCAGGCTCACCGATCGACTGGGCGGCGATAACGCCTACAGCCTCACCGACTGTAACGCTCTTACCGTTTGCGAGGTTAGCGCCGTAGCACTTAGCGCAGACGCCGTGCTTAGCCTGACACTGGAGAACGCTTCGAATCTCGATGCTGGTTTTTCCCTGCTCTTCGAGGGCGGCGACAACCTTTTTAGCGTCCTTCTCGTCCATAAGCTTATTGTGTGAAACAATCATTTCGCCTGTCTTAGGGTCTTTGATATCCTCTACGAGGTAACGTCCGAGGAGTCTTTCCGTAAGAGGCTCGATGATAGCGTTGCCGCTCTTGATATCAAAGATTTCGATACCGGAGGTTGAGCCGCAGTCGTCCTCACGGATAATAACGTCCTGAGAAACGTCAACAAGACGACGTGTAAGGTAACCTGAGTCGGCTGTTCTGAGAGCCGTATCGGCAAGACCCTTACGAGCGCCACGGGACGAGATGAAGTATTCGAGGATATTAAGTCCTTCACGGTAGTTGGCTCTGATAGGCATTTCGATTGTAGAACCCGAAGTATTTGCTATAAGTCCACGCATACCTGCGAGCTGTCTTATCTGGTTGATAGAACCACGGGCGCCTGAGTCAGCCATCATAAAGATTGGATTGTACTTATCGAGGCCCTTCTGGAGTGCCTTGGTAACGTCGTCTGTTGCCTGGTTCCAGATGTCGGCAAACTGCTTGGACTTTTCTTCCTCTGAGATAAGACCTCTGTTGTAATGCTTATACATTACGTTTACCTTAGCGTCGGCGGCTTCGATTATAGCCTTCTTCTGCGGAGGAATTTCAGCGTCGCATACGGCAACTGTGAGGGCAGACTTTGTAGAATACTTATAGCCGAGCGCCTTAACCTTATCGAGAACCTCGGAGGTTGTAGTTGTGCCGTGAATTCTGATACACTTTTCGATGATATCGGAGAGCTGCTTCTTCTTAACGAGGAAGGAAATTTCGAGATCCAGCTCTTTCTCGCTCATTGTTCTGTCAACGTATCCTAAGTTCTGAGGAATGATATCGTTGAAGATAAGTCTGCCGACTGTTGCATCGACAAGCTTGGAAATCTGCTTATCGCCTGCCTTCTTGGATATCTTGACCTTGATAGGCTCCTGAAGCGTTACAGCCTTGGCGTCGTATGCCATAAGTGCTTCGTTTACATCTCTGAACACCTTAACGGTAAGCTGTCCGTTTTCGTCAACCTGCTTGATGAACGGATCGTCCTTAGAGTAGCCGTCCTTTCTCACAAGCTTAGCGGAAAGCTCTCTGAGTTCTGCCTTGAGCTGTGCCTTCTTTTCCTCGTCCTCTTCGTCCTTGAGCTGCGATTTGACAGCGTCGGCTTCGGCTCTAACGGCTTCAAGCTCTGTGTCGAGCTGGCTGTCGAGAGGGCGCATAAGAGTGAGGTAATACGAACCGAGAAGCATATCCTGTGAAGGAACTGCAACCGGACGTCCGTCGGAAGGCTTGAGGAGGTTATTTGCGGCGAGCATAAGGAATCTTGCTTCTGCCTGTGCCTCCGCGGAGAGAGGAACGTGGACAGCCATCTGGTCGCCGTCGAAGTCGGCGTTGAACGCTGTACATACGAGCGGGTGGAGCTTGATAGCTCTGCCTTCTACAAGCACAGGCTCGAATGCCTGGATACCGAGTCTATGGAGAGTTGGGGCACGGTTAAGCATTACAGGGTGGCTCTGGATAACATTTTCGAGTGCGTCCCATACTTCCGGCTCTGCTCTTTCTACCTTCTTACGGGCAGACTTGATATTAAGTGTTGAATTTGTATCCGTAAGTCTTTTCATTACGAATGGCTTGAACAGTTCAAGCGCCATTTCCTTAGGAAGACCGCACTGATACATTCTAAGCTCAGGACCTACTACGATAACGGAACGTCCTGAGTAGTCGACTCTCTTACCGAGGAGGTTCTGACGGAAGCGTCCCTGCTTACCTTTAAGCATATCGGAGAGCGACTTGAATGCTCTGCCGTTAGGGCCTGTTACAGGTCTGCCGTGTCTGCCGTTGTCGATGAGGGCGTCGACAGCTTCCTGGAGCATTCTCTTTTCGTTTCTTACGATAATGTCGGGAGCTTCAAGCTCGAGCATTCTCTTAAGTCTGTTGTTTCTGTTTATAACACGTCTGTAAAGGTCGTTGAGGTCGGAGGTTGCGTAACGTCCGCCGTCGAGCATGACCATAGGACGAAGCTCAGGCGGGATTACCGGAACTACATCAAGCACCATCCACTCAGGCCTGTTGCCTGACGCTCTGAATGCTTCAACGATTTCAAGACGCTTCAAGAGCTTGATTCTCTTCTGACCGGCAGGGAGGTCACGAAGCTCCTCCTTGAGGTCGTGGGAGAATGCCTCGAGGTCGATTTCTTTAAGAAGCTTCTGGATAGACTCAGCGCCCATTCCTGCTTCAAAGCCGTCCTCGTACTTTTCTCTTGCCTCGTTGTACTCTCTCTCAGAGAGAAGCTGACACTTCTCGAGAGGAGTCTGACCCGGGTCGGTTACGATATACTTTGTGAAGTAGAGAACCTCCTCAAGTCTTTTCTGCGAGATATCGAGCATCTGACCTATTCTTGAAGGAGTACCCTTGAAGTACCAGATGTGGGATACAGGTGCGGCAAGCTCGATGTGACCCATTCTCTCACGGCGCACCTTTGCTCTTGTGACTTCGACGCCGCAGCGCTCGCAGACCATTCCCTTAAAGCGGATCTTCTTATACTTTCCGCAGTGACATTCCCAGTCCTTGGTAGGTCCAAATATTTTTTCGCAGAACAAGCCGTCCCTTTCAGGCTTCTGTGTACGGTAATTTATTGTTTCCGGTCTTTCAACCACGCCATAAGACCAAGACCTTATCTGCTCCGGTGAAGAAAGACCGATTTTTATTGAATCAAAAGCTTTAAACTCCAAATTGCGAACCCTCTTTCTGATTTATCCGATTTATACGATTACGAATGTAGCTGGCTTACGGGGTTTAGTCCCTGTCATCAGCGAAGAAGTCGTCGTCGCTGAAATCATCGGAATCAAAATCGCCGTCGTCAGCGTCGCCGTCGTCTGCGGAATCGTCTGACATATAGTCGTCGTTATCGAGATTCTCCGCATCCTTATAGTCGTCGCTTGTGCCGTCGTCCATAAACGAGATGTCATCGGCAATTGCCGGACGCTGGATGATATCATCGTCCTCGTCAAAGGACTGCTTGAGGTCGATTTCCTCGTTATTGTTATCGAGAACCTTAACGTCAAGACAGAGTGACTGGAGTTCCTTGATGAGTACCTTGAAGGACTCAGGAACGCCTGACTTAGGTACGTTCTGACCCTTAACGATTGCCTCGTAGGTCTTGACTCTTCCTACCGTATCGTCAGACTTGACTGTAAGGATTTCCTGAAGCGTATAAGCTGCGCCGTAAGCTTCGAGCGCCCAAACTTCCATTTCACCGAATCTCTGGCCGCCGAACTGTGCCTTACCGCCGAGCGGCTGCTGAGTTACGAGGGAGTAAGGGCCTACGGAACGGGCGTGGATCTTATCGTCAACGAGGTGGTGGAGCTTGAGGTAGTACATATAGCCTACCGTTACACGGTTATCGAACTTTTCGCCTGTACGTCCGTCATAGAGGACAGTCTTTCCGTCCTCAGGGAGTCCTGCTTCTCTAAAGCATTCTCTGATGTCGGCTTCGTGTGCGCCGTCAAATACAGGAGTCATAATCTTCCAGCCGAGCTTGCTCGCCGCCATACCGAGGTGCACTTCGAGAACCTGACCGATATTCATACGGGAAGGTACGCCGAGAGGGTTAAGGCAGATATCAAGCGGAGTACCGTCCTCCAGGAACGGCATATCCTCCTGCGGGAGAATTCTTGAAACTACGCCCTTATTACCGTGACGGCCTGCCATTTTGTCGCCGACAGAGATTTTTCGCTTCTGTGCTATATAGCATCTTACGAGCTTATTTACGCCCGGAGCAAGCTCGTCGCAGTTATCTCTTGTGAACACCTTAACGTCGATGATAACGCCTGCTTCGCCGTGAGGCACTTTAAGGGAGTTATCTCTGACTTCTCTTGCCTTTTCACCGAAGATTGCACGGAGGAGTCTTTCCTCTGCGGTAAGCTCGGTTTCGCCCTTAGGCGTAACCTTACCTACGAGGATATCGCCTGCTCTTACCTCTGCGCCTATTCTGATGATACCGTCCTCGTCGAGGTCCTTGAGGGCGTCCTCACCAACGTTAGGAATATCTCTTGTGATTTCCTCAGGTCCGAGCTTTGTATCACGGCATTCGAGTTCGTATTCCTCGATATGGACAGAAGTATACTTATCCTGCTTTACGAGGTTTTCGTTAAGGAGAACGGCGTCCTCGTAGTTATAGCCTTCCCATGTCATAAAGCCGATGAGGGCATTCTTGCCGAGGGAAATTTCGCCGTTGCAGGTTGCAGGGCCGTCTGCGATGACCTGATGTCCCTGAATCTTCTCTCCCTTTTCGACGATAGGACGCTGGTTTGTACAGGTGCCTGCATTTGAACGCTTGAACTTAATGAGGTCGTAGACATGAAGCTCGCCGCTTTCTTCACGGACTTCAATTTTATCTGCACTTACGCTTTCAACGACGCCGGGGGCTGTTGAAACAACTGCTACGCCGGAATCGAGGCAAGCCTTATACTCCATACCGGTGCCTACGATAGGCGCTTCGGTTTTGAGGAGCGGAACAGCCTGACGCTGCATATTAGATCCCATGAGGGCACGGTTTGCGTCGTCGTTTTCAAGGAACGGGATCATAGCGGTAGCAACGGATACTACCATCTTCGGCGACACGTCCATAAAGTCGATTTTATTCTTGTCGATTTCGAGGATCTGGTCACGGTAACGTCCCTTGACCTTATTGTTTGCAAACTTGCCGTCCTCTGTAAGAGGCTCGTTTGCCTGTGCTACCATAAAGGAGTCCTCGACATCTGCCGTCATATAGACTACCTCGTCGGTAACAACGCCTGTTGCCTTATCTACCTTTCTGTAAGGAGCTTCGATAAAGCCGTACTCGTTGATTCTTGCGAAAGAAGCAAGGTAGGAGATAAGACCGATATTCGGGCCTTCAGGAGTTTCGATAGGGCACATTCTTCCGTAGTGGGAGTAGTGTACGTCACGAACCTCGAATCCGGCTCTGTCTCTCGAAAGACCGCCGGGACCGAGTGCTGAAAGTCTTCTCTTATGTGTAAGCTCTGCAAGAGGGTTTGTCTGATCCATAAACTGTGAAAGCGGAGATGAACCGAAAAACTCCTTGATTGCGGCTGTGATAGGTCTGATATTGATAAGAGCAGTCGGAGTGAGCGCCTCTATGTCCTGGGACTGGGTATTCATTCTCTCACGGATAACTCTTTCCATTCTTGTGAAGCCTATTCTGAACTGATTCTGGAGCAGCTCGCCTACGCTTCTGATACGTCTGTTGCCGAGGTGGTCGATATCGTCTACCGTACCGACTCCGTCAACGAGGTTGAGGTAGTAAGAAATTGACGCTACGATGTCGTCCAGAGTGATATGCTTAGGAATAAGCTCGTCTACTCTTGTCTTGCAGGCTTCTATGATATCCTCAGCGGACTCGTTCTCCTCGAGGATCTCCTTGAGTGTTCTGAAAGAAACCTTTTCGTTAATGCCGAATTCCTTGAGGTCCTCTGCGATATAGCCTGAGATATCGACCATACCGTTACCGATGATCTTAACGACCTTTTCCCTTGTCTTGAGGACAAGCTCGCCTGTTTCGGAAGGGAGATATTCCTTAACCTCGACATTTACGAATGCCTCGTAGACGCCTGCCTGCTCGATTTCCATAGCCTTTGCATAGTCGATAAACTGACCAGCCTCAGCGAGCAGCTCTCCTGTTAGCTCATTTACGACGTCGTTTGCAAGCGTTCTGCCGACGAGTCTTGAACCGATGCCGAGCTTCTTGTTATACTTATAACGGCCGAAACGAGAGAGGTCATACCTCTTTGCGTCAAAGAAAAGGTTGTTGAGGTGTGTTACGGCGCTGTCAACCGTCGGAGGCTCGCCCGGGCGGAGTTTTCTGTAAACCTCGAGGAGCGCTTCCTCTCTGTTTGCGGTTGCATCACGCTGCATAATTGTCTGGCGGAGTCTTTCGTCGTTGCCAAAGGTTGTTTCGATTTCGTCATTTGTGCCGATACCGAGCGCTCTTATAAAAGTAGTAAGAGGAATCTTTCTGTTCTTGTCGATACGGACATAGGTAACGTCGTTTGAGTCCATCTCGTACTCAAGCCAAGCGCCTCTGTTAGGGATAACCGTGGACTTGAACAAATCCTTACCTGACTTATCCTTTTCGCTTGCGAAGTAAACGCCCGGAGAACGGACGAGCTGTGAAACTATAACACGCTCTGCGCCGTTTATTACAAAGGTGCCGCTGTCTGTCATAAGCGGGAAGTCGCCCATGTAGACTTCGCTTTCCTTGATTTCACCTGTTTCGGTGTTTGTAAGTCTTGCGATTACTCTGAGCGGAGCTGAATAGGTTACGTCTCTTTCCTTACATTCAGCTACCGTGTACTTCGGGGTGTCGTCAATATGGTAGTCGATAAAATTGAGCTCGAGTGTTCCGTTGTAGTCGGTAATAGCCGATACGTCACGGAAAACCTCTCTCAGACCTTCCTCGAGAAACCATTTGTACGAATTCTTCTGGACTTCGATAAGATTAGGCATTTCCAAGACTTCGTTAATCTTGGCAAAGCTCTTACGGACATTCTTACCGAGCTTTACGTCCTTGACATTCACCATTGGCTTTATCACTCCTTAAAGCTATATATTGTTGTCGCCCTCAAAAGCGCTATGTCAAACGCTCCAAAGGCCGGACCTCATAAAAAATCTGCACCCATTTCGGGAAAAATATTCTACAAAATGGGGCTAAATATCCATTATGATACAGTTTACAATTATAGTACAAGTTGAAGCTCAAGTCAACGGAGGCAAAACCCTATTCCGCCCAAAACGGCAAAACAGCCATATTTCCCTCTCAGGAAACACGGCTGTATAGAAAAATTGCACAATTGAAAATTTGTAAAATTTTCGTAAATTAGTTTAAAGAATGTTATTTGCTATTACATCGCCCATTTCGGTACAGGAAACGAGAGTTTTGCCCTCCTGCATAATATCGCCCGTTCTGTAACCGTCGTCAAGCGCCTTATTGACTGCCTGCTCGACAGCGTCGGCTTCTCCCGGCATATCGAACGAATACCTCAGCATCATAGCCGCTGAAAGTATTGTGCCTATTGGGTTTGCGGCATTCTTCCCTGCGATATCGGGAGCAGAGCCGTGTATCGGTTCGTACATACCTAATGTTCCTGACGAGAGAGATGCTGACGGCATCATACCGATTGAGCCTGTTAGCATTGATGCTTCGTCCGAGAGGATATCGCCAAACATATTTTCGGTAACGAGGACATCAAACTGCGTAGGATTTTTTATAAGCTGCATGGCGGTGTTATCGACAAGTATATCACTATATGAAACGTCGGGGTACTCCTCGGAGAGCCTGTGCATTATCTTTCGCCACAGTCTTGAGGTGTCTAAGACGTTCGCCTTATCGACGGAGGCAAGCTTTCTTCCACGCTTCATTGCAGTTTCAAATGCCACTCTGCCTATTCTTTCAATTTCGCTTTCTGAATACGGCATAATATCCGTTGCAACAAGCTCGCCGTTTATCTCCTCGGTTCTTCTCTCTCCGAAATACACGCCGCCCGTAAGCTCTCTCACTATAACGAGATCTATTCCGTTTCCGACAATCTCCGTTTTGAGGGGCGAGGCATCGGCAAGCTGTAAAAACAGCTTTGTAGGACGTAGGTTTGCAAACAGCGAAAGCTCTTTCCTTACGGCAAGCAGTGCTTTTTCAGGTCTTATCTGCGGCGCTACGTTATCCCACTTAGGACCGCCGACTGCGCCCAAAAGCACGCTGTCGGAGTTTTTGCAAATATTCATACCCTCGTCCGTTATAGGAACGCCGTATTTATCTATCGAACAGCCGCCTATATCGACATAGATATAATCGAAGGAATGGTTATAGCTTCGGGCTATTTTGTCGAGGGTCTTTACCGCTTCGGCAATGATTTCAGGGCCTATTCCGTCGCCCGGCAGGACGGCAATTTTCTTTTTCATACTTTTCACACCTTTTTTGCAGATTACTTTTCGGAGATTGATTTTAAGAGTCCGCCTTTTGAGATAATCTCCTGTATAAACGCAGGGAACGGCTGTGCTTTATAGCTCTCGCCCTTTGTATGGTTTGTGATGACTCCGGTATCAAAATCGACCTCGACGTCGTCGCCGTTTTCAATTTTCTCGCTTGCTTCATCGCATTCTAAAATAGCGAGTCCGATGTTTATTGCGTTGCGGTAGAAAATCCGAGCGAAGGTTTTCGCGATGACGACCGATACGCCGGACTCCTTTATAGCGATAGGTGCGTGCTCCCTTGACGAGCCGCAGCCGAAGTTTGCACCGCCTACCATAATATCGCCTGCGTTTACCTTGTTCACAAAATCCTTGTCTATATCCTCCATACAGTGTAACGCAAGCTCCTTATGGTTTGCGGTATTGAGATAACGGGCAGGGATTATAACGTCCGTATCGACATTGTCGCCGTACTTATGTGCTTTTCCGTGTGCTATCATATAAGACGCTCCTTTCTACACTTCTCTTGGGTCACAAACATAACCCTTGAGCGCAGACGCTGCGGCAGTTGCGGGACTTGCGAGGTAGATTTTCGAGGTGACGTGTCCCATTCTGCCGACAAAGTTTCTGTTCGTTGTCGCTACCACCGTTTCGTCCTCTGCGAGTATTCCCATATATCCGCCGAGGCATGGGCCGCAGGTAGGCGTTGAAACGACACAGCCTGCATTCACAAAGATCTCGGTGTATCCAAGCTTTATGCAGTCGAGGTAGACGGCTTGCGTTGCAGGAATCACGATACAGCGGACTCCCTTTGCGATATGCCTGCCCTTTAAGATTTCAGCGGCGGCTTTCATATCGGAAAGTCTGCCGTTTGTGCAGGAGCCTATTACAACCTGGTCAATTTTTACGCTTGAAAGCTCTTTTGCATTTTTCGTGTTCTCAGGCAGATGCGGGCAGGCTACCGTCGGCTGAATATCTGAGAGATTGATTTCGATTGTTTCGTCATACTCCGCATCATCGTCGGCTTCAAAGGTCTTGATTTCGTGCTTTACTCTGCCGCTGCAATACTCCAAAGTTTTATCGTCAACGGGGAAAATTCCGTTTTTTGCGCCTGCTTCAATCGCCATATTACAGATACACAATCTGTCGTCCACCGAGAGGCCGTGTGCTCCCTCGCCGCAAAACTCCATAGACTTATACAATGCGCCGTCCACTCCGATTTTGCCGATGATATGCAAAATCACGTCCTTGCCGCTGCAAAAATCCGGGAGCTTGCCTGTAAGATATATTTTTACTGCGGACGGCACTTTAAACCACGCTTCGCCCGTTGCCATACCTGCCGCCATATCGGTAGAGCCTACGCCTGTTGAGAATGCGCCGAGCGCTCCGTAGGTACAGGTATGGGAGTCTGCGCCTATCACCACGTCGCCCGGACCCACGAGTCCTTTTTCGGGCAGCAGTGCGTGCTCGATACCCATATCTCCCACGTCAAAGTAATTTTCGATTTCGTATTTATCTGCAAAAATCCTGCACTGCTTTGTCTGCTGTGCGGCTTTAATATCCTTATTGGGGACGAAATGGTCCATAACGAGGGAAATTCTGCTTCTGTCAAAGACCCTGTCAAAGCCGAAGCGTTCAAACTCGTTTATTGCAACGGGCGAGGTGATGTCGTTTCCAAGCACCATATCGAGCTTTGCCCTTATAAGCTGTCCTGCCACCACGCTTTTCAGTCCTGCGCCCGAGGCAAGAATCTTCTGTGTCATTGTCATACCCATAGCGTTTTCCTCCTTACTTATCAAGCCTGCGGTTTACGGCTGAGAAAAGGGCATATATTGAAGATGCGATAATGTCTTCGCTGATACCTGCTCCCCATACCTTTCTTCCGTCATCCAGCGTGATACTTACATAAGTAATAGCCTGCGCCTCGGAACCCATTGTGAGGGCGTGTTCCTCGTAGGTAAGCTTTGTAAAACTGATGCCAAGCTGTTCCTTGACTGCGTTGCTGACAGCGTCAAGGCGGCCGTTACCGCTTGCTGTAAGAGTTTTCTGCTCGCCGTTAGTTTCTACTGTAAGGGTTACTGTCATTTCAGGCTTCCTTACAAAGTGGTAGTCAACAAGCTTTATGTGTGTATTAATATTAACATATGTTTCTGTAAACACGTCGAGCACTTCCTTTGGAGAAAGCTCTCTGTGTGCGTGGTCGGAAACGCTCTTGACTGCATAGCCGACCTCCTCACGCATTTTAACAGGAAGGACATAGCCGAAGTTATGCTCAAGGAGATAGCCGATTCCGCCCTTGCCCGACTGAGAGTTGATGCGGATAACGTCTGTTTCGTACTCTCTGCCTACGTCTGACGGGTCGATCGGGAGATACGGCACTGACCACTTATCGTTTCCGCTTTCCTCACGCCACTTCATACCCTTGGCAATTGCGTCCTGATGCGAGCCTGAGAATGCGGCAAAGACGAGCTTTCCTGCATATGGCTGTCTGTCATATACCTGCATTCTTGTAACTCTTTCATACATCTCGCAAATCCTGGGCATATTTGCAAAATCAAGTCCGGGGTCTACGCCCTGCGAATACATATTGAGCGCAATTGTTACTATATCTGCGTTGCCTGTTCTCTCGCCGTTTCCGAAAAGAGTACCCTCTATTCTGTCTGCGCCTGCGAGGAGTCCAAGCTCGGAATCCGCTACCGCACAACCTCTGTCATTATGGGGGTGCAGAGAGACCTCGACGCAATCCCTGTATTTGAGGTTATCGCACATAAATTCTACCTGATTTGCGTAGACGTGCGGAGATGAAAGCTCGACCGTTACGGGCAGGTTTATGATAGCTTTTCTGTCCTTAGTCGGCTTCCATATATCGAGGACTGCGTTGCACACTTCAAGGGCGTACTCAGGCTCTGTGCCGGTAAAGGATTCGGGAGAATACTCGTATCTGTACTGCTTTCCCGTTTCCTTGGCAATCTTGACAAACAGCTCTGCTCCGTCCGTTGCGATCTTCATTATCTCGTCCTTGTTCTTACGGAAAACCTGCTCTCTTTGTGCGAGGGAGGTTGAGTTGTAGAGGTGTACGATCGCATTCTTACAGCCGTCAAGAGCCTCAAAGGTTTTTCGTATTATATGCTCACGGCTTTGCGTAAGCACCTGCACCGTTACGTCGTCGGGAATAAGCCGTCTTTCGATAAGCGTTCTTAAAAACGTATACTCGGTTTCTGACGCCGCAGGGAATCCGACCTCGATTTCCTTGAAGCCTACCTTTACGAGAAGCTCGAAAAACTCAAGCTTTTCCTCTAGGCTCATAGGGATAACGAGCGCCTGATTTCCGTCCCTCAAATCGACAGAACACCATTTCGGCGCTTTTTCAACTCTCGTTTTCTGCGTCCATCGCATACGGGGATTTTTCACCGGAAAAAACTGCGGTGCGTATTTTTTGGTGTTATTCATCTTTTACCTCCATTTACAGTAATCATTTCGGTAAAGCAAAAAGCTCTTTCATCTCCTTGCTTTCTACAAAGAGACGAAAGAGCATCAAATTCTTGAGATATCTTCCGCGGTACCACTCTTCTTCATCTCTCACATATCAAGAGATGCACCTTTTGGAGTCAGACAACCCCTAACTCTGTTTCGGGAGTACCCGTCTGTATTTACTCTTGATAATTTCGATACAGCCACTCCGTGGCGAGCTTCGGTACCTATCGCTATGCGTCTTGCACCTTCCGACACCTCTCTTTACAGCTTATGAGATACCTACTGTTCCACTTCAGCGTGTTACATACATTATATCACCGCAAAAGCCCGATGTCAAGCGGTATTTACCGATTTTTCACAGCTGTAAGTATGATTTCTTTAACAAAGCTAAAGAGCTTTGGAGTCTTTTCATCGAGCAGTATTTTAAGCTCGTCATAGGCTTCCTTTGTGAGCGTCATACTGTCATTTATCGTTTCAAACGTATATTTCCCCGACACTGCGTCGCCTATTGCAATTTCGCCTTTTGCAGCTCCGCCCAGTGCGACATTTGCGGCAAGTGCAAGACCGCCTATTGAATACACGCCTACTGCCACGCCGCCTATTGCTACGACTCCTACCGAAAACCCGCCTAAAGTAATACCGCCGAACGCAAATGCTCCTAATGCGAGGAGTCCTGCTGCGAGAGCGCCGAATGCCAGAAGTCCTAGGGATACTGCACCCAGCGACACAAGACCCGTTGCGATAGTGCCGACGGCGATAATGCCCTTTGCACGTCTTACGCCCAGTCCGACATTTATATGAACGAGCGGAAGTCCGAAAAGACTTGCCTTGCTCTTATACTCGTAGCAGTACCGCTGCGGACATTTTTCCGCTGCGGCGGTTTCGGGCGTTTGCTCCCTTTTTCCGACAAGCTCATCTATTGAGATTTCAAAAATATCGCTAAGCTCGATAAGCTTTTCCATTTCGGGAGTTGTGAGTCCAAGCTCCCATTTTGAAACGGTCTGTCTTGACACGCCTACCGCTTCGCCGAGCTGTTCCTGAGACCAGCCTCTTGACTTTCTGAGTTCTGTTAATTTCTCATAAAATTTCATATGGACTTCAATCCTCTCTGTTCTTTAGTATGACTTAATTTTAGCATGAAGATTTGTCCACAGTCTACCAAGCAGCGTTTGAAAACTGTCAACCAAAGTTAACATTTCCCCAAAACAGGACACTTTATGAGGATTCAGTTCCAGTATTTTCTGTCGAGGCTTCTGTACTGGACAGCCTGTGCGATATGCTTCTTGTCTATGACCTCAGACGAATCCATATCGGCTATAGTTCTTGCGACCTTGAGTATTCTGTCATAGGCTCTTGCGGACAGACCAAGCTTATCGAACACGCCTCTTAGCATTTCATTCGCTCCGTCTGTCATAACGCAGACATCATGGAGGATATCGGAGGTAATTCTTGCGTTGCAGGTAACGCTTGTACCCTTATAGCGTTTATTCTGGATTTCTCTTGCACGCTGTACACGTTCCCTTATCTGTGCGGAGGACTCCTCCTTTGCGGTTGACGAGAGGTGGTCGTATTCGACAGGCGCAACCTCTAAATGAATATCAAATCTGTCGAGGACAGGGCCGCTTATTCGGGAGAGATAGCTTGCGACCTGCTTCTGAGAGCAGATACATTTTTTTGTCGGGTGTCCGTAATATCCGCAGGGGCAGGGGTTCATTGCTGCGATAAGCATTATCGAGCATGGATATGTAATGCTGCCCGAAACTCGTGAGATAGTAACCTTCTGGTCCTCAAGCGGCTGCCTCAGAATTTCGAGGGTGGGTCTTGAAAACTCTGCAAGCTCGTCCAGGAACAGAAGTCCGTTATGTGCAAGGGAAATCTCCCCCGGCTTTGGCACAGAGCCGCCGCCCGAAAGACCTGCCGGGGATATAGTATGATGCGGAGCACGAAACGGTCTTTTTGTTACAAGAGGTGTTTTGGGGTCAAGCACCCCTGAGATAGAATGTATATTCGTAGTTTCGATAGACTCCTCAAAGGTCATCTGCGGTAGTATCGACGGCATTCTCTTTGCAAGCATACTTTTGCCCGAGCCGGGCGCTCCTACCATAAGCACATTATGACCTCCGCAGGCGGCAATCTCCAGAGCCTTTTTTGCCGTCTGCTGACCCTTTACGTCTGCAAAATCGAGGTCGGAGTAACAGTCGGCTTCCTTAGCGACATAACGGCTCATAGGCTCTATGGGAGCTTTTCCGCCAAGATGGAGGATAAGCTCTGACAGCGAACTTACGCCATACACTGTTATACCGTCTACTACCGACGCTTCAAACGCATTATCCGACGGCACGAAAATTTCGGTAAGGCCGCAGGATTTTGCCATAAGCGTCATAGGCAGGACGCCGCTTACGGGTCTTATTTCGCCGCCTAAGGAAACCTCGCCTATGAATGCTGATTTTTCAAGCTGTTTATGGGTCACAGTACCTAAGACAGATAAGATTGCGACGGCGATTGACAGGTCGTGGACGGAGCCTGACTTTTTGACGTCGGCAGGCGCAAGGTTTATCATAATCCTTTGCTTCGGAAACGGTACGCCGCTTGAACGGAAGGCGCTTCTTATCCGCTCACGGCTTTCCTTTACCGCAACATCGGCAAGGCCTACTATATCGAGGCTGTCCAGCCCCCTGCTTGCTTCTACTTCCACATAGACGGGATAGGCGTTAAGTCCTAAAAGTCCCATGCTGTTTATTTTTTCAAACATATTACAATGCCTTCCTTATGTCAGATTTCAAGAGTCTTTTTGATTGCCGTGAGAACGTCGCTGTAAACCTCATGCCTGTTAAGCTCGTTTACAAGCTCGTGCCGGCATCCGTCATACATTTTGAGTGCGACGTTACAGCCGTTCTCAAGGAGCTTTTCATACACGCTCCTTACTCCTTCGCCCCAGCCTCCGACCGGGTCCTCCTCGCCTGACATCATAAGTATCGGGAGGGTTTTGCTTACTTTTTCATACCACTTATCGCTGTTAACGTAATTCATAAGCTTTGCTAAATTATCAAATCCGTTTAGGGTAAACATTGTTACGCATCTTAAATCGGAAACGTACTCCTTTATCTTTTCGCAATCTCTTGTCAGCCAGTCGGACTGGGTGCGAGGCGAGTCGATATGAGAATTAAATTTACCGAATGCTAAGCCGTAGATAAGCTCGCTTCTCTCCCTGCCGCCTCGGATCTTAATAAGCGACTCTATGAGTGCGAGGCTTGCTGTTGCAAAAGGAATACTCTCGCCCGTGCCGGAAAGGATAACGCAGTCGATTTCTGACGGGAATTTTATCATACAGCCCTTTGTTACAAAGCTTCCCATACTGTGTCCGAAAATGATATGGGGGATATTCGGAAACAGTTTTGCGCCGATTTTCGACATCGTATGGGCATCGGAAATCATATCTCTCCAGCCGTTCGGTGTAAAGAAATGCCCAAGGTCGTCGTATGACTCGACCGAATTTCCGTGTCCGATATGGTCGTTGCCGAAAACTGCGACAGAATTTTTGCACAGAAACTCCGCAAACTCCTCATACCTTTCGATAAACTCGCTCATTCCGTGGACGATCTGGACTGTGGCAACGGGAGTCGTTTTTGGTTCGTAGATATAATAGCTTATTTTTGAAATTCCGTTTGAGCTTTTGAAACGCCCTGTTTTTTTAGTATAAAAATCGCTCATTTTTATCTCTCCTGTAATAACGGTAAAATATATGTTATCTCTATTTTATCCTATTTTCACATAGATTACAAGTATGAAAACGTTGCAAAGATAAAAAATAAATAAATTTTTGTTTTACTATTGCAAGATGACAAAAAAATTGCTATAATTAATTAGATTGGAACTTAAATTTCAGAACAATTTTATGTGGTGCGATATTATGCACCGAAACGGAGGAATGTATTTATGGCACTTTCAGAAAACGAAAAGGCACTTTACAAGCAGTGGTGTGAGTTTGCTGTCGATGACGCAGACCTTAAAGCTGAGCTTACCGCTATTGCCGGTGACGAGGCAGCTATCAACGACAGATTTTACCGTGACCTCGAATTCGGAACAGGCGGACTTCGAGGCGTGATCGGTGCCGGAACATACCGTCTTAACGTTTACACGATCAGACGTGCTACGCAGGGTCTTGCCGACTACGTTAAAGGCTCGTTTGAGAACGGCTCTGTCGCTATCGCATACGACAGCAGAATCAAGTCCGACGTTTTCGCAAAAGAAGCGGCTTCCGTTCTTGCTGCTAACGGAATAAAGGCTTACATCTACCCTGAGCTTATGCCTACGCCTATGCTTTCGTGGGCTGTAAGATACCTAAACTGCAATGCGGGTATTGTTGTTACCGCATCGCACAACCCTGCCAAGTACAACGGCTACAAGGTTTACGGCGAGGACGGCTGTCAGATCACTCTTGACGTTGCAAACGCAGTTACCGAGAAGATCGGCGCCGTTGAGATGTTCGGCGGTGCAAAGGTTATGAGCTTTGACGACGGCATAAAAAGCGGTATGATAGAGCTTATCGGTCAGAATGTTATCGACGCATATCTTGAGGAAGTTTCAAAGCAGGGCGTTCATACAGAGCTTGTTGCAGAAAGCGGACTCAAGGTCGTTTACACACCGCTCAACGGCTCTGGAAACAAGCCGGTAAGAGCTATACTCAAGAAAATCGGAATCAGCGAGGTTACCGTTGTTCCCGAACAGGAAAACCCGGACGGCAACTTCCCTACCTGCCCGTTCCCTAACCCTGAAATAAAGGAGGCGCTTGCTAAGGGCTTGGAGCTTTGCAAGACCGTTAGGCCTGACCTCCTCCTTGCAACCGACCCTGACTGCGACAGAGTTGGCATCGCAGTACCTGCCCCTGACGGAAGCTATGTTCTTTTTACAGGCAACGAGGTAGGCGCAATGCTCCTTCAGTACATCTGCGAGGAAAGAACCAAGAACGGCACAATGCCGAAGAATCCTGTTGCAGTAAAGACCATTGTTACAACAGATATCGTAAGAAAGATCTGCGAGGAATACGGCGTTGAGATGAGAGAAGTTCTCACAGGCTTCAAATTCATCGGCGAGCAGATAGGCTTCCTTGAGGACAAGGGCGAGGAAAACCGCTACATCTTCGGCTTTGAGGAAAGCTACGGTTATCTTGCAGGCTCTTATGTAAGAGATAAGGACGCAGTAGTCGGCTCTATGCTTATATGCGAGATGGCTGCATTTTACCGCACAAAGGGCATTTCGCTTCTTGAAGCAAGAGAAAATATGTACAAGAAGTACGGCAACTACGTTCACACTCAGCAGAGCTTTACCTGCGAGGGCGAAACGGGTATGGAACGTATGAAGGAAATTATGTCGGGACTTCGTACAAACGCTCCTAAGGAAATTGCAGGCCTTAAAGTGCTTGAGGTTGCCGACTACATCGCTAGCGAAAAGACAGACACACAGACGGGCGAAAAGACTGCGCTCACGCTTCCTAAGTCTGATGTTCTTTCATTCACTCTTGAACAGGGTGCGTCCGTTGTAATCAGACCGTCGGGTACAGAGCCGAAGATCAAGGCTTACTACACGACAATCGCTCCTGAGAGGGCAGGCGCAGTTGAGATGGAAGCAAAGCTCGCTTCTGATTTCAAGGCAATTTTAGGTTTCTAAGCTATGTCGAGGGGACTTATCGAACTGCCTACCATATATTACTTTGAGCAGAAAAATAAGTATTCCGGCTCGCTGGACAAAATATTCAGGTACAAGATTTTCCCGAGCGACAAGCTGCTTTGCAAAATCTGGCACAGCGAATTTGCCATCGACAGCATAAGCGAGGACGAGATTACCGACGTTGCAGAGTTTGAGCTTACGGCTGAGGGACTCGGTCTTATGATAGACTGGATTGAGGACAGGTATATGGAATATGCTCTTGAGCTTCAAAGAAAAGAGCAAGAGGAATATAAAAACTGAACACAAAAACGCAGAACGGCTTTAGGATATGCTCCCAAAGCCGTTCTCTTTATAAATGCGATTCGGTTTTATTGACGAGGCGATTTACGCACAGAAAAAGCTCAAGAAAAAAGCCTGTTATAAATAATAGGCACTGCGATTAACAACGTAATGGCTTTGATGTATAATGATTATATTATTTTATTAGGCGATTGTAAAAGTCTGAA
>MSHC01000011.1:0-15235 GCA_001940995.1 Ruminococcus sp. Phil15
TCCGTTTTTTACGGACTTGTGCATATAAAACCGTCGGGAGCTTTATTGTCATTAAACAATACAGATTAGTTGTTCTTTGGTATTACAATTGACTTTCCTGTCATTTCGGCAGGCTGTTCCATATTCAAGAGCTTGAGGATTGTCGGTGAGAGGTCTGCAAGCACGCCGCCCTCACGAACTGTGATATCCCCTGCGCCTGCGATGATGAGCGGAACGAGATTTGTTGTATGGGCAGTAAACGGCGAACCGTCATCCTCATACATCTTATCAGCGTTGCCGTGGTCGGCTGTGATAAGAGCGACACCGCCCTTTGCAAGAACTGCGTCTACTGTTCTTCCCATGCACTCGTCAACCGCTTCTACTGCTTTTACTGCCGCATCGAACACGCCTGTATGTCCGACCATATCGCAGTTAGCGTAGTTGAGGATAATAACGTCGTACTTCTCGGAAGCAATTCTCTTTTCGACCTCGTCGCAAACGAGATATGCGCTCATTTCAGGCTGAAGGTCATAGGTTGCCACCTTTGGCGAATTGATAAGCGCTCTGTCCTCGTTTTCAAACGGAGCTTCCACGCCGCCGTTAAAGAAGAATGTAACGTGCGCATACTTCTCCGTTTCGGCAATTCTGAGCTGGGTAAGACCGTTCTTTGCGATATACTCGCCTAAAGTATTGGTAAGTCCCTCCGGTTTGAATGCGACCTCAACGTTTGGCATAGTAACGTCATACTGTGTCATACAAACGTAGCAGATCGGGAATCTTCCGTTTCTTCTTTCAAATCCCTTGAAGTCGTCGTCCACGAATGTACGGGTGATTTCTCTTGCTCTGTCTGGTCTGAAATTGAAGAAAATGACGCTGTCGTTTGCGCCGATTGTTCCGTTCCTGTCGATAACAGTCGGTACTACGAATTCATCGGTAACTTCCTTATCGTATGAGTTCTTAATTGCGTCGTGTGCTGTTTCTGCCGTTTCGCCCTCGCCGTACACCATAGCGGCATAAGCCTTTTCAACTCTGTCCCAGCGGTTATCTCTGTCCATTGCGTAGTATCTGCCCATAACAGAAGCAATCTTACCTACGCCGATAGTTTTCATCTTATCTTCAAGCTCGTCTACGAAGTCGATTCCGCTTGTCGGAGGAACGTCACGTCCGTCCATAAAGCCATGCACATAAACCTTTGTAAGTCCTGCCTTCTTGGCAAGCTCCAAAAGCCCGTAGAGGTGCTTATTATGAGAGTGAACGCCGCCGTCGGAAAGGAGTCCGAACAGGTGGAGCGAGGAGTCGTTCTTCTTACAGTTATCTACTGCATTAAGAAAAGCTTCCTTTTCAAAGAAGTCGCCCTCCTTGATTGCCTTTGTAATTCTTGTCAGCTCCTGGTACACGATTCTGCCGGCTCCGATATTGGTATGACCTACCTCGGAGTTGCCCATCTGACCGTCCGGAAGTCCTACGTTCATTCCGCTTGCGCCGATAAGAGTATGCGGATATGTTGCGAGGAGTCTGTCAAGGTTAGGGGTTTTTGCGGCACGGATTGCGTTACCGTAGCTTGAATGGTTATAGCCGAAGCCGTCCATTATGATAAGTGCAACAGGTTTTTTTGCCATAGAATTTATTCCATTCCTTTCGTAACAGAAGCTTTAATTAACCTTCGATAGCAGCCTGGACGATTGTATTGAAGTCGTTAGCCTTGAGTGAAGCGCCGCCGATAAGACCGCCGTCAACGTTTTCCTTGGAAAGAAGCTCAGCGGCATTTCCTGCGTTCATAGAACCGCCGTACTGGATCGTAACAGCCTGTGCCGTTTCCTCGCTGTAAAGCTTTGCAAGCGTTGCTCTGATGAAAGCGCAGACTTCTTCAGCCTGGTCTGCTGTTGCAGTCTTGCCTGTTCCGATTGCCCATACAGGCTCGTAAGCGATAACCGTATTCTTTACGTCATCAGCTGAGATGTCATAGAGGTCGAGCTTGATCTGTCTTGCTATAACTTCTTCTGTGATGCCTGTTTCTCTCTCCCAGAGAAGCTCGCCTACGCAGACGATCGGCTTGAGTCCTGCTGCGAGGGCAGCCTTTGTTCTCTTGTTTACTGTTTCGTCTGTTTCGCCGAAGTACTGTCTTCTTTCGCTATGACCGAGTACAACATACTCTACGCCGATTTCTGTGAGCATATCTGCGGAGATTTCGCCTGTGAATGCGCCGCTCTTTTCAAAGTGTACATTTTCTGCGCCGACTTTAACGTTAGAGCCTGCTACTGTATTTACGGCAGTTTCAAGGTTTGTGTAAGGCACGCAAGCGATTACCTCAACCTTACCGTCAGCGTTTGCAACGAGCGGCTTGATCGCCTCAAGAAGCTCCTTAGCCTCAGGTCTTGTCTTATTCATCTTCCAGTTTCCGGCAATTATTGCCTTTCTTACATTCTTTTTCATAATTAAAAACTCCTTTTCAAAGTTAAAACTTACCTTTTAATTATACACCACAAATCAAAGATTGTCAACGAAATATCAATGCTCCGCTGTCTGATAATGTCTGTATTTGTAAAATCCTGTCATATACAGTTCAAGAGCAAGGCGAAAGCACCCTGCTCTTGGAAAAAAGCCGTATTACTTATCAGCGATAACGTCGATACCAGGAAGCACCTTACCCTCAAGGTATTCAAGAGAAGCGCCGCCGCCTGTTGAGATGTGGCTCATCTTATCGGCAAAGCCGAGAGAAATAACAGCTGCCGCGGAATCGCCGCCGCCGATAATTGTTGTAGCGTCTGTTTCTGCGAGGCTCTTAGCAACTGCAATTGTACCCTTTGCAAGAACAGGGTTTTCAAAAACGCCCATAGGTCCGTTCCATACTACTGTCTTAGCGCTCTTAACAGCCTGTGCATAAAGCTCTGCTGTCTTAGTTCCGATGTCAAGACCCATCATATCGGCAGGGATTTCGCTTGCAACCTCAACCTCTATTTCAGCGTCTATCGGGTCAGGGAAGCTCTTAGCGATTGTTGTATCAACAGGGAGGAGGAGCTTTTTGCCTGCCTTAGCTGCCTTTTCAATCATTTCCTTACAGTAGTCAAGCTTTGTATCGTCAACGAGAGATGTACCGATTTCCTTGCCCTGTGCCTTGAGGAAGGTATAAGCCATACCGCCGCCGATGATAAGCGTATCGCACTTTTCGATGAGGTTGTTGATTACGTTGAGCTTATCTGCAACCTTTGCACCGCCGAGGATAGCAACGAAAGGTCTTACAGGGTCTTCAACAGCGTTGCCGAGGAAGTTGATTTCCTTCTGCATAAGGTAACCTACTGCCGTTTCCTTTACAAACTTTGTAACGCCTGCTGTGGAAGCGTGCGCTCTGTGTGCAGAACCGAATGCGTCCATAACAAATGCCTGATTGTCAACGAGGTCGGCAAGCTCCTTAGCGAATTCTTCGCCGTTCTTTGTTTCTTCAGCGCCACGGAATCTTGTGTTCTCGAGAACAACGATTTCGCCGTCCTTCATCTCAGCGACTGCCTTCTTAGCATTCTCGCCTACTACTGTATCGTCCTTAGCGAAAACTACCTTTGCAGAAACAAGCTCTGCAAGTCTTTCAGCAGCAGGAGCGAGGGAGAACTTATCCTCAGGACCGTTCTTTGGCTTACCGAGGTGTGAGCAGAGAACTACCTTTGCGCCGTTTTCAACGAGCTTGTTGATTGTAGGGAGCGCTGCTGTAATTCTGTTGTCGTTTGTGATCTTTCCGTCCTTGAGCGGAACGTTGAAGTCAACTCTTACGAGGACCTTTTTACCCTTTACGGAAAGGTCGTCTACTGTTACCTTGTTTAAACCTGCCATAATATGACATCCTCTCTGATAAAATTTTTCTTATTTCAGTTGTTAAGCATTTAACAACCGTACATTTATATTGTACTACATTCCCACACAAAATGCAAGAACTTTTGAGAAAATTTGGGAGAGGATTTGCAATCGCCGATACTTTGCTTTTTTACTTTACAATCTTACGGCATAGTGATATAATCTATTATAACACTACACAAATTGGAGAAGATTTACATGGATTTATACGGCGACACATTCTTAGGGATAGAGCTTGGCTCGACAAGGATAAAAGCTGTGCTTATCGGCAGGGACTACACGCCGATTGCGCAGGGCTTTCACGAGTGGAAGAACAGGCACGAGAACGGCTTCTGGACCTACTCGCTTGACGACATTCACGGCGGTGTAAAAGCCTGCTTTGCTTCTCTTGCGAGGGATTACAAAGAGAAGTTTTCACAGCCGCTCAGGAGGGTCGGGGCTATCGGCATTTCTGCTATGATGCACGGATATATGGCGTTTAACGAAAGCGGCAAGCTCTTAGTACCATTCAGAACGTGGAGAAACACTACCACTGAAAGGGCGTCTTTTGAGCTTACAAAGCTTCTCTCCTTCAACATTCCGCAGAGATGGAGCATTGCGCATCTTTACGAGGCTGTGCTGAACATGGAAAAGCACGTTTCGGAAATCTCCTACATCACGACGCTTGCGGTGTACATAAACTATCTGCTGACGGGAAAACTTGTTGCAGGAATCGGAGAGGCTTCGGGTATGTTCCCTATCGACAAGTACGGATACGATGCTGAGATGATGAAAAAAGCTGACGAAAGGCTTTCCTCGCTTGGCTTTACCAAAAAGCTTTCCGACGTACTGCCTGCCGTTATGCTTGCAGGAGAAAGCGGCTGCACGCTTACGGCTGAGGGAGCGGCATTCCTTGACGAAAGCGGAGAGCTGGAGGCAGGCATTCCTGTATGTCCGCCTGAGGGCGACGCAGGAACGGGTATGGTTGCTTCGAACGCTGTTAGGGTCAACACGGGCAATGTATCGGCCGGTACTTCAATCTTTTCCATGCCTGTGCTGTCAAAACCGCTGTCCGCCGTTTACCCTGAAATAGATATTGTAACAACGCCCGACGGTGCGCCTGTCGCTATGGTGCATTGCAACAACTGCTGCTGCGAGCTTGACGCATGGGTAAAGGTATTCGGTGAATTTGCAGAGCTTATCGGCAAGCCTATGGACAAGTCGGAGCTTTACTCGCTTCTTTACCGCAATGCGCTTTCTGCCAACGCTTCAAAGAGCAAGGTTTGTGCGTACAATTTTCTTTCGGGCGAGCCTGTTGCAAAGGTGGACGGCGGCAGACCTATGTATTTTCGGACTGCCGAGAGCGAGCTTTCGCTTTCGTCTTTCTTCAAGGCACAACTTATGACGTCGCTTGCTTCCTTAAAGCTGGGAATGGACATTCTTACTGAAAAGGAGCATATCAAGACCGAGAAATTTACTGCACACGGCGGTCTTTTCAAGGTAAAGGGCGTTGCACAGCAGCTTCTTGCAAACGCGCTGGGCACAGATGTTACTGTAACGGAAACCGCAGGAGAGGGCGGTGCATGGGGTATGGCGCTGCTTGCGGCATATATGGTGAGAGGCAACGGACAGCCGCTTGCAGACTGGCTTGATGCAGAGGTGTTCTCAAATGTTGATAGCAGTACCCTGTCGCCTGAGCCTGACGGAGCGGCAGAGTTTAACGGGTATATGAGGCTGTTTGAAGCAGGTCTTACTGCACAGAGGACATTTAATCGGACGGAGGAATAAATATGCTTGAAAATCTAAAGCAAGAGGTGCTGAAGGCAAATCTTCTTCTCCCTAAGCATTCGCTTGTCACATTCACATGGGGCAACGTTTCGGCAATCGACAGAGAGAGCGGACTTGTTGTAATAAAGCCGTCGGGAGTCGAATATGACAAGCTCACGGCAAAGGATATGGTTGTCGTATCGCTCGAAACGGGAGAAGTCGTTGAGGGAAAATACAGACCGTCAAGCGACACGCCTACCCACCTTGCGTTATACAGGGCGTTTGACGGTGTGGGCGGAATTGTTCACACGCACAGCAGATGGGCAACCTCTTTTGCACAGGCAGGCAGGGGGCTTAAACCGCTCGGAACTACCCACGGAGATTATTTCTACGGCGAAATACCATGCACGAGAGCAATGACGCCGGAGGAAATCGGCGGCGAATACGAGGCGGAAACGGGCAGCGTGATTATCGAGAGCTTCAAGGGAATCGACCCGCTTTCGATACCTGCAGTTTTAGTCAAGAGCCACGGCCCTTTCACATGGGGAAAGGACGCTATGGAGGCCGTGCACAACGCTGTCGTGCTGGAGGAGATTGCGTTTATGAACTACCACGCTGTTTCATTAAACCCTGACGTTTCGCCTATGCAGAAAGAGCTTCTTGACAAGCACTACCTCAGAAAACACGGCAAGAACGCTTACTACGGACAAAAGTAAAAGCAGAGCAAGTCTGCCCTGCTTTTGGATAATACGGACAAAATCCCATACGGACTTGTGCAATAGAGCCGTATGGGATTTTCTTTGCGACAAATTGTGGAGGAATTATCGCTGTATTTGATTTTTTTGGGGACTTACTGCATATTGAGCTTTTTCTTCATAAGGAAATTAGCAAGAGCGAATAGACCTGCACCTACGATTGTAAGGAAAACGAGCACACATGAGAGTCCAAATGCCAGAACCCAATCGCCGTCTATGCTGAGCTTTACGGTGAGCCAATCGATGAACTCAAAACCGTAAAGCATAACATAAACCACAAGAAAATAGATAACCACACCAGTGATGACCTTAACGATGCCCTTTTTGAATATCGGCATAGAGTTTTCCATTGCGCCCGAAGTCACTCCGTAAATAGCAATGATTCCTAAGCAGAAAAGCACCACTAAAGCAATCAGAACAAGTGTTACGGTTATAGGCGTATTAAGCTCCGGAATTGCTCTGAAAAATCGTTTAACGTTCTCAAAATCTGCGTCGGCAAATACGATAAGCGCTCCGATAATTGTTACCAAAAATGAGATAACTCCCCATGTAACCAAGTTGAGCGTCTTTGACCAGATGTGAGCAGACGGCTTTACAGGCAGGGTGTGCATAAGATATCCCTCGTCGGTAAAGAGGTTTTTATTAATTCGTCCGATTGTTGTAACGAGAGTAAACAGAACGAGAAGCATCATCATAAATTCAAAAACTGTTACAATGAGAGTAGCAATAATAGCCAAAAACTTACTTTCTATGTTTACTTCCATCATTATTCTGAGGGTAACGCCGATAATAGTGTACAGGAGAAATATCGGCACAGCCTTTCTTGCCGTACATCTGAAATCGTATTTATAAAGCTTTCCTAACATCTGAATACCTCCCTGAACAGTTCGTCTACCGACTTGCCGTTCTTCTCTCTGATATCGTCAACTGTTGAGTGAATTTTGAGATTACCCTCCTGAATCATAATTACCTCGTCAAGCACAGTTTCCACATCTGCAATAAGGTGGGTCGAAATTATGATCGTTGCGTTTTCGTTGTAGTTTGAAATGATCGTTCTGAGTATATAATCTCTTGCGGCAGGGTCAACGCCTGCGATTGGCTCGTCTAAGAGATAAAGCTCTGCGTCACGGCTCATAACGAGTATAAGCTGTACCTTTTCTTTTGTACCCTTAGAGAGCGTCTTGATTTTGTCCTCGGGGTTGATTTTCAGATTTTCGAGCATTTTAATAGCTCTTTCAAATTTAAAATCCGCATAAAAGTCCTGAAACATATCAATGATATCCCGCACTTTCATCCAGTCGGGGATATATGTACGCTCCGGCAGATATGAAACTACCTTTTTTGTTTCAACGCCTATTGGCTTTCCGCTTACGGCAAGTTCGCCATCCGTCGGGCATAAAAGTCCGCTTATAAGCTTTATCAGCGTTGTTTTACCGCTTCCGTTCGGACCTAAAAGTCCTACGATCTTTCCCCTGCCGACCTCTAAAGAAATATTCGTGAGGGCGGTTTTCTTGCCGTAAGACTTGGAAAGATTCTTACAGCTCAGCACGGGCGTGCTAAAGCTCTTTTCTTCAATGTTTTCCATAATGAATTTCCCTTTCTGAAATTTATTCCTTGATAAGCTGCGCAATTTCTTCCTTTGTAAATCCGAGCGCCGTCATCTTGTCTATGAACTCCTTAATGATTTCGCTTGCCATCTTTTTCTTCACCTCGTAAATTACTCTCACGTCATAGGTAACATATCTGCCCGATGTTCTCTGAGAGAAGATCAGATTTTCTCTTTCAAGCTCCTGCATTGCTTTCTGCATCGTATTCGGGTTTACCTGTGCCTCCTGCGCCAAATCCCTGACCGACGGAAGCTTATCTCCTGCTTTATACTCGCCGTTGATAATTCTGCCCTTAATAACGTCCATTATCTGTAGATAAACAGGAATGTTATTGTCAAACTGCCACGGCATTTACTCACCTCAATCCTCAATTTTGTATCATTGTACTGTTGTATTATCAACTTAATACAATGATACTACAAATTTCGCCATACGTCAACACTATAATTGCACAAATATTCGGTGAACTCAGGCACGGCGTTTTGTGCATAATGTAAAAATCCACCCAAAGCGCTGACGTTTCAGGTGGATTTCTCGTATTCCGTTTAAATATGGTTTCGCTGTTTTGTATTAGTCCATCTTAGGAAGCTTAGCAAGGCTCTTTGCAATTTCTTCATCGGTTGGGATATAGTCGGACATTGTGCCGTCGTTGAAGCGCTGGTATGCTACCATATCGAAATAGCCCGTACCTGTAAGACCGAAGAGTATTGTCTTTTCCTCGCCTGTTTCCTTGCACTTTAGAGCTTCGTCGATTGCGACCTTTATTGCATGGCTGCTTTCCGGTGCGGGAAGGATACCCTCGACCTTAGCAAACTGCTGTGCGGCAGCGAAAACAGATGTCTGCTCAACGCTTCTTGCTGTAATAAGTCCGTCATCATAAAGCTGAGAAACAGTGCTGCTCATACCGTGGTAACGGAGTCCGCCTGCGTGGTTTGCAGATGGGATAAAGCCGCTTCCGAGGGTATACATCTTAGCGAGCGGGCAAACCTTACCTGTATCGCAGAAATCGTAAGCATACTTACCTCTTGTAAGAGACGGGCAGGACATAGGCTCTACTGCGATGAACTCATAGTCAGCCTCTCCTCTTAGCTTTCTTCCCATAAACGGCGAGATAAGGCCGCCGAGGTTTGAGCCGCCGCCTGCACAGCCGATAATAGTGTCGGGCTTTATGTCATACTTATCGCAGGCTGCCATAGCTTCAAGACCGATAATAGACTGGTGGATAAGCACCTGGTTGAGTACCGAGCCTAAAACGTATCTGTAACCCTCCTGCTTTGTTGCAGCTTCAACCGCTTCGGAGATTGCACAGCCGAGGCTTCCCGTTGTACCCGGGAACTCAGCTAAAATCTTTCTGCCGACCTCTGTTGTATCGGACGGTGACGGAGTAACGTTTGCGCCGTATGTTCTCATTACCTCACGTCTGAACGGCTTCTGCTCATAGGAACACTTAACCATATATACCTGGCAGTCGAGGTCGAGATATGCGCAGGCCATTGAGAGGGCTGTACCCCACTGACCTGCTCCCGTTTCGGTAGTAACGCCCTTGAGTCCCTGTTGCTTTGCATAATATGCCTGGGCAATTGCGCTGTTGAGCTTATGGCTTCCGGAAGTATTGTTGCCCTCGAACTTATAGTAAATCTTAGCCGGCGTATCGAGCGCTTTTTCGAGGCAGTATGCTCTTACAAGCGGAGCCGGACGGTACATTTTGTAGAAGTCTAAAATTTTCTGCGGAATGTCGATGTAAGCGTTTGTTTCGTCAAGCTCCTGCTTTGCAAGCTCCGTACAGAAAACGTGGCTAAGCTCCTCTACTGTTACAGGCTTCTTTGTTGCCGGATTTAGAAGCGGCGCAGGCTTGTTCTTCATATCTGCCTTAACATTGTACCACTGCTTCGGAAGCTCGCTTTCTTCAAGATAAATCTTATAAGGTATTGTTTTGCTCATAGTAATTTTCCTTTCAATATATAATAATTTACTGTGGTTATAATAATACCGTGCGTTTATTTCAGCCGCACCATCGTTCTGATAGGATATACATTGCGATACCTCCGTAAAAACAAAAACTGTCCCTTGAAACTAATCAAGGGACAGGAATTAACGATAATATCCTGCGGTACCACCCAAGTTGACGAAAACCCGTCCTCTCACTCTCGCACTCACATACAAGTCTGCACTGATAACGAACGCAGATTATCCGTTGACTGCTACTCGCCCTAAGGCTTTCGGTCACCCTCAGGAGTCCATTCGCAAACCGCTTTCATACTGCCTTACACCGACCGACAGCTCTCTGAAAAATCAAACGACAGGCTACTTACTCTCCGTCACAGGTTTAAATTATGTTCACATTATATGCTCAAATCTCAAATTTGTCAAGCGATTAAATTTCAAATTAACATTTTGTTAACATTATTATTCCCCTGCCCGCTTGTGCGGAAGGAGATAACGTGGTATACTAAGTACACCTATCAAGACACGGAGGAACGGATAATTATGCTGACTGCCAAGACTGTGACGAGGGATTTTGACGGCATTCATCTTATAGAAAGACTTAACAAAGAAGCATTCCCCGAAGATGAACGTGTGGGAATTTCGGCTATGCTTTCGGTTTGCGAGAGCGGACGCTTAGAGCTACTTGCATTTTACGACGGCGATATATTTGTAGGATTTGCTAGTATTGCGAGAACCGTCGGATTGGTTTACATCTGTTTTTTTGCAGTAGACGGCAGTTTACGCTCAAAGGGATACGGGTCTGAAATACTGCATTTTCTGTCGGCTTACAAGGGCGAGAACAATCTTGTTCTGGAAATCGAGCCTGTAGAAAAGAACGCTGAAAACTACGAACAGAGAGTGACCAGGGAGAGATTTTATCTCAGAAACGGCTTTGAAAAATCGGGCTACAGACTTTCATACATGGGACTTGCCTTCGACGTATATCACAGAGGAAAATCCTTTAATATTTCCGGATACATCAAGCTTCTAGAGGATATGAGGTCGGGTCCTTTCCAGCCCGTTGTTACAAAAATATGACCGCTGCAAATGAGCTTTTCGGGAAACCGAGAGGCTCTTGTTTTTCAGCACTCTCCCGTGCAAACTCCCTAGAATAGCGCACTTCTACCGTCGGTAGACCGTCTCTCCACCGGCTGGTGGAGTCGGTACTCTGCTCTATCTACACGCAAATCCCGAGTGTAGGTTGATAGTAACGGCATTTACGGCTTATAATATAAACATAGACAATAAACAAATTCAGAGGAGCAATTTTCAGGTATGGGCTACATTATTATTACAGATTCGGCAGCTAATATTCCGACAGAAATGACAAACAAAAATGACATAAAAATCATACATCTTTCTTACACTTTGAACGGTAAGGAGCACATCTGCAAAGACACTGCAAAATTTAACAGCCACGCATATTACGAGGCCATCAGCAACGGGCTGAAGGTCACGACCTCGCAGGTAAATCCGCAGAGATATGTCGATTGCTTCAGGGAGTATCTAAGCGGCGGTCAGGACATACTTTTTATCGGGTTATCATCGGGGATAAGCGGTTCGTTCAATTCGGCTGTTATGGCAAAGGAACAACTGCTTGAGGAATATCCCGACAGGAAGATCTTGCTGCTTGACTCGCTCGGTGCGTCCATGGGAGAAGGATTGCTTGCAATAAGAGCAGCCGAGCTTCGTGCGAGAGGATGCTCAATTGACGATGTATACAGCCAGCTTTGCGATATGAGAAACAGAATGTTTCAGGTTTTCACAGTCGACGACCTTATGCACTTAAAGCGTGGCGGCAGACTTTCCGGAATATCGGCAGGCATCGGCACTATTCTGAACATAAAGCCGCTTCTTACAGGCACTGCACAGGGAAAAATAATCGCATTTTCCAAGGTAAGGGGCAGAAAAAAGTCGGTCGAGGCGCTCGCTGCAAAATACGAGGAGCTTGTCGAACAGCAGGCTGTACAGACGATAGCAATTGCTCACGCCGACTGCGAGGAAGATGCAAAATATCTTGCAAAGCTCATAAACGGAACTAAGCAGCCTAAGGAAATTATAATCGTAGATTACGAGCCTGTCACCGGCTCATACGTTGGACCCGGTGCGCTTGCGCTATTCTTTTTATCACACAACAATGTAAGGTTAAAATAGAAACGGAGGAATTAAAATGATGACAAGAACCAAGCTTTCCGACAGAATACTGCCCAGCTACACAAGGGGCGAAGAAATGTTCAATATGTGGTCGCACATTTTCGGCGGAGTACTGGGCGCTGTTGCACTTGTTACCTGCATAATGGCTTCTGCAATGAACTCGGATGTATGGGCGGTCGTAAGCTCCGCTGTTTACGGAAGCTCACTTATACTGTTATACACGGCATCGAGCGTATATCACGGCTTACGACCAAGTATGGCGAAAAAGGTTATGCAGGTAATTGACCACTGCACGATTTACTTTCTCATCGCAGGAACGTACACGCCTATTCTTCTTTGCGCAATAAGGAGAACAAACCCTGCTCTTGCATGGACGCTGTTCGGCATAGTATGGGGCGTGTCTGCTGTCGCTACTGTATTTACGGCAATCGACCTCAAGAAATACTCGAAGTTTTCGATGGTTTGCTACATCGGGCTCGGCTGGTGCATAGTTATTGCGTCAAAGGCTACGATCGAGGCTGTTGCCCCTGCCGGCATTGCGCTTCTGCTGCTCGGCGGTATTGCTTACACAGTCGGCGCAGTGATTTACGGACTCGGAAAAAAGCATAAATATATGCACTCTGTATTCCACATTTTCGTCGTTGTCGGAAGCCTGCTGCATTACTTCTGCGTTCTTATGTACGCTATATAACAACACAGCAAAAATTAAAGCTGATGGGAGCAATTCTCATCAGCTTATTTTTATAGCATACTGTTACCACATAAAATCGCTTGACGGGGCTTTAGGCATTTCCGTAATTTCCTGTTCCTCAGGCATTTGCGCTTCCAGAGCTTCCCTTGCCTTGCTTGCTTCATACTCCGTAACAAGCTCTTGAAAATACTCGTTTAGCGGAAATAGTGCTTCAAAGGTTTCTGAAACCCTTTGTGCCAGCTTGCCTGAGAAAAGGACACGCTTATCGGTAATCCTCACGGTTGCGGTAAGACCTTTCAGCTTAAAGAAACGTTCAAGCTCGACCTTTCCGCAGGGCTTGGGTCTTTTGTACTCGTCGCCTCCGATCACTGCATTAAAGTCGTCCTCCAAAATTTTAACAAGAGAGGTGAAGTACTCAGGCGAGGCTAAAAGCTTCTGCCTGAAAAGCTCCATAACTCCTGCCGGAGGCTTAGGTATCTTAAAACCGAACAGAACTCCGTCCCCCGAAAGCTCAAAGAACAGCGACGGGGTCTTACTCCAGTCCCAGGCGTTGCGTCTTATAACGATCCACATATCCTCTCTGTATTTAAGGTACGGCGGAAAGAACTCGTCACGGTAAATCCTGCCTGCCTTTGCCATCATTGCCGGAATATCCGAAAACGGCTTGTAAAGCTCAGCGCACAGCTCCTTCATAGGATGGTACACCTTATCTATATAGGTTTTCTTGTTTTCCTCAAACCATATTTTGTTATTATTCTCACGGATTTTGCTCATAAAGTCGAACGTATCCTGCGAAAATCCCTTAAACATAAATACCCTCCAAAACATTTTTTCAGTACTATTTTAACACATTTTGCTTTGATATTAAAGCACTGTTTTCTCACATTTTATCATTTTGTGCAGGTTGACACCTGAATAATAAAAAATAGTTATCAATTTGTGAAAAAAATATGTCAGATTCTATTGACATTTCGTTAACAGAATTGTATAATTTAAATATAATCTATGATATAGTGGAGCATTGGCTCTAAATATTATTATAAGGAGAGGTAAATATGAAGAAGAAGATTATTGCGATTGCAACAGCTCTTACAGTCGGCGTTTGCGGACTTAATGCAGTTGTATCCGCAGACCAAGCTGTCGACGGGCTTCCTACTCTTACAGGAACCTATGAAACAAGCGAATACTACACTAACTCACGTCCGCTCGGAATTGCAAACACATTCCATCTTTTTGCATTTGACAGCATTACTCTTAATGCTCACTGCAACGGAAACTTTGCTGCTCCGAACATTGACGCTTCACAGGCAAGCGGAACAAACCAGAACAACAATGCAACAGGTACTCACCCTGAGGTTTCAAAGGAAGTCAGCATTGCTACCGAAAGCCTTAACATCAACGGTTCTACCCTTATCACAGACCTTCTTATTCCTGTCGATACTACCGTCACAAACGCAAACGGCGAGTACACCATCACAAACCCTATAAGCGGTCAGATCAGGATAAACGGAAATCTCGTTGATATGAACCACTTCTCTGACAAGCACATTTACCACGTTACTGACAGCTATCTTGATTTTGATGCTTATCAGAAGAAGTACGGCAATCTTTCAAAGAATGCTTCCGATGCACAGGCTACTATCACACCTGTTATCAACCAGAACGGAATTATGACTGTAACGCTTGCTGACACAGGTATGAACGTTGTAAACATCACAGGCGAGGAGTTCTACAATTCACAGAACGGTTTCTCTATCTACAATGCCCGTTATATTGACACAAACGGCGACGGAATTACAGATTCTTACACAGGCGACCAGAGCGTGCTTATCAACGTTGACCTTGCAGGCTACACAACATATAATACAAACGCACAGGTTACTATCTACCGTTCAGATGACACAACCGTTCATAACAAGGAAGAAAACGTTAAGGACGGTACGATCGTTCTCTGGAACTTCTACGACAGCTCCTCTGACGACGGTCTATACCACGGTACTATTACATACGGCAAAACTTCCCTCGGCAGCGTGCTTGCTCCTTACGCAGCAGTAGAAGCAGGTCAGAACGTTGACGGTAACATCATTGCCGACAAGATTCACACAACTGCTGAATCGCACAGATGCGACTTCATGGGCCCTCTTACAATCAGCTGGGAAGATTTGACTGTAACAACAACTACTACAACAACCACCACAACTACTACTACGACAACTACAACCACAACACCAACAAGCACTACAACCAGCACGACTACTTCTACTACAACACCGACAAGTACAAGTACAACTACTTCTACTACGACGCCGACAAGTACAAGTACTACAACCAGCACGACTACTTCTACTACAACACCAACAAGCACAAGTACTACAACCAGCACGACTACTTCTACTACGACGCCGACAAGTACAAGTACTACAACCAGCACTACTACTTCCACTACAACACCAACAAGCACAAGTACAACAACT
>MSHC01000011.1:15355-111309 GCA_001940995.1 Ruminococcus sp. Phil15
TACTACAACCAGCACTACTACTTCTACTACAACACCGACAAGCACTACAACTACTACAACAACCACATCTAACACAACAACAACGACTGACGGAGGTTCCGTAGGCGACGACAGCGGTAGCGGTTCTTCTTCTACTACAACTACAACCGGCAGCGGCTCAACAGGCGGCGACAGCGGTAGCGGTTCTTCTACTACAACTACAACCGGCGGTATCGTGGGCGGCGGCAACGGCGGCACAACAACTACTACCACCACAACATCTGACGATGGCGGACTTACCGACGGCGGCAGCGAGAGTGGCACAACGACCACTACTTCAAATGGCGGCGGACAGGTTGGCGGCGGCAGTGAAGGCGGCTCACCGCAGACAGGCGATGTTGCTCCTGCAGCTATGACGATCGCAGTTGCAATGTTCGCAGTTGCAGCTATTGCAGTTCGCAACAAGAGCAAGGAAGATTAATCCTTATAAAAAGACAATGCACTCTCAGAAATGAGGGTGCATTTTTTGCAGGAAAAACGCCCAACGGAGCAATTTCCCCGTCGGGCGTTAAATCTGTTTTAAGTGCGGTGTTGGCTTTAGTTTTCTTCACTGAAGCTGTCCTTGCCTACTGAGCAAAGCGGACATTCAAAGTCTTCCGGCAAATCCTCGAACTTTGTTCCGGGAGCGATGCCGAGTTCAGGTGCGCCTGCTTCTTCGTCATATACCCAGCCGCAAACGTCGCATACATACTTTTTCATAGCTTAATCTCCTTTCTAAAATTATTCAATTGGCTCAAAATCAGCTGCGCCATGCTTACAGAGTGGGCAGATAAAGTCTTCCGGAAGCTCGTCCCCCTCGTAGATATATCCGCAAATCTTGCAGACAAATCCCTTCTTGCCCTCTGTTTCAGGCTTTGGCTTAACATTATTGAGATAGTAGGTGTAGGTCATTGTTTCCTTATCGGAAATCACTCTAGCTTCTGTAACGGAGCAGATGAACATTCCGTGCGTGCCGAGGTCTACATACTGCTCGACCTTGAGCGACATAAAGGAATTTATATATCTTGGAAGGAATACAAGTCCGTTATCCGAACGTAGCGGCTCGCTTCCCTCAAACTTATTTGTATTTCTTCCGCTCCTGAAGCCGAAATCCTCAAACACGGAGAACGGCGCTTCTACCGTCAGGCAGTTGATGTTCATAACGCCTGTCTGACGTATAACGTGGTGTGAGTAGTTATCCTTGTTTATTGTAACAGCTACTCTGTTAGGGGTATTTGTCACCTGCGTAACTGTATTCACGATAAGTCCGTTATCCTTTTTGCCGTCGTTCGAGGTCACTACATATAATCCATAGCCGATATTGAACAGGGCGGTAAGGTCGTTCTTGTTTGCTGTCGAATCCTGCTGTGCGAGATACTCTCTGCAAAGCTCTGCGGAGAGGTCGTCAAGCTGTGCCTTGCTGTCGTCATTGAGGGCAGACAAAATCTTCACCGTTATTTCGGTAAAGTTAATGTTCTTACTCTTTGCAAACATTTCCCTCATAACCTTAGCGGCGAGCGGCGCCCAGCTGCCGTTTTCAATAAGGGCAACCGTTCTGTTCTGATAATTGCGCTCGGTAAGATGTGTGATAAACTCACGCATAAACGGGAATATTTCGGCATTATAGGTTGTTGTTGCTAGGACGAGCTTGCTGTAACGGAATGCGTCCTCGACAGCCTCCGCCATGTCGCATCTTGCTAGGTCGTTCACCACAACCTTGGGACAGCCGTTTGCCTTGAGCTTTTCAGCGAGTAGCTGTACAGCTTTCTTTGTATTGCCGTAAACGGAGGTGTACGCAATCACTATACCCTCTTCCTCAGGCTGATAGCTAGACCAGATGTTATAGAGATTAAGGTAATAGCCGAGGTTCTCCGAGAGAACAGGTCCGTGGAGCGGGCATATAGTCGTGATATCAAGACCTGCCGCCTTTTTGAGGAGAGCCTGTACCTGTGCGCCGTACTTTCCTACTATTCCGATATAATAACGTCTTGCTTCGCACGCCCAATCCTCGTCTACGTCAAGTGCGCCGAATTTGCCGAAGCCGTCTGCCGAGAAAAGCACCTTATCACAGCTGTCGTATGTCACTATAACTTCCGGCCAATGGACCATTGGAGCGGTAACGAACGTAAGAATATGCTTGCCTAAATTAAGCGTATCTCCCTCGCCTACCACTATCTTCTTGTCGGAAAAGTCAGTTCCGAAGAAGTTCTGCATCATAGCGAACGCTTTTGCCGAGGACACTATTACGGCGTCCGGATAGGTCTTTACAAAGTTCATTATGTTTGCCGAGTGGTCAGGCTCCATGTGCTGGACAATAAGATAGTCAGGTTTTCTGCTGCCCAGGGTATTCTGGATATTGTCGAGCCACTGGTGGGTGAAATTTATATCGACTGTGTCCATAATTGCAATCTTCTCGTCGATGATTGCGTAGGAATTGTACGCCATACCGTTCGGCACAACATACTGACCTTCAAACAGGTCGATATCGTGGTCGTTTACGCCGAGATATCTGATGTCATTTGTGATGTTCATAAAATCTACCTCCGTTATGTTCTGTCTATAATTCTCGCCTTATTACATATGCAACAGCGACGAGTATATTATTGCCCAAAGCATACAATATAGCCATTCGGTTTATGCTTACTTAAATTATACTATATCGGTATACATCATGCAATAGCTTTTTACAAAAAACTCACCGAATTTTTCAGTGAGTTTTCAGCGCTTGCTTAGTTCGCCATAATAAAGCTTGTGATAAATGTGTAAGCTATTGTACACCAGTAGACGATCATAGGTACATTGAGCATTGCATACTGATATCTTTTTGCGGCCGGCAGGACGCAGTTTTCGTCCTCCGGAAGTCTGATTTTCTTGTGGTTTGCAAAGATTATAAGCAGGCCCACGAGAATGCAGAATATTGCGACTGCAAGATAGATATTCATAATAAGCTCGCTGCCGCATGCGTCCGCTATTTCAGGGATTGTAGCGACGGTATTGTTCATCATGTGGACTGCAATAGTAGGCACGACTGAATCGCTCACAACTGTAATACTGCCCATAACGAGTCCGAATGCGAAGCCTGACGCCGCCTGAGATAAGTTTCCGTGCATAAGTCCGAATATAAGCGAGGACACAATTACCGCCATTCCCTTGCCGTAGGGCTTGAGAAGGTGGATTGCGAGTCCTCTGTAAAGGCTTTCCTCGACGATAGGTGCGACAATAATGCCGTACAGAACCTGGAAAAAGATTGCCTTTGCCGACGGCTCGGAAATCGAGAAGTCGGCTTCTGGGACTGTGATGCCGCCCTGACTCAGAAGAAGTGTGATTATGCCGATTACAAGCGAGAGAAACAGGTTTGTAAGCATTACGGGGGTAAAGCAGACTGCCGCTGTTTTTGCCTGTCCCCTGCGGAATTTATAGATATGTGACAGCTTGATTCTGAAAACAAATCTTGCAGTAAACAGAATTACCGCAAAAGAAGCCATGACGACAAACGCTGAATACGCCATTGCAAAGGTCGTCGAACTGTCAAGCCGCTTATTTGCCTCAAAATATTCCAGCACCTTTGCCCAGCTTACAGTAATGCTTGAAGTTCTAATGCTCACAAAGACAAAATAGAACACATACCCCATTGCCCTTATAAGAATATCATAAACTACCAAAAGTATTCCGAGTATTGAAGCGTTTTTCAGAAGCGCCTTTTTCTCACGGTTCTGCGCCTCGTACAGCATATTTGAATAGTTCATATTCATTCTGAAGTCGTTGAAATTATATCCCGAATTAAAATCATTCATTGCACTGTTACCTTTATAATATTAACTCTGTTTTGAACTCTAAATTCAATTATAGCAGAAATACATAGCTTTTGCAACTATTATCTATTTGTAAATAAACAATTAAAAAAATGTTACATCTCTTGCGATTGCATGAGAGTATGGTATAATAGCTTTAGCACTTGAAGCAAGAGAGTGCTAAAAATCGTTTAATATAAAATTATATAAAGGAGCAAATTCACAATGGAACAGAAACAATTCAAGTCGGAGTCGAAAAGACTTCTCGAAATGATGATTAACTCAATCTACACTCACAAGGAAATTTTCCTTAGAGAGATTATTTCAAATGCGAGCGACGCAATTGACAAGCTTTACTTCAAGTCGCTTACCGACACCTCGGTAGGTATGAACAAGGAAGATTTTGAAATTCTTATCGAGGCTGACAAGGAGAACAGGCGTCTTATAATCCGTGACAACGGCATCGGTATGACAAAGGACGAGCTTGAAAACAACCTCGGTACTATTGCGCAGAGCGGCTCTCTTGCGTTCAAGACAAGCAACGAGCTTGGCGATGACTCGCAGATCATCGGTCAGTTCGGCGTAGGCTTCTACTCAGCATTCATGGTTGCCAAGGAGGTTACAGTAAGAACAAAGGCTTACGGCAGCGAGCAGGCTTACGAATGGAAGTCCGAGGGCGTTGAGGGCTACACGATCGACGAATGTGACAAGGAAAGCGTCGGCACGGAAATTATCCTCTCGCTCAAAGAGGACACAGACGACGAGAAGTATACAAAATATCTTGACCAGTACCAGATTCAGTCGCTTGTAAAGAAATACTCCGACTATATCAGATTCCCTATCAAGACGGAAGTAGAGCATACTCATTATGACGAAGAGGGTAATCCGGGCGAAGTACACAAGGAAATTAAAGTAATCAATAGTATGCTTCCTCTCTGGAAGAAGAACAAGTCTGAGCTTACAGACGAGGATTACACGACATTCTACACGGACAAGTTCGGTGATTTCTACCCGCCTGCCGCACATATTCACACCCACACAGAGGGCAGCGCAACATTCGACGCGCTTCTGTTTATACCGTCAAAGACGCCGTTCGACTACTACTCAAAGGATTTTGAAAAGGGACTCCAGCTTTACTCCTCGGGAGTTATGATTATGGAGAGGTGCGCAGACCTTATCCCTGACTATTTCAGCTTTGTAAGGGGTCTTGTTGACTCCGAAGATTTATCTCTTAATATCTCCCGTGAGCTTCTCCAGCATGACAGACAGCTAAAGATTATTGCCAAGACGCTCGAAAAGTCAATAAAGAGCGAGCTTGTCAAGATGATGAAGAACGACAGAGAAAAATACGAGGAGTTCTACTCAAACTTCGGACTTCAGTTCAAGTTCGGAATTTATCAGTCCTACGGAGCAAACAGGGATATCCTCAAAGACCTGCTTATGTTCAACAGTTCGTTCAGCGACAAAAAGACGACTCTTGACGAATATGTTTCAAGAATGAAAGAGGATCAGGAATATATCTTCTACGCTTGCGGCGACAGCGTAAAGAGGATAGAAAGTCTGCCGCAGACAGAGCTTGTAAAGGACAAGGGATACGAAATTCTCTACTTCACGGACGAGGTTGACGAATTTGCGATAAAGGTACTTATCGACTACAACGGAAAGAAATTCAAGTCTGTTTCCGACAACGACCTTAACCTTGAAACGACCGAGGAAAAGGAAGAATCAAAGAAGCAGGCTGAGGAAAGTCAGGATATGTTCACATTTATGAAAGAGACTCTCGGCGACAAGGTCAACGAGGTAAAGCTTTCAAGCAGGCTCAAGAATGCTCCCGTATGTCTTTCAAGCAGCGGCGCTCTTTCTCTCGATATGGAAAAGGTGCTTAACGCTATGCCGCAAAATTCAGACAAGCAGGTAAAGGCGCAGAAGGCGCTTGAGCTTAACGGCTCGCACCCTATCTTTGCAAAGCTCAAGGCTCTATACGAGAGCGACAAGGATATGCTCGCAAAATACACAAAGCTTCTCTACTCTCAGGCGCTTCTCATTGAGGGCATAAGCATCGAGGACCCTGTTGAGCTTTCAAATATGATCTGCGACCTTATGGTATAGCATCTCGCACTCCAACTCCCACATCGAAACGAGGTATTGAATTGACAAAATCACAACAAACGGCAACAAGGAAACTTGTCCTGTCGGCATTGTTTATAGCGATCGGACTGCTTCTCCCGTTCCTGACGGGACAGATAAGAGAAATAGGAAACAAGCTTCTCCCAATGCACATTCCTGTACTGCTCTGCGGACTTGTCTGCGGCTGGCAGTACGGCGGTGCGGTCGGGTTTATTGTTCCCCTGCTGCGCTCGCTGCTGTTCGGTATGCCTATGCTCTACCCTAACGCTATTGCTATGGCGTTTGAGCTTTGCGCATACGGATTGATTTCGGGACTTATATACTACCTTTTCAAGAATCAGAACGTTATTGCGGTGTATGCTTCCCTGATTACCGCTATGCTCGTCGGACGAATTATATGGGGCATTGCCGAAATAGTCCTGCTCAAAATTGACGGCGGAGGCTTCACGGCGAAGATGTTTATGACCGGAGCATTTATAAATGCGGTGCCCGGAATTATAGTCCAGCTTATTCTTATCCCTGCTATAATGTCGGCGCTCAACGCTTCGGGAGTTCTTGTATACAGGCGCAGATAGGCGGTTTTCGCTTGCGTCGAAAAAAGTCGCACGATTTTTCGCAAAAACACTTGACAATGCGTTTCCAATGTGATATAATGATTAAGCACCAATCGAAAGGTGCTTATATCGCGGGATGGAGCAGTTGGTAGCTCGTCGGGCTCATAACCCGAAGGTCGTAGGTTCAAGTCCTTCTCCCGCAACCATGACCGGACACCAATTTTGATACAATGAGTATCAGAGCGGGTGTCCGTTTTTATTTGTCTCAGAATTGCTAAACACCATTTGCTTAATAAATATAAATCTGGGGGTAAGGAACTATGAATTTAGGTATCCGCAAACATTATATAGATAATTTAAAATGGATCATACTTCTGATACTCATACCATATCATACATCACAGGCGTGGAATGTTTGGAGCGAACCCAATTATATATTTTTGGGTGGGAACAGGCTTATTAGCAGTATCATTGTCTTTTTCAGCCCATTTTTCATACCTTTGCTGTTTTTACTTGCCGGAATCAGCACAAAATACGCTCTTCAAAAAAGGACGGTGAAAGAGTATCTCGTCGAAAGAGTAAAAAAACTTCTGATACCTTTTTTGTTTGGAACGATTATCTTTATGCCCATCATGTCGTACATAGCAGATAAGTTTAACTGTTCTTACAGCGGCAGCTTTTTTCAACATTATGCCGTGTTTTATACAAAGTTTACGGATTTGACCGGTGCTGACGGAGGATTTTCGGTAGGACAATTTTGGTTCTTGTTGTACTTGCTGGTTATTTCAACTGTGAGTGTCGGAGTTTTCACGATATTCAAAAAGGATATATCTGTAAAAGAAAAACCGCTTCCGTTTTGGCTTGTTTTTCTTTTGGGTATACCATTACCATTGTTCAGTGAATGGCTTTCCGTAGGTGGAAAAAGCCTTGTAGAGTATGCATACCTATTTTTGATTGGTTATTTTGTATTTTCTGACGATAAAACAGTAAGAAACGCAGAGAAAAATTGCTGGTTGCTTTTCGCAATTGGAATAGCCGCAACGATTCTCAATATATATCTTTTTATTTGGGCAGAAACAGAATACATTTTGCTTAACACCATTACCAAATATGTATCAGAGTGGATTATGATAATTGCCCTAATAGGTTTAGCAAAAAGATATTTGAATTTAAATGGAAAAGTATCAGATCATATGAGAAAAAGATCCTTTCTGTTTTATACATATCATTTTATATGGGTTGTCTTGTTCCAATACCTATTGTATACGATATGCGGAAATCGCACCTTGATTATCTTTATAGGTACATTGCTTTTGTCATATTTGACAACCTTTGCCTGCTGTGAAATAAGCATCAGAATTCCATTCTTGTGTTTGGTTACAGGGACAAAAAGCATCCCAAATAAGTAATGAAGCAAAACGCAGACTTTCAAACAGATAGAACGGCAAATGCGGTTTAGCTATGTTTTTCTCTTTTTAAGGCGCAGCTTTTTCGCCATATAACTTCAATCCGCTGTTGACAGATTGAAGTTTGTAATGTACAATAGAAATACAAAAGAGCCTACCGTACAGGTATGCTCTAACAGTATTATCTCATAATCGCTTTCTTGTGTCATATTTTCAGGATATGACACAAGTTTTACTACATCGCATAATTTCAATTCAATTGTTGACGCATTGGGGATTTATACTTGCGCAGGGAGCTTCGGTTCTTGCCATACCAACGGCGCAAATTATAGACTTAGGAGAAATATATGAAACGGATTTTTGCGGCGATAATCTGCGCAGTGCTTATAATAATATCGCTATCGTCCTGCTCCAAAAATGACGGAAGCAGCTCGGGCGAAAGCTCCATACAGCCGATATTGACGTTTTCGGCTGGTGACGTAACAGAAATAAGGATTTCTACGCTCCCGGAAATGGAGAAATACGACAAAACGGTATCCTCGGCTGACGGAATAGAAAAGGTAATCGGGTACATAAACAGTATGCCGCTTTCCTGCGACTACAGCCAAAATCCGGACGAGCTTGAAGGCGTTACAACGAATATAGTGTTCAGTCTGTCAAACGGCGCAGAGGTTAACGTTTACCAGCTTGGCAACAAGTTTATAAGGGCAGACGCAAACGAATGGTATGAGATACCGATAGAAGAAGCGCAGGAGCTGTTACGGCTGCTCGCTGAACAAAATTAAACAGCAACTACTTTCCGCTTATGCAGCAGCATAGGCGGATTTTTTGTCAAAATCTGCAAAAGGGTATTGACAAGTGTGCTATGTTGTGATATCATTGTGATATCATATAGATGTGAATTGAATACGGAGTCATAAATGACGGAAAGGGATCATTATGAAAGAAATTGTTCTTGAAAACAAGAAAAACGGCGGTAAGGCTTTAACGCTTACAATCATACTCTACGTTACCGCAATCGCTATGACTATACTCGGCGGCCTTTTAACTGAGGTTGAACCTTATTTAATCAGCGGAATTATGCTTGTGGCAGGCATCATCTGGCTGTGCATAGGCTGGATTCCGCTCCTCGGGCTTAAAATTTTAAAGCCGCAGGAGGCGCTTGTGCTTACATTATTCGGCAAATACGTCGGTACTCTAAAGGGCGAGGGCTTTTACTTTGTAAACCCGTTCTGTTCTTCCGTAAACCCTGCCGCTAACACAAAGCTTCGTCAGAGCGGCGACGTTTCGGGCGGCGGTTCAGGCTTCTCGATTGCTACATCCGAGGCAGGCACAAAGACAGAGCTTTCTGTAACTTCGGCAGAAAAGCGCATTTCACTCAAGATCATGACGCTCAACAACAATCGGCAGAAGATAAACGACTGTCTCGGAAACCCTGTTGAAATCGGAATTGCGGTTATGTGGAAGGTTACGGACACGGCAAAGGCCGTATTCAATGTTGACAACTACAAGGAATACCTCTCGCTCCAATGCGACAGCGCACTCAGAAACATTGTCCGTGTTTACCCTTACGATGTTGCGCCAAACGTTGACACTACGGGCGACGGAATTGCCGATGAAGGCAGTCTGCGTGGTTCGAGCGAGGTTGTCGCTACAAGAATCCGTGATGAGATCCAGCAGAAGGTCAACGACGCAGGAATTGAGATAATCGAAGCGAGAATCACATATCTTGCTTATGCTCCTGAAATTGCGGCAGTTATGCTCCAGCGTCAGCAGGCGTCTGCAATCGTTGATGCGAGAAAGATGATTGTTGACGGAGCGGTAGGAATGGTTGAAATGGCTCTCGAACGTCTTAACGAAAAGCAGGTAGTCGATCTTGACGAGGAAAGAAAAGCCGCTATGGTTTCCAATCTACTTGTTGTACTCTGCGGAAACCGTGACGCACAGCCTGTTGTTAACTCGGGCAGCTTATACTAATCTTTAAAGGAGGCTTTGCAGCTTGGCGGAAAAGAACACAAAAAAGCAGGTGCCTCTAAGGCTTTCAGACAAATTATACGGCGACCTTATGCGATGGGCAGAGAGCGATTTCCGCTCGGTAAACGGTCAGATTGAGTATCTGCTGACGGAATGCGTAAAGCAATGGAAAAAGAGCGGCAAATACGTTTCCGAAGAGCTTGACTCGCCGCCCGACTTTGACATGTCAGATTTTGGAGAATAACAACACCGCCCACGGGAATAATCCCATGGGCGGTGTTTTATGAAATACAGTGATTTACGGGGTATAGAACATCTGAGTCCAGTAATAGCGGTACTCAGTGTCGCTGTTATAGTAAACTCCTATTCCAATATTCGTGTAATTTGCACTCAGCATATTTGCTCTGTGTCCTTCGGAATTCTTCCAGGCCTCCACGACCTTTGCAGGAGAACCGTAAACTGCGGCGATATTTTCGCCACGCCAATGGCCCTCGCTGGTAATACCGCACTCATCAAGCGCAGTAAAACAGCTGGAACCGTCCGGTCTGTTGTGGCTGAAGCTTACGACGCACTCCTCTGCCCTTATCTGTGCGGCGTCATTGAGTTTGCTGTCCCAAGTGAACGAAAGCGGTGCGACGCCGTTTTCCGCACGAAATTCATTTACAAGCTCGACAATTTCGTTTGCATATGACCGCATCTGAGAATCGCTGAGCTGATTTGCGGGAACACCTGCTTTTTTAGTAGTGGTGGTAGTGGTTGTGGTCTTTTTAGCTGTTGTTGTTGTTTTTGGTGTTGTGGTAGTTTTCTTAGATGTGGTGGTTGTCTTCCTTGATGTGGTAGTTTTCTTGGTAGTTGTTGTTGTAGTTTTAGACGATGTAGTAGTCTTTGAGGTCGTGGTTGTAACCTTAGTAGTTGTTGTAACCGATGTAACCTCGGAATCGCCGAGAGCGGAAGCCGGCATATATCCTGTTTTTCCGTTTACTTCTACCGCATACCAGCCGTTATCGCACTTACCCTTTATCGTGACCTTTGTATTTTTTGAAACCTGCGCTATCGTTGCAGATGAACTTGCATTTTCTGCATACAGGTATGTCGAAAGCTTTGCATACATAACGCCGCCTGCTTTAACTGTTGTGACAGAGCTGACAGGAGTAGTTGTTGAAGCGGGAGGCGTAGTGCTTCCGGATATTACAGGCACAGTAACTACGTTTCCGCTTTCATCCGTTACTGTATTGCCGTTTTCATCGGTGACGACACTTGTCTGATCAGAAGTAACTGTATTGCCGTTTACGTCTGTAACAGCGCTTTCTAGAAAAGAAGTAACGACGTTTCCGTTATCGTCAGTTACTATATTGCCGCTGATATCGGTAACTATAATCGGGACCTGAGAAGTCACCACGTTTCCGCTTTCATCGGTAACTACGTTTCCGTTTTGGTCGGTAACTATGACATAGCCTCCGCCGATTTGCGAAGAAGTTGCGGAAGTCGTAGTAGTTGTCGTTGAATTATCTTTTGAGGAATCGTCAGTCACGCTGCTGTCCCCTGTTGAATCTGCGGCAGAAGAGCCATCTATAAAGCTATCCAAATTCACCTCGGACGAGCTGTCGGCATTCGTACAAGAGGCCAGCATAGCAATCACTGTTGTCAATGACAGGAGCGTTGAAATGATTTTTTTCATAAATTTAACAACTCTTTTCAAGCTATTTGTGTTCAATATGCAACAATAATATTATAACTTAAACCAATTAATATGTCAAGAGGAAAGGAAAAATCGCTCCCCCTGACGGAAAGCGATTTAACATTACTGCTTGAATTTTTCCTTAAGCTTATCAAAGAAGCTCTGACGTTTCTGGTAATTGCCGTTTTCCATAGCCTCGTCAAATGCACGCAGAAGCTTTTCCTGCTCCTTGGAGAGGTTCTTCGGGACTTCGACATTTACACGGACATAGTGGTCGCCCCTGCCGCTTCTCTGGCAATGCTTTACGCCCTTTTCTCTGAGTCTGAAAACAGAGGATGTCTGTGTGCCTGCGGGTACGTTATACTTAACCTTGCCGTCGATTGTAGGCACTACGATTTCATCTCCGAGAGTCGCCTGGGCGAATGTAATTGGTATTTCAGTCCAGATATCGTCGCCTTCACGCTCGAAGATAGGGTCAGGTCTTACCGTTATATTCAGCATAAGGTCGCCGCTTGGACCGCCGTTTATGCCTGCGTCGCCGCCGCCCGGTATCCTTAGGATATGTCCGTCGTCGATACCGGCAGGTATATCTACCGTCTTATTGACAGTAACTCTCATCCTGCCCGTGCCTGAGCATTTCTTACAAGGCGTTTCTATGATCTTACCCTTACCGCCGCATTTTGAGCAGGGACGCTGGCTTTGCATCATACCGAACACTGTTCTCTGTGTAACTGTTTCCATACCCGTTCCCTTACACTGGGTACAGGTCTTATGTCCTGAACCTGGTGCGGCTCCTGAACCTGAACACTCCGGACAATTCTCTGTATGCGTAATCTTGATATCGGCCTTTTTACCCTTGCAGGCCTCCATAAAATCAAGGACGATATTGCTCTCGATATCTCTGCCGCGTCTTGGGGCATTAGGATTTGCGCTGCGTCTTGACGAGCCGCCGCCGAAGAAACTTTCAAAGATGTCGCCCATATCTCCAAATCCGCTGAAGCCGCCGAAACCGCTTGCTCCGCCGCCTGCCGAGGAATCGAATGCGGCGTGGCCGAACTGGTCGTATTTTACACGCTTATCCGGGTTTGAGAGCACATCGTTCGCCTCATTCAGCTCCTTAAACTTTGCCTCGCACTCCTTATCATTAGGGTGAAGGTCGGGGTGATACTGCTTTGCAAGCTTACGGTAAGCCTTTTTAATTTCGTCGGCTGATGCAGTTTTTGATACGCCCAGCACCTCATAATAATCTCTTTTGTCAGCCATATTCTTCTCCATTTTTGAAAATCAATTTGTTATTGAAAAGAACTCTATCCAGTTGAGTTCGTCATCGCCCTTATAAGTATAGTAATTTCCCGATACTGTTTCGTCTTCCTGCCATTTTTTAAACACTTCGTCATTTTTCGGCGAAATGATTTCTGCCTCTGTGACGCAGTACTCACGCAGGATAGGCTCGATATCGGCAAAAATTTCCTGTGCCTTTTCTTTTTCGATGTCGGTCGGAACGATCACATTTACGATATTGCCATAGAATGTGACCGAGCTTCTTGTAATCGAGCTGTAAAAATCGTCCTTGAAAAAATAGGTATAATCGCTTCGGTCGGTAATGCTTTCAGTCTTGACGTTGGGAACAATATAGTCAAGCGAAACATACTGCGTGTTGAAGTGGTATTCGGGAAAGCTCTCAGACATAGCTTCTTTAAGCTCCTGCGTCCAGCGGCGTGACATAAGATATGTTTCAATACCGCTTTGAACAGCTGTTGCATTTTCATTGCAGGATAACATAAGTATTTCTTCGTCGCACAGGGTATATCCGCCATTTTCAGCCAGCTTCGCCCTGTCCTTAGGAACAATTTTTATAACATAGTGTTCAGTGTACTCTGCATAATAAAAATCATATACCTTATACTCAAAATCCGCAACGTTTTCGGCATACCCGAGCATAACATTGTATGCTTTGAGCGCCTCTTTTGTACAGTCGTCGTCGGATTCGTCGCCAAGCCTGCAGTTTTCGGGAGAGTCAACGCCCATTTCTTCAATCTGCTCAACTGTATAATCCGTCGATTTCCAATCGGACGACGCTTTGTCGCCAAGCGCTAGCAGTGAGCAGCCCGACAGAAACAAAACACTTAACACGGCAGCAGTAAAAAAATACTTTTTAGGCATTTGTGCATTCCCTTTCAAACAGCATCATTAGGGCGAAACAATTTCGCCCTAAATAATGCATTATATATTTTTGCAGAAATTACTCAGCGTCAGTGAACTCTGCATCGATTACTCCGTCTGCAGATGAGCCGTTGGAATCAGCGCCGTTCATTCCGCCCATTCCGTTCATACCACCCATTCCGTTCATTCCGCCCTGAGCCTGAGCTGCCTGCTCATAGAGCTTAGTGGATACTTTCTGGAATGCCTGCTCCAGGTCTGTCTTTTTCTGCTTGATTGCCTCTATGTCATTACCCTTGAGTGCTTCCTTGAGTGCGTCTACCTTAGACTGGATCTCGTCCTTATCGGATGAATCAATCTTATCTCCGATTTCGCCGAGCGCCTTTTCGCACTGGAATACCATCTGGTCTGCGTTGTTTCTTGCATCAACGTCTTCCCTCTTCTTCTTGTCCTCGGCAGCGTATGCTTCAGCTTCCTTAACAGCCTTGTCGATATCCTCCTTGGACATATTTGTAGAAGAAGTGATCGTGATATCCTGCTCCTTGCCCGTACCCAGATCCTTAGCGGAAACGTGTACGATACCGTTAGCGTCGATATCGAATGTTACTTCGATCTTTGGAACTCCTCTTGGTGCAGGAGCGATGCCGTCAAGACGGAACACGCCAAGCTCCTTATTATCTCTTGCAAATTCTCTTTCACCCTGGAGGACTCTGATATCAACAGCTTCCTGGTTGTCTGCGTATGTGGAGAAAGTTTCCTTCTTGTTTGCAGGAATTGTAGTATTTCTCTCGATCATTCTTGTGCAGATACCGCCTGCCGTCTCGATACCGAGAGAAAGCGGTGTTACATCGAGGAGAAGGAGGTCGCCTGCAACGTCGCCGCCGAGGATACCGCCCTGGATAGCAGCGCCGAGAGCTACACATTCGTCAGGATTAATGCCCTTGAACGGCTCCTTGCCAAGATACTTCTTAACTGCTTCCTGTACAGCCGGTATTCTTGAAGAACCGCCGACCATAAGAACCTTGTTAAGCTCGCTTGTAGATAGTCCGGAATCTGAGAGTGCCTGACGTACAGGTCCCATTGTAGACTCTACGAGGTCTGCTGTCATTTCGTTGAACTTAGCCTGTGTGAGGGTAAGATCCATGTGCTTAGGACCTGTTGTATCTGCTGTGATGAACGGGAGAGAGATTGTTGTTGTAGGTGTGGAAGAAAGCTCGATCTTAGCCTTTTCAGCGGCTTCCTTGAGTCTTTGCATAGCCATCTTATCGCCTGAGAGGTCGATGCCCTCTGCCTTCTTGAACTCTGCAATCATCCAGTCGATAATTCTCTGGTCGAAGTCGTCGCCGCCAAGACGATTGTTACCTGCTGTTGCAAGTACCTGTGTTACGCCGTCGCCCATCTCGATGATAGAAACGTCGAACGTACCGCCGCCGAGGTCGTAAACCATAATCTTCTGGTCGTCTTCCTTATCGATACCGTAAGAGAATGCTGCGGCTGTCGGCTCATTGATAATTCTCTTAACCGTAAGACCGGCAATCTGACCTGCGTCCTTTGTAGCCTGACGCTGTGAGTCGGTGAAGTATGCAGGAACAGTGATAACTGCTTCTGTTACCTTTTCTCCGAGATAGGCCTCTGCGTCAGCCTTGAGCTTTTGGAGAACCATAGCGGAGATTTCCTGCGGCGTATAGGACTTTCCGCCCATATGAGCCTTATAGTCCGAACCCATGTGTCTTTTGATAGAGCTGATTGTATTGTCGAAGTTTGTTACAGCCTGTCTTTTAGCTACCTGACCTACGAGTCTGTCGCCTGTCTTGGAAACGCCGACAACGGACGGTGTTGTTCTTGCACCTTCGCTGTTAGGGATAACGACTGCTTCGCCGCCCTCCATAACCGCTACGCAAGAGTTAGTTGTGCCAAGGTCGATACCGATAATCTTTGCCATAATAAATCAATCCTTTCTAATTTATGGCGCTAACCTTTATGGTTTATAGCACCGATGTATTTATCATTTTTAAGTGATAGCGAAATTTACGAGTTTGCGACAACTACCATTGCATATCTGATAACCTTGTCGCCCATTTTGTAGCCTTTCTGGAATGTCTGGGCTACTACGTTTTCCCCAAGCTCGGGGTCTTCAATACGGTTTACCGCATTAGCTATATTAGGGTCGAACTCCTCGCCTGTCGGGTCGATAATCTCAACGCCGAGCTTTGTCAGCATATCGGAAAACTGATTGAAAATCATCTGCACGCCCGACTTATAGGTTTCGTCCGTTGAATCTGCGCCTGCGGCTCTTTCAAAGTTATCGTACACCGGGAGGATCTCGTTTACCGTATTGCACTTAGCGGTCTGAGTGTTTTCAAGAAGCTGCTTTGCCGTTCTCTTTCTGTAATTGTCGTACTCAGCCATAAGCCTTAAATACTTATCCTTCATATCCGAAAGCTCTGCTTCCAGCTTTTCTTCAGCGGTAGGCTCTGCCGCAGCTTCAGCTGCTGTTTCAGCCTCGGAAACTTCGGCGGCTTCTGCTTCAGTCGCCTCTTCGGCGGTCTGCTCAACTTCTTCCTCTGTTTCCCTGTCCTTAATCTGTTCGTTTTCGGTCATTATATTTTCTCCTTAAAATATTCCTCATCGTCGTCATTCTCAGAAAGCATCTGAGTTATTCTTCCTGTAAAATACTCAAGATAGGAGATATACTTTGCGTAATCTATTCTCATAGGGCCGAGGACTCCAAGCGTGCCTGCTTTTCTTCCGCCCTTTGAAAAGCTTGAGGTTATGAGGCTTGAGTTACTGATTACAAAGCCGTTTGCCTCGTTGGAAAACATTACCTTTAAATCGCCGAACGAGCTACCGAGAAATTCCGAAAGCTCTTTTTTGTGATCTAAGAACGTCATAATCTCCGTCTTATCGAAATCGTCGCAGGTCAGGAGGTTAAACTCGCCGTTAACTGAAATCTCATGCGAGGAAATTTCTCTTGACATTTTCATAATCTCATTGACAAGCGGAGAAAGTGCGACCATATAAGCTCCGAGGGCTTCCTCCAAATTCTGGAGCATGGATTCCGAAAGCGATTCGACCTCTACGCCCTCTAAATTTTCCTGCATATATTTTGCGAAGAACGCAAGCTGTTCGTTTGTCAAATCAAACCGAAGCCTGCACACCTTATTCTTAATTGAACCGGAGGAGGTTATCATAAGGATAACATACATTCTTTTGCCTGTCGGGATTACCTCCACCTTAGAAATAACCGAGAATTTCGGGGTTGCGTTTGCAACGACCGTGGCACACTTTGTAAGCTCTGCCAAAGCGAGCGATGCTTTGTTTACAAGGTCAGCCTCCGACTCGTACTCGTCGGGGAGCATAGAGCCGATATACTCGATTTCTTCCTGAGACAGCGGATTTTCCTTTATAAGGCTGTCGACATAGAGTCTGTATCCCATATACGTCGGGACTCTGCCTGCGGAGGTATGCGGCTGTTCCAGATACCCCTGCTTTTCAAGCTCTGCCATTTCGTTGCGGATCGTTGCGGAGGAGGCTTTTACTCTATCCATTATGGTTTTAGAGCCTACCGGCTCGCCCGTCAGAATATACTCGTCAATTACTGCTGTCAGTATTCTGAGTTTTCTGTCGTCCACTTGATCCACCCTCTTTAGCACTTGAATGTTTTTAGTGTTAGCACTCTTACTCTCTGAGTGCTAAGTATATGATACCACCTTTTTACCCCATTGTCAAGGGTCGGCGTGAATTTTTTTATATAAACTTAGAGTCTTTGGAAAAGAATGTTTTGTGCAAACTGCGAAGGGGCATTTTGCTATTGTAAAACTCTGAGTTTTATTGTATAATGTAGACATACTATATAAAAGGAATGATTTTATGCCGAGGTTTTTCACCGAATGCATATCTGAAAACATTGGAATAATCACGGGCGCTGATGCAACGCACATAGGACGCTCGCTGAGAATGAGGCTTGGCGACGAGATTATTTTGTGCAGGAACGGAATAGAATATATATCACGAATAAAGACGATTTCCGACAGCGAAGTCGTGTGCGACATTGTTGCTTCAAGAAAAACGGAAACAGAGCCAAGCGTTGATGTCGTGCTTTTCCAGGCTATTCCGAAGCTTGACAAGCTGGAATTTATTGTACAGAAAGCAACAGAGCTTGGCGCTTGCAAAATTGTGCCGGTGCTGACAAAGAGGTGCGTTTCAAGACCCGACGAAAAAAACTTTTCCAAAAAGCTTGACAGGTTATCGAAAATCGCTCTCGAAGCGGCAAAGCAATCAGGCAGGGGCGTTATCCCAAGGGTTTGCGGTATAATAAGCTTCAACGACGCTGTCGAGGAAATGAAGAAGCTGTCGTTATCTGTTGCCTGCTACGAAAAAGGCGGAAAAAGTCTGTCTGAGCTTGATTACAGCAATGCAAAAAGCATAGGCGTATTCATCGGCAGCGAGGGCGGCTTTGAGGAGGACGAGGCGCAGAGGCTTTCGAAAAGCGGCATTACGCTCATCGGACTTGGAAGCAGGATACTGAGGTGCGAAACCGCTCCCATATCTGCGCTCAGCATTATTATGCACCTGACAGGCAATATGTAACAAGCATTTCTCTCCGGTTTTATTTTTTTGTGTAAAGTGCTTGAAATTTGTTTTTTATTATGTTATAATAACTACAACCTAATTTTTAAAAAGGAGATGTTTAATATGGCTAATGGATTTAAGGTTTTCGTAGGTCTTGCTGCTGTTGCTGCCGGTGCGGCTGCCGTTTTCGCACTCAAGAAGCGTAAGGAAATGGAAGAGTACGACTACGAGGAATTCGACGACGACTGCGATTGCTGCTGCGACTGTGAAGATTGCGAAGTAATCGAAGATGCAGTTGAAGAGGCTTCCGCTGAGGCTGCTGCTGCAGTTGAAGAGGGCGCTAAGAGCGTTGAAGAAGCTCTCGACGATATCGCCGAGGTTGTCGAGGATACCGACAAGTAAGCTTAAACACACCTGTTTTAAGGCTTTCCGACATAATTCGGGAGGCCTTTTGTTTTTGCAGCTTTAATATTTTGACGTTGTTATCAACAAGTTATGACCTTTTATTGTAAGCCCGGTTTATTTATTCTTACAAATTTTGTATGTTCATTTAATTTTTTGCGTAAAAATGTTTGACAAGCGTGTTTTTTTCGGATATAATCACAGGTAATAAAACATTCAGGAGGGCATACTATATGAATAAGGCTCAGCTTATCCGCTTTATATCAGAAAATACAGGCTTTGATAGGAAACAAACCGAAATTTTCATGGAAACATTTACAGACTCTGTCACCGAAACTCTCCTCAGCGGGGAGAAGGTTTCGATCTCAGGCTTCGGCACTTTCGAGGTTCGTGAGAGAGCAAAGAAGGAAGCTTACAACCCTGTTACAAAAAAGACAGTTACCGTGCCTGCAAAGAAGGCTCCTGCATTTAAGGCAAGCAAGTCCTTCAAGGACGCAATAGCACAGGTAAAATAATAAACCAGAAAAGGAGAAAACTCAAATGGCTACAAAGAAGATTGCAAAGACAGCCGAAAAGGTTGCCGAAAAGGCAGTAAAGACTGCTGAGAAGGTTACTGACGCTGCTGAAAAGGCAGTAGCAAAGGCAAAGGCTAATCCTACCGTTAAGAAGGCTTCAAAGGTTGCTACAGATACAGCAAAGAAGGCTGCATCTACTGCCAAGAAGGCTGCTTCTACTGCTAAGAAGGCTACCGAAAAGGTTACGACATACGTTGAATTTTACGGCAAGCAGATTTCTACCGCAGAGTTAGCTGACAAGGTAAGAGAAGCTTACAAGGCTGCCGGCAACAAGGCTGCAATAAAGTCGATTGAAATTTATGTTAAGCCTGAAGAGAACGCTGCTTACTATGTTGTAAACGGCGACGCTCAGGGCAATAAGATTGACCTTTAATCCTCACAATAACACAAAAAAGACTGCTTCGTTCGGAGCAGTCTTTTTATGTTCACTTTACTTTATTTCGTTTCTCTTTATCTTTCCGCTGATTGTTTTCGGCAAATCGGTGCGGAATTCTACAACTCTTGGGTACTTATAAGGTGCTGTATGCTCCTTGACGTACTTCTGTATTTCCTTTTTAAGCTCGTCTGTACCCTCAGTTCCCTTTGTGAGGACGATTGTTGCCTTTACAGCCTGACCTCTTACAGGGTCCGGTACTGCCGTAACGGCGCACTCAAGCACATAAGGAAGCTCCATTATTACGCTTTCGATTTCGAAAGGTCCGATACGGTAGCCGGAGGACTTGATGAGGTCATCGACTCTGCCGACATACCAGAAGTAGCCGTCCTCGTCTTTCCAAGCAGTATCGCCCGTGTGGTACATTCCGTCGTGCCATACTGCCTTTGTTTTCTCGTCGTCGTTATAATATCCGCAGAAGAGTCCGCAAGGCGTTCCCTTATCGGTTCTTACGACGATTTCGCCTGTTTCGCCTATCTTTACAGGCTCGCCGTCAGGATTTACGATATCTATATCATAAAGCGGGCTTGCCGTACCCATTGAGCCGACCTTCGGATTCGTACCGAAGAAGTTGCCGATCGTGAGAGTGGTTTCGGTCTGACCGAAGCCTTCCATTATAGTGAGTCCCGTTGCTTTCTTGAACTGGTGGAATACCTCAGGATTGAGTGCCTCGCCTGCCGTATTTGCGTACTTTATTGACGAGAGGTCATATTTTGAGAGGTCCTCCTTGATAAAGAAGCGGTACATTGTAGGCGGAGCGCAGAAGGTTGTGATGTTATACTTCTTGAACATAGGCAGGATATCCTCTGCATGGAAACGGTCGAAGTCGTATGTGAACACAGAGCCTTCGCAAAGCCACTGACCGTAGAGCTTTCCCCAGAGTGCTTTACCCCAGCCTGTGTCGGAGATCGTGAAGTGGAGTCCGTTCGGGTCAACGTAGTGCCAGAATCTTGCTGTTATAAAGTGTCCGAGAGGATATCTGTAATCGTGTACCGCTATCTTAGGATATCCCGTTGTGCCTGAGGTAAAGAACATAAGCATCTTATCTCTGCCGCAGGCGGTATCTTCCTTTCTTTCATAGACGTCGCTGAAGGCTTCCATTTCCTCGTCAAAGCAATGCCAGCCGTCACGCTTGCCGTTTGCAACTACCTTGATTTTAAGGTCCGGACAATCCACCGAGCCAAGGTCTGCTTGATGTGCGGTATCGCCGTCTGCCGTACAGATAATAGCCTTAACGCCTGCTGCCTTGAAGCGGTAGTCGAAGTCATGTGCAAGGAGCTGGTTTGTTGCAGGGATTACGATTGCGCCCATCTTATGAAGTGCGATGATCGAGAACCAGAACTGATAGTGACGCTTCAGGACGAGCATTACCCTATCGCCCTTTTTAATGCCAAGCGACTCAAAGTAGTTTGCGGTCTTTGCGGAATACTTAGCGATATCAGCAAATGTAAAGCGTCTTTCAGTTTTGTCGCCGGATATATGGAGCATTGCAAGCTTGTTAGGATTCTTCTTTGCGATTGCGTCAACAACGTCAAAGCCGAAATTGAACTTATCCTCGTTCTTAAAGCTGATGCTCTTAACCGTGCCGTTTTCGTCCTCGGTCGTTTCGACAAAGTTATCTGCGATTATGCCCTTATACTCGTTTCTTTCGGTCTTTACCTCTACCTCGCCCTCTTCGTCCTCTGCATGTGCGTCATCGAACACGAATGAATACATCTCACAGCCGCCCTCGGAGGTTGCTATCATTCCGTGCGGCATAATTGAATCGTAGTACACAGAGTCGCCCTCGGTCAGATCCTCGTAGTGGTCGCCGAGTCTTACTCTCATACTGCCCTTGAGGACGATATCCATTTCCTGACCCTTATGAGTATTCGTATGAATTTCGGCAGTCTGCTCTGCTTCCGAATACGGCATATACACCTTGAAAGGCTCGCATACACGGTTCTTAAAGTTTGCTGCGAGGTTGAAATACTTAAAGCCCTTTCTTCTTGCAATTTCGAGTCCCTCGCCGTTTCTGTTTACCTGATATGCGGAGAGGCTTGGTGAATGGCCCTTGAGGATATCTACGATATCTACTCCGCAAACCTTTGCGCACTTATAAATAAACGTAAAGGTAAAGTCATTCTCTCCGGACTCAAGCTGTACATACTCGGTTTCCGAAACGCCGATTTTCTCAGCCATCTGCGCCGGCGTCAGTCCCTCAATTTCACGAAGCTCCTTAACTCGCTGTGCGATTTCTTTGATTTTCTTTTCCATAATGATTTCCTCCTCTACGCCTTATGGCGCTTAAATCAAATTCACCGATATGTTTCAAGACGTTTTAAAACAAAAAACGTCTCAAAGCAATCAGCTTGCTTTGAGACGAGAAATTTCCCGCGGTACCACTCAAATTGCGTTTTACTGCCTTGCAGTTAACGCCGCTCACGGACTCCAACAAGTCCTACACTTTAACGCAGTGATTACGCAACAGCCTACCGCCCGTTCGGGTTTCGGTGTCAGGCTCGGAAGAGATAGGCAACTTTTAGCACCTGAAATATCCGTTTACAGCAAACACGGACTCTCTGTGAAATCATAATGCTACGCCGTCTTCGTCACAGCTTTTCAACGTTATCATAATACCACCGTGCATTTTTTTTGTCAACAGTATATTTTGAATCGCCAATTCTTTTCGTTTTTTTGCACAAAATTTAGCTATCACAAATCTGCGTTTTGCATAAAATCGTAATTTGCAGGCTTCATTTCATAAAGCTCTATAGGCTCTTTGTTCTTTATGACAGACACATAGTCGTCTATGCTTTGAAGCTTTCTGCCTGTATACACGCCGCCGAGATCCTCCCTGCCTATCCAGTGGCAGTCGGAGCCGCAGGTTGCATACAGCTTAAACGTATTTGCGTACCAGATTGCATTCTGATTGCAAAAAAAGTTATTTGCGGTGTTTACGGACTCTACTCCGTCGCAGTATTCGGGATAAATGGCAATTCTTTCGAGGTACGGCGCTTGCCTGAACGGGTGCGCCTGAATCATTGCGCCGCCGCTTTCGCAGACCAGCTTATAAAGCTCTGACACACGCAGGCTCATAATCTCCTCGTGCTTTAAAAGCCAATCCTTGCCGAGTCCGTAGATTAAAAATTCCGCACCGTTCTTATTATACTCAAATCCGAAGAAAACGTCTAACCCGATTTGTCCGCCACGTTTTTTTGCATTCTCATAGCCTGTGCAAAACTGCTCTACCCATTCGTTCCACGGCAGGCTTCTGTCGATGCCCGTATTTCCGTTGAAGAAGTGGTCGGTGACTATAATTCCCGTATAGCCTTTTGATTTATAGTAGTCCGCCATTTCCTCGCCCTTGGCGCTTGCGCATCGACTTGCCGGGGTTGTGTGGCAATGTGTTTCATAGAGATACTTTTCCATTATAACATTCCTTTCGTGGTAGGGTGAAGCTGTCAGACAAGCTGCTCTCCGGTTACATTGTACCACGTTCTGAGATAATTTTCAAGCAAAGAGCAAAATTACGTCCCGAGAATAATATAAACTTTTGAAACTAAAAATAAATATAATCTCAAATAATATAAATAAATGCGCCCAAACGTAAACATAATATAAAAATAATATTCGCCTTGTTCAAAACGCACAATTTGAGCATCTCTGTTTCGTCATTATGTTTATTGACGGGAATTTAAACTTAATATATAATAAGCTTGTAGAGGTATGTGATATTACAATATTAACATACTACGCATACTCGAAAGGCTATACGCATTAAACGATGCAACATTTTTAGCCTTTCACGATATGGAACGGAGGTAAATATTATGAAAAAATGCAAAAGAGCGTTGGCGCTCGCTGTTGCACTTTGCACGGTATTCTCTATAACTTCCTGTGGAAAGGGCGACGAATCCTCCAGCAAGCACGAGGACGTAGTTTCAGTTCAGGACACAAGCCTTGTTGATTCTATGGACGAACAGCTTTCCGAGGAGGAAAGGACAATCAAGTGGATGGGTACATACGACCTCAATCCTACCGGCAACAGCGAAACAACTGTTGAAATGTCACTTTTCCAGGAAAAGGGCGGTAAGGTTGAATGGATAAGGGTTTCCGACTCTCAAAAGTTTGAAAAGCTAGCCGCTGCAATCACGTCAAACACTGAAGTACCTGATATTTTCAAGTACGAATGGATGGCTTTTCCTTGTCAGGTAACTAAGGGTATGTACCAGCCTATCGACTCTATCGTAGACTTTGACTCTGATATCTGGAGCGATGTAAAGCAGGGCGCTGACAAGTTTGTACTTAACGGCGAGCACTACGTTGCGCCTATCAGCTACTCTACAGGCGTTCTTATGATGTACGACAAGGACGTTATTGACGAGGAAGGCCTTGAGGATCCATATGATATGTATGTTGACGGCAACTGGAACTGGGATACCTGGAGAGGCCTTATGGACGAATACGTTTCTAACGCGCAGGGCGATGTAACACGCTACGGCGTTGCAGGCTGGTTTGCTCCGCAGGTTATCCAGCAGACAGGCGAAACGCTTGTAAACTACGAGGACGGCGTTTTCACGAGCAATCTTATGAACGCAGAGATAGAACGTGCTGAAACATTCATCTACAATCTGACCAAGGACGGACTCGTTTACGCCGACTGGGTCGATAATGCTAAAACCTGTCTTGGAACTATGGACAACATTCTGTTTTATGTAATGGGTTCTTGGGCGCTGACCGGCAGCAACGGACCTTCCGAGGGCGACAACTGGGGTATTGTTCCTATTCCTGCCGATCCGAACACAGGCGCTAAGATCACGACCTCCGATATGACTGCATATATGTGGGTCATCGGCTCTCAGAAGGATCAGGCTGTAAAGACATGGTTTGAATGTGCGCATATTGCAGCTACAAAGGACGAGTACAAGGAAGCAGGAAAGCAGAAGTTCCTTGTTGACAATCCTCAGTGGACAGAAGAAATGTACGACGTAATCCAGGCTACGTCCTCAAGCGAATACGAGCAGGTATTTGACTACGCTTACGGCATTTCCGCACTTCTTTCCGACGACAACTCGGCTACCGACGAAACGGGCGCTTGCGTAACGAGAAAGCTTTACGAATACGTTACAAAGACAAACTCCGACGGAACGCAGTACACATGGGCAGAACTTCGCTCGACATACTCCAACACGGTTGACGAGGAACTAAAGAAAATTAACGACACTATCGCTTCAATGTCGTAATACAATCGCTAAAGGGCAGGCTTAAATCGTCTGCCCTTTTAATATTTTAATTATCTCTTGAAAATATTAACGTAATGTGGTATAATAAACACAGAGTGTTTATTATATTTTGATGTCCTCGCAGATACGCAAATCCTTAGATTTGCTCCCTGCGTATCGGACTATTATACCATAAATCTTCGATTTTATGGTATAATAAAGTGTGGATATCAAATGCTATTTTAAAAAGGAGATATTGCACATGGGAAAGATACTTGTTACAGGCGGAGCCGGATTTATAGGAAGCCACACCTGCGTTGAGCTTTTAGACGCCGGATATGAAATCGTCATTCTCGACAACTTCTCAAACTCGAAGCCTGAGTCGCTCAACAGAATCAAAAAAATTACAGGCAAGGACTTTAAATTCTACGAGGCAGACCTGCTCGATCTTGACAAGGTAAACGCTGTTTTTGACGAGAACCCCGACATAGAAGCCGTCATTCATTTTGCGGGACTCAAGGCTGTCGGCGAATCGGTAAGAATGCCTGTTGAATACTATCACAACAACATTACAGGTACTCTTATGCTTATCAAGGCTATGAGAGAGCACAACGCAAAGAAGATAGTATTCTCATCTTCCGCAACGGTTTACGGTCTTGACAACGAGGTGCCTTATGTAGAAACTATGCCTACCCACACCTCAACAAACCCTTACGGCTACACAAAGGTTATGATTGAGCAGATATTAAATGACGTATACGTTTCCGACAACGATTGGAGCGTTGCGCTTCTGCGTTACTTTAACCCTATCGGCGCACACAAGAGCGGACTTATCGGCGAGGACCCTAACGGAATTCCGAACAACCTGTTCCCTTACATTGCACAGGTTGCTGTCGGCAAGCTCCCTGCGCTCGGCGTATTCGGCAACGACTATGACACTCCTGACGGAACGGGCGTAAGAGATTACATTCACGTTGTTGACCTTGCAAAGGGTCATCTTTGCGCAGTTAAGTACGTCATGGAAAACAAGGGCGTTGAGGCTATCAACCTCGGCACAGGCAAGGGTTCAAGCGTCCTCGATGTTCTTCACGCATTTGAAAAGGCTTGCGGAAAGGAACTTCCTTACGTCATAAAGCCGAGGCGTGCAGGCGACATTGCGTGGTCATACGCAAAGCCGGACAAGGCAAAGAAGCTTCTTAACTGGGAGGCGCAGTACGGCATCGACGAGATGTGCGCAGACGGCTGGAACTTTGCCAAGAACAACCCCAACGGACTCTAATATTAATGTGACTGCCACTTGACTAAAGTGGCAGTTTTGATAACTGAAAGGACTGAAAAAATATGGCGCTCCCTGATTTTAAGAAAACGGTGCAGGATATAAAAGCAATTCCGCCTTGGGCAGGAAAACTCAAGGATGGCGAATTTATAAGCTATCAGGTCAGCTACAAGACGAGGGCGTATCTTGATTTGTTTGATAGATACGTTATGCCCGACGACAAGGTCGGCGACATAAGATACTACGTCTACGACCCCGTAAAGCACGGAGCTGACCCTGACGGGAAATACCCCGTAACTATGTGGTTTCACGGACTCAGCAACTCGCTTATGGAGGACGGGTGCATTATGTGCTGCGGTGCGGAACAATTCGCATCTCCAAAATATCAGAGCGAGATGGGCAGCGCTTACATAATAGTACCGCTTTGCAACGAGGTAAGAGAGGAAAGCGGCAGGGTAATCGGAGGCTGGAGCGAGGACCACATCTGCGTTATAAAGAAGATTTACGACAAGGTCATTTCCGACTGCGGCAAAAATATTTCAAAGAAATTTGTTATGGGCGCTTCCTCGGGCGGATATTTCACATGGAAAATGCTGGAGAGCTTTCCTGACTTTTTTGACGGTGCGATCCCGATATCGTCGGGATATGTTCCCAATGATAAGTCGCTTGAAAAAATCGAGAAAAACGGCGTTTCGCTTCTTATTGCGCACGGCAGGAATGACGAAATGGCGGCTTTCGACGAATGTATTCTGCCATACGTCCAAAAGCTTCAAAGTATGAAAAACTGCACCTGCTTCTTCCCCGAATGGGTTTACAACGGCGACGGCGGTATAAGTTCGGTATTCTACGGCTTTGAGATGGGTCAGCACTGTATGATAAACTGGATTCAGCACAATCTGATTTTCGACGACGGCAGGTATGCTGACGCACGTTTGCCAAATGGTGTTACAGGCTGGATAAGGTCTGTTTGCGATAAGTAATAAGATATTATAAGCTAAAAAAGACGGCAGGCACTTTTGTGTCTGCCATCTTTTTATTGGAATTATTCAGGACGTGCGGCGGTTACTGCTGTTGAAACGACTGCACCGCTGTCGGAGCCGTTTGCTTTTTTGTCCGTATCATCATCAGACTCCGGATAGTTGTACACAATGATTACTCCCTCGTAGTTTTCAACCACATAGTCTACAAGCTCCTCGCACTTTTCCTCGCCTAAGAAAAACGCTTTGCCTGTTGAGAGAATGTTTGTTACGAGGTAGCCGTCCTTTGTCATACCGATAGAGATATTTTCAAAGCCGAGCTTTTCAGAGCTTATCGAGAAGGATATCTCTTCTAAAAAGAACATACTGTCGAAGTCCTCGACTGCCGGTACATCTCTTGTTTCATCGGTAAGCAGGATATCCCATATATCGCTGTCATTAATGTCCTGCTCAAAGGTCACGTCCTGATATTTGCCGTTCTCCTCGTCGTACCAGTTATAGTAGGCATATCCGATTGTAGTATTGTCGGTGAGATTAAGGTCGCTCACAAAGTCGCCCAAGGTCTTTGGCTTATAGTACGAATTCGTGTAGCTGAAATACTCGCCGTCCTTTAGCTCAACTGCTACGGCGCACTCGATTGATACGCCCTTTATTTCGTAGCACCTGACTGTCATTTCGTAGGTTTTATCCTCGTATGTGTCATAACCCGAAGCTGTATACTCGCCTAGCTTTTTGCCTATATCTAAGACGTCTAGCTTGCGGGAAGTACCACTATACATTACTCCGTCAATACCAAGGTCACTATACTGATTCTCTATTGTGCGCTCATCCCATTTTGGCACACGAGCTACGTTCTCTTTATAATCATCTTCATAATCCGATGTTACATTCCCGTATCTTATGCTAAAGAGCTTATCAGAGGTGTTTATCGGCTTTTCGGTGTTTACAAGCCTAATGCCTATAAATGCACCCAGACCAAGCAGAACGCAGATTGATGCGGCTATCGTGCAGATTTTTACCGCCTTGATTTTGGGCTTTTGCTGTGCTTCGTTTTCGGGGTCCGCCTCTAATATAAGTCTGTCGTCTATATCAGTAACAGCGTTAAAAATGCGTTTATTCATAAATGTCACCATTCCTTTCCGATAGAGTCTGAAAGCTTGTTTTTCAAACTGTTTCTGGTTCTTTTGAGGGACATTTTTACAGCACTTTCCGACATTTTATTTTTATCGGCTATCTCCTTAATCGAAAGCATATACCAGTACCGCTGTACAAACAATATCCTTTGCTTTTTCTTTTGCTTAATAAGGAAATCGCTTATAGCCTGCGACAGCTCCTTATTCTCCAGACTGCCTGTAACATTTTCGCTTGACGGGATACATTCGCAAAGCTCGTCAAGCTGTACGCAGACTGCGCCGCTTCCACGCTTCTGTGCCTGACGCTTATCATATACATCGAGCGACAGATTGCGGATTATCCTGCCAAGGTAGGCTTTAAGGTTATTAGGCTTTTGCGGAGGTATAGTCTGCCACGCCTTCATCATAGTGTCGCTTAGGCACTCGCTTGCGTCCTCGTCGCTGTGGAGAATACCGCAGGAAACAGCTTTCAGAAAGCCGCCGTAGCTATCGGTCGCCTCCTTAATCGCCTGCTCGTTACGTTCAAAAAACAGCGCTATAATTCTCTCGTCCTGCATATTCTCGCCTCCTTTGTCCCTTCACCTACTATGACGGAAACTTATCGTAAAAGGTCACAGCTTTTCAACGCTCTGTACCACTGCCGTGTTATTCTCTACCGTAAAATGTATATCAAAACCTGCAAAGCTCATGCTGTATATCTTACCGTCGTTTTCTTTGTAGGCAGGACGTGGGTCGTCGGCAAGGCATTTTATGACAGCTTGCCTTTTTCCCTCCGGCAGGACTTGCAAAAGCTCCTGTTTAAAATCAACGTTAAGGCTGTCGCATTTATGGTCGTCGGCATAACTGCCCTTTGCGTCCCCGATACAATCGGCATAAGGGATATACGGCTTTATATCGTAGATAGGGGTATTGTCGAGCAAATCAACGCCCGAAACCACAAGCGTTATTCCGTACTTCTCGGTTTTCTCGACCCTTTCAAGCTTCACCGCCGACAGTCCCAATGAGTTTGGACGGAACGGCGAACGGCTTGCGAAAACTCCGACACGCTTATTTCCGCCGAGCCGTGGGGGTCTTACTGTCGGCGACCATTTTTCTCTATGCGACTTTGAGAAATCAAATATCAGCCACAGATGTGAAAAGTCCTCGATGCCTGCAAACGCCTGCTCGACCCTGTAATCCGCTTCAAAGACAATTCTGCCGAGAAGCTCAGGAACCCGTCCGCTTTGCCTTGGAATACCGAATTTCTCCTTAAAATCTGTATGGATATATGCAATAGGATTTATCTGCAAGACAGACTCCCCTTTCAACGTGATTCTTATGATAAAAACATTGTAACATAAAGCTGTAACTAATGCAAGGTATTGAAAACTCGCCAAATTTAATGTATAATGGATTTATTGACGTAAAAAAGGAGAAGAAAAAATGAAAAAGGTAATTCTAACATTTATTATTGCAGGGTCGGTTGTACTTTCCGCCTGCTCGTTTGGCAAGGACTCTGACAGCGATTCTGCAGCAGGCAGGATTGCAAAGGACGGAGAAACGCTCGGCGAGGGTGAAAAGAGCTTTTCGCTTAGTGTTACAGGCACAGACGGAGAAACGGACAGCTTTACGGTAAAGACCGACGAGCAGACCGTCGGAGCTGCGCTTTGCGAGATTGATTTTATCGCAGGAGAGGACAGCCAGTACGGCTTGTACGTCAAGACCGTAAACGGTGTAACGCTGGATTTTGATAAAGACCAGAAATACTGGGCGTTCTACGTCGACGGAGAATATGCGCAGTACGGCGTTGATATGACGGACATCGACGAGGGCGCAGAGTATGCGTTTGTCGCTGAATGACAGGAAAACGCAAAATAACGACCAGGGAGCTTGCGGTTTTTGCTCTGCTCGGCACGCTGATGTATCTGTCAAAGCTGCTGTTGGAGGGGCTACCTAACGTGCATCTGCTCGGTATGCTTACGATGTCCTACACGCTCGTATACAGGTGGAAGGCGCTTATCCCGATATACGTTTATGTTTTCCTGAACGGCTTATACGCAGGATTTATGCCGTGGTGGATTCCATACATGTATATCTGGGCGGTACTTTGGGGCATTACTATGCTGCTCCCTGAAAAAATGCCGAAAAAGGTTCAGGCAGTCGTTTACCCGATTGTATGCGCTTTGCACGGACTGCTTTTCGGTACGCTTTACGCTCCTGCGCAGGCGGTTATGTACGGGCTTGGTTTCAAGGCGACTGTTGCGTGGATTGCAGCAGGCCTGCCGTGGGATTTAATTCATGCCGGCGGCAATCTCGTTTTCGGATTACTCATAGTGCCGACAGCTTCTATACTTAGAAAGCTTGAAAGGCAAAAATAAAAGGTCCGACGAAAAAATGTCAGACCTTATTTTTATACTAAATATTTGTTACAAACGGCGTAATAAGAATAATTATCATACATACCGGGCAGACATATTTCACCATTACTCTGAATAATGCCTGCGACTTGAAGCGTTTCTGTCCGAGAGTTACCTCGTCCTCAACATACTTTGTGCCTACCACATACGAGATAAGTATGCAGGTCATAAACGCCACAATAGGCATCATAATATTATTGCTGATAAAGTCGAAGAAATCGAGGAACTGGTAGCCGAAGATTGTAACCGTATCCCACACGCTGTAACCGAGTACCGAGAGCATGCCGACTGCGAGGCAGAACACGATAACTATAAGACAGCAAGGTATTCTTTTTATCTTGAACTTTTCACAGACTATAGAAACTACCGTTTCCATAAGAGAGATTGACGAGGTAAGTGCGGCGAGCGCTACGAGAAGAAAGAACACAGCGCCGATAATCTGACCTCCTGCCATTGATTCAAACACGCTTGGGAGTGTGATGAACATAAGGCTCGGGCCTGCCTGAAGCTTATCTGCATCGCCGCCCGAAAAAACGAATACAGACGGCACAATGATAAGACCTGCCAGAAATGCAATAATTGTATCGAAAATCTCGATATATCTCACGGAGCTTTCGAGAGAGTCATCTTTACGCATATACGAACCGTAGGTAATCATAATTCCCATAGCGAGGGACATTGAATAGAAAAGCTGACCTACTGCGGCGGCAATTGTTTTCAGAAGCTTTGAAATCGTGAAGCCGTCGAAGTTAGGGAGAAGATAATACTTTACACCCTCTCCTGCGCCGTCAAGCGTCATTGTATAGATTGCGATGCCTATTGTAAGAACGACCAGAACCGGCATCATAAACTTGCTTACCTTTTCAATTCCCTTTTCAACGCCGAGCATAACGACAACGGCGGTAAGCGCTATGTAGATCACAAAAAACAGAGTAGACTGAGAAGCGTTGCCTATAAACGAACCAAAGAAGCTTCCGTCGCCTGCCGCCTCACTGCCTGCTCCCATAACAAAGACTGTGAGGTATTTGAACACCCAGCCGCCGATTACGCAATAGTATGGCAGGATAATTGCAGGAACGAATGCGGCAAGCCAGCCCAGCGGTGCAAAACGCTTATCCATCGCTTTATATGCGCCGATTACGCTTTTACCGGTTTTTCTGCCGATTGCCGTTTCTGTAAGCATAAGAGCAAAGCCGAATGTTAACGTGAAAATGATATATATAAGCAGGAAAAATCCTCCGCCGTATTTTGCGGCAAGATAAGGGAACCTCCAGATGTTGCCCAGTCCCACCGCAGAGCCTGCCGCGGCGAGGATAAATCCTATTTTAGAGTTAAAGCCTGACCCCTTACGCACTGTTTTTTCGTCTTTCATATATAAATCTCCCCTTAATCTGCAAATAATACTTTTTTTATTATATCCCATATTCACCTGATTGTCAAATATGTGCCAAGAATTTTCGCCAAAAAGCTTGACAAACATATATAAACGTGGTATAATTATAAAGCTTTAGCAAGAAGCTATGGAGAAGTCGCCTAGCCCGGTTTATGGCGCACGACTGGAACTCGTGTATGGGTTAATAGCTCATCGAGGGTTCGAATCCCTCCTTCTCCGCCAAATAAGAACGCTAATTTTGATACAAAGTCAGCGTTCTTTCTTTTTGCTCGAAAAGCCTTATTCTATGGGCTTTTTCAGACTTTTTACATATTTCAATAGCTGTATGAAGCCGTCACGAGAGCGTTTCGTGGCGGCTTTTTTGCGTTTTTCAAAGGAAAATGGTGTGAAAGTCTAAAAGTAATCGTTCAATTTTAGGGTATTCGTTCATTTTTAGGAGTAATCGTTCAAAGATAGAAAACGGCAAAGAAAAAGCACATTGCGCCTCCCAAATCGGAGGTTCAATGTGCTTTTACATCGTATTCATAAGGTCAAGCAGCAACCGTTTCTGTTCATCGGTTAAGGAACTCCATCTTGAAAACAACTCTTGCTGTTCAGGCGTCAGTGCATTAGGCTCTTCACCTTCTGAGAAGAACTGCGCCAAGGTAATCCCGAAAGCCTTACAGACTGCTTCCAGCGTTGGCAGGGTCGGTGCGTTATTTCTATTGAACATATTCGTAACCGTTGAATGAGAAAGGTTCGATTCCTTTGCCAATCGATAATCTGTCCATCCGCGCTCTTCCATTAGTTCCTTGATTCTTTTTTGTGCGTTCATTCCATCACCTGCCCATCTGTAACTATTATAATCCCCGAAAAGGTGCTATAATAGTCACAATGGGTAGACAGCGAATGACCTAAAAAGGATATACTGAGTTTACCGTTTAGACATTGCGGTAATACTATTAAAAACGCAGGAGGACAAACACAATGGAAAAACACGAAAACTTCTTTGAACGGTTAGCTCGTGAACGAAATATATCCGTAGAAGAAATGAAACAAATTATCTCCGTTCGGATTGAACAGGGTCTTCGTGATCCCGACCCTGAAAAACGAAAATCCTGGGAGGCTATTCCCTGTGAAGGAGATGTACCTACGCCGGAGGAATGGCTGAAGTATGCCGTGGAAAAATTGGAGGCGGACGGGAGAGATGATTTGTTGCGGTGGTATCCAAATTTATAAGCGTATTTTATTCTGAAACACACAATATGAACAAGAATAAGCCGTCTGCGTTTGCAGACGGCTTTATACATATCGTCTATTCTGTTTCCTGCAATTTCTGCAAGAACTTCTGTGCCGGTTTAGAAAAGACCTGATATTTTTTCCAAATGATACCCATGTGTGCTTCAATCTTTGGTTTAAGCGGTCTGAAACACAAGCTGCTATCTCCTGAAACATTCACAAGTTTATCAAAACATATTGCATATCCCAATCCCTCATCTACCATTAGCGAACCGTTAAAAAGCAGACTGTAAGTAGCTGCAATATTCAGCTTCTCCTGTTCTGTGTGGAAGAAATTTTTTAATTCTGAATTTTGAAATGCCTGCCTTGAAATGATAAGAGGCTTATCCATTAAATCCTCTGCCGTTATAAATTCTTTTTTTGCAAGTTCTGCGTCACGCCGCATTAAAACGCCCCAAGTATCTTTATAGTCAATCGGTATTGAATCATACTTTGCAGTATCTATATTTCCGAAAACGATTCCAAAGTCAATAGAGCCACGGTCAATGGCTTCTGTAATCATCTCTTTATCGCCGCTTATAATGTGAAAATGCACAAGAGGATAGTCCTGTTGTATAGCGTTCATGGCTTTTATCAGGAAACGGTTTCCGTCGGTTTCACCTGCACCGATTGTTATATTTCCGGCAAGAGCATCGTCCGATGAAGTAATTTCATCCTCTGTTTTTTTGACAAGCTCTGTAATTTCTTCCGCACGCTTGCGCAGGATCATACCCTCTTCGGTAAGGGTTATTTTTCTGTTACCTCTAATGAATAGCTGCTTACCGAGTTCATCCTCCAAATCTTTTAGCTGGCGGGACAAGGTAGGCTGTGAAAGGTGCAAAAATTCTGCTGCACCTGAAATGTTTTCTTCTCTTGCAACAGCCAAAAAATACTGTAATACTCTCAATTCCATAAGAACATCCTCCTTTGCTTGCGTATAGTGTAGCACATTTTACTATGCCTGTCAACTATATGAATGTATTTGATATAAGTATTTGCTATTTTAGATGACCACAGATATAATAAAATTAACAGAAAAGCACTTAGCGTAAGGAGCGTTCACGATGAAAAAGAAATTAACGATTTTACTGGCGGCGTTATTTTTGATAACAGCCTTTGCCGGTTGCAGCAGTAAAAATGAAGAAATACCGTCTACCCACAATGGCAATCATGTGACATCCAACACACAAGGAGAGGAACAAACAAATGATATTGTTTTATCGGAAGAAATTACCGAATTGACAGGCGGCTTGTCTGCTGTCAGATATACCGGGGATTACGGATTCGATGAGTTTTTGGCAAGGGGCGGCGCTTCATCGGACGCCGAGGTAGTTTCATTCTTAATGGAAAGCGGAGCAGCGGATTTGGGAAATCTTCTGTTCGGCGGCAATCCCTTTGGGTGCAGCACAATATCCGTTAAAAATGCAGACGGCGATTCGCTGTTTGGTAGGAATTTTGACTGGAACACCTGCAATGCGATGGTGATACAAAGTCAGCCGGAGAATGGCTATCATTCCATATCCACAGTCAATACGGATTTCATAAGCATGAGTGGGATCAGCCTTTCAGCATTACCCGATGAGATACAGACGCTTGCCGGACTTTATGCACCCCTTGACGGACTGAATGAAATGGGGCTTGCCGTTTCCGTCAATATGATTCAGGACAACGCAACCATTGAACAGAATACGGATAAGCCGGACATTACAACAACTACCGCTATTCGCTTGCTGCTTGATAAAGCCGCCAATGTAGAGGAAGCAATCGAACTGCTTGGCAGTTACGATATGCACGCTTCTTTTGGATATATGGTTCATTTTGCAATCGCTGACCGAACCGGCAACAGCGTGGTTGTGGAATATGTGAACAATGAAATGATTGTTACCAAAACCCCGGCAGTTACTAATTTCTATTTGGCAGAGGGTGAAAAGAACGGAATTGGTACACAGCAATCCCACGAGCGTTATGAAATTTTGATGAACCGCCTTAAAGATTCCGAAACAATGGAGATGAATGATGTTCGGGACGCTCTCGACAGCGTAAGCAAGGACAATTTCGGAGAATTTGAGTCTACGGAATGGAGCATTGTAATGAACCAAAATACCGGTGAAGTTCGGTACTATCACCGTGAAGATTATAACACCGCTTATACTTTTACGGTTACAGGAGGACAGGAATCATGAACTATATAAAAACATTATTTGATTTATGGCAGCTCAAAAGGAATGAGAAAAAAACTGCCGAAGAAATCTCGTCTTTGCAGACAAAAAAGCTGAAACGGCTGCTGCATTATGCGTATGAACATTCGACCTATTATCGAAACAGCTTTGAGCGTGCAGGCATTACGGCTGATATGATAGACAGCACCCCTCTTTCCGCTTTTCCCGTAATGGATAAGTCGGTGCTAATGTCACAGTTTGAAGAAATCATTACTGTACCAAATCTTACACAAGAGGAAATCCGCAGTTTTGACGAAAAGGAAACCATCGATAAAAAACTGTTTCAGGACAAATATCATATTGTTCATTCCTCCGGCAGCACAGGAACGCCGAAATACTTTGTCTATGATGAAAGCGCCTGGAACAGTATGCTGCTCGGCATTGTACGGGGAGCGCTTTGGAATATGACAATGCCGGAAATTATCAGATTCCTGATACATGGCCCCCGGATCGTTTACATAGCGGCAACCGACGGGCGTTACGGCGGCTCTATGGCAGTAGGCGACGGTGTAAACGGTGTGGGTGCAAAGCAAATATATTTAGACATTAACACGCCGCTTGATGAATGGATAAATACCATAAAAGAGTTTAAGCCGAATATGATTATCGGTTATCCGTCAGCCGTTAAAATTCTTGCGGAGCTTGTGGAAAAAGGCGATTTAGATTTGAAGGTCCTGCGTATCGTCACCTGCGGCGAACCGCTTGGGGCGAGCTTACGCAAATATTTAGAAAGCGTTTTCGGTTCAGATGTTATCAATTTTTACGGTGCAAGCGAATCGCTGTCGCTTGGTGTTGAGAGTAATCCAAAGGAAGGTATGCTGCTGTTTGATGATATGAATATTATTGAAATTCAAAACGGCGAGATGTACCTGACCTGTCTTTACAATTTTGTTCAGCCCCTTATTCGTTACCGTCTGTCCGATCAGCTCACGCTGAAAGTGCCAACCGCCGAAAGCCGTTATCCGTTTACCCGTGCTGTCGGACTACTGGGCAGAAATGAGGATATTCTATGGTTTCAGGACGGGAATGGAAAACAGGAATTTCTGCATCCGCTGGCTGTGGAGGGCTTCTGCATAGAGGGACTTCGTGATTATCAGTTCCGACAAATATCCCCTGATACCTTTGAAATGCTGGCAGAGGTATCGGACAGCACCTTGCAGAAAACCGTAGAGAGCGAAGTGCTGCGGCAGATGAGAGATATTTTAAGAGGAAAAGACCTTAATTATGTGCAGTTCTATGTGAAATTCGTTCCTGAAATCCTGCCCGATCCGGGAACAGGCAAAAAGCGATTGATACTTACAGATATGGAGGCGGCATGATGAAGAACACAATACTCTGCGGAAAAGATATTCATAAAACTTTTACGCAAAGCGGTGAAGAAACACAAATACTTTTAGGTATTGATGTGGATATTTACGAGGGCGACTTTACGGTAGTTATGGGATCGTCGGGAGCAGGAAAATCCACCCTGCTCTATGCGTTAAGCGGCATGGACACCATTACCGGAGGAAGCGTTACATTCAAGGGACAGGAAATCAGCAAACTTTCCGAAAAGAAAATGGCACAGCTTCGGGCAAATGAGTTTGGCTTTGTTTTTCAGCAAACGCACCTTGTCAGCAATCTAACCCTGTTTGAAAATGTTGCGGTAGCCGGATTTGCGGCAAAAGCAGGCAACGCCAAAGAAATTCGGGAAAAAACTGATATGCTGCTTCTTAAAATGCACGCCGAGAACGCCAAAGACCGCCTGCCATCGCAGGTGTCGGGCGGTGAAGCGCAAAGAGCCGCCATTGCAAGGGCTATGATCGGAAATCCCGGTCTGCTCTTTGCGGACGAGCCTACCGGCGCACTCAACAAGGCAAACAGCGAAGAAGTGATGAATCTTTTAACGGAGCTGAATCACGACGGACAAAGTATTTTAATGGTAACACACGATGTCCGGGCTGCTATGCATGGAAACCGTATTTTATATTTGGAGGACGGCAAAATTCTGGACGAACTGAATCTGCCGCCCTACGGAAACGATGACCTGAAAGCAAGAGAAAACAATGTTTTGAGCTGGCTTTCCTCTTTGGGGTGGTAAGAAAAGGAGGCCCAATATGGAAAACAAGATTTTATTAAAAGCAAACTTAAAGCGGCATAAGGGTGCACTTTTCGGAATCTTTATTCTCACCCTGCTTGTAGCGGCTGCTCTTGGAACGGTGCTTACGGTATGGACTAATTCTGAAAACTATATCGGGAGCGAACTTGACAGATCGGGCTATGGCGAGCTGACCGCTTGGGTAGAAAATTTATCTGATTGGGCAGGGCTTAAAAACAGTATAGAGGCTTTGGATGAAATAGGGCGTGTGGAAACACAGAGCCTTATCTATTCAAACTACACTGCAAACGAAATGGAATCCGACAGCGAGGGACAGCTAATCACCTACATTCCGACAGAAAACCGTTATCGTTTCTTTGGCGATGATTTATCAGGGTACACACAGCCTCCTGAATCCATACTGCCGGGTGAGGTGTATGTATCGCCGTCAATGGTATCTATGTTTGGCATTAAGCTCGGTGATGAAATTACCTTTCCCATTGCAAGAGCTGGAAAAAATCTTACTCTTACTGTAAAGGGCTTTTATGAAGATGTTTATATGGGAAGCTCTATGATCGGTATGAAAGGATTTCTTATCAGCGAAGCAGACCGTGCTACCGCATTAGATCTTATTCACAATGCTGGAATTGACGCTCTTTCCCGTGACGGAGCAATGCTCCATATCTTCCCTGCTAAAGAAAGCGGGTTGACTGTTTCAGAACTGAACAGCCTTTTGAATGAACAAACCGCACTTGCCGAATACACAGAATCCGTCCATAGTAAGGACGCCATAGCAGGCTTTATGCTGATTCTGCAAAATGCGTTTAGCGGAATACTTCTTGCATTTGTCCTCGTATTGCTGTTTGTCGTTTTGATTGTTTTAAGCCACAGTATCAGCAGCACAATCGCTTCTGACTTTGTGAATATGGGGATTTTGAAAACCGTAGGACTTGATAGCGGCAGGCTTCGTCTGTTACAGCTTTTGCAGTATGGTATTCCTGCTTCTGTGGGACTTATAATTGGCTTTTGGCTCTCCGTTCCTCTCGAAAGTATGGTTATAAATGCTACGCTGACAACAACGGGTGTATTGATTCCCGCAACGCCGTCACTCCTGTTTATGGCAACCGCATTTATTTCAATTTTGCTTTTACTTGCTCTGTTCATTTTTATCAGAACCCGCAAGATCGGCAAAATTACGCCGATGAAAGCGATTCGGGGTGAAACGGACGGCACAGTTACAAAGATTACGAAACCTGCGGCATTTGGCAGCAATATTCATTTCCGCCTTGCATTCCGTCAGTTGTTGAGTGGAAAAAGCAGATATATCGGAGCGTTTGTTGTAGCTCTCCTATTGGTGTTCTTTGCTTCTCTCGTGGGACGGATGGATTCTTGGCTCGGCCCGGACGGAAAAGGCATGATGGACGCTTTCAACCCCGCAGACCACGACATCGGCGTTCAGTCTTTCGGTGAGCTGACACAGGAAGAATTTGAAAAGACCATTTTGCAATATACCGACATTACAGATACCTATGTGCTGGCAATGCCCACCGCTTCGCTGAACGGAATCTCCTACACGGCAAATGTCATTGACCAGCCGGAGCGTTTCCACATTTTAGAGGGACGCACCTGTACGGCAGATAACGAAATCGTAATAACAGAATTTATTGCCGCTAATTTCGGTATTACTGTCGGTGATACCGTGACGGTCAGAGGTGACAGCGGAAGCGGTGAATATATCGTTTCCGGCATTTATTCCTGTGCGAACGATATGGGTGATAATTTTGGTATGAATCGTGAGGGGTATCTTAAAATCGGTCGAGATCATCCGAACCTTTGGTGCTGGCATTATTTCCTTGCAGACAGTTCACAAAAAGGCGCTATCACCGAGGCTTTGGAATCCGCATACGGCGGTGATATTCATGTTCACGAAAATACTTGGCCGGGACTTTTCGGAATTATCTCGGCTATGCAGGCTCTCCTTGTGCTGATGTACGCATTGGTAATCGTCTTTATCCTGATTGTGACAGTTATGACAGGCAGTAAAATCCTTTTAGCAGAGCAGAAAGATTTAGGGATTTATAAAGCGATAGGCTTTTCATCATCAAATTTGCGATTGACCTTTGCCCTGCGTTTCGCTATAGTTGCCGTTCTTGGTGGACTTGTCGGTACGCTTCTGGCGGCAGTCATAACAGACAGAATTGTATCTTCCGTGATGAAGCTGGCAGGTATCAGCAATTTTGTATCACATCCGAATTTTATAGGCGTGGTTTTGCCTATGGCTGTTGTAACGCTTTTCTTTGCTGCTTTTGCCGGGTTTGTTTCAGGAAAAATAAGAAAAGTACCGCTTACTGTGTTAGTAGCTGATTAAATATGCTTGTTGGTTATATCCAAGTATTTGATATAAGTATTTGCTATATTCAAGGAACGGACTTATAATAATAACAGAACAACAAACTTAAACAATTTATTTGTGCCGCTTTCGGCACAGGAAAGGAACTCTTATGAAAAAGTTTACATTGAAAGGTATTTCATTTGCCCTTGTGCTTGTACTTGTTATCGGCGTATTTGCAGGCTGCGGTAATCAGTCTGAAAACAATAATGGGAATGAAAGCCGCCCGTCGAATAATTCCGGCGTGGTAAGCAATAATTCCCAAAGTCCTGCTCCTGACAGCAACGATGAATCCGAGAGCGGAACACCTGCTACGGAATTAGTTGTTCAGTTCGGTGACAACGGCGATCCCTTTATCATGCACCTGTATGATAACGATACTGCCAAAGCAATCGCCCGCCATGTAGGAACAGCGGATTGGAGATTGCCGATTTATAACTATGAGGGCTACGAAAATTGGGAAGTTATGCAGTATTACGATATTCCCAGCCGTTATGAAATCCCGTCAAATCCCGAAACCGTTACCGAGGAAGCTGCCGGAACCGTCTATTATTCCGAGCCGAACCGTATCGTTCTTTTCTACGGTGACGGAGAAGTAACGGGCGAATATACCCCGGTCGGATATTTCGACAATACCGAGGAATTTCGCAGTGCAGTTGAAAACAATCCTGTTTTGGAGGGTTGGGGCAATAAAATTGTTCATATCAGCGACGGAGAGTAAACCCCATATTAGAAAAGAGGATCATCATGCGTAAAAATCAATCTCGTGAAGCTATCATTCAAAATTTGAAAGACGCGGGCTGTGATTCCGAAACCATTGAAAAATTTATGGCAGACCTGCAAAAAGGGAAAGAAGCAAATGGTCTGAAGCGGTTGGCCGCTCACAGAAAAAACCTGCTTGATTCTCTGCACCGGGAACAAAAATGTATCGACTGCCTTGATTACCTTGTCTATCAAATGAAAGAGGCAAACAAATAAAATATCATCCGAAAGGAGTACATAGACATGACAACGATTACAAACAAAACCTTTGATGAAGAAAGAGCCCTTTATGCGGCACAGGATGTTTTGGTGAAGGATTGTGCCTTTGACGGTCCCGCTGACGGGGAAAGTGCTTTTAAGGAGGGCAGAGATGTTGCCGTAGACCACTGCTTTTTCAACCTCCGCTATCCGTTTTGGCACGACAGCAGACTTAAAATTGAAAACTCGGAAATGACCGAGCTTTGCAGAGCCGCACTTTGGTATTCCGAAAATGTGGAAATTAACAATACCAAACTTCACGGCATTAAGGCTCTGCGTGAATGTGCCAATATCAAGATGCGTGGCTGCGACATCATTTCCCCTGAATTTGGCTGGTCTGCCCGTGGGATCACTATGGAGGACTGCACAGCCCAGAGCGAATATTTTATGATGCGCTCCGACCACTTGAATTTCCGTGATGTTCGCTTTAAGGGAAAATACTCTTTCCAATACATCACCGATTCCGTTTTTGAGAACTGTGTGTTCGATACAAAAGACGCTTTCTGGCATGGAAAGAATATCACAGTCAGAAACAGCGTTGTAAAGGGTGAATATCTTGCTTGGTACAGCGAAAATGTTACCTTTGAAAACTGCAAGATTATCGGCACACAGCCCCTTTGCTACTGCAAAAATCTGAAGCTCATAAACTGCGAAATGATTGACACGGATTTGAGCTTTGAGCGTTCCGATGTGGAAGCTACTCTTACTGCCCCGATTGTCAGCATTAAGAATCCGCTGTCCGGTCATATCTATGTACCCGCAGTAGGTGAAATCATTATGGATATTGAAAACGCACATGGCGAGGTTATTGTAGAGAATAGGGCTTGTAACAAATGCGTTTGTGAGTGCTGTGCATAAAAATAAGCAGAAAAGGAAATGAGGTGAGGAGCAATGGACTATCTGCTGCGTGGAATTTTAATCGGTCTGCTTTTCGGTTTGCCGGTTGGTGCTGTGGGGACAATGACTGTTCAGCACACTTGGAACAGCGGAATCAAAGCAGGACTGTTTACAGGGCTTGGTTCTTCTGTTGCCGATTGCTTCTACGCTGCGGTGGGAGTATTTGGAATCACACTCATTTCCGACTTTCTGCTGAAATATCAGGTTATCATCAATATTTTCGGCGGCGGACTTATCCTCTATATGGGAATCCGCCTGCTGATAAAAAAGGATGAAGCTACTCCCCAAAATGAAAAGACGGCAGGAACTTTGAAAATGTTTCTTTCCTCATTTGCTGTCGGAATTACAAATCCGGCGGCGATCCTCACATTCCTGTTTGCCTTTTCCTATTTTGGAATTTCTGCCGGTGCGGGACTGCTTCAAGGTATTATGCTCGTATGCGGTGTCTTTATCGGTACTTATATTTGGTGGGGAACGCTCACCGCTGTTACCAATATCATAAAGAGAAAAACAAGGAAATTCAGTTTCCGATATATGAACCGAATATTCGGAACGGTTCTATGCCTGTTCGGGATATTCGTATTATTACGACTTATCATTCAATAAACTGCCATCAATATAAAAGGAGATATTGCTATGAATAAAAAAGTTTTGATTATATCAACCAGCCCCCGTAAAAACGGCAATTCTGAAACTTTGGCTGACGCATTTCTAAAAGGGGCTATCGATGGCGGCAACACGGCAGAGAAAATCAGTCTTTACGATAAGACCATTGGTTTTTGCAAGGGCTGCCTTGCCTGTCAGAAAACGAAGCGTTGCGTCATTCACGACGACGCCGATATGATTGCACAGAAAATGTTGACCGCTGATGTGCTGGTGTTTGCCACCCCTATTTACTATTACGAAATGTCGGGACAGATGAAAACCATGCTCGACCGTGCCAATCCTCTGTTTCCTGCGGATTATGCTTTCCGGGATATTTACTTTTTATCCACTGCGGCAGAGGACGAAGAAGGAGTTGACGGTCGTGCAATCAGTGGATTGGAAGGCTGGATTGAATGCTTCCCGAAAGCACATCTCGCAGGAACAGTCTTTGCAGGCGGCGTAGCCGGTGTCGGAGAAATTGACGGACATTCTGCTTTGACAAAAGCCTACGAAATGGGAAAGGCGGTTTAGGATGAAATCTAAACTTTTACAGCTATTTTCCTGTGTTACAGTCATAGCGATTCTTTTGTCGGGCTGTGCAAGCGGACAAAGAGATAGCAACTCCGAAGCACCTACACTTTCGGGCAGCGAAACAACACAGGCTGCCGATGATAGTTCTGTTAGCAATATAAGTTCTGACACAGAAAAAGAAAGCTCAATGGATGAGAACGAATCTGTCCCAAATCAAACCGACAGTTCTTTGTCAGGGACAAATTCACAGAACAAGTCCGATGTGTCGTCAGGTGGAGTAACATCAGATCATCGTCCAAACGGTTCTGATTCGTCCAATTCACAGCAAAGCAAGCCAACCGTCGAATCAACCCCGCCTGTAACACAGCCAAGTGATACTTCTACCACGGAGGGAAGCAAAGTGGAAAAAATGAATCTTCAAATCGGAAATAACAGTTTTACAGCAACTTTGGAAAGCAATGCAGCGGTGGACGCTCTTGTGGATATGATGCGTGAAGCGCCGGTTGTGATTGAGATGAGCGATTATTCCGGCTTTGAAAAGGTCGGCCCGCTGGGAACAAGTTTACCGACCAGTAATAAACAAACAACTACGCAATCAGGAGATATTGTTTTATATAACGGAAATCAAATCGTTATTTTCTATGGCTCTAATTCGTGGAGCTACACAAGGCTTGGGAAAATTGATGATCTGTCAGGTTGGAAGGACGCACTTGGCAGCGGAGATGTTACCGTTACCTTTTCATTGAAATAAGGATTAAAAATAATCGTTATTTCACCATTTGAAAGGAGTTGATAGAATGAATATTTTGGTATTGAACGGCAGTCCCCGTCCAAACGGAAATACGGCTGCAATGGTTTCCGCTTTTTCAGAGGGAGCTACGGAAAACGGACATCAGGTTACGGTTGTGAATGTTTGTCAGAAAAAGATTGCGGGGTGTTTAGCCTGCGAATACTGCCATCAGAAGGACAGTAGTCACGAGCGCCAATGTGTCCAGCAGGACGATATGCAGGAGATTTATCCTGTGCTTGAAGAAGCAGAAATGATTGTATTGGCTTCTCCTGTGTATTATCACAGTTTTACCGGTCAGCTTCAATGCGCTATCAACCGTATTTATGCACTGGATAAACCCAAGAATCTAAAGAAAGCGGCGTTAATCCTTTCTTCCGGCAGCGAAGATGTCTACGGCGGTGCAATCTATGAATATCAAAATTCTTTTCTCGACTATTTGAAACTGGAAAACATGGGTATCTTCACAGCCTTTGACAAGCAGAACAAATCAGAGGAAAAAATGAATGAGCTGCGGGAGTTTGGCAGAAGTTTATAACAGAAACAGTAAGAGAGGTCAGAGGAATACACCATGAATTTAAGTGGATTTTTAGAACATTTGAATAGCGGAAAGACGGTTGTTGCCGGTTCGGAAACACATCAGTATATGTGTATGCTTTCGCAGGAAGCATTGAAGCTGACGGCAGAACTTAATAACAGCTATCACACACCGGAAGAAATACGGGAGATATTTTCCAGACTAACAGGAAAACCGATTAACGATACACTGGGCATTTTCCCTCCCTTTTATACGGACTGCGGGAAAAACATTACAGTCGGAAATCATGTTTTCTTTAACAGCGGCTGTAAATTTCAGGATCAGGGAGGGATTACCATTGATGACGGTGCCTTGCTCGGTCATAATGTGGTGCTTGCGACTTTGAACCACTGTATGAATCCCAAGCAGCGTGCAAATCTGGAGCCTGCGCCTATTCATATAGGGAAAAATGTATGGATCGGATCAAATGCAACGGTATTGCCCGATGTTACCATTGGCGATGGTGCGGTAATTGCCGCAGGAGCTATTGTTACGAAGGATGTCCCGCCGTTCACAGTTGTCGGAGGAAGTCCTGCAAAAGTTATTAAAACGATTGAACAGGAGGACACAAAATGAAACGCTTTACGGCATTTTTCTTAACGCTGATTCTCTTATTCAGTCTTGCGGCTTGCAGCAATAGGGCAGGTCAAGAAGATACCTCATTGAATACTGAATCTGCAAAAGAGGAAAGTATAGCAAATAATGAAACAGACACATCAAACAATATTTTGGTAGTGTATTTTTCTGCCACAGGTACAACAAAATCCCTTGCGGAATATGCGGCTGATATTTTGAACGCTGATAAATACGAGATTGTGCCGGACGATCCTTACACGGAGGAAGATTTGGCTTACTATACAAACGGTCGTGCGGATCGAGAGCAAAACGATTCTTCTGCCCGCCCTGCCATTTCCGGCGGTGTAGAAAATATGCAGAAATATAATACGATTCTGCTCGGCTATCCGATTTGGCACGGGCAAGCACCAAGAATTATCAGTACCTTTTTAGAATCCTACGATTTTTCGGGAAAGACAATTTTGCCGTTCTGCACCTCGCATAGCAGCGATATAGGAACAAGTGCTACAAATCTTCATTCTCTTGCGGAAAACGCAAATTGGCTTGACGGCAAGCGTTTTGCAGGCGGAACGACAAGAGAAGAAATTGAAAGGTGGTTAAGCGATTTGGAAATTAAACCGTCACAGGCTGCAAATGAACAAAAGCAAACAGGCGTTTTTGATTTTGATACAAAAACGGTTCTTTTGAACAGCGGATATGAAATGCCGATTAACGGCTTGGGAACATACAGCCTTCACGGTGACGAATGTATCAGTGCTGTAAAATCTGCTCTTAAAAGCGGTGTACGGCTCATTGATACAGCTTCAGCGTATGGCAATGAGGAAGAAATCGGGCAGGCAATTCGTGAAGCAATCGACGAGGGAATTGTAAAAAGAGAAGAAATTTTTGTTATAACAAAAATTTATCCGGGTAGCGATATGCAAAACCCGGAGGAATCTATACAGGCTTGTTTAGACCGACTTAACATCGGCTATATAGATATGATGCTTCTCCATCACCCTGATCCTAACGATGTAAAAGCGTATAAGGCTATGGAACAGTTTGTGAAGGACGGAAAGATTCGCTCTATCGGATTGTCTAACTGGTATGTAAAAGAATTAGAGAATTTTTTGCCACAGGTTAATATTGCTCTGGCATTGGTTCAGAACGAGATTCACCCCTACTATCAGGAAAACGATGTCATTCCGTTTATTCAGGAAAAAGGTATTGTAGTGGAGGGTTGGTATCCGCTGGGCGGCAGAGGGCATACATCGGAGTTGCTTGGCGATGAAGTAATTTCCGATATTGCCGAAGCGCACGGCGTATCTTCTGCACAGGTGATTTTACGATGGAATCTGCAAAAGGGCGTAGTTGTTATCCCCGGTTCCAGCAATCCCGATCATATTAAGGAAAACACAGAGCTTTATCATTTCACATTGAGCGAGGATGAAATGAATCGTATCAATGCACTCGACCGTAACGAAAAACACGATTGGTATTAAATAAAGGAGGACATAGAAATTATGAACACACAAAATTTGCAACTTACAAACGAATGGGATAAGACTTTCCCGAAAAGTGAAAAGGTCAACCACAGCAAGGTAACATTTCATAACCGCTACGGCATTACACTTGCGGCTGATATGTATACGCCGAAAAATGCAGACGGAAAACTGCCCGCTATTGCGGTCAGCGGCCCGTTTGGGGCAGTCAAGGAGCAATCATCAGGACTGTACGCACAGACAATGGCGGAAAGAGGATTTTTGACAATCGCCTTTGATCCATCTTTTACGGGCGAAAGCGGCGGAGAACCCCGCTATGTTGCTTCTCCCGACATTAACACAGAGGATTTTTGTGCTGCGGTAGATTTCCTTTCTGTTCAGGAAAATGTCGATCCCGAAAGAATCGGCATTATCGGTATCTGCGGCTGGGGTGGTATGGCAATCAATGCCGCTGCTATTGATACAAGGATTAAAGCGACAGCCGCTATGACAATGTACGATATGACACGCTGCACTGCTAATGGTTATTTTGATTCCGAGGACAGCGAACAGGCAAGATATGAAAAACGCAAAGCGATGAACGAGCAAAGAATTGTAGATTACAAAAACGGTTCTTATGCTCTTGGCGGCGGCGTGGTTGATCCATTGCCCGATGACGCACCGTTCTTTGTCAAGGATTACTACGATTACTATAAGACAGAGCGTGGTTATCACGAAAGAAGCCTAAACTCCAACGGCGGCTGGAATATCACTTCGTCTTTGTCTTTCCTGAATATGCCGATTTTGCACTATTCAAATGAAATTCGTTATGCTGTCCTGCTGGTACACGGTGAAAAGGCACATTCCTGCTATTTTAGCCGTGACACTTTTGCAAACATGACAAAGGACAGCAAGTATTCGGATAACAAGGAATTGTTGATTATTCCCGAAGCCGTACACACGGATTTGTACGACAAAACAGATATTATTCCGTTTGACAAGTTGGAACAGTTTTTTAGAAAACATCTGGACTAAAAATCTATAATTCGAACTAAACATTACAACACAAGGATAAAATCCTTGCGAAGAAAGGTCAATCCGCCTTGTGTGGATTGGCCTTTTTACTTTGCGTTGTCGAAATTTGTCGGAAAAATTTTCGACTTTTTTCTTGAAACCTTTCCGGTTTGCCCATATGAGATGTGTTTTAGATAAATGAGGAGGCGAGAAAGCACTTTTTTCACATCTGCGGTAAAGGAGGGATGGAACATGAGAACCCCCTCTGAAAGAGAAGCGCGTATCTGCGCAATGTTTGACTCTTTCTGCGTTACCGTTATACGCAATGCCGGCAGAAATTTGAAACGGGCGGCGGAAAACAGGAAAAAGTATGACGCCACCGGCGATGAGGCGGTGGAATATCTTATTGAACTACTCACCCATGAGGATATCTATGAAGCCAACCAATTGGTGTTTTATGCGGACGGCTGCCCTTGTGTGGTGGAAAACGAACTTTTATATCAAGCGATTCAATCCTTGCCTGAAAATCAACGAATGGTGCTCCTCTATGATTTCTGGCTCGATTTAACGGACAAGGAAATTGCAGTCAGAATGGAGGTCACAGTTCGCACGGTGTATAACCTCAGACAGCGTGCGTTCAGGAAAATTCGTACATATTATGAACTACACGGACGAGGGTGCGACCCTTAAACTCACTTATGATTTAATCCAAGAAGCCGTCCACGGCAACAAAAAGGCACTGGAAGATATCCTCTGTATTTACGATCCATATATCAACTCTGTCGTAACGGTTGAAAGACTGCTCCCCTCCGGGGAATTCATACAGGAAGTGGATGAGGATATGAAACAACAAAAACGGCACCGGTTTTAATCCGGCTGCCGCCTTTGTTGGGATATTAAGCTAATTTATACGTTTGCTTCTTTTTATAATAGTAAAGGTTACTCCGACGCCCACCGCAGCAACGACTATAAGTAGCAAATGCAACGTAATTTCTGACATATCTCCTGTCTGAGGGGAATCGTTATCATTATTATCAGAGTCTGTTGAGTTGTTCTCTTCATCAGGAATTTCGGGGTCAGACGGTTCACCTGCCCCTGTTCCAGTCGCCGGAATCTCCTCTGTCATTGTATAACCACATACCGCACAAGTCCTCTCTCTTAAACCATTTTCTGATTCGGTTGCCTCTTTAACAACAACCCATTCATTGAAATTGTGTGTTTCCTTCTCAGCTATGCTACCGCAGGCACACTCTTTCCAATGGTTATCAGCATCATTTTTATACAGACTTCCATAATCGTGCCCTGTCTTAGCAATTACTGTATCTTCAAGCGCTATCTCTTCGCTTGCTTTATCATCTTTGAAAACCTTGTTGCAGACTGTGCATATGTAGTATTGCACGTTACCGTCTGTATCGTGAGTAGCCTCTTTGGATTTTACCAGTTCCAGCTTATGACCGGCAGGAATCACCGTTCCGGAAGTAACTACAGCATTACAATCAGAGCAATAAACATCCCCGGTATATCCGTCCTCATAGCAAGTAGCTTCTTTCTTATTTTTAACATAAACGCTGTCGCTGTGGTGATTTGTAAGGTCCTTATCCCCGTATTAAACATTTTAGATTTTTGATTTCGGACAGACATTACCAAAACCGCACATAAAATCGTATACGGTAGTCTGTTCCTATACAGTAATTACTTGTTCTGTCAATCACCCCCTATTATACCTAAAGCTCTATTAAAAGCATACCGGCTCTTGGTCAGCTTTTCAACATAAATGTAACCAAATTCGACAAAATGTAACGAAATATGACCTTTAGGCGTTGAATCGAGATGAGTTAACATAGTATAATTATCACAGTTAACTTTTATCATAAGTATCTTTTTGAGGAGGAGCAAATGGTGAAAAAGCACATACAATACTTCAAATTCGGACAATGGGCTTTACTCTGCTCACGCAATATAAACAGAGGCGTCAGAAAATGTATAAGAATATAATGCATACCCCCCACTGATATATTGACTTTACAAGAATATTGAGATATACTAAATTATAAGACTTTCAGAGGTTTGCTATGAAAAACAGATATAACATTTACATTTACGATGACAGTCCTGCGGCTGTGTACTTACTTATGGACTGCATTTCGCAATGTGCCGAGCAAATCGGCTGCAAAGTGGATTTTTATTGCGCTTCAGACTACAAGCAGGCGAAAAATCTGTTCAACGGCAATCAGCATACCTGCGACGTATTTTTTCTGGATATAGAGCTTGACAGCGGAAAAAACGGTATAGAGCTTGCCGACAGAGTTATGGTAAAATTTCCCGACCTAAAGGTCGTGTTTATTACGGGTTATGCAGACAAATACTCGCAAGCTATATTTATGCAGTCAAGGCGGCTTCGTCCCTACGGATACATAACAAAGCCGTTTAACATTGATGTTGTCAAACGAGTATTCGAGCTTGTGTTATGTGACGATAAAAGCGACGATGAATCAACAGTGGAATTGAGCCGAAACAGACGTCAAATCAAATTTAAATGCTCTGATATAATATACATAGAGAGCTACCGCCGCAAGCTCATATTTCATTTCAAATCGTCTGCACCCGAAGAGGTCTACGGAAAGATCTCTGAGATATCATCATCGCTTCCCGAAAACTTTTTGCAGTGTCACAGAAGCTATATAGTAAATGCAGACTACATTCATTCGATAAACAAGCTGCAGAACATGATAGAGCTTAACAACGGCGAAATGATTTTTCTTGGGAACACAAAAAAAGAATCGTTTATGCAATCATACTTTCGACATAAAGGTGGACTGTCAAGTGTTAGATAATATACTTTTAATAGCAGCCATACTGGTCTCCGCATTACCGCTTACCTATGTCGTTTATCATTTCCTTACTCCGAAGTTCAGGTCCGCATTCGGAGCAGGACTTATGATGGCTGTACTGACAGTCATACTTGCGGCAAAAATTGCTTTTGAAAACAAATACGGAATGCACGTCCCGGTGAGTTTGTCTTTATATTTTTTGTATTTCATGATAATGAATTGTTTTTCTAAAGACTCATGGAAAACCGTCCTAAAGTATTTTTTAATTATATTTGGGTCTATAAACCTTATTGATGTGCTGGAGTTTACATTACTTACTGCAGCAGGATATTTTGACTACACAACGAACCAAATAAGTCCATTACTTCGGTTTATTGCTTCGGCAACAACTTCCATATTCTTTATCGTAATTGCGCATATATATAAAAGATTCCATAAGATCGGCAGCTACACAAAGTATTCGTATTTTGTTGCGATACTTCTTTCACAAATACTTATATGGACTATTGCGTTCTTCTTTGTTATTTACACTACAGATTCGTCAAAAAAGTTACATATAATCACAATCTGTATGAGCGTAACACGGATAATTATGGATATTATCTTTGTCAAGGCTATAGCTGTCAACTACCATAAGGCGCAGCTTGAGTTTTCTCTCGACCGAGCTATGGAGATGGAAAAGGTGCAATACGAGTATTACGAAAGCCTGACAGATTCGATAACCTCACTGCGAAAATACCGCCACGACCTTAACAATATTCTCCAGACGCTTACAATGATAATCAATAACCCCGACAACCTTGAAAACGGGAAGGAGCTTCTCGAGCAGCTATGCAAAAGGCATGACAAAATACAGCTTCCCTATTATTGCTCAAATCCCGTAATAAACGCCGTACTTCTTGCGAAAACTGCCGTCGCCCAAGAAAACGGCATAGAAATTGCCATTTCAATAAATCTTGAAAACACGAATATGTTTGAACATATCGACCTGTGCAGTGTTTTTTCAAATATGCTCGACAATGCAATTGAAGCCGCTAGCGAAGTAGAACACGGTCATATCGCCATTTCATCGTGGACAGAAACAGAGCACCTATTTATCAAGTGCGTAAATTCATACAGCGGAAAGATACACAAAGACTCAAAGAAGCTAATCTCTACAAAGGGAAAGGACAGAGGTCTTGGCATTTCGATAATAGAGACTATAGCGGAAAGATACGGCGGAAAGTTTTTATGCGAATGCGGCGAGGAATTCTCCGCTCTTGCCGTGCTGGATATGGAGTTTGCCTCTCAAAAAGGTCATAATTAATATGTTACGGTGCAGAGAAATACAGCAGTCAAAAGCGGTCGTACATTCTATATTGCATTTTTATGCTTTATACCTCCGGAACGTTTTGTTTCGGGGGTTTTATATAACTTATAAATGCCGGCAATTATAAATCGTTCTAATTAACAGTGGTCATATTATTTACACGAAGCATTGAAAAGATGTCGGAAATATAGTATAATTCTAATCATAGGTTGCGGCGGCCGGCGGTGATACGAAACCTGCCGATCCTGCAAACCGGCAGTTTCCGCTATCAAGGCGGGCGACCTTGTAAAAATCACAGGCGCAAAGTATTACAGCGGTAAGACGATCCCATCCTGGGTCAAAGCTAAAAACCGGTTCGTTCACAGCGTGTCCGGCAACCGTGCAGTTATCGACAAAAGCCTCGGAAATGCATTGACAAATATCTATATGTTGCATATAATATAGATAGATGTCGATGGGAGGTGAATGTGTTGGAGATGGACGAAAGAAAAGTTGCAGCAATCTTCAAAGCGTTTGGTGACGAAAACCGCATTAGAATTATAAAACTACTGCGTTCGGGCGAGAAATGTGCCTGCAAGCTATTGGAGGAAATCAATGTAACACAGCCTACGCTGTCGCACCATATGAAAATTCTCTGTGACGCTGAAATTGTTGTTGGTCGCAAAGAGGGCAAATGGATGCACTATTCCATTTCAGAAAAAGGCGTGAAGCAAGCAAAGGAATGTTTGGAGCAGTTGACCACACTTAATGTTGAATACAAAAGCAAGTCGTGCTGTGAAAAGTGAGCAAGTTTATAGATTACTTTTCCGCACGACTTATAAAACAACCAATATATAGATACATTTCAATATAACTATATGAAAGGAGCTTTTTATGGAAGCATTAAAAATTAGTTGGGACTTTTTTCAAAATGAAGTCCTCGGTATGGGTTGGCTGAACAGGCTCATATCAACTATATTGAACGCCTGCGGTTTAGATACTACAAGCAGAGTAGGCGGCAGCATTCAGTTCTTTATTTACGATACCATAAAAATTATGGTACTGCTCGACGTGTTGATTTTGATTATCTCGTATATTCAAAGTTATTTCCCACCCGAAAGGACAAAAAAGATACTTGGCAGGTTTCACGGAATATGGGCAAATATTATTGCCGCATTGCTCGGTACGGTAACGCCGTTCTGTTCATGTTCCTCTATTCCGCTGTTTATTGGATTTACAAGCGCAGGTTTGCCGCTTGGCGTTACATTTTCATTTTTGATTTCTTCGCCAATGGTTGACCTCGGCAGCCTTGTTTTGCTGATGAGTATTTTCGGCTGGAAAGTTGCGGTTTTATATGTCATACTCGGTTTGGTGATTGCGGTTGTCGGCGGTACGCTGATTGAAAAGCTGCACCTTGAAAATCAGGTTGAAGAATTTATCCGCAACGGTCATTCTCTTGATGTTCCGCAGGAAGAACTGCATTTCAAAGACCGTATGAAATATGCGTGGGAACAGGTAGTTGCAACAGCCAAAAAGGTGGCTCCGTATGTTTTGATAGGCGTCGGTATCGGTGCAGTAATTCACAACTGGATACCCGAAGATTTTATTGTCAAGGTGCTTGGGGATAACAACCCGTTTGGGGTTATTTTGGCAACGATTGCAGGTGTTCCGATGTATGCGGATATTTTCGGCACAATCCCGATTGCAGAAGCCTTACTTGCAAAGGGTGCTTTGCTCGGCGTTGTCCTTTCCTTTATGATGGGCGTAACTACCCTTTCTCTCCCTTCAATGATTATGCTTCGCAAAGCGGTTAAGCCAAAGCTGCTCGGCATTTTCATTGCAATATGCACAGTCGGTATTATCGTTGTAGGCTATTTCTTCAACGCAATACAATATTTAATTGTTTAATTTTAGGAGGTTGTCATTATGGCATTATTTAATTTCGGAAAGAAAAGAGAAGAAAAGAAAACACCTGCCCCAGCTTGCAGTTGTGGTTGTCCGACAAGTGAAACGGAAAAAATCACAAATGACTGCTGCCCCGAAGCAAAAGACGGAATTTGCTGCATCAAGGTGTTAGGTGCAGGCTGTAAATCCTGCCACGAACTATATGAGAACGCTAAACAGGCAGTAAGCGATATGAGGCTTTCCGTAGAGGTTGAATATATTACCGATATGCAGAAAGTAATGGAATACGGTGTTATGAGTATGCCAGCCCTTGTTGTCAACGAAAAGGTCGTGTCTATGGGGAAGGTATTGAAAGCTGCTGATGTAGTTGCGCTGCTGCACAAACTTGGATTTTGACCTAATCAGAATAAGCTATAAATTGCATTGAGCCCACCGAGGACTTTTTCTTCGGTGGGCATTATTTTTTGCCCAAATCCTCATATTTGCACCTCTTCGTGGCTGTATTTTGAGAGGACTCTATCCTCCCGGAAAAGAGGTATGATATGACGGCTGAAGAAATATGCAGGGTCAGTCAACTACAGCGTGAAGGATACGGCTACAAAAAAATTGCGTCTTTGACTGGGCTTCCTGTGAATACCGTAAAAGCCTATTGCCGCAGACATCCGGTTTCTAAAGAGGATACTGCGGCTGAAAATACTTTGTGCAAAATGTGCGGAAAGGAACTGGAACAAACGCCGCATAAGCGTAAGAGAATATTCTGCTCCGATGTCTGCCGTCTCATCCAACAGACGCTTTCTGACTGCACTGAAATCGATACTGAAATTTCAGAACTTCGGGAGGAAATAGAGGTGGTGGCAGAGCTTACCCGCAAGTATATAGCTGAAAATTCCAACACCGCTCTTAATCAGGAAGAATACAACGCAAGGTATGAATCCCTGGTGGAACGCTACAATCATGCAGCCGACCGCCTTGAAGCGCTGGAAAAGACAAAAACGGAGCGGGAAGCAAAAGCTGACAGCATCGGCGCCTTTATGTTCAGTCTTTCGGAACGAGACGAACCTCTCACCGAATTTGATGATCGGCTCTGGTTGACGGTTGTTGACACAGTCACAGCCCATGAGGACGGCCGACTGGTTTTCAATTTTAAGAACGGTGCAGAGATAACGGCTTAAGGCACAATCAAAGAATCGTCATAAAAGATGGTGCAGTTTGCGATATGAACTGCACCTTTTGTTTTGCACCCCCTTAAACAAACTGCACCCCCTAAACCTAAAGGGGGTGCATTGTATCAAAATTAGGGTTCTCTTTCAAACTTAAAACCGCCTATCTTCGGAAAGCACCGTAGATAGGCGGTCTTTTATTTTATTATAGCACCTAAAAAACGCAGCACAAACATTCTTCAGCTTACTTTGTAGCTCCCGCTTTGTATTCGGTTAGCAGCTTATCGCATATTGATGCGCCACGGACTGCCATTACCGCTTCGTCAAAATCAAACCAGCCTGCTTCATCGACCTCGGACGAGATATTAAACTCTCCGTCCTTTACCCTTACCAAGAAGCCGAGCATTAGCTGGTCACGCTTTTCGTAAAAAAAGCTTTTCAGAAATCTTGCTGAAATAACATTCAGACCAGTTTCCTCTGCGACCTCCCGCATCGCTGTTTTCTCAGCACATTCGCCGTCCTTTATGTAGCCTGCGACAAAAACGTGATGGTCGATATTATACTGCCTTAGAAGGCATATTTTTCCGCTTTCTGATACCACGAGGCAGATAACGCAGGTCGAAAACATATCGAACCACGGTCTGTTGCATTTTTCGCACCACGGCACCTCGCCCTCGTCGCCCAAAACTCTTGACGAGAGCTGATTTCCGCACTCAGGACAAAATCTAAATCTCATAACATATCCTTTCCTTCCGCAATAAGCAGATATTGCAAAGCTACGGCCGCAAAAATGCAGCCGCAGCTTTATTGTATCGTTATTTAGTCCTCATAGACTGCCATAATAGCGTCTATAATCTCAGGGAAACGCCATTCCTGCGGAAATTCACGGTTTAATATACCGAAGTTTTCGCCGTTTCCGACAACGGCATTATTATCCCACCACAGGCATGGTATGCCGAGCGACTTAGCCTTTTCAAGATAATAGGTCACGCACTCTACTCTCTCAGAGGTATTCGATTTGTTTACGCTTCCGTATTCTCCTATGATTACAGGAATATTCTTGCTGATAAAATAGTCGTCGAGAGTTGAAAAGAGCGAGTCGATTTCGCCCTTGTTTGCGTCCTCGAACTGGTCAGTGCCCTTCGTATCGAGCGCAAAGGAATAAGGGAGATATGCGTGAACAGACACGATTACCTTATCGTCGTTTTCTGGCAGCCACACTTCCTTCAGTGCGTTTCTGTTTGAAGATGCTGCATAGCCTGTAAGCATAAGATGACGCTTTGCATTATTTCCGCCGCTGTTTCTTACTGTGTTGTAAAATGCCTGCGCATATTCCCTGACTACCGCTCTGCCCTCGTTGTTTCCGCCGTTCCACTCGGAAGCTGTGCCACGGAGTCTTGGCTCGTTGAGTCCCTCGAAAATCAGATGCTCGTCATAATTCTTGAACTCCTCGGCAATCTGAGTCCAGAGAGCTGTGAGCTGTTCGATGTCCTGAGCCTTATCAGCTTCTGTCGGGAAGTACCATTCCTCGTGATGTGTATTAAGTATTACAAACATACCGTTGTCTATGCCGTAATCTACGATTTCTTTTACTCTTGCCATCCACTCGGCGTCAACGACATAGTTTTCGTCCATATGCGCATCCCAAGAAACGGGAATTCTAAGGACGTTAAAGCCGCCCTCGCTTATGAAATCAATAAGCTCCTTTGTCGTTTGAACGGGCTGCCATGAGGTTTCTGCACCGAGAGTGCCGTTTCCTGTTGCGTCAAGCGTATTGCCCAGGTTCCAGCCTGTTTTCATTTCCTTTACCAGCTCCAACGAAGAAATATCACGCATTTCCTGCGGCTGGTCGTTTTCATTATCGTCCTTACTGCTGTCATCGTTACTGCTTATGTCCGTAACAGAGCTTGTTGTATTGGACGAAGCCGCTTTTGAACTGCTGTCGTCTGACGAGCAGGCTGTCATGACTGTAATGCACATTGCCAAGCTGACTGTAACGCTTAATAGTTTTTTGATATTCATAATGTTCTCTCGCTTTCAATTACTCATGAGTTTGTTCTGCGGATTATTTCAAGGCACATTCTGCCGTTATGGTAGGGACACTTCCAAGGACCTACCATTTCCTTGTCTCTGTCAGGCACACCCTCAAAGCTTACCTCTGAGAACCACTCGCCGCAGCGCTTATCCGTTGTGACGTTTTCGATATAGGTCAGAATCTGCTCGGATATATCTGCAAAGCGCTTATCGCCGCTATGCTCGTAAGCGTTATAATAACCTACTACGGCTTCAGCCTGAACCCACCAGACACGCTTCCTATCGATTTCCTGCTTGTCACGCTCGTTATAGAGTGCGCCGCCGTGGAATGCAAGCTTTTCGATGTTCTTTGCAATTCTGAGGTCAATTTGCGCAAACTTATCGCAAAGCTCCTTTTCTCCGAGCGCTTCGCAGGCCAAATCCATAAGCCATGAAGCTTCGATATCGTGGCCGTAAGAATGTATATCGCCGATTTCGCAAAGCTTTTCGTCAAAGAAAACTCTCAGCGCATCGGTATCCTTATTATAGACGGTATCGCTCATCTGAGAAAGCTGGAACTTTAGTCTTTCTGCGACTCTCTTATCGCCGTTTGCCTTATAAAGCTCGGTATACGCTTCGATGAGATGCAAAATTGCGTTCATTGTTTTTTCTGCCATAAGTCCGTTTTCGGAGAGTGCGTCGTTCGGGATAGGAGTCCAATCTCTTGAAAAAGACTCACGGTAGCCATATTCGTCAAGGGTTTTCTCCTCTATATCCTCGAAAATCTTCATTGCGAGTGATAGCGCTTCCTTGTCGCCCACGCTGTTGTAATATGCGGACAAAGCATAGATTGCAAATGCGCAGTTATATGTATGCTTCATTGTATCTACCGGATTTCCCTTATAGTCGAGCATCCAGTACACGCCGCCCTGCTCGTAGTCGATGCAGTTGTTCTTGACAAACTCGTAGGCGTGCTTTGCGAGCCTTTTATTCTCCTCTCCGCCGATTATTTTATAGCAGGTTGAGTAAAACCAGAGTATTCTGTTATGCAGGATAACTCCCTTATCTGCGGTTTTATCAAGGTTCAAATCAAAGTCGACAAAGCCGTAAAATCCGCCGTTTTCCTTATCCTCAAGCTTTGACCAGAACGGTATTATATTCTCTTTGAGTATTTTTTCACATCTTGATTTGAGCATAATAAGTTTTCCTTTTTAAAGAATGATTTTTCTTGCTTCAACGTAGTATCTCTTGTCCCATGCGTGACCCATAGAGAAAGTCTTTCTTGGGAGAGCGCCGTCGCAGATAACTGTCGGGAAAAGCTCCGACTTCTGCATATCGGGAAGCACAAATCCGATGCTGTTTTCGTTCTTAGAGAGGCTTTCGATAACTTCGGCGCCGTGGATATAGTCAATCTTACCGCCGTTTTCCTTGATGTACTCGTCGAGGACAATCTGCAAGCTGCCTACTGTAAGCTTTGAAAGCTCGTTTCCGACATAGAGCTTCTTTGAAACGCCGTTCTTGACGCTCATAAAGCACTGTGCTTCGTCGCTGCCCTGCTCTGATAAAGAGAGCTTTTCTGTGAGTGTTTTCATCAGCTTATCGGTATCTACATCTGTTACGATCCTGTGGATGGCTTCAAACTCCAGCGCAGGAGAATGGAGGTTCACAATTTCTACCAAGGCATATCTTGCAGGATGATTCGAGAGGTCAACGCCCGGATTAGCCGCTTTAAGCTGTTCGTAAAACTCCTTTGCAGTTGCTAGAGAGTGGTTTCCGTCGCCCATTGCATACAGAAGGACGTTATCCTCGGAAAGTCCGTATTTTGCATTGAAAGCGTCAAGGTCGGAAAGCTTATCAAGTGCGGACATAACGCTCTTTATCTGCTCGTCGCCAAGCAACCAACCTGCGATTTCTCCGCCCTTTTGCATAAGCTTGAAGTCATAGACCTTTTTAAGGCTGTTCTTTACATCAGATAGAGGCTCTACAACCGTTTTCTTATCGTCGTCAATCAAAATCATAATATGGGGAAGCTCGACGGGTGCGCCCTGCCTTACTTTAATTCTGGGCGGAATACGCTCAACTACCGTTGCTTCCGTTGCTCTTACCTGTGACTTTGAGCCTTTGCGGTAGTCGTACATTTCAAGGTCTATTGCGCCGACTATGCCCGCTCTTACCTTGCCGTCGTTCTGCTTTCTTTCAATATAGATTAAGGAATCCTTATACTCCTCGAAAATGCCGTCTGAAAGATATTTTTCCATTGAAGCGTGGATATTCTTGATCTTCTCGTCAACGCCGTCCTGCTCTAGGTAGATTTCCGGAAGCGTGAGCTTTAAGGTCGACGGATTATCAGAAACTATCCTTTCCGTTTCTGCCCAGTAGTCAGGCTCGCTTGTATACTGGTCGCAGGCTACTACCGCCCACTTTGTCATATCAATATTCTTTGGCATGAGGATATTCGCTGTCTTAAATGCTGTCATAGGTATGCTCTCCTTATAAATATATTCCGGGCAAAACAGGACGGGTGTTTATTCCGTCCTGAAATTTTTGAAACTATGGATTACGCCTCGTTTGCGCCGCAGCACTTCTTGTACTTCTTGCCGCTTCCGCATGGGCAAGGGTCGTTAGGGCCGGGCTTTGCGGACACCTTTCTTGTAGCAGCCTTAGGTGCGCTTTCCTTTAAAACCTGCTCACGCTTAGGTGCGTTTTCGTTTCTTCTCACCTGAATCGTAAAGAGCGTTCTTACGGTATCCTCGCAGATTGAGTCTACCATTGCGTCAAACATATCAAAGCCCTCTATACGGTATTCAACTACCGGGTTATGCTGACCGAAGGAACGGAGCGAAATGCCCTTTTTAAGCTCATCCATATCGTCTATATGTGCCATCCACTTGGTATCTACTACCTTTAAGAGGATTACTCTTTCAAGCTCACGGAGAAGCGCCGGTGAAAGCTCTTCCTCACGCTTTTCATACTTTTTGATTGCTCTGTCTGTGAGCATATCGCAGATGTCCTTTTTAGAGGTATCCTCAAGCTCCTGCGGAGTATAGCGGAAGTCGCTTTCCTCTGTGATGAGTCCTGCGAAGAACTCTCTGAGTCCGTCCAAATTCCAGTTATCGTGGATATCCTCGTCGCCGAGATACAGATTTACGTTATTTGAAACGAAGTCACGGATCATCTTCAGAATATGGTCGTGGATATCGTTTCCGTCAAGCACCTGTGAACGCTGACCGTAGATGATTTCACGCTGTGAATTCATAACGTCGTCGTAGTTGAGGACGTTCTTTCTGATGTTAAAGTTTCTGCCCTCTAGCTTTTTCTGAGAGGAAGCGATAATACTTGTTACCATACCGCTTTCGATAGGCATATTCTCGTCTACCTTGAGTCTGTCCATAACGCCCGTGATTCTGTCGCCGCCGAAGATTCTCATAAGATCGTCCTCAAGCGAGAGGTAGAAACGGCTTTCGCCCGGGTCGCCCTGACGGCCTGAACGGCCTCTGAGCTGGTTGTCGATACGTCTTGACTCGTGACGCTCTGTACCAACGATAAAGAGTCCGCCTGCTTCTCTTACCTCGACCGCTTTTTCAGCAACCTCTGCATTGTATTTTTCATACAGCTCTCTGTAAAGCTCTCTTGCCTTTAAGATTTCCTCGTCCTCGGTTTCTGCATAGCCGACAGCCTCGTTGATAATCTCCTCAGGGATATCACGCCTTCTCATTTCGTGCTTTGCAAGGAATTCGGCGTTACCGCCGAGCATAATGTCGGTACCTCTACCTGCCATATTTGTAGCGATGGTAACTGCGCCGAACTTACCTGCCTGTGCAACAATTTCCGCTTCCTTATCGTGGTACTTAGCGTTGAGAACGTTATGCTTGATGCCCTTGTTTTTAAGAAGCCTTGAAAGATACTCGGACTTTTCGATAGAAACAGTACCCACGAGTACAGGCTGTCCCTTTTTATTGCACTCGATAATCTGCTCGATTACTGCGTTATACTTGCCCTTTTCCGTTTTGAAAACTACGTCGGGATGGTCTTTTCTGATAACAGGCTTGTTTGTCGGGATTTCGATAACGTCGAGCTTGTAAATCTCTCTGAACTCGTCCTCCTCGGTAAGCGCCGTACCTGTCATACCGGAAAGCTTGTCATAAAGACGGAAGTAATTCTGGTATGTAATAGTAGCGATCGTCTTTGACTCTCTTGCTACCTTTACGCCCTCTTTAGCTTCGATTGCCTGATGCAGACCGTCGTTGAAACGTCTGCCCTGCATAATTCTTCCTGTAAATTCGTCTACAATAAGGACTTCTCCGTCCTTTACAACGTAGTCGATATCGTTTGTCATAATGCCGTTTGCCTTGATAGCCTGGTTGATATGGTGCAGGAGCGTAAGATTTTCTGCGTCCATAAGGTTATCGACGTTAAATGCTTTCTCAGCCTTTGCAACGCCCGACTTTGTAAGAGTTGCCGTCTTTGCCTTTTCATCAACGATGTAGTCGCCGTCAAGCTGGTCGTTATCTGCCTTATTATCTGTTTCGACAAGCTTGATCTGCTTCAAAGACTTCGCAAACTTATCTGCGAGTATATAGAGCTGGGAGGACTTGTCACCCTGTCCCGAAATAATAAGCGGAGTTCTTGCTTCATCGATAAGGATAGAGTCCACCTCGTCCACTACCGCAAAGCTGTGACCTCTCTGCACTCTGTCCTTCTTATAGATGACCATATTGTCACGGAGATAGTCAAAGCCGAATTCGTTGTTTGTACCGTATGTGATATCGGCGGCATAAGCCTTTCTTCTCTCGTCGTTGTTAAGACCGTTGATAACGCAGCCGATCGTAAGTCCGAGGAAGCGGAAAACCTTGCCCATTTCCTCCGACTGGAATTTTGCGAGGTAGTCGTTGACCGTAACGACATGAACGCCCTTGCCGTCAAGCGCATTGAGGTACGCAACGAGGCAGGCTACGAGCGTTTTACCCTCGCCTGTTCTCATTTCGGCAATTCTGCCCTGGTGCAGAACTATCGCACCGATAATCTGAACGGGGAACGGCTTCTTTCCGAGAACTCTCCATGCACCCTCTCTGCATACTGCTAGGGCGTCTGCAATGATATCGTCAAGCGTGCCGAGTCCGTCGGCAACCTTATCCTTGAATATCTGAGTCTGCTGTCTGAGCTCTGCGTCGCTCATTGCGGCATATTTTTCTTCAAGCTCCAAGACCCTATTCTTGATAGGCTCTATTCTTTTAAGCTCTTTCTGGCTGTAACTTCCGAATAATTTATCGAAAAGCTTCATCAATCAAACCACCTTTATTTTATAGGGATCGTAGTCATAAATTAACAAATAAATACAACAATACAGCATATATTATATCACAGAACGAAAATAAAGTCAAGCAAGACGAATTCTATATTTATGCTTGACAAAGCGTAGCATTTAGTGTATAATCTATCTTGTGAACAGCAGATGAAAATTAAATATTCTTATCAAGAGCGGCGGAGGGAACAGACCCTGTGAAGCCCGGCAACCTGACCTTTCGGTAAAGGTGCCAAATTCTGCGGTTGAATGCCGAGAGATGAGATTAAATAACCTCAGACGTTTCTTGGCAGAAGCGTTTTTTTATTGCAAAAAAAATCATATGATTTCAAAATCTAAGGAGGAAAAAAGAAATGGACAAGTTTGTATTCACTTCGGAATCAGTAACAGAGGGGCATCCCGACAAAATCTGCGATAAGATTTCCGACGCTGTGCTTGACGCAATGCTGGAGCAGGACCCTATGTCAAGGGTCGCCTGCGAAACCGTTACAACGACAGGCATAATTATGATTATGGGCGAAATAACATCAAAGGCGAACGTTGATATTCCTGATATTGCAAGAAAGACTGTAAAGGAAATCGGCTATGACAATGCCGAATACGGATTTGACTGCAACACCTGCTCCGTCATCACAACGCTTGACAAGCAGTCCCCTGACATAGCTATGGGTGTTGACAATGCGCTTGAGGGCAGGGCCGACAACGAATTTGACACGGGCGCAGGCGACCAGGGTATGATGTTCGGCTACGCCTGCAACGAAACTCCGGAGCTTATGCCGCTTGCTATCTCTCTTGCACACAAGCTTACAAGAAAGCTTACCGAGGTAAGAAAATCAGGCGTTCTCCCCTACCTCCGTCCTGACGGAAAAGCGCAGGTCACAGTCGAATACGCCGACGGCAAGCCTTGCAGGGTTGACACGGTCGTAGTATCCTCTCAGCACAGCGCAGATGTTTCTCTCGACAAGATAAGAGAGGACGTCATTGAGAACGTTATTAATGCCGTAATACCGAGCGAGCTTCTTGTTGACACAAGAATTCTCGTTAACCCGACAGGACGCTTTGTGATCGGCGGCCCGCAGGGCGACAGCGGACTTACGGGAAGAAAGATTATTGTTGACACCTACGGCGGATACGCAAGGCACGGCGGCGGAGCATTCTCAGGAAAAGACCCTACAAAGGTTGACAGGAGTGCGGCTTATGCGGCAAGATATGTTGCTAAAAACATTGTTGCTGCAAAGCTTGCTGAAAGGTGTGAAATTCAGCTGGCATATGCTATCGGAGTTGCAAGACCTGTATCTGTAATGGTTGACACATTCGGCACAGGCGCAGTATCCGACGAAAAGCTGGTAGAAGCTATCGGAAAGGTGTTTGACCTCCGTCCCGCCGCAATTATCCGTGACTTAGACCTTCGCAAGCCGCAGTACAGCGAGCTTGCCGCATACGGACACATGGGCAGAGAGGATCTTTCCGTAAGATGGGAGCAGTGCGACAGAGTTGAAGCTCTTCTTGAGGCTGTGAAGTAAGTATGTATCTTTCAAAGACCTGTGATACGATTTACGTTTCGGAGCTGAACTGTGCTTTCATAAAATGGAAAGAGGAGTGTTCGGGCGACGATTTCAAGAAGCCGCTTCTTCACGCAATTGAGATACTAGACTCGAACAAAGGAAGCTCCCTCATATTTGATATGCGTGACGCTTTCAAGGTGAAAGATGACGACGAAGCGTGGATGTTCTCGTCGTTCTGCGAACTCGCCGAGCAGGCAGGCTGTGCAGATGTGTTCCTTATAAGCAACGAGCATACGATGCTTGAGGCTGTTATGGAGAACACCTCGGCGTTTCTTTCGAGGTATTTCAGGGTGCATCGCTGTGAAAACTTTGACGACATAAAGCTAATACTCCTTTCTAGAATATAAAAAACAAGCGATACTTGGCTGTACGACCGAGTATCGCTTTTTTATATTACTGATTGCCGTGTTTCTATGTCAGCTCGTTGTGCGGCTACTTTCTGTCAGCTTTGATTATCGGTGAAAGCGGTTTATACACAAGCACGGTCACCACTGCGCAGAGAAGTCCTTTTATGAGAGTAAACGGCAGGTTGAAGATGCAGAGCGCCTGGAAAATGTTGCCTGTTTCGGGCAGGATTTTCTGATAGGCGGAGAGTATTGCGGCTTCGCCGCCGTAAGCCTTGAAATAGATAGGATATGCAATAAAATAGTTGAGCGGCAGACTTACGAGCGCCATAGCGAGTGCACCGGCAAAACAGCCGATTATTGCGTTTTTCTTTGTTCTTTTGTGCTTATAGATAAAACCCGCTGTTAGAACAAATACTGCGCCTGAAACAAAGTCGAAAACATCTCCTATTCCCATTGTCGTACCCATACCCTTGATAAGTATATGCACGAGGTTTTTGATAAGGCAGACTACCACTCCCTCGATAGGTCCAAGCGAGAAGCCTACAAGGAGCGTAATAACGTTCGATAAATCCAGCTTTATAAAACTCGGCATAAGCGGTACGGGAAAATCAAAATAATATACTACCAGTGAAATTGCGCTCATAAGAGCCATAATTACAAGCTTTCTTGTGCTTATTCTTTTAGTGCTGTTCATACGAAAATCTCCATTCTAAAAAATAGGAAGCGTATGGCAAAAAGAAAACCCCGAAGCTACACTGACGTACTTCGGGGCGAAATGGTTTTGTCTTACGTTTCTTTCATCCGGACTATAACCGTCGGTCCCGGAATTTCGCCGGGTCAGCGCACCTTTTGATTTGTGCGGTCGAGGACTTTACCTCCGATGTGGAATTTCACCACCCCTGAAACACATGAAATATTAACTTTTAGGATTGTAAAGGATTAGTCCTCCGCATCCTCGTCTACGATTTCTTCAAAGTCAAACTCAAGCTTTTCGCCGCAGTTCGGGCAATCTACCGAGCCGTCGTCGATAATGCTCTGGCAAAGACAAATCGTGTCGCCGCAGGTCGGACAGGTACACTCATACATATCCTCGTCCTCGTCTTCATAATCGTCATCGTCGTCGTCATCTTCACAGCAATCGCAGTCGTCGTCGCAGCAATCGCAATCGCAGTCACCGTAGAAATCTTCTTCGAGGTCGCCGAGGTCCTCGTCAATCGCGTCTACAAGATCAACAGTTTCCGTTACTTCGTCGGATATGTCATAGATCGTATCGGACATTTCCTGGAGGACATCTGCGATAGCAGCTAAAATCTTGCCCTCTTTTGTTGTTGTGTCAAGCTCAAGTCCGTCCATAAGACCCTTGAGGTATGCTACCTTTTCCATAAGCTCCATAGTCAAAGACCTCCCTTATTCAAGATATTCTGTAAAATTAAACTCTTTCCATATACTCGCAGGTTCTTGTATCAATTCTGATAGTTTCGCCCTCTTCGATAAAGAGAGGAACCTTGATCTCAGCGCCTGTTTCGAGTGTAGCAGGCTTTGTAGCGTTTGTAGCTGTGTTTCCTGCGAAGCCCGGGTCTGTCTTTTCAACAACAAGCTCTACAAAGTTTGGCGGCTCAACGCCGAAAACCTGACCCTTATAAGAAAGAACCTTACATACCATATTTTCCTTAACGAACTTGAAGCTTTCTGTAAGCTCTGTCTTGTTTACAGGAACCTGCTCGTAGGTTTCAGGATCCATAAAGTAATAGAGGTCGCCATCGTTGTAGCAATACTCCATATCCTTTCTTTCAACGTAAGCTGTTGGGAACTTAGCCGTTGGGTTGTAAGTCTTTTCAACAACAGAACCTGTGATAACGTTTCTTACCTTAGTTCTAACGAAAGCAGCACCCTTTCCAGGCTTAACGTGCTGGAATTCGATAATCTGCATTACGTTTCCTTCTTCTTCAAATGTCATTCCGTTTCTGAAATCGCCGGCAGTAATCATATAAATTATACCTCCAAATATTTTTCAAACGCAAAGCGTAGACCTTGCATTACTTACCTTTTTATTTTACAATATTTTATCGCATTTTGCAAGGGGTTTTAGAGAATTTCTCAGCATTCTACAAAATAATCAGTTGCTTTTCACTCAAAGTTAGGTTTTTGCAACCATCTTTTGTGACCTGAACCATATCTTCGATACGAACGCCGAACTCTCCTGCAATATAAATGCCCGGTTCGACAGTTACAATTGCTCCCTCACGGATTGCCTTATTGCAGCGTGGCGAAGCGTTAGGGGCTTCGTGAATTTCAAGACCCACACCGTGTCCTAAGCTGTGACCGAAGCAGTCGCCGTAGCCTGCGTCTGTTATAACATTTCTTGCGGCGGCGTCAAGCTCGCTGCCGGTTATATTGGCTTTTGCGGCGGCGAGTGCGGCTTGCTGTGCGGCAAGAACGGTATTATATACGCTTATCATTTTATCGCTGGGCGTACCCACTGCGACCGTTCTTGTCATATCGCTGTGGTATCCGCCGACAACTGCGCCGTAGTCCATTAAAACGAAGTCGCCGTCCTGCACCGTTCTGTCGCCCGGCACGCCGTGCGGCATTGATGTGTTTTCACCGCTCAGGGCGATCGTTTCAAAGGACACGCCCTCCGAGCTGCGCTTCTGCATTTCATAGTCGAGGAACAGCGCTATTTCACGCTCCGTCCTGCCTACCCTTATAAAATTCCGAACCTCGTCAAACGCCCGCTCTGCGATGCGCTGTGCTTTTATTATCTGCTCTGCCTCGTCGTCGGTTTTAATTCTGCGAAGTCGTGAGATTGCGTCGCTCAGCTCTGCGCCCGACGTAACCTCTGCCGGCAGGGCATTTTTTAGCGTGTTGTAATGCGATAGCGTTATAGAGTCGGCTTCGACGGCTGCCGTCTTTGCTCCGTGCTTCTTTATAAGCTCGCCAAGCTGGCTTATGAGCGACTGCTCCAATACAACCTCGCAGTCGGTCACAATGCTTCTCGCCTTTTCAATATAGCGAAAATCTATAATCAGATACGCTCTATCCCTGAAAACGGCGACCGTGCCTGCCGTAGATTTCATACCCGTAAGGTATCGGCGGTTTGTATCGCTTGTGATTATGGCACAGTCACAAAAATCGCTCATGCTCTCCTGCAAAAGCTTAACATTATTTCTCATCGAAAATCTCCTCCAGAGCGTCTACGCCCATAAGGTAGCTGTTCTTTCCGAATCCGCAAATCTGCATTTTGCATACAGGCTCTATAACCGAAAGATGGCGGAATTCCTCACGCTTATGAATATCGCTCATATGCACCTCGATAACAGGGATTTTGATTGCAGCTATAGCGTCTCTTATAGCATAGCTGTAATGGGTATATGCTCCGGCGTTAATCACAATCCCGTCCTTGTCTTTTCTTGCGGCGTGAAGCTTGTCGATGATTGCGCCCTCGTGGTTTGACTGATAAATTTCGCAGTCAAAGCCCTTGGAATTAGCATACTCTGCAATCTCGGTGTTTATGCTTTCAAAGCTGTCGTTTCCGTATACTCCCGGCTCTCTTTCGCCGAGGAGATTGAGGTTAGGACCGTGTATTACAAGTATTTTTTTCATAGCGATATTTCCTTTCTCCTACCTTACAGATAGGTAGTAATTTTTCATAGTCAGAGCGTCCTTTGCCTGCGTGCCTGCACTTTCGCAGACAAACACGGGCGAGAGGTTTTTCTTTGCTATAATTTCCATAAGCGGCTCAAAGTCGGGGCCGAAGCCCTCGTTTTCGTCAAAGGTGAGGTGCTTTTTCTCTCCGCCGGGAACGGTGAACATTATCTTTGAGAAGTGGCTGTGGAACACGCTGAGCCTGTCGTGGCCGATTGCGCTTTCCATCTCATCTAGGATTTTTTCATACTCTGTCCTGCCCTTTATAAACCCAAATTCTCTTGCGTTTAGGTGTCCGAAATCTATACATGGAATAAACGAATCATCAAGCCTGCAAAGCTCCATTACCTCAAAAAGATTACCAAGCTGATTCACCTTTCCCATCGTTTCGGGGCAGAACGCTATCGACTCATAGCCCTGCTCAATTGCCGCCTTCCTTGCCTGCACAAGCGTTTCCTTTGCAAGCTCCAGGGCTTCTTCTCTTGCGATCTTGCCGCATGAGCCGCTGTGTATTACGATTCTGTCTGCGCCCATTCTTTTTGCGGCGTCGCAGGACTCTATGATATATCTTATGCTGTTCTGACGCTTATCCTCCTCGACGCTTGACAGAGAGATGAAATACGGTGCGTGCAGGGACAGGGATATACCGTGTTCCTTTGCGTTTCGGAGCATTGCCTGTGCGTGAGCGTCGCTTACTTTGACCCCTCTGCCGCACTCATACTCATAGTGGTCAAGTCCCATTTCCTTAACATACCTCGGTGCGTCAAGGGTTGATTTATATTTTGAGGAAAAATCCTCACTGTTTCCGCCCGGTCCGAATTTTGCCGGCATTTCTTTCACTCCTTATAAAAAATAAAAGCGGACAAAACCTGCCCGCTTTCGTTTTTGTTATTAATATTTGCGCTTACGAGCAGCTTCAGACTTCTTCTTACGCTTTACGGAAGGCTTCTCATAATGCTCTCTCTTACGAACCTCAGCAATGACGCCATCTCTTGAGCATGACCTCTTGAAACGCTTTAATGCTGCGTCGAGGCTCTCGTTCTTTCCAACTTTAATCTCTGCCATGTCAAATTCCCTCCCTTTGCCACCTGTTTACAGAGGTATAATAAGATGCCGACAAAGGCAAACGGTGATAGTGAAGGCGTTAGTAGTCCTTTAGAGAGGAAACCCTCTCCCTCTGTATATTCTGCCTGTGCCGATTGCATCAAATTAAATTACAAATTTTATTATACATCAATCCTGCCAAATTGTCAATATATTTTTTAAAAAATATCCGACAAAATGCTTCAAAATGTTACTTTACTACTATATTTACGAGCCTGCCCTTTACATAAATTTCCTTAACGACAGTTTTTCCCTCGCAAGCTTTTACGATATTTTCATCAGCCTTTGCTACAGCCAAGACCTCTGCCTGCTCCATATCGGCAGGGATATTGATTTTGCTCTTTACCTTGCCGTTTATCTGTACAACGATTTCGATTGTATCGTCGATGCAGAGCTTCTCGTCATAGCTTGGCCACTTCTGCTCATTGAGCATACCGCCGAACTTGCAAAGCTCATAGATTTCTTCTGTAATATGCGGTGCAAAAGGATTGAGAAGCGTTATAAATGTCTTATACTCTGCACGGTTTACAGAGCCTATCTCGTAAATCTTGTTAATGAGGGTCATAAGTGCTGCGATTGCGGTATTGAATGCCATAGACTCTATGTCGCCGCTTACCTTCTTGATCGTCTTATGCATCGAGGACATCATTTCAGGGCGGTACTCGTCTCCGTCTACGAGCATATCCTGAAGCGCCCATAATCTGTCCAAAAATCTCTTACAGCCCTTCATGCTGCTCTCGCTCCAAGGAGCTGCCTGCTCATAGTCGCCCATAAAGAGAACGTACACTCTGAGTACGTCTGCACCGTACTCGTCAACAACGTCGTTAGGGTCGATAACGTTGCCTCTTGACTTACTCATCTTTACGCCGTCAGGGCCTAATATAAGTCCCTGAGCCGTTCTCTTGGCGTAAGGCTCAGGAGTATTTACTTCGCCTATATCATAGAGGAACTTATGCCAGAATCTTGAATAGATAAGGTGACGGGTAACATGCTCCATACCGCCGTTATACCAGTCAACAGGCATCCAGTATTCGAGCGCTTCCTTTGAAGCTAATGCTTCGCTGTTCTTAGGGTCGCAGTAACGGAGGAAGTACCATGACGAGCCTGCCCACTGCGGCATTGTATCCGTTTCACGCTTTGCGTCCTTACCGCACTTAGGACACTTGCAATTTACGAACGAGTCGATCTTAGCAAGCGGGCTTTCGCCGTCTGAACCCGGCTGGAAGTTGTCTACCGGCGGAAGTCTGAGCGGAAGCTCCTCGTAAGGAACAGCAACCATTCCGCAGTCGGGGCAGTGAACGATAGGAATAGGCTCGCCCCAGTATCTCTGACGGTTGAATGCCCAGTCCTTCATCTTGTACTGTACGCCCTTTTCGCCTACTCCCTTTTCTTCGAGTATTTTGAGTATCTTCTCGATTGCTTCCTTCTTGTATGTGATTCCGTTGAGAATATCGGAGTTGACCATTTCTCCGTCGCCTGTATAGGCTTCCTTGGAGATATCTCCGCCCTTTATTACCTCGATGATGTCGATGCCGAACTTCTTAGCAAAGTCGTAGTCACGGGTATCGTGTGCAGGAACAGCCATAATTGCGCCTGTGCCGTAGCCCATCATAACGTAGTCGGAAATGTAGATAGGGATCTGCTTGCCTGTTACGGGATTTATTGCGGTAAGTCCGTCGATTTTTACGCCCGTCTTATCCTTTACGAGCTGCGTTCTTTCAAACTCGCTCTTTTTAGCGCACTCCGTCTTATAGTTTTCGAGGTCTGCGTAGTTAGCGATACTGTCCTTATACTTTTCAATGATAGGATGCTCAGGAGCGATAACCATAAACGTTACGCCGTAGAGCGTATCTGGTCTTGTCGTATAGATCCTGAGCGTTTCGTCCTGCTCTGCGATCTTGAAGTTTACGAACGCACCTGTTGACCTGCCTATCCAGTTTTCCTGCTGGAGCTTGATATTCGGGAGATAGTCAACTTCTTTAAGTCCGTCGAGAAGCTTATCTGCGTACTCGGTAATTCTGAGGTACCATACTTCCTTTGTTTTCTGGACTATATCGGTATGGCAGATATCGCACTTACCGCCCTGCGAGTCCTCGTTTGAGAGAACTACCTTGCATGACGGACAGTAATTTACGAGAGTTTTATCTCTGAAAACGAGTCCGTTTTCAAACATCTTTAGGAAAATCCACTGAGTCCACTTATAGTATCCCTCATCTGTTGTATCGACAACTCTGTCCCAGTCAAACGAAAAGCCTACTCTTTTAAGCTGGCTGGTGAACTTCTTTATATTGTTGTCTGTAACGATTCTGGGGTGAACGCCTGTTTTTATAGCTGTATTCTCGGTAGGAAGTCCGTATGCGTCAAAGCCGATTGGGAAAAGGACGTTATATCCCTCAAGCCTTCTTTTTCTTGACACTACCTCAAGTCCCGAGTATGCCTTTATATGTCCGACGTGCATACCTGCGCCCGACGGATACGGGAACTCTACAAGTCCGTAGAACTTAGGCTTATCGTGGTTTATTTCTGCCTTGAACGTGCCGTTATCCTCCCAGATTTTCTGCCACTTGCTTTCAATTTCAGAATGATTATACTTACCCATTTTTATCAAGTCCTTTACAATGATATGTGTTTATCAGTCCTCTGTAATATACTCGGAGATATCTACGTTCTCGCCGTCACGCCACAGTCTTTCGAGGTTGTAATACTGTCTTGTTTCCTTGTAGAAAACGTGAACTACAATATCGCCGTAGTCTAAGACTATCCACTGTGCGCCCTGATAACCCTCGGTACGCAGCGGAGTGATTCCCTTTTCCTTTAGCTGGTACTCGACCTCGTCAGCGAGCGCCTTTGTCTGGGTCGTGGAGGTTCCGTTTGCGATAATGAAGTAGTCTGCTATTACTGTCAGATCTCTTATGCCTATTACCTGTATATCCTCAGCCCTTTTCAAATCGAGAGCCTTAACTGCGGTTTCGATAAATTCCTTCTGAGTCAATTATTTTCCCTCTTTTCCTTTTATGCTTTTTACTTTCTCTATGTAGTGATTATATGCCATAAGCGTTGCAGGGGGAATGCTGTTTCCCTTTTTCACCGAATCGGTGATCGAAAAAGCTAAAGCTTCGAGCATAGCGCCGTTCAGTCCTTCATAGGCAATTTTACGCATACGCTTTACGTCCTTATAATCCCTGTCCTCGGAAACCAGATCTGCGAGGTAGATAATCTCTGCAAGCCCCGACATACTTGGCGAGCCGATTGTATGAAATCTGATTGCGGCTAAAATACCCTCGTCGTCGATACCGTACTCCTCGCCTGCGACCACTGCGCCTGCGACTGCGTGATACAGCGGCGGTGCGGAGAACTCGATTTTATCGACGGGAAAGCGGCTCCTTTTCATAAGCTCTAACTGCTTTTCCTGTGAAAGCTCCTTTGCGCAGTCGTGGAGATAGCCTGCGGCAAAGGCTTTATCCTCGTCCACTCCATATTTCTTTGCAAGCTTTGCGGCTTCATTTGCAACGTTAACCGAATGGGTATAACGCTTTTTTGACATTCTCGGCTTAATAAAGTCCGAGAGTTTTTGAATCTGTTTTTCTGTCAGCAAGCAAAACACCTACTTATACAAATTATTCTCACAAATGTATTGTACTATTTTTTGAGGCAAATAGCAAGAGCAATCCTCAGAATTTCTGAGTTTTTCTCTTATTTCGCTTGACGAAAGCTCCATAGGCGGCGTGTCAAGGACTATGACCTCTCCTCCCTTTTCGGTAAGCTTCTGCGCATACTCACGGAGCTTTTTTGTCGTATCCTCGTCCTCACGGGAGATACAAACAAGCGTCGCCATAGAGAGAATTTCCTCATACCTGTACCATTTATCGAATATAAGGAGCATATCGCTTCCCATTATAAAGCACAGCTTATCGTTTGGATAAAGCTTTTTAAAATGCCTGACTGTATAAACAGAATAGCTTTTGCCGCTTCTTTTAAGCTCAAAGTCGCTGATTTCAACGCTTGGCATATCCTCGAAAGCGAGCCTGCACATTTCAAATCTCTGCTTTCCCGAAACGAGGTTATGCGCCTGTTTATGGGGAGGTATCCTGTCCGGCAGAACAATTACCTTTTCAAAGTCCATTTTATCCAAAACGGATTTGAGCAGTCTTATATGTCCTGTGTGTACTGGGTTGAACGTACCGCCGAAAAGTCCGATATTACTCATATTTTCTTGTTTCTGTTCTTGTTGCTCGGAAGCTCAATAACGGGCTTCTGCGCATTTCTCTTAAAGAAAACCGCTCTTGAGCCGATTACCTGCACCACCTCGGCATTGATTGCCTCTGCGATTTCGTCTGCCGCTTCTCTTGCGGTGTAGAGAGAATTGTCCAGCACCTTGACCTTAACTATCTCGTGCTTTCTGAGGTAGTCGTCTATTGCCGTCATCTGTACCTCGCTGACGCCGCCCTTTCCTATCTGGAAAACAGGTTCAAGCTTTGAAGCTAGGCTTTTCAAGTATGCTCTTTGCTTTGTTGTAATCATATATTTTTACATTCCGAATGTTCGGAACGTGTCCTCCTAAGGTCTAAGATTGTTTTAGCTTTTCGATAAGCTGTTTCAGGGCATTTGCTCTGTGGCTTACCGAGTTTTTAAATTCTTCCGTATGCTGTGCAAAGGTTTTATCCCCGTATATAAATATAGGGTCGTAGCCGAATCCGTTTTTACCGACGGGACTGTGTCCGATAATACCCTCGCACTCGCCTCTGACAGAAATTTCCTTACCGCTCTTGTCGATAAAATGAATAACTGCGACATATCTTGCTGTGCGCTTTTCGTCCGGTACGCCCTGCATATTTTTCAGTACGAGGCTTGTTCTTCCCTCGTCGTCCAGATCGGGCGTGCCGTATCTTGCGGAATGTACTCCCGGCTGACCGCCCAGTGCATCTATCACGATACCGCTGTCGTCTGCAAGAGTTGCGGTTTTGGATACGCCGTAGATAGCCCTTGCTTTTATTGCGGCGTTTTCCTCAAAGGTTTCTCCGTTTTCGTCGATATCGACGTCTATGCCCGATTCCCTTTGGGAAACAACCTCGTAGCCGAGCGGCTCGAGAAGCTGTTTATACTCACGGATTTTTCCCTTATTATTGCTTGCGATGATAAGCTTCATAGCTTTACTTCTCCCTTATTCAAAGAGTGCGTTTACAAAATCGTGGGTATCAAACGGCTGAATATCCTCAATCTTTTCGCCCACCGTTACAAGCTTTACAGGCACTTTAAGGTCGTCTGCAATGGAAATAATGATACCGCCCTTTGCCGTGCCGTCAAGCTTTGTGAGTATGATACCTGTGATATCTGCGACCTCGTTGAACTGCTTTGCCTGATTTACGGCATTCTGACCTGTTGTAGCGTCAAGCGCTAAAAGGACTTCAAGCGAGCAGCCCACTGCCTGGGTATGGACGATCCTTGATATCTTTTTAAGCTCGTCCATAAGGTTTTTCTTGTTATGGAGTCTGCCCGCCGTATCGCAGATAACCACGTCCGCCTTTCTTGCCTTCGCCGCTGTAAGAGCGTCAAAAACAACTGCCGCAGGGTCTGAGCCTTCCTTATGCTTGATAATATCTACCCCTGCTCTCTCCGTCCACACTTCAAGCTGGTCGATTGCTGCGGCACGGAATGTATCTGCTGCGGCGACAAGCACCTTCCTGCCCTCGTTTTTAAGCTGATAGGAGAGCTTGCCGATCGTGGTTGTCTTACCTACGCCGTTTACGCCGATTACGAGGATAACCGACGGAGTTGTGGACATATCAAGTGCCTGAGGCTCTCCGAGCATTTCCTCGATGACCTCTTTGAGCATATCCATAATTTTTTCAGGCTCTTTTACGCCGTTTTCCTTGACCCTTTTCCTTAAAATTTCACAAATCTTAATTGACGTAGCAGCGCCTATATCGCACATAATAAGCGTTTCTTCAAGCTCCTCAAAAAGCTCCTCGTCGATTTTCGTGAACTTGTTGAGTACCTTTGAGATACCGCCTATAAACGAATTTTTGGTTTTTGAAAGACCTGCTTTAAGCTTTTCAAAAAATCCCATATATATCAATTCCTTTCTAGTTAAGTGTCTGAGAGGCTTCGGAAACGTTCATTTTAAGAAGCTTTGAAACGCCCTTTTCCTGCATTGTCACGCCGTAGAGAACATCCGCCTCCTCCATTGTGCCACGCCTGTGGGTGATGGCGATAAACTGAGTCGTATCGGTGAACTTTCTCAGATACTGAGCATATTTCGTAACGTTTACGTCGTCGAGCGCCGCTTCTATCTCGTCAAGCAGGCAGAACGGTGACGGTTTTACGGCAAGTATCGCAAAGTAGATTGCAATTGCTACAAACGCCTGCTCGCCGCCTGAGAGGAGCGAGAGATTTTTTATGACCTTTCCGGGAGGTGCGACATTTATATCAATACCGCATTCGAGTATATCGTCAGGGTTATCAAGTTTTAGCTCTGCCCTGCCGCCGCCGAAAAGCTCAACAAATATGCGCTTGAAATTCTCGTTTATCTTAACAAAGCTTTCGGAGAAAATCTCCTTCATACTGCCTGTAAGCTCTGCAATAAGCTTTTCAAGCTCGCTCTTTGAGGTCGTGACATCGGAAAGCTCCTTGGACAGAAATTCGTATCTTTCGGACACCTCTATGTACTCCTCGACAGCGCCGACATTAACGTTGCCTAAGTGCTTGATTTTATTGCGAAGCTCGGTAAGCCGCTTGTTTGCCTCTGCGACATCTTCAAGTGGCTGTGCGGCATTGACAGCCTCCGACTTTGAAAGCTCGTACTGCTCCCACAGAGAGGACACGATTTTGTCGTACTCCTCGCCTGCTGAAATCTGCTTCTCGCTTACTCTTGCGATGTTCTGGGAAAGCGACTCTCTTTCCTCGTTTTTAATTTTGAGCATAACCCTTTCCTTGGAGGATTTTTCATCGAGAGTTCTGTGCCGTGACTGGAGAGAGAGGATATTTCGCTCTATTTCATCTGTTCTTTCGCCCGAATTTGAAATACTTTCCTTTATGTTTGCAATTTCCGTATTCTTCTGCTCAATTTCGTCCTGTGCCTCGGAAATCTTATTCTGCAATTCATCTCTGCCGCCGCTTAACGATGCTATCGTTTCGTCAATCTGCTGTGCGGCGAGGTAGCAGGCTTCTCTGTCCTTTACAAGCTCTACCCTGTGGAGTCTTAGTCCCGAGAGCCTTTGCGACAGCTGTTCACGCTGCTGCTTGCTGTCAGACTGTGCCTGCTGAGAGATTGCGATTAAGCTTTCCTGCTCCTCTATCTGCTTTTTAATGTCGGCAAGCTCTGCCTGTGCGGTATCGAAATCGCTGTCTGCGGAGAAAAGCTTAGAAGACAATGTCGCAAGCTGGCTATCAAGCTCGTCGAGTCTTGCGTCAAGCTGCGATATAACGTCCGTAACACGCTTTATCTCTGTTTCAAATCTTACCTTATCGGTATTCATTTCGGATATCGTTTCCTTATAGCCCTCGCTGTCGGCGTTAAGCTTATCAAGCTCCTGCTTTAACCTCTGTGCAGACCTTTCCAAGTCGGAATGCTTGGTATTTAACGCCTCTACCGACCTTGAGAGCTCGTCAATCTCGTTTCTTCGGGTGAGGATACCTACGCTTCTGTTTGCGCTTCCGCCCGTGAACGAACCGCCTGCGTTAATGACCTGTCCGTCGAGGGTTACAAGCTTGAAGCGGTAGGAATATTTCTTTGCGATTAGCGTTGCAAGGTCGATATCCTCGGCTACTACCGTTCTGCCCAAAAGCGACGAAACGATCGGAGAAAGCTTTGAGTCATACGAAACAAGCTCGCTTGCAAGTGCAACATATCCGTCGCAGGAGGAAAGTCCGCTTTCGGAAAAGTCCTTGCCCTTTACAGATGTAAGCGGCAGAAAGGTTGCTCTGCCTGCGTTTTGTTCTTTTAAGTATCTGATACAGCGTTTTGCAGTGTCCTCGTTTTCGACAATGATATTCTGTAGCGACGCACCCAAGGCTGTTTCGATTGCGAGCGAATACTCCGGCTTTGTCGTCACAAGCTGTGCGACAGAGCCTAAAATGCCCTTTATCTGCCCCTGCTTTGAAGCCTTTATTACCTGCTTTACGCTTCGGGAAAAGCCCTCCATTGAATTTTCAAGGTCATTTAAAAGGCGCAGCTTCTGTGTCTTGTCACGAAGTTCTATATCGCAGTCCCTGAAGGCTTTCTGCGCATTATCAAGCTCAGTTTGCTTTCTGCCCGACAAAAGCTGAAACCCGCCAAGCTTATTCTGATACTCCGAAAGCTTTATATTCAGGTTGTCGAGCGCTGTGTTAAGTTCCCTGCGCTCTTTTACCGCATCGTCATATGCAGCCTCGGCCTCGTTCTTTGCATTTATGCTAAGCTCGGTCTGTTCGGTAAGCTCTGCGCTCGTATTCTTTGAATTTTCGAGCAGGAACGAAAGCTCGGAGCTTCTTATATAAAGCGTGCTTATCTGCTCGCTCTGGGTTGCTATCGTTTTCTGCTCCATGTCGTCCTTGTCGGACAGCTCGGAGAGCGCTTTCTCCGTTTGCGAGATTTTGCTGTCAAGCGAAACTATTCTGTCCTGCGTTTCCTTAGCTTCGAGAAGCTTCTGCTCCTTATCGGCGCTCAGCTTTTCTGCGGAGGAATAGGTCTGCTCAATCTGGGTATTAAGGCTCTCAATCGCCTCGTTTATATGGAGAATATCGTTATTTAAGACTGCGATTTTAGAGTCCGCCTGAGAAATTTCAAGCTCAATTTCGTGTATCCTTTCCCTCTCCTGCTCGATTTTCTCGGCGCAGGAAGCGGCGTCGGCAAGGCTGTCCTCAGCGCTTCTTTCGAGTCTTTCGCACTCTGCGCAGTTCTCAGCATACTGGGAATTGAGCGCTTCCAGCTTTTCGGAGAGTCCGTCAAGAACTGTTTTGATTTCGTCCATACGATGTACCCATACGGAGATTTCGAGGCTTCTTTTCTCACCGTCGAGGGCTAAGAATTTCTTTGCCTTTTCCGACTGAACACGAAGCGGCTCTACACGGCTTTCAAGCTCCGCCAGAATGTCGGTAAGCCTTAGTATATTATCCTGTGCGGCGAGGAGCTTTCTTTCCGCCTGAAGCTTTTTGTATCTGAATTTTGAGATGCCTGCGGCTTCCTCAAAAATCTCACGTCTTTCGGAGGATTTGCTGGACACTATATCCGCAATTTTGCCCTGCCCTATTATGGAATATCCGTCCTTGCCAAGACCCGTATCCATAAAAAGCTCCACTACGTCCTTGAGTCTGACCTGCGCTCCGTTGATTGAATACTCGCTGTCGCCGTTGCGGTAGAGCTTCCTTGTTACTGAAACCACGTCGCTCTCGTGCATAAGACTTCTGTCTGTATTATCTATATTAAGGGTTGCAAGGGCAAAGCTTACAGCCTTTCTCTTTTCAGTACCTGTAAAGATTACGTCCTCCATCTTTCCGCCACGGAGGGTTTTTGTCGACTGCTCGCCAAGCACCCATCTCATTGCGTCGCCGATGTTACTTTTACCGCTTCCGTTGGGACCTACAACGCCTGTAATGCCCTTTCCGAAATCGAGCTTTACTTTGTCGGGGAATGATTTGAAGCCCTGAAGCTCCAAGGATATAAGATGCATATTATCGCCACGTTTCCCCAAAAACGGAAACCGTGTCCTCCCTTCAATAAAGTTTATGTTTCCTGTGTTATTATTCTGCACTGATACTTGTCCAAAGCGCCGTCGCCTTTTACGTTAAGACTGACCCCACGCCTTGAAAAATATTCTGCGTTTGACTTTTTATGACCCAGCGCCTTGCTTATGCAGTCATCTGCAACCAGCACCGTCGCACTGCCCTTAAAATCATCGGGCAGCTGTGCCTTAATAAGGCTCTTATAGACCTCGCTTTCGCAAAGCTCCTTAAATGCAGGGTGGTAAAAACCGCCTACCTGCTCGCCCGACACATTATCAGATGCGTGCAGACCGCATCTGATTACCTTGATACCGTTTTTTCTAAACTCCAAAAGCATCTTAGCGCACAGCTTCACCATATCGTCAAAGCTTACCGTTTTATACTCGCCCGACTGATAAAGCTCGCCCAGCTTAGTGCCGTTTAGGATTACCGTGGGGTAAATTCTGACTGTATCGGGTTTTATCCTGATGACCTCCCGCATTGTGTCAAGGTCGATATCGGGTGTGCTTTTGTAAAGACCTGTCATTATTTGCAGTCCAAGCTCAAAGCCGAAGCTTTTGATTAGCGCCGACGCCCTGCGAACGTCCTCAGCGCTGTGTCCTCGGTCGTTAGCCAAAAGCACCTCGTCGTTCATACTCTGTGCGCCCAGCTCGATTGCTCTGACGCCGTAGTGCATTAAAATGCCGAGGATTTCCTCGTTTATTGCGTCGGGGCGTGTAGAAATTCTTATGCCCGAAAATCCGTTATCCGACACAAATCCGCTTGCGGCTTCAAGAAGCTCTGTCATATACTCTCTGTCGATTGCCGTAAAGCTGCCGCCGAAAAAGGCTATCTGCATAGTCTGCGGAGATTTTGCCTGCTTTAGCGCAAACTCACATACCTCCCTGACCGACTCGGCAGTAGGGGCGTTTGTCTCGCCGCTTATCGTGCGCTGATTGCAGAACGAGCACATATTCGGACAGCCGATATGCGGCACAAAAATCGAAATGTTACCGCCGCTCATCAGTCCAGCTTATGACCCATAAGCAGAAGTGCTTCTCTTGCCGCCTGCTGTTCGGCATTTTTCTTTGACTGACCCTTGCCGGTGCCTATGACATTGGAATTGAGCATTACATTTACCGTAAAGGTCTTGTCGTGGTCAGGACCCGACTCGTCAACGAGTGCGTAAACGACTCTTTCCTCCGGATTTTCCTGAACTATCTCCTGCAATACTGTTTTATAATCCCTGAAAGGAGTAACTGTTACGCTGTCAAATTCCTTTGGCATAAACCTCAGGATATGCTTTTCGGCAGGCTCCATGCCGCCGTCGAGGTATATTGCGGCGATTACCGCTTCAAAAGCGTCGGAAACTATTGACGGACGTTCCCTTCCGCCATGGTGTTCCTCTCCCTTACCGAGCATAATATGCTCGCCCAAATCTATCTTTTTTGAAAACTCAAAAAGCGCTTTTTCGCAGACGAGCGACGCACGAAGCTTTGAAAGCTGACCCTCCGGCATCTGCTGCTGATGATGGAAGATATAATTTGAAACGACTATCGAAAGCACCGAGTCGCCTAAGAATTCCAGCCTTTCGTTGCTCTTTCTTCCTTTCTTTTCGTTTGCGAAGGAGGAATGGGAAAGCGCCTGATAAAGAAGCCTTTCGTCCTTGAATTTATAACCGATTTTTTCCTCGAACGCACGCATATTTTCCTGTTCTGTCATTATATCAACACATCCTTTCTTATATGTAATCTGAATATTTAAACCTGCGCAGGCTGCTGACCGTTCTCAACCTTTGCCTTTTTCAGGGCTTCGAGTGCGGCGGAAACCTCCTCTATGACCTTGCCCTCCGTGAAGCTCTTAGCCTGACGGATTGCGTTATAGATTGCCTTTGCGTCCGAACTGCCGTGCGCCTTTATAACAGGCTTTGCAGTACCTAAAAGAGGCGCTCCGCCGTATTCCTTATAATCCATTTTCTTCTTGAACGCCCTGACCTTTTTGAGTAGGAAAAGTGCGCCGATTTTTGACGCAAAGCCGCCTAGCAGCATATCTTTAAGTTCGTTTGCGAAAAATTTACCCATACCCTCGTATAGCTTCAGCAAAAGGTTTCCAGAAAATCCGTCCGCTACTACTACGCTGCAATTTCCCTTGGGTATCTCTCTTGCTTCGATATTGCCGACAAAGTTCACGGGGGCTTTCTGCAAGAGCTTATAGCTTTCGATATCAAGCTCTCTGCCCTTTGATTCCTCTGCCCCGATATTTGCAAGAGCTACCGTCGGATTATCAACTCCCATAACCTTATTCATATAGATACTGCCCATTACGCCGAACTGCAAAAGCATCTCGGCACGGCAGTCGGAGTTTGCGCCGCAGTCCAAGAGCATAGTAGGATTTGTCGCAGTAGGCAGAACGCTTGCAAGTGCGGCTCTTTTTATGCCCTTTATCCTCTTTACGATAAATGTTGAGCCTACTACGAGTGCGGCTGTTGAGCCTGCGGAAACGAATGCGTCGCCCTCTCCGTCTGCAAGCATTTTAAGTCCGACAGCCATTGAGGAGTTTTTCTTGTTTCCCTTTACGATTTCCATTGCCTCGTCGCAGATTTCGATAACATCGTCTGCGTGTCTGATTTTAAGCAAGGATATGTCAAGGTTGTTATCCTTAGCACACTGCTTTATCTTTTCCTCGTGACCTACGAGTGTGATATCTACATTGAAGTCTTTACGGGCGTCTATCGCACCCTTTATAATTTCGAGCGGTGCGTTATCGCCGCCGAATGCGTCAAGAACTATATTCATTTTAAAATCACATTTCCCAAATCGGGAATATGCCTCCTTTATATCAGAATGTTTTTACAAGCTCTGTAAGCTCCGAAAGTCCTCTTTCTGCGAGCGCCATATACTTTTGTTTCTTATCCCTTATTCTCTGCGGAAGCTCCGGCAGTATACCCATATTGCAGCCCATAGGCTGGAACTTCTCAACGGTTTTATCGCTGACATAACCGGCGAGAGCGCCGAGCATAGTTGTCGCAGGGAGCGTTACAGGCTCTTTTCCGCCAAGCTTTCTTGCGAGGGAGAGTCCTGCGAAAATTCCGCTTGCGGCAGACTCGATATAGCCCTCTACCCCTGTGATCTGACCTGCAAAATACAGCTTTTCGTTATCCCTCATGCAAAATCTTTCGTCCAGAAGCTTAGGAGAGTTTATGAAAGTGTTTCTGTGCATAACGCCGTATCTTACAAACTCTGCATTTTCAAGTCCCGTAATAAGGGAAAAGACCCTTTTCTGCTCGCCGAATTTAAGGTTTGTCTGGAAACCTACGAGGTTGTACATAGTGCCTTTACTGTTTTCGGCTCTCAGCTGAACTACTGCGTATGGCCTTTTATCGGTCCTTGGATCTACAAGTCCTACCGGCTTGAGCGGTCCAAAGCGCATTGTGTCTGCGCCGCGCTTTGCCAGAACCTCGATAGGCATACAGCCCTCATAGACCTTAAAGCCGTCCTTTGAAAAATGCTCCTTGTCAAAATCGTGGAGCGGCACGGATTCCGCCTCTGTGAGAGCATTATAGAAACGCTCGTACTCGTCCTTATCCATAGGGCAGTTGATGTAATCCGCCTCGCCCTTTCCGTAACGTGACGCAAAAAACACCTTTTCCTTGTCAAGACTGTCAAAGGTCACGATCGGTGCGGCGGCGTCGTGGAAATAGAGATATTCGCCGCAGACAGATTTAATGCTCTCTGCCAAAGGCTCACTTGTAAGAGGACCCGTCGCTATTATCGTATATCCGTCAGGGATTTCCGTCACTTCCTCGGCTATTACGTTTATAAGCCCGTTTGAGCGTATTCTTTCGGTAACTGCGTCGGAAAACTTTGTCCTGTCAACGGCCAACGCACCGCCTGCCGAAACCTTTGAAAGCTCCGCACATTCCATTGTGAGAGAGCCTAGTATCCGCATTTCCTGCTTTAACATTCCTGCGGCAGAGTCAATCCTATCGGCTTTCAGAGAATTTGAGCATACAAGCTCTGCAAAGCCCTGATACTTATGAGCAGGAGAATACTTCTTAGGCTTCATCTCATAGAGATTTACCTCAATTCCTGCGTTTGCAAGCTGCCATGCCGCTTCACAGCCGGCGAGTCCTGCGCCTACTACGTTAACCCTCATCGCCGTCACCAAGCTGTTTTTCGTATCCGCAGTCCTGCTTATGGCAGAGAAGCTTTCCTGTTTTTCCGCCCTTTTTGAAAAGCGTGCTTCCGCACTGGGGGCAGATATCGTTTGTGGGAACGTCCCATGTCATAAAGCTGCACTGTGGATTATGCTCACAGCCGTAATACTTCTTTCCCTTTTTGGTTTTCTTCAGCAGTATCTTTCCTCCGCAGTACGGACATCTTCCGCCTGCCTCGGTTACGATTTTCTTAGTATTGGTACACTCCGGAAAGCCTGAGCAGGCAAGGAACTTTCCGAATCTGCCTATCTTGATAACCATTGGCTTTCCGCAGACCTCGCATACCTGGTCGGTTTCCTCGTCCGGCACTTTGACTCTCTTGCCGTCCATTGCCTGTTCAGCCTCGGAAAGCTCCTTTCTGAACGACTTATAGAAGCCTGAGAGAGTCGTTGTCCAGCTTTTGCTGCCCTCCTCGATTTTATCGAGATCGGTTTCAAGTCCCGCTGTAAACTTAACGTCTACTATATTGTCAAAATGCTCCTTCATAAGCTTGGTCGTAACCTCGCCCAGTGCGGTAGGCTTTAGCTGTTTTCCGTCCCTCTCAACATAATTTCTTGATATGATCGTTGTGATGGTAGGAGCATAGGTAGACGGTCTGCCTATACCGTTTTCCTCGAACGCTTTAACCAGAGTAGCTTCCGTATATCTTGGCGGCGGCTGAGTGAAATGCTGATTTCCGTCTAGCGATTTTAGCTTTAGCTTATCGCCCTGCTTTAGCGGCGGAAGCTCGTTCTTCTTTTCCTCGTCGTCGTCCTTTACGTCCTCATACAACACCGTAAAGCCGTCGAATTTTACTGCATATCCGCTTGCCTTAAATCCGCATTCGCCTGCCTTGATATCGGCAGAAACGGTGTCCATAAGACAGTTCGCCATCTGGCTTGCTATAAATCTTTCCCAGATAAGCTTATAAAGTTTATACTGGTCGGAGGTTACATTGCTTGCCTTTACCATATCGGGCGTGATATCGGGTCTTGTAGGTCTGATTGCTTCATGTGCGTCCTGCGCATTGCTCTTTGTCTTGAATTTTCTGGGTGCGTCCGGGAGATACTTGTCGCCGTACTTTGCTTTGATAAAATCGTATGCGGCGGCTCTTGCCTCGTCGGAAATTCTAAGGCTGTCGGTTCTCATGTATGTGATAAGACCGATTGCGCCCTCCGATGCGATTTCAACGCCTTCATAAAGCTCCTGTGCGGCTTTCATTGTTCTTCTAGACTGGAAGCCGAGGCGCTTTGACGCCTCCTGCTGGAGTGTTGATGTTGTGAAAGGCGCAGACGGAGATTTCTTGTGTACGCTCTTTTTGACCTTCTCCACTTCATATGCCGCTCCGTCAAGCATTTGAAGAATTTTATCCACGCTTTCCTTATTGGGAAGTGCGAGCTTATCCTCCAGCTTTTCGCCGTTTACCGACGTAAGCTTTGCGGTAAACTGCTTCCTTGAAGCTGCGGCGGTAAGCCTTGCCTCAATTGACCAGTACTCCTTTGATTCAAACGAGCGGATTTCTTCCTCTCTGTCTACAATCATTCTTACTGCGACAGACTGAACTCTGCCTGCCGATAGCCCTCTCCTCACCTTTTTCCAGAGGAACGGGGACAGCTTATAACCCACGATTCTGTCAAGAATTCTTCTGGTCTGCTGTGCGTTTACAAGATTTTCATTGATTGTTCGTGGATTTTCCATACCGTGCTTTATACCGGTTGCGGTAATTTCATTGAACGTAACACGGTTTTTGTCGTTAAGGTCAAGCTTCAGAAGATGCGCCAAATGCCATGAGATAGCTTCTCCCTCACGGTCGGGGTCTCCTGCGAGGTATACTTTGTCGCACTTCTTCGCCTTTGACTTGATGTCCTTTATCAGGGACTCCTTGCCCTTGATTTCTATATACTGCGGCTGAAAATCGTTATCAACGTCAACGCCGAATTTTGATTTCGGCAGGTCGATAAGGTGACCCATTGACGCTACGACCTCATAATCACCGCTTAAATATCTTTTTATTGTATGCACCTTTGTCGGTGACTCTACTATGATGAGTGATTTCAAACTTACATCTCCGTTTCTTATCGGTTAAGCTCATACCTGTTGCCTGCGGCGCTTCTTACATAGCCGTACATTTCAAGCTCTGTCAGCTCGGCAAACAGCTCCGATATATCGCACATAAGCTTTGCAGAAAGCTCGTCTGCCTGATTTGTTCCTTCAAATATTTCCCTGACTATCTTCTGCTGAATTTCAGAAAGCGACGAAACATCGGGCATTACCGCCGGCTCTGCTTCCGCCTTAAACACCTCGGCTTCGGGGTCATTTTGACTCTTTTTGCTGTCCGAAGCTTTACGCTTTGTTATGCGTGAAAACAGTCTGTTATCCTGCTTGCGCTTTTTCTCCGCTTCCAAATCATCCGCAAAACAGCTTTCCGAGTTGTATTCAAAGACCTGCGACAGATCCCTTGCAAACTGCTTTGACTGCGATTTTGCGTTCACGAACTGCATAAGAATATCCCTGTCGGAAAAGACGGGGATTGCGCCGTCACGAAGCAGCGATGAAACGCCCGCATACTTTTGCGAGAAGATATCGTGCGGCGGAACGCAATACACCTCTTTGCCCTGTGAAACGGCGTGTGAAGCGGTATTGAGCGAGCCGCTCACCTTTGAAGCTTCTGTAATCAGCACGCCGTCGGATATTCCTGAAAGTATTCTGTTTCGTGCTACGAAGGCGTTTCCCTTTGGCGGGCTTCCCGGGAACTGCTCTGTTATGACTGCGCCGTTTTTAGCAACGACCTCTTTAAATTCAATTGTACCTTGAGGGTAGTCGTAATCCAGTCCCGACGCCACTACAGCGACGGTCTGACCGCCGACCTCGATTGCGGCTCTGTTTGCCTGTGAGTCTATTCCGTAGGCAAAGCCGCTTACTATTACTACTCCCCATTTTGCAAGATTATTCACAAGCCTCCTTGTAACCTCAAGGGAATAGTCGGAAGCTTTTCTTGCACCGACGACTGCAATCGCCGCTCTATTGTTGAGAAAGTCAAGGTTTCCGTATGAGAAAAGCACAGAGGGTGGATTTGAGATATCCCTCAGCTTTTTCGGATAGCCCTCACTTTGATAACCATACACGAGCATACATTTTTTCTCACAGTCATCGAGGATCTGCTTTGCTTTTTCCAGTGTTGCAATATTAAGATTACGTCTTTCAGCGTCTAGAAGTCCGCTGCGGTCACCGTACATAACGCTATGATAGCACTCTACGACGTCGTTGTCAAACTCCTCTAAAAACAGCCATTTTCTGCGGTTTGACGGCCCGAAAAGCAGAGTGAGCCACATCCAGTAGACAAGATTATTTTTTGAGTAATCAATCATCTGAACATCTCCCACATGATAATTGTTGCTGCCGTTGCGGCGTTCAGCGAATTAATATTCCCGTGCATACCGATCGTAACGCTTTTATCGCACATTGAAACGTGTTCGTCGCTCATACCCCTGCCCTCGTTCCCAATGACGACTGCGCAGGACCTGTCAAAATCGAAGTCCGTGATATTTTCCCCTCCGCTTATAACGGAAGCTACGGTTTCAACGCCGTTTTCCCTGAAAAATCCGACTGCCTTTTCAAAATCATTTTCGACAAACACCGGAACTCTTGCCATACTGCCCATTGCGGACCTTACGACCTTAGGATTATACAAATCGCAGCAATTATTACACAGCACAACGCCGTTTGCGCCCATTGCGTCCGCAGTACGAAGTATAGTGCCAAGGTTGCCGGGGTCCTGAATATAGTCGAGCAGGACATACTTGCCGTTTAACTCTATTGTATCAGCGTTTAAAATTTTGTCAAGTTTTTTTGCGACGACAAACACGCCCTGACTTCCCTCGCCCTGAGATATTTTCTCGGCAAGCTCTGCCGTTATTTCAAAGCGGTTGCTCCCGCCGCATTCAAAAAGGTAATGGGTCGGAAGTATGTCAGAATACTTTTCCACCGCTTCATTTGTGTAGAAAACTGCTGTCACGCAGGCTTTGCCCTCCGCACACGCCCTTGCGATATCCACGCAATTGCGCATACCCTCAACCACAAACTCGCCGCTCTCGGCTCTTTCCTTTTTGCTTGAAATGAGCTTTGCGAGCCTTTTGACATTAGGATTATCTCTGCTTGAAACGAGCATTCCGCCATCTCCTTTCCATAAATTTCAATTACCTTAATATACAACAAAACACGCACAGGTTTAAAATGTGCGTGTTGATATTGCATTAAAGAGCAGCCTTTGCCTTTTCAACGATTGCAGTGAAGCCTGCTGCGTCGTTGATTGCGATTTCGGAAAGCATCTTGCGATTGAGTGTGATGCCTGCCTTCTTAACGCCGTTCATAAATGTTGAGTAGTTTGTTCCGTTGAGCTTGCAAGCTGCGGAAATTCTTGCGATCCAGAGCTGTCTGAAGTCTCTCTTCTTCTGCTTTCTGCCGATGTATGCATACTGGCCGGACTTCATAACTGCCTGCTTAGCCATCTTAAAATGCTTGCTCTTTGCTCCGAAGTAGCCCTTTGCAAGCTTCAGAGTCTTGTTTCTTCTCTTACGAGTCATCATTGCTCCCTTTACACGAGCCATAGTAAATTACCTCCTGAAATTATCTTTTAAATGTACTTCCCTACAACTCGTCTTATTATTTGTAAGGGATAAGAGCCTTTAAGTTCTTTGCGTCAGCGTTTGCTGCGTAAGCTGTGTTACGGAGTGTTCTGATACGCTTGTGGCCCTTGGAAATGAGTCTGTGTCTTTTGTTTGTGTGCTGGAACTTAACCTTGCCTGTTCCGGTTACGCTGAAACGCTTCTTAGCACCGGAATGTGTCTTGATTTTTACCTTTGCCATAATATATCCTCCTTAATTGTTTACTTAGAAGATTTTGGTGATACGAACATCACCAGACTGCGTCCTTCCATTTTGAATGGCTTATCTACGCTTCCTGCGACAGCAACAGCTTCCTTATACTTGTTCATAAGCTCCTCGCCAAGCTGTGGGTGAGCAACAGAACGCTTACGGAATCTTACGGATACCTTGATTTTGTCTCCGCCGTTCAAGAACTTGATGCCCTGGTTGACCTTTGTCTGGAAGTCGTGTGTGTCGATCGTTGAGGACATTCTGATTTCCTTTATCTCGACAACCTTCTGGTTTTTCTTAGCTTCCTTTTCCTTCTTGCCCTGCTCGAATACATATTTTCCGTAGTCGAGTATCTTGCATACCGGCGGGGTAGCACCCGGTGCAATCTTTACAAGGTCTAAATCTCTTTCGATAGCAAGCTCGAGAGCTTCCTTTGCGGACATAACTCCTAGCTGAGTTCCATCAACGTCAATTACACGGATTTCCTTGTCGTGAATTTCTTCGTTGATTTGCAGTTCCTTGTTGCTAATGACGCAACACCTCCAAAATAAAAATGAGCGCAAAACTTCTGTTCACGCTCACAAATAAACGCCTTTATTTCAAGGCTTATATTCATAAATTGACCTTGTCGCCTTAGGCTCGAGGTGAGAACGGAACAGCTCTTCTTTGTTTGCTCTAATATTATATACCATATTTTCTCGTTTGTCAATAGGTTTCTAAGAAAAATCCGGAAAAATATTTTCATGGCTGAGGCGAAATGCCCTACACGAATCTTATTGCGAAAACCGCCACCGATATATCTATGATTAGCCACAGCATTATTCCGCTGTGCGAAAAGAAGATGCTGAGCTTTTTTGCGACAGACAGATGGGTCTTTGAGTTATTGACATTGAAGCTGAAATTCTGCGAGAGCGTAATTCTGGAATAGATAACGAGCGAGATTGCTATGATGATAAAGCAGACTCCGTTTGCGGCGATGTTGGCATAGCTTTTATTGAGGTAGACCTTCATAATGTCAAGTATGAAAAACAGCGACGTTGCGCTTATTCTCATGCCGATAGCTGTGCTGATTGAGCCTGTTCTCAGTGTGAAAAGAGTAATCACAATGCCAAGGCAGACGCTGTGTCCGAAGCCCATAAAATCAAAGCTGCTGAACACTTCCGCAACGCAGCATATCACAAATGCAATAACGTCGCCGAACTGCCGCATTGTCTGGAGTATAAGTCCACGGAAAAGCACTTCGGTAAGCGCCGAGATAACGATACAGTTTACAAATCCGAAAAGGAGCGTTGCGGCAAAATCGCTTGAACCGATATAGTCAAAGCCGTAGACACCTATACCCAGACTGTTTCCGATAGCGGAAAGTCCGTCGTTTGCTATTCTGCAAAACGACGCTGTCATAAGCGCCATAACTATAGCGCAGTCCTTCATGCTTGTAAACTTCTTGTCCTCTTTTGGCAGGAAAACCGCTTTTGGGATTTTAGTGTCAAGGATAAAGATGAGTATAGGGATAGTATACTTCATCGTTCTTATACCGCACACCGCCGCCGACACAGACAGCGGAACGTCATAGAGATCATATCTTTCCGTTGATAAAACCTTTGTAAGCGAAAGAGTTACCTCTCCCGTATACATACTTGCATAGAAAATCTCAAGAAATCCGAAAATCACGAATGTGAGCATTGTCATAGCAATAAGGCGGCAGCACCTTTTCAGCACCTTTTTCTCGGTATCTTCGGGAGATATGCTTACATAGCCTTTTCCGTCCACATACGAATGCTCGCTTTTCCTTCTTACGAAATAATAGGCGTAAGGATTGTTTCCGGAGCTTCTCCAGTTAAGAAATTCTCTGTAATACTCCTTTGACTGGTTCTGATAATCGGCATTTTTGGCAACGTCGATATAGTCGTCGTTTTTCTCACGTGGCTTATTTGCCGTTTCCGCCACAATCCTCACCTCTTTTTATTTAAATATTTCTAGAAGCGTCCTCCCCTGCCGCCGTGGCTTCTGCCGGAGCCGCTTCTGTGTCCGCCGCCTGAGCCTGAGCCGCCTGAGCTGCGGGCAGTCCTTGTGGTTCTTGTATACATAAACGTATCTGTTGAACGTGTTACGGCAAAGGAATTATCCCTTATATACTCTCTTGCAAACGATCTTTGCTTTACGGTTTTCATCTTGCTCTTGAGGACGCCTGCTACGATAGATGTAACGATGACCGAGATAACAATGCCCACTACGAGCGCAAATTTTGATGACTTCCATATATGCCCTGCTGTGACATACCTATGGGTACTGCTGTACGGCTTGTTTTCCTTTGCTTCCTTTACAAATATATCCACTATCTCCGCATACCTGTCAAAGCAGTCGTAATAGTCGCCTGCGGAGAGCATATCTATCACGTCGTCCTCTATCCATTCAAGTCCGTAATCGTTAAGAGCGGTCATACCGTAGCCGCAGGTCGTCAGCCACCACTCTCTTGTATCCATTGCGACAACGAACATTATGCCGTCGGCTTCCGGGCCTACTCCGTATCCGCCGTAGTCGTAATAGTTATCCGCATAGCCCATAATAGTTACAGATTCGGTGTAATAGCTGTCTACGATAACAACAGAGCAGTCGAATCCGTATTCTTCGAGTATTCCACGCATCTTTTTCTCAAGCTGCGAGATTTCTCCCTCGGAAAGAAGTCCTACCTCGTCCACTACTCTCGGCAGGCTGTCGTCATACTCGCCCTCGGCATAGCTTGGCACCTGCGGCGTATCGGGGAAAATCGGGCTGTCGGGAATAACAGGCACATCTATATCCGGCATACCGAACGGGTCGTCTATAACGCCCTCCGCTATAAGATATTCGGAAATATATGCGTCAGCGTCCCAGCTAAAAAGCATAATACATCCTGCCGCTCCGCCTAAATCGAGATTTGCCTGCGAATTGCTTTTGATGCTTTCGATCACTTCTTCTGTAAAGATATTGCACGCAATACCCATAGGACAGATGTACTGACTCTTTGTGTCTTCTTCAACAAGATACAAAACGGCATTTCCGTCGATTCCTATTTTATATTTTCCGATATAATCGTCAAAAAGCGCCTGCTCATCTTCAAAACCCTGCTTTTCGATCGAGTCAACAACGATTGCAACTGCGTCAACAGAATATTCTTCTGATATTTTTACAAGCCCCTCTGTCAGCGAATCATACATCATCTCAGACAAAAGATTCGCAGGGTCGTAGACCTTTTTTTCAGCGCCTACCGCCGGCACGTCAAAGCTAAAAACCGCAACGCAGAAAACCGCCGAGAGGAGAAATGATATAATTTTTTTCACGACGCCACCCTCCTAAAGCAGAAACGCTATCACAAGCACAGCTATTGCAAGGCTTGCGAGGAACGTTCCCACGCAGGTAAGGGCGAGCTTTCGCTTATCTATAGGAAGCTCTCCGACCATTTTTCCTGTTTGTCCGTTCATAGCGAAAGTATATGTCTTACCGCCGTATTTCGTATTCATCATCCACACTGGCAGCAAAGCGTAATGAATATCGCCCTCGTCGATATGTACGTCCGAATGGTTTACCGTTACCGTATTATAGCCGTTCACGGTTGAGCGGAGCATTTCTATCGTGCTGTTTCTGATACGCTGGTTTGCTCTTTGTATGCTGTGAGTGACGTCAACGTCATATCTGTCCGCAAAAAAGCCTGCCAGATATGCGGAGTTAAAGTCGAGCGCCTCACGGAAATCATACGGCTCTATAGACTCCATAAAGGTATCGTCCATTTTTGACGAGCCGTCTACCGGCACCCTCTCAAAGCCCATTTTGCCCTCACGCACTACGTTATAATAGTCGGTTTTGGTGTAATTATATCTGCTGTCGGACCATCTGTGTATTCTTACCGCATTGAGAGTAATACTGCCGTTGCTGTCACAGTCAAAAAGCCAGAACGGAACATAAATGCCCTTTAAGTCGTCTGGACTGACGCTTTTGAATTTATGCGGAAGCAGAAATCTGCCACTGAGAAATTTCCTGTATGCCGAAAAGACCTCCTCACGCTTTTTCTCAAACGGTATAACATAGTCAGGGCGCAGGATTCCGTCTATCGAGCTTCCCATTACAACCGGATTATCGCAGTACGGGCAGGTCGTTGCAATCGTTGAGCCGTCGCCGATGATCTCTCCGCCGCAGTGTGCGCAGCGGTAGGTCTGCATCATACTAAGCTCTGCGTCAGACCAGTCGCCGTTTCCGCCGTTTTTGTCATACTCACGCCAATTAAAGCTGTCGGGCTTTTGCTTATTCAGGTCTTTTTCATATTCCGCTAAAGCGCCTATTGAAATAACGCTGTCGCAGTATTTGCACTGTATGCTGTCCTCGCCTGCCGTATACTGAATATCAGCGCCGCAGGTAGGACACTTGTAGACAATCATATTAACGTCAGACAAGCTGTTTCCCCCTATACCCTTTCATAGAGTGTAAATTCAAACTCCAGTCCGTCGCATTCTCTCGGAACTGTCATAATACATTTGAAGTCGGCTCTCTCGTCCAGGTTTGCAAAGTATCTGTCGCACGGCTTTGAAGCCTTGAACTTCGTAAGATAGATTCTCCTGCAATACGGCATAAACAGCTCGTAGACCTCAGCGCCGCCTATAACGAACACATCGTCCGTGTCATACTTTGAAGTATAATCCAAAACTTCCTTCACGCTGTTGCAGACGGTTACGCCATCGGGAGCGTAGTCCCTGTTCCTTGTGAGAACCACGTTGTCACGCTTTGGAAGCGGCTTTGCATTCGGAAAAGACTCAAGCGTCTTTCTGCCCATTACAACGCACTTTCCCATAGTTGTTTTTCTGAAGAACGCCATATCCTCCTTGACGTGGAAAAGCAGGTCGTTGTCCTTGCCTATCCCCCAGTCGAGGGATACGGATAAAATCATATTCATAATAGCTTTACCTTGCCTTTTATCAGATTGCGACAGGTATCTGCTTGTCGAACTCGTGGTACTTGTAGCCCTCGAGCGAAAAGCTGTTTCTGTCAAACTTATAGAAGTCGTCCACCGACTTGTCCAGGATAAGCTTCGGCGCTTCAAACGGAGTCTTTTCGATGATCTCCTTAACAAGCGGAATATGTCTGTCATAGATATGTGCGTCAGCGATGACGTGGACAAACTCGCCGACCTCAAGACCGCTTACCTGTGCGAGCATATATGTAAGCATCGCATACTGACATACGTTCCAGTTGTTTGCGGTAAGCATATCCTGCGAACGCTGATTCAGAATCGAGTTGAGCTTTCCGTCGCAGACATTGAATGTCATACTGTAAGCGCACGGGTAAAGACCCATCTCATGAAGGTCAGCGTGATTATATATGTTGGTGATGATGCGGCGGCTTCCCTTGTTGTACTTCAGGTCATAGAGGACTCTGTCAACCTGGTCGAACATACCCTCCTTATACTTATGCTTTACGCCAAGCTGGTAGCCGTATGCTTTACCGATACTGCCGTTTTCGTCAGCCCACGAATCCCAGATATGGCTGCCCAGATCCTTTATATTGTTCGACTTCTTCTGCCAGATCCAGAAAAGCTCGTCAACAGCGGACTTTATGAACGTTCTTCTGATTGTGAGAATAGGAAACTCCTTTGTGAGGTCGTAGCGGTTTACGACGCAGAATTTCTTTATGGTGTGCGCAGGCGTGCCGTCCTCCCAGTGAGGGCGCACCTCCATTTCGTTATCCATAAATCCGTTCTCTATTATATCCTTGCAGTTTCTGATAAAGATCTCATCAGCGAGGCTCACGAAAATCACTCCCTTATATTTTTTAAAAACATATTACCTATTATATCATAGCATATTTCAAACATATTTGCAACATTTTACGCCTCATTTCTTTGACATCTTTTTATCAATCAGCTATTGACTTACAGCGACATTTCGGGTATAATATTAAATGAGGAAAATTTGACTTTTGTAAATAATTGCCTTAAAATTTTCCGTATTTTTTCAATTTGAGAGGAGTATTTTATTCTATGGCAACATTAACTAAGAACCCTAACGTCAATGCTTGGGTTGACGAAATGATTGCTCTGACGAAGCCTGAAAAGGTAGTATGGATCGACGGCTCGGACGAGCAGCTCCAGGCTCTCAGAGATGAAGCGCTTTCCACGGGCGAAATGGTAGCTCTTAACCAGGAAAAGCTTCCCGGCTGTATCTATCACAGAACAAATCCTAACGACGTTGCAAGAGTTGAGGACAGAACCTTTATCTGCACAAGAAATAAGGAAGACGCAGGCCCGACAAACAACTGGTGTGACCCTAAGGAAATGTACGCTAAGCTTACGCCTATGTACGACGGCGTAATGGCAGGCAGAACCATGTACGTTATTCCTTACTCAATGGGTCCTATCGGCTCGCCGCTCGCTAAGGTCGGCGTCGAAGTTACCGACTCTATCTACGTAGTCCTTAATATGGACATTATGACAAGAGTCGGCGTCAAGGCATTTGAAAACCTCGGCGATACCTCCGACGACTTCGTAAGAGGACTTCACGCAAGAGCCGACATCGACCCAGAAAAAAGATACATCGTCCAGTTCCCTGAGGATAACACAATCTGGTCTATCAACTCAGGCTACGGCGGAAACGTCCTTCTCGGCAAGAAGTGCTTCGCACTCAGAATTGCTTCTTTCCAGGGCAAGAACGAGGGCTGGATGGCAGAGCATATGCTCATTCTCGGCGTCGAGAAGCCGGACGGAGAGGTTAAATATATCACAGCCGCATTCCCGTCCGCCTGCGGTAAGACAAACCTCGCAATGCTCATTCCTCCTGCTTGCTACACAGAAGCAGGCTACAAGGTCTGGACAGTCGGCGACGATATCGCTTGGCTCAAGCAGGGTCCTGACGGCAAACTCTACGCTATTAACCCTGAAAACGGATTCTTCGGCGTTGCACCCGGCACAAACGAGAAGTCCAACCCAAATGCTCTCCACACAGCTATGAGAGATACTATCTTTACAAACGTTGCTATCAATAACGCAGACCAGACAGTTTGGTGGGAAAAGCTCGACAAGAATCCTCCTGTTGACGCAACAGAGTGGAAGGGCGCTAAGGTCAACGGTCCTGAGTATATCGCACAGGGCGGCTCGCTCGCTCATCCAAACTCAAGATTTACAGCTCCTGCAAGAAACTGCCCTTGCATTTCCAAGGAATTCAACAATCCTGCCGGCGTTCCTGTTTCAGCAATCATCTTCGGCGGCCGCCGTGCTTCTACTACTCCGCTCGTATATCAGTCATTTGACTGGATTCACGGCACTTATGTCGGCTCTGCCGTTTCTTCCGAAACAACCGCCGCCGCAACAGGCGCTGTCGGAGTTCTTCGTCACGACCCTATGGCTATGAAGCCGTTCATCGGCTACAATGTCGGCGACTACTGGGCACATTGGCTCGAAATGGGCGAAAAGCTTGGCGAAAACGCTCCTAAGATCTTCAACGTTAACTGGTTCAAGCAGGACGAGAACGGCAACTTCATCTGGCCGGGCTTCGGTGACAATATGAGAGTCCTCGACTGGATCATCAAGAGATGTGAAGGAACAATCGACGCCGAGGAAACAGCTATCGGTTATCTTCCTAAAATGGGCGACATCAACGTAACAGGCATAGAGGACGAGGTTACTCCTGAAATTATGGAAAAGCTTCTCCACGTTGACAAGGAGCTTTGGACAAAGGAAATCGCTGAGATGCGTAACTACTACAAGGAGCTTTCCGACAAGGGCGCAAGAATCCCTGCCGCTCTTGAAGCACAGCTCGACGCTCTCGAAGCAAGACTTGCTAAGTAATCCTCACAAAAATATAAGCCTCCCGAAAGGGAGGCTTTTTTGTATGCTATTCTTTCAAACTCATCTACAAACTCCTTCGGTAATCTAAAGGTTTTGGTGACGTATTCATCATATCCTTTTTGCAATTTAAACATATTTATCACTCCTCCTTATACTAATTATGTATCAGTTTTTGTCAGAGTTAAATAAGGTATTTGCAATAATTTTTGTATTATATATGAATTGCAATATTACCAAAAAAGAAATATAACAATCTTAGGGGAGATTCTCCAAAATATACGGGAGGTAATACTTATGTTTAATGGAAGGTCAAAATTCTCATTTGTCAAAGCATTGCTCATAACAGCCTATGCTGTATGTCTGATTGGGAGCAACACTGATACAACCTCAAGTGCAGAAAATGCCGCAAAGGAAATCGCAATTGCAGAAATTCCATTAGAAACTGCGTTTCTTATGCTACATCTTGCAATGGCATCGCTCAGCGCCTTTTTCTGTTATCTTGGCTTTGGCTTAAAGGCAAACTGGGGATTTTTAGTAAGCGGTATCCTTATGTGCGTCGCTGCACTATGTGTTCCCGTATACTTTATGTTCACAGTGCCACTGCTGATACTTGCATTTGTTTCGTATTCCAAGCAAAAGAAAATCAACGAAAACAACGACCCCAAATAAACCCAAAATTCCCCGACTGTGTAAATTAATTGACCCCAAAAAGTTAGAC
>MSHC01000012.1 GCA_001940995.1 Ruminococcus sp. Phil15
GAAGAGACCTGATTTCAGAGCCTTGCCAAATTTCATTCCGATGCACATACCTATAATTGTAAAAATAATAGGCATCATTACAGACGCTCCCAAAGCGATGATGTAACCGAAAACTTGTTCCATTCTTTTGTGATTTAATTGATAAATGATTATGTTTTACGATAGTATGAATTAAAAACCGGGGTCAAAAATAAGACCTTTTCCTTATTAATCAAACTGTAAAGGCATAATAAATAGTAAATAAGGACGATTTTGGACAAATTTGTCGTTATCGTGCACAAATTTGTTCGTTTTCGTACACGAAAATCAAAAAATGCACCCTCTGCGCCAAAAAATGCACAGAGGTTTGGAAAGAAACCTCTACTTTTGTTTCGTGAAAAATAATAAGGTCTAATACCAAAAAAGAACAACTTCATGAAAAAGAGTTTAATTTGTAATTTTATTGTATCCGGTTTATTGTTGTTTTCTCCTCTGAGTATGTTTGCGCAACGCGTAAGCGCTGATTTGCCTTGGTCGGTGCGTATGGTGGAGTCCGAGATGATTCGTTGCCCGGAATCCTGGCAATTGGATTTTCAGCCGAGATTGAAGTGGGACTATTGCCACGGACTGGAACTGCAATCTATGCTGGATGTATATGACCGTTACGGTGACCGGAAAATTTATGACTACGCACTGGCTTATGCCGATACTATGGTAAATGCGGATGGAACTATCAAAATGTATAAACGTGAAGAATACAGTCTTGACCGTATAAATTCCGGGAAATTCATGTTTCGAATTTACGAACAGACAAAAGATGAAAAATATAAGAAAGCGCTTGCTTTGATGAGAAGCCAGCTCGACGAACATCCCCGAAATGCGGATGGAGGTTTCTGGCATAAGAAGATTTATCCGAACCAAGTGTGGCTGGACGGCGTTTATATGGGAGCTCCTTTCTATGCAGAATATGCTTTTCGCAATAATCAAGTGAACGATTACGCGGATGTCATCAATCAATTTCTAATGGCAGCTCGTCATACTTACGATCCAAAAAATGATGTATATCGCCATGCCTGCGATGTAAGTCGTAAAGAACGTTGGGCCGATCCGGTTACGGGACAATCCAAACACAGTTGGGGACGTGCTATGGGCTGGTACGCTATGGCTTTTGTAGATGCTCTTGAGTTCATTCCGGAACATGAGGCGGGTCGTGACTCCATGTTGATAATCTTCAAAAAAATAGCTTCTCAAGTAAAACGCTTGCAAGATACTAAGACAGGTTTGTGGTATCAGGTATTAGATAAGAGCGGTGCACCCGGCAATTATCTGGAGTCTTCTTGTTCCACTATGTTTGTGTACTCTTTGTTCAAAGGGGTGCGTAAGGGATATATTGATAAATCCTATTTGGAAGTGGCTGTCAAAGGGTATAAAGGGATTATTGATAACTTCATTGAAGTGGATAAAGATGGAGTAATCAGTATAACAAAGGCTTGTGCCGTAGCCGGACTTGGGGGAAAGGTCTATCGTTCGGGAGATTATGATTATTATATCAATGAAACCATCCGCAATAACGACCCTAAAGCCGTAGGTCCCTTTATTCTTGCATCGTTGGAGTGGGAGCGTCTTCAAGATGTAAAAGCAATCGTTAATCAGAAGTGGTGATGAAGACGGATATGAAAATATTATGCAGCTTTTTGATGGCTTTGCTTTGTGGGACCGGTTCTTTGTCGGCAGCGCAACAGTGGAAAGATACGATTGTTGTTGCACGTGACGGTACAGGTGACTATCGCACGCTGAACGAAGCAATGGAGGGTGTTCGTGCTTTTATGGATTATAAAGTGACGGTGCTGATTAAAAATGGCATATATAAAGAGAAGGTCATTCTTCCTTCTTGGTTGGAAAACGTCGATTTTATCGGTGAAAACGCAGAAAATACGATTATCACTTATGACGACCATGCCAATATAAATAAAATGGGAACTTTCCGAACATATACTTTCAAGGTAGAAGGGAGTTCCATTACTTTTAAGAACTTGACTATCGAGAATAATGCGGCACGTTTGGGGCAGGCTGTTGCACTCCATACGGAAGGTGACCGTCTGACTTTTATCAATTGCCGTTTTCTGGGAAATCAGGATACTATCTATACCGGTGCAAAGGGTACTCGGCTTTATTTTCTGAACTGCTATATCGAAGGCACTACCGATTTTATCTTTGGTCCTTCTACGGCATTGTTCCGCAACTGCACTATTCATAGTAAATCCAACTCATATATAACGGCTGCATCCACTCCGAAGGACATTGAAGTGGGATATGTTTTTAAGAATTGCAAGTTGACTGCTGCACCGGGGGTGGATAAGGTCTATTTGGGGCGTCCGTGGCGTCCGTATGCGGCTACTGTATTCATCAATTGTGAATTGGGAAAACATATCTGTCCAGCCGGCTGGGATAACTGGCGCAATCCTGAAAATGAAAAGACAGCCCGTTACGCTGAATTTGGTAGCACGGGAGAAGGCGCTGGCAATACGAATCGGGTAAAATGGGCCAAACAACTGACAAAAAAGGAAGTTGGGAGATATGAAGATTCGGGCTATCTTTTCCAGATGTGCAGTGATTGGAAAGAGATGTGATTATGAATTTTACATCTCTTTCAGGAAATCAGTTCTCATAGGACTAAAGCAGTCGATAAGTATACCGGCTTCCAGACAAGTACAGCCATGTTCGGCATCCGGTTCGATATAAATGCCGTCGCCAGCTGAAACAATTTGTTTTTCGCCATTGACGGTGAATTCGAATTTACCGCTTGCCACATAGGTTGTTTGGGTGTGATAATGAGTGTGCGGTGTACCTACTGCGCCTTGCTCAAATTTAACTTTAACGAGCATAACCTGACCGTCATATCCCA
>MSHC01000013.1 GCA_001940995.1 Ruminococcus sp. Phil15
CCAGTAGACCAGCGATTGATTTTGAGGTTAGCGTGTTGCGAACCTATCGAGTAGATTGCACCTTCGCCTTCCTTCTTGTTGATTTCATTACACAGGGCAATTACCTGCGCCTTGTTTGTTTTTGCCATTGTCGTTTACTCCTTTGAATTACTTGAGTAGGTGGCCAACCTGTGACCACCCCTCATTTTCATTCTCACCTAAGAACTTATGTAGCATTACTTACGAATGCCAATGATTGCGATACCACCAGCATCGTGTGCCTTAGCGTACTCACAAATGATTGCCAACTTGTCCTCATGGTCAATCATTTCATCCTCGGACTCGAGGAACTCTCTGAGGTCTGTCTCAGATGCATCCTTAACAAGGGGCTCAAGAGTTTTGATGAACTCATCACAGGCCTCATCAGCCATCTTGCTTGCCTGGTCCATCTTGATTTCCATTACCTTCTTGTTCTCTTTGAACTTCTCAATCATGCTTGCCATTGTTTGTCCTCCTTAAATATAATTGGGGTGTACTCATTCCACCTGTATCTATTATACCACATCTAATGGAATTTGTACACCCCCTTTTGAAAACTTTATGAAATTATTTTTGATTGGCTTTCGCATACAACGTGCCGTTGTACTTAGTCACACGAGCGATGTACTTCTTCTTGTCGAACTCCAAAGCACCATACTCCTTCAAGAGCGAAATGACTCTTGTCGTAACTGTACGAGATTTGCATCTGTCATAGAAGTCATCGTAGGATTTGAATACACCATTCTTACGACGTTCCTCTTCAATTGCAGCTGCAGCTTTTTCGCCAACACCTTTAATAGAGCTTAAGCCTTCCTGAATCACCATCTCACCATCTACCTTACGAAGAGTATAGTTGGCTGAATAGTTTACATGAGGCAAGAAACAAACTGCACCATCAACAACAGCATTCTCTCTGAACTTAGCACCCTTAGCGTCATCACCGGTGTACTTCATCTTCACATACCAGAACTCTGTAGGATAGTACATCTTGTAGTACATTTCCTCTACCGAGATTAAGCTGTACCCAGTAGCGTGTCCTTTGTTGAATGCGTAGTTGAAGAACTTATCGAAGATTTCAAACGCCTGCTCATCAGTCATGCCATGCTTACGTGCACCAGCTTTGAACTTCTTAACGAAGTTGTCATAGTTCTCTTCGAAGTTTCTGATTGCCTTCTCGGTACCACCACGCTGCATCTTCAAAATCTTATCAGCTTCAGGCCATTCCAATCCACCGATATTCACAGCGATTGCCTGAACCTGTTCCTGATATACCACGCATCCATAAGTCTTTTCCAGATATTTGGAGTATGGCATTGATGTATCGATATGAGCTTGGTCAACCTTATTGGCTGCATATACTTCAGGCATCTTAAGTGACAGAGGACCAGGTCTGTTCATAGCTGATGCAGCAACCACATCTTCAAAGCAGTCAGCTCCCATGATTCTCAACATGTCCTGAACTGATTTCTTTTCAAACTGGAATACACCATCGCAATTGCCTTCAGAGAAAGCCTTCATAAGCTTCTCGTCATTTACCCATTCTTCATCGAACTCAGCATGACCAGTAAGCTCTCTAAGCTCACCAATACTCGACATAGTAGTTAGGCCAAGAATATCGAACTTGATGACTTGGATTTTCTCCATGTCGTTCAGGTCATAGTTGGTGAAATGTTTACCTGTTTTAGAGTCGATTCGAATAGCTGTATACTGCAAAATATTGTTACCAGTGATTGCAACACCGGCAGCGTGAGTACCGATAAATCGCACCTTATTGTACAGCTTGCAGAAGTGCTTAATGATGTTATCGTATTGCTGATTCCACATTCTCGCTTCCGCAGACCTACCAACAGCATCAAGGTCAAGCAAACCTTCAGTGATATGCTTATTGATGAAAGCTTTGATTTGCTTAATCTCTTCCTTGTTCTCAGCCAAGTTACCACAAACCTTTGCAAGGTCATTGATGAGGTTGTCAACGCGATACAAACCATAAGAGCAGATTTGAGCTGCGTTGTTCGGGTACCTCTTAAGCAAGTACTCAATAACTTCACCACGACGACTTGTCTCAAAGTCAAGGTCAATATCAGGCATCTTCTTCTTATCGATACGTAAGAATCGGCTAAAGTCCAAGTCAAACAGAATCGGGTCAACATCTGTGATTCTCAATGCATAGTTCACCAGGCAGTTGCAACCAGAACCACGACCAGGACCAACATAGATTCCATTATCTTTTGCCCAGTTAGTATAGTCAGCAACCATCAAGAAGTAGTCCTCAAAACCATGATACTTGATAACCTCAAGCTCTTCCTTAATTCGTGCTGCGTACTTCTTATTCCACTTACCACGTCTCTTAAGACCGGCCTTGATTTTCTCCTTGAGTAACTCAAACGAATCACGAGTCTCATCAAACTGAGGAAGCTTAAGCTCAAGCTCATCAAGGATATTGCCATCAACCTTTTCCTCAATCTCACGAAGATTCGCAATCATTTCATTTGCCAACTGCTTTGCTTTAGCATCACCAAAGTCCTTACGATGCATTTTGAAGAACCTGACTTTCAGTTCCTTTTCAGATGGCATGTATCTCTCACCATAAGTCTGCTCAATGTCATCGAAGTTGTGTTTAGCAACCTGATGCATCTTCATATAAGTGTCAAAGTCCTCTTTACTTCCATAGTGAGAGTCAGAAGTCAGAATGCATTTGATACCAAGCTTCTTTGCCAGCTTAATAGATTCAACATTCACCAGTTCCTGGAAACCATGCTCAGAAACCACATAAGGCTGAATCTCAATGTAGAAGTCACCACCAAAGATTTCCTGCATTCTCTGCAGATATTTCTCAGCTTGTTTGATTTTACCAGACTTGATACACTGCGCCAGATAACCAGCAACACAAGCACTCGTACAAATCAGACCATCGTGATAATCTTCCAAAAGCTTAAAGTCCCAGATGGGATTGTAATATTTCTGCTTTTCACCCTCATACTGCAAAGTATTCAGGTTAGTATAGCCAAGGTTGTCCTTAGCGAACAAGCATAAATGATAACCACGAGTTTGTTCTTTATGAACCGGTAAGAAGTAGCCTTCACAACCCATGATAGGCTTAATGCCTTCCTCTTTACAAGCATAGTAATGTCTTACCAAGCTGTTCGTATTACCGTGATTAGATATGCCTAACGAAGTGTGACCAAGCTCTTTGGCTCTTGCTGCAAGCTCTTCAGGTTTACCGAATCCATCGAACGTACTACACTCATCATGTCTATGCAGGTCGACCATTGCATTCCCTCCTTCTCCTACAAATCATGAGAACCTGACGATTTGCTTTTACCGGAGAAAGACAGGCAATGATTGCCTTGATATAACTCTCAGGAAATGCCCCTCTGAGTTTTGTATACACCCTCATGATGTTCTCATCACTTTCCAGAAGTTCGGTATATTCTCGTTCCTCCAGACTCCAACCAATCTGCTTCTCAATCTTGAACCTCTTATTGATTATACCATAAACCTGAGCGTTTGTAAACTCCTGTTCGTGGTCATCAGGCCAGACTCTATCCTCGTATCTGCCATCATAAGCAGGAGTAGGAGTCGTGAACAACATCAACCCGTTCTTTTTGAGATTCGAGTAGATATACTCAAGAACAAAGTCAGCTTCGTCCTCTTTGATATGCTCAATCACTTCCATAAATACAACTGCATCATAAGGTCCTTTAACCTCAACCAACAGCTTGCATTTTTCCGATGTAATATCCAACACGGTAATCGAAGGATTCGATTCGTACTGAGTATCACCATCAATCTTAACGAACTCAATGTCGTCTCTCTTAAAGTTTGTTTTTACCAGACGTTCTAAGTCACTTGAACCTGCACCAAGCTCTAACACTCTTGCTTGAATAGGCAGCTGGGCGATGTGCCCAGCCACCATAAGCATTCTGTTGAAATTAGAGAAGCTCCAATGCAGGTTGTAGTCACACTCACTAAACTTATCAAAGCCCAGTGTTTGATTAGCGTTCTTACAATTCACCTGCCATTACCTCCTCAAGTTTCTTGATAATCAACTCAACACATTCCTCGATGGACATCTTAGAAGTGTCAAGGTCCAGAGTTTTCTTCTCATTGTAGTAATGCCTTACGTCATCTCTCAGCATTTTCTGAGCTTGAGCATAGTCATAAGGACATTCCTCTTTATGCTGCTTCAGTCGCTTCTTGGCAACCTTTTCATCACAATGCACATACACCACCATGAAGTCTTTGTTCTTCATAATCTTACGCGCCTGATGAATGAACTCCTGGTCGCCAAGTTTTGTAGCTCTGTCAAACAGCTTATCAAACACCTTGTAACCAATAGGACCACGGTCGATAATCATGTGCTTGAAGTTTATAGCCTTAAGAAACTCCCATTCAAGAGTTGTCTTTCCTGCCTTGTCAAGGCCTTCAAAAATCACCCACATCTTACTTATCCTCCCAGAAGTCCTGCACATCCTGAGCATGCCAGCTGTTAATCATCTCAGCTTCACCAGGAAGCAGCAACTCAGGTTCCTCCTCTTTGATTCTCTTAAGCTCGGCATACCACGCAGAATGTGTATAGTCGAACTTACGATTTTCTGTAGCCTTTGTAGTGGAAGGACTACCATCAGGGAAACGCTTGAAAGAATTGCCAAACACATCATCACAGGTAAAGCACTTACCAGCATTGGCACCAAAACAATCACATCTTGCGAAGTTCGCATTGTAGATGTACTTGTCAAGATAGTCCATTTCAGTATCAGCATCAATAGCTTCCTTCAACTTCTTGAGCAGGATTCTGAAAGCGTAGTTGATTTCATCAGCCGTATTGTTCTCCAAGCGCTGGCCGCATACATTGACCAACTGAGGAAGAGTGAAAGAACAGGAAGCGTCACAAGTCTGAGAATGAATGAGCAAGTAACGAGCATCCTGATACGGGATATTCGTATGTTCCTTGCCATCATCATTTCCGGCCGTCATATCATCATACAACTTCTGAGATTCCTCAATCAACTTCATAGCTCTTTCAGCATACTGACTGTTTGCGATGTTCAGAGGAAGAATGACGTTGTGCTTCACATGCTGAGGCATCTGAGATTCAACCTGGAACAACCAGCCACGATGACGAGTAAGCTGAGCAAGGTTTACACGACTGATGTTCTTGAACACCGCCTGAATCAGAACAGTCTCCTGAGGAGTAGGATTCAAACGTCTCTCGACAGAGCCCTCAATGAACTCACGACAGATAGGATTGTTCTTGTCGTATTCAATATCCTGGAGCTCAATCCAGGTCTGCTTAAGCATATCCCACATTACTCTTGCGGGATGCTTAGTATAACCGATGACTTCTACGTCAATTCCTTTGTAACCAATTTGCACACCATTCATGCTTTGTTCTCCTTTTCAAGTTTATTTATAATTCCTGTATATTTCTTGAGCCTGTTTGCAGATTCAACATAAATCTCCTCAATGCAATCAGACACATTGCCAAGTGCCTTTTCATTCAGCACCCACTGGTAAACGCTATAGGCATCTGCCAACTTAAGTATATTATACACCATCTCATCGGGTTTGTACACATCTCCAATGTAAGTTTTCCAATGTTCCTCGTAATAATCCTTCTCAATCTTGTCGAGAATTGCCTGCATCTCCGGATAATTTGCTTTCACATCATGAGGAATATCTGAAGTCCTACTCTCGCAAGTATCGTGAAGAGCTGCAAGAATCAGAACCTGACGTTCCTGCTCATGAGTAAGACTCAGCTGAGACATAATCTTCAAACAAAACAAACTCACAAAACATGTATGTTCGGCAACACTTTCATCCTGAAGACGATTGCGGTGGTTATACCTGATAATCTTCTTGAGAGGATATTCACTCAGAATGGATTCTTTACTCAACAATTCCAGCATAAGCAAGTCCCTCCCCATTTTCAATCAGTGCCGGCAGCTTATCAAGGTCCTCAAACTTGGTCACCGTAATATCACCGGACTGAGCAAGCATCAGATTAAACTGACCATTTGGGCCAAGTGACTCACAATAGTACACAATGATAATCTTATCACGAAGAGGATTAAGCTTAAAAGTCTCATTCAGACCATTAGCAAAACCGGCCTCCCAAATCGTGCCCATATCTTTTCCGTCTGTAATTGCAAACAGAATGTCACAAGACTTAATATTCTCCACGTTAGCAGAGAAAATCTTCTCACGAATCACCGGGTCAGTGATAGGAGACAGAGAACTGTTATCCTTAGGGCTCCATACATTGAAGCCGAGCTCTCTCAACTTACCCTTAACGCGTTCCTCACGTTCAGCCTGCTCAGGATTGAACCAAGGACTTGCGAAATATACTTTCATTTCTTTGTATGACTTATTCATATCGATTCTCCTTTTGATTTAGTAAAGTAGGGAGGGAGTTACCCCTCCCCAGGTTTACAGCTTTTCAATGCGCTTTGCATTCTCGGCCAGTTTCCTTTCGATAGCATCTTCAAGTTGCTGACCATCAAACCCAGAAAACATTGCCACGTTCATCAGAACAATAAAGCAATCAGCAATCTCTTCGAGCTTTGCTTCAGGGTCATTCTTATCGTTACGATGAGATTTCCAACGTTTGTCTGCATCCAACACTTCACCAATCTCAGACATGAGCTGCTGCATGTGATATGAACACAAACCAACATCGTCAACCGGAACAGTCACAGTATGCTCATCCTTCTTGCCATCATAGGCACCACGATGAAGTAAAGCATCCTGGAATTTTGACTGATGAACGAACAAGTCTTTCAAGGACTTACTCGTCTTCCCACTCATCTTCGTCCTCCTCATCGCCCCAGTC
>MSHC01000014.1 GCA_001940995.1 Ruminococcus sp. Phil15
GTTAACAGCCGAGTGCTCTACCGATGTAGCTGATTTACAATAAATACTATTTCCTCTTATAGAAACGTGCAAATGTGGTTTTCTTTTAAATAATCTTTTATCCGTGAATAAGTACTATACATATTATCAATATGATAATGCCTTCTCCAGTTCCGATTATCGCTCATTCCCATATATTCTGAAATAAACATTCTAAAGAATTGCGAAGGATATTTTGTCTTATCTGGTACAACAACGTAAATTTTACCATCAACATCTCTAAACAATAAGTAAGAAGAAAGATTTTTATCTTTAATAATATTACTAAGCTGATTAATATCCCCATCAAAAGCGCTGTTCATCACGTGATATTGCAATACTGGAAATTCTTTTTGCTACTGGTGCTAGGGTTTCTGAAATTTGCAGCCTCACGCCAGCTGCTGTTGATTTAAAAAATCATACCGTGAAAATCCTAGGTAAAGGCTCAAAAGAGCGCATCATTCAAATTGAGAATTCTGATGTTTTAAATTCATTACACTCTTACTATGAATTACATCACAATGAAATTCATTCATGCGGTTATTTCTTCGTCAACAAGTTACACCATCGGCTAACCGAGCAATCCGTACGAACAATAATTTGCAAATACGTTAACATGACCGGATATGACATACACATTACTCCTCACATGTTCCGTCATTCTTTTGCTACTCTGCTTCTTGAAGAAGATGTTGATATACGCTACATACAAAAATTACTTGGTCACAGCTCAATCACCACAACTCAGATTTACACACATGTTGCGATGGCAAAACAAAAGGAAATTCTCATGACCAAACATCCACGAAATCGAATCAATATATAAAACAAAAAGACGATAAATAAATTACCCGCCTTTTCTGAGCATATAAATTACTAACTCTAATTCAAAAGCCAATCCAAAACGTTCAGCTTTTTGATACCATTATAATCCGCTGTACCGAATATTTCATCAAGTGTAAGCAGGTATTTAGGATAGTTATCTCCGACTTTTTTTAATGGTGCAAGCTCTCGATTCAGAACATTTTCGTCGAGCGTAGTTGCTGATACCTGATAATATGAAATATCATCTCCGTTTACTGCAACAAAATCAATCTCGCCGTCATCAAGGTGACCTACATATACATCGTAACCTCTGCGTTTCAGTTCAAGAAAAACTATATTTTCAAGAATATGCCCGATGTCACTCTCGCTGCTTTTCACAAGCATATTTCTGAGTCCAATGTCCACAGCATAATATTTGCTGTTAGTTTTAAGGAACATCTTGCCTTTAAGGTTATATCTCTGTGCCTCATACAGCATAAGGCTGTCAGTTAGTCCACGCAAATACTTATCAATCGTTTTCTGGTCTGCACCTTTCCCCTGAGATTTCAGCGTATTTGCAATCTTGGTTGCAGACACAATATTGCCTATATTATGCAGAAGAAATTTAGTAACGTTTTCAAGCGTAGTAACATCTGACACTTTAAGTCTTGCGACTATATCCTTAAGCAGAACAGAATTGTAAATATCACGCAGATAATCCCTTACTTCATTTTTACTGCGTTTATATTTCAATAAATATGGGAAAGAACCCTGTTCTATATACAGATTGAACTTCTGTGCATTGCTCATATTCTCAGAATTTTCAAGTCCCGAACAAAACTCCTTAAAGGATAATGGCAGCATTTTAAGCTCTACATATCTTCCTGTCAGAACAGTTGCAAGCTCGCCTGACATAAAATAAGCATTAGAACCTGTAATGTACACATCGCAGTTATCCTTAAGAAACAAGCTGTCAACAACCTTCTCAAACTGATTAACGTGCTGTATCTCATCAAGAAAGATATAATTCGTTTTGTCTGCTGTAAGTCGTTCCTTAATGTACGAATATAATGCGTGATAGTCGGAAAGATGCTCAAACTCAATATCTTCAAAATTTATGCTGATAATCTGGTTTTTCTCTGTTCCGTTTTCTTTAAGCCAGTCCTTGTAAATATCAAACAGCGTAGATTTGCCGCAGCGTCTGACTCCTGATACAACCTTGATAATCTGCTTTTCTCTCCAGTTTTTCAGCCACTCAAGATATACGGTTCTTTCAATACGATTCTGCATATACAAGCCTCCCTTTCAGTTCTATTATATACATTATACTCCTAAAAATTCAGGATGTCAAGAATTTTTAGGAGTATGTTCCTCAATTTTAAAATAACACAAGATTTTTGGAGCTGTTTCCACTATTCCATCATGTTACAGGGTGACAATCCAATGCTTATCATCTAAACTCTGGCAAACTGTAACCCATTCCACCCTTCACAAAACTGCTCATAATCCATATTCAGCTCCAGATTTATCTTATAACCCTTACTAATTTCAATCCGGCTCACCAATTGAGAAATTATCATCTTTTTCCGCTCAGTTGACGCAAGCAGAAACTCGTTTGCCCAACCCGAAAAGCGTTCGTAACAAGGCTTCACCTTTTCCATTGAAGCCTTCTTATTCGACATCTCATTCTGTACTATTTCAAGCTGAAGCTGTGCATCCTCAACTTTATGATTCATTGCATTTATCGCACTTGACAGTTGTTCAGGCGAATATACACTATCCCCTGTCAGACTATTTGCTATCTCCTCATTTAATTTATCCAACTGATTAGTGTATTTCTTAAGTTCCATGTTCAGCTTGGTCTGTTTCGCCTTACAGCTTGCAATCTCCTTATTATATTTCTTCTGTAAAACCATTTCATCAGGAGTGTCTGTTATTCTGCCGAATATATCCATAACAGCTGTACATACTGCTGCATCAACTTTCCTTGCTGTATATGTAGACTGCCCATCGCACTGACAGAGTTTTCGGCTTTTATGATAGCATATATATCTAAGATACTCAGCCGTTCTTACAGAACCGTCAGCTCTGCTATATGTATCACGATATACATTAGATGTCAGACGTCCTCCGCAATGAGCGCAGAACATAATCCCTGATAATAGCGCTTGGCTTTTGGTAGTCATAGCAATTTGTCTGTCATCATCGTTTTTCTTTGCTCTCTGGTCAAGAATGTACTGAGCCTGTTCAAAGAGTTCCTTATCTACTATTTGCAGCTCTCTCATATGCGGAGATACCGCTTCGCCTGAAACAATATATCCGCAGAACAGCTTGTTCCTCAGAATGCGGCTGATGGTATTGCTCTGGAACTTGGAGCCGTTATGCGTCCTCACACCATTCTGATTCAGATACGATGCAATGCGATAGGTTCCGTATCCCTCCTTGACCGTCTTTTCAAAGATCTGCACCACCCATTCCGCTTCAACAGGATTGACAGCTAAGTCATAGATCTCCTTGCCCCTCTTGTTCAGGCGTCCTCGCTTTTCAAGCTGATACCCAAAGGGGACGGGACCTCCTGTGTAGCTGCCCTCAGCGGTCAGCTGCTGCATACGGGTTTTAATACGCATAGAGGTCTTTTCGGATTCACCCGAAGCCTGCCAGAAGCGAATGTAGTTCATCAGCTTGTCTACATGGCTCTCAAATCTCTGCTCACCCTCCTGCACGCTCCACACCTTGATACCGTGTTTGACAAACCACTCTACCACGAAAGGGGTTTCATCATCAATACGCCCGATTCTGTCAAACATAAAAACGAGGAGGATCTGGAACTCACCTCTGATTGCTGCAGCTTTCAAATCCTGTATCGCATCACGATCATTCGCAGATACTTTAAAGCCCGATACACCCTTTTCAAGAAACTCTTTCCCTATCTGCCATCCCATTCGTTCAGCGAACTCCCTACAAGCCTCTCTCTGCATTGGGATGTCGTCTTTCTGCTTATCCACCTGTTTCTTAGTAGACACTCGATATAATGTATATGCGGTTTCCATGTATTTCTCCTTCTTGTTTCTGACTTTGATAATTCACCTTTTATAAATGTACTTCATCGCTTTAAAGCATTATAACAAAGCTGTACCCATTTGTCAAGTACTTTGCAAAAATCACGAAACTTTTTTCAGAGGAGCTATTTCTTGATATAAAGGCGCTTTTATTCTATCGCAGAAACTCTCAAGCAACAGCCACATTACTTTATCCTTTACATCTTCATCGTTATGTCCTTTGAATGTGATCGTCACTTCACATCCGCCGATGTCCCTTATGATTTTTTCACTCAATGCTCGTCCTCCATTGTGTTCAGAGTATTGATGACCCTCCTGAGCGTCCTTCCTCCGCTGAATGTGGGGATACGCTCACCTTTGAGGTCTGTCATAACAAGGAATGTACCAAAGCCTCCGATTTCTACACTCTCGCCCTGCATCATCACAAGGCGGAGGGTATCCATAACGGCATTGACAGCACGGTACGCCTGTGTTTTGCTCATGCCCCTCTTCTTTGCAATCTCCCCTACAAACTCTTTTCTGTTCATCTGTCACTCCTCCGTTCCTGCAAATTCATAAATGAATTCAGCGGCTCCTTATAAAATGTGATGTAACGCTTTCTTGTTTTCCCAATACGCTTCTGAGGGCGATATCAGATTTCACCTGACAGAATCCAATGCACCTTGATCATATTCAGTTCAAAGAGGTTTCGCTGAATCTTCCTCATGTTAAAGGACGGATGGTGATGTCTGTGCAGCATGGTATTGGCTGCCCCTATCACAACACTTGGAATAATATACACATACTCATCATCATAGTAACCCAGCAGCACCTTATCCGACTGAACCGCCTCACTATTGCTGACGGGTAAAAGATAGGTTTTGCCGCAGTTCACGAATCTGCATAGCAGGTGCATGAAGCAGCATGTTTCTTTATCGTCAATCATCGTTATCCTCCTCATTGGCTGCAGCACAGCAAGCCATTGCAAAAAATCCGACCGTTCCTCCGAACAGCGCTCCGAGTATAAACTGTATCATAATAGGTATCCTCCGTTCAGATTGCTCTGCGTCTGATTGTGTGTTCATCAGCGGCGATTCTGTGAACACGGTCAGTGATCTTCTGAATATCCTTACGGTTCCGTTCAAACAGCTTACGCTTTTCCTGATCTGAACCGTACCGCAGGATTTCATCAAAAACATTTTCCAATGAAATACCCCCTTTCGTGTTGTAATCTGAAAGGATCTGGATTTTTATAGCGAGGTTCAGAACAATGCGGCGAAAAATCATTCTGATAATCAGACCCTTTCACCTATAAGGAAAATAATTGGAGTTTTTTAGGGTTTGCATAACGACTTTTTTCATTTTCTACTTTTCGCACAAAAAACAATATCAACCAATAGGCATATATACAATTTTTTACGATTTTCTTCTAACGCCCCTAAAATTTCAAAGCATATTTTCCTTATATATGAGAGGACAAAATAATTTCTGCTGTTCGCCGCCGCAGAAATTATTAAGAGGGGTATCCCTATACAGGGAAAAACATCAAAATAATGGTGTACGTATTTTTTTGTTTTGTGTATGCGTAGCAAGCACAGAAAGAATACGTATTCTTTCACAGATCGCCGCATTTTCGAGGATTACCCCTCAGAAGCGCACATTCAGGGAACCCTTACCCTGAATGTGGCTCTCTCATATTTTTAGGCTCTGCCTAAGACCGAAAACTATAATGGAGGTGTAATTTTGAGAAAAACAAAACAGATTAAACGCAAGGAAGTAATATACAGCATTGAAGAATGGGGAGAAATAAAAAGGCTTGCCGAAACCGCTTCGCTCAAAACAGGTACATATATAAAGCGAATATCCCTCAACGGAAAAATCAACGTCATTGACCTGAATGAAGTTACTCCCGTTATGAACGCTTTGCGTATTATCGGCAACAATATCAATCAGATTGCTAAAAAGGCAAATGAAATCAACAGCATTTATGCAGGTGATATTGAAGATTTAAAGGAGAATTACGAGGATATATGCCATACGTTAAATCTATTCCTATCCACTCTACCGTCAACCGCAGCATAGCCTACATATTAAATCCTGAAAAGACGGAAGATATGGTTTATACTACCGCCTTGAACTGTATGGCAAACGCTAAAGATGCATATAATGATATGAAAATGGTATATGAATATTTTTCGGGCAAAAAATATAACGCCCCTCCGCCAATAGACGGCAAAGGAAACGTTAAAGCTATTCATTATATCCAGTCCTTTGACCCAAACGAAAATATCACTCCAAAACAGGCTCACCGAATTGCAAAGGCTTTTGCAAGAAAGACTTTTGGTGATGATTGTCAGATAGTAATTGCCACACATCTCGACAAAGGACATTTGCACAATCACTTCATACTGAACAGCTACTCAGTATCGGGCAAGAAATTTTATGATAATCAGACCACCTTGAAAAAGGTACGGGAATATTCCGACAGAGTATGTCTTGCCTTTGGTATTCAGCCTATAAAGGAAAACACAGAGCAAAGCAAAAATATTGCATACAACGAATGGGAGCATAAAAAGCGTGGCACATCGTGGAAACAGAAAATCCGTCTTGATATTGACAGGCTTATAGGTTCTGTAAAAAACATTGATGAACTGTTATGCGAACTTGAACTTATGGGATATTCAATAAAACGAGGAAAGTATATTTCCATAAAAGCAGAGGGACAACAACGATTTGTCAGAACCAAAACACTCGGAGAAGATTACACTGCCGAAAGCCTTATTTCCCGTATTCGTTGGCGTGATGTAGGGGCAGGTGTTACCCTGAACGGAGAACCTGCTCCGCTTCGTTCGGATTATATCAGAACTATTGATGAAGTGACGCAGCTTGCCGCTATGGACAAAAAAATTCAGCGAAAGCGTGACACCAATGCTCCGTACTCCCCTGTTAATCCAAGAAAGTAACTTATCACAATAAAAAGGAATGTACCATTTACATCAAGAGCTTGAAATTGAAGGTTTACAATATCAAATACACTATTAATAAACCATAATGTTACAGATATAATTGTTCCTGTGTAAAGTACGCCCATTAAATCATATATGCCCAGTCTACTCAGAATATTATCAAGCATTGCATTCACTTCTTTCTCCGACAACTGATAATATAAATCGGTCAAGTCTGTCAAAATCATTCAGCAATGGATTAACACAATCTACATATACATTCTCATATCCGTCTGCTATTACTCCTGTTTGTGAGCCATGAGTCTTATTGTCCAGAAAAAGAATGTAGATTTTTTTATTTCTTGCAATAGCGTGTCCAATGAGTATCATAAAGTCATGTATGTTCTCACAAGGAATAATAATAATTGTACAAGTGGCTTCGTCAATTCTTTTACAGCTTTCAGGCACTGAGTTAATTTTCACCTTAGCCAAACTATATATCAACTTTAGTATTATATCTATTCGTAATTCTATTGATTACCTCATGTAGCTTAAAAATATTACTTCCTAATGGCTTATCTTCAGCACAAGTAAGTTTAGCAATGGGAGCTACAATATACACATCACAGGAATTCATGTAAACCTCCGAAAATAGTAGTGTAATTGTATTATATATGTATGTGACTGGCAAGTCAACGCTTTTGCCCTGAATGCCAAAATACCGCCTTGAATGCCAAAAAAGTCATAATAACAACAATTCCCCTTATAGAAACAATTTGTTCTATAAGGGGATTAAACTACGTTAGATCAATATTTTTACGCTTAAGGTAATCTACAAATAAATTTTGTTTAGATACATCCGAAATAACTTTCTCCATTGTATAACTTTGAGTCGCATATCGTTCAAAAAGATTTCTAAGCTCTTGTATCTCATCTGGATTAAACAAAACCTTTGCTGTCAACGCACCATTCTTGTCAACAGTCTCTCCATGCAATATATGTAACTCACCATTAGTAAGTTTAATTGCAAAGAAACCTTTAATGTCCGTTAACTCAGTATTATCATTTTCACGGAGGAAATAGTGCTCTGAAGTTTTTTTCCTTACAGAATTGCTATAATACATTTCCAGCAGACTTATAAATCCCCAAAAAGAATTATTGGCATTTTGCTGTGGAGCTGTAAATACACTATCTGAAATAATATTATATACTGTATCAGGGACTATACAAAGTCTACGAGTTTTTATACCTTTGTCGCAAATGCTTTTAAGTTTTTCTGTCCACAATCTCTCATATCCTTCATCAGCAATCCATTCATCTTCAGCGAAACTTGTCATAGCCCAAATTTCTCCAGTAAACTTCTTCTTATGTTCATCTTTATCACGAATAATCATGTCAGCCAAGTACAATAATTCCTCATAATATTCACTAGGACGAAGTTCCCCAGAATTATTATTGCTTAAAGCAGCGTTTATAGTTTTAGTTACCTCTTCCATTCTCCTATAAACAAACCTTTTTATACGGTCATTTTGTGATAAAAAAACTTTTTCAAGTATTGGACTTATATGATTCAGCTGTTCAGACAAGTGCATTACCTCTGTTTTGGTTTCATCATTGCATCTATCATTACTATTTTGTCCCACAGTAACTGAAATTTGGAGCAGAACAATTGGAATAGAAATACCACCACCAATGATAGCAAGTTTTATATCAGAATCCAATGCTCTGCCTTGAGGCACAGCACAAGTGATTACGATTGATATAATGGGAATTGCAATTTCTAAACATAATACAAGGATATCTATAAAAGTCCACTTATTCTTCATTTGCATTCACATCCTTATATATGCTTACTGGTGTTCAACGTCCAAATGTATCTTCAAATTCATATTTTGAAAGAGGATCAGAACAAAGATAACCACCATCAGCAACAATAGTAGTTCCATTTACAAAGCTAGACTCTTTTGATAGCAAGAAGCATGTAACATTTGCTATTTCCTCATCAGTTCCTAAACGACCTAATGGTGTCATACTTCTAGATTTATTAAAAATCTCATCCGTATCCATTTCGCCACCAATCCAGCCAGCAGGAAGTGCATTAATACGTATTCCGCGTTTACCCAAATTATTAGCTAAGGTCTTAACCAAATTATGAATCGCCGCCTTAGTTGCCGCATATGCCGAAGCTCCATATGAACCTCTAAAACCTTCTGTACTTGTCAAAATTACAATCGAACTACCTGCATTCATTTTGTTCTTCAATTCATGAATAAGATAATTAGGCGCTGTAAGATTAATTGCAATACTCTTATCCCATATCTCATGATTAAAATCATCTGGATTTTCCATATCAAAATAGAATTGAGCAAATACAAAAGCATCAATAGGATCAACAATATCATCAACAAACGATTTCAAATCATTTCTAGAGGAAAGATCAAGTGATTTGAGTGTTAATTTTTCTGAGGAAAACTCTTTAGATAATTTCGTCGCATTTTCCTCAAACTCAGTATCATACGTTCCGATAACCTTGAAACCATTTTTTATTAATTTTCTTGTTATCGCTTCTGCATACCCCGGTTTTGCTGCTCCGATTACTACTGCATTCATTCTAAATACCTCCTAAAATTGTAAATTTATGGGTGCATAAAAGCATATGGCTCATCTGAATAACCTATGCTTTCTGCAAGTCTCTTAATAGCTCTACATGTATTTGGTTTCTGACCAAACAAATTTCCTGTTTCGTTTTGCACTTCACCTAAACAATATCCTCCGCAGTGATTACGCACAGAGCATTTTTTGCAATGCTCCATATTATTCACACTTCGAGCTTGCAATAATTCAATTTTATTATTATCTATATCAAACGATTTTGTATCTGAATTCCATTTTCCATAGACAAAACATTCCATGTGCTCTGCCTTTTCACCTATCGTCACCAAATCACAAGCGGATATATACCCATCAGTAGTAAAGTGTGGAACTGGTGTGCATGCACGACAGTGTTGACTACATACGCCATCAAAATTACATGTTAAAAAACTGCCGTAAAACATGTCATTCTCTTTTGCATAATGATAAGCGTCTATATAGGTATCGACATACTTATCCATATCAAAATGATAATCCTTGATTTTTTCAACATCCATACACACAGGGACTTTATCTACAGCTGGAAATAGAGGATCAGACCAAATATAATGTATTCCAAGGCTTTTAAAATATTCTATCATAGAAATTTGTCTATCAATATTTAAATCAGTTATTGTTACCCTAGCACCAACCATAATATTTTTATCATTTGAATGGGAAATTAACCATTTCACATTATCCTCAATAATAGGTGAAGATGGCTTACCATTAGCACATGGACGATTAGCATTCTGAACTTCAGGCTCACCATCAAACGATACCCACACAATGTTGATGTTATTTAGAATCCAATTACGAACTGTATTATTAAAACATCCATTTGTTTGTAATTCAGTTGAAAGCGTATTTCCTGCTTTTTCATAAGCGTAATCAACTATAGACTTCATTAGTACAAATTCTTGTGTTGGCTCGCCAGGTCCATAAAATCTTATATGTCTACTAGAGTTATTAGCAAAAAAATAGTCTACTCCAGCTTTTGCAATCTCTAAAGGAAGCGATTGTTGCTTATAGCTCATTCTTTCTTTACTATTATAACAATATACACATCGAAGATTGCACTTTGTAGTCAAAAAGAAAGAAGCCATTTGCTTATTTATATGTGGCATTAAAATCTCCCTCCTAGAAGAATGTTTGTACGTTTATATTACAATAAACGACAGGATATTTCAAGGCTAATGCCCTGAATGCCGAAATAGTTCCTTGAATGCCGAAAATATAAAAAGTCCATAGCTTTTTTAAGCTATGGACAATAATATCAATCACGATTAAGTATGATTCCAAATACGGGTTTTCCGGGATAAAAAATAAACAAAGGCGAACGTTTTAAATGGTTCGCCTTTGTCCAGTATGGCTCCCCCTGTCTGACTCGAACAGACGACAACTCGGTTAACAGCCGAGTGCTCTACCGACTGAGCTAAGGAGGAATATGTGTCGGCGATACCAATTTTCC
>MSHC01000015.1 GCA_001940995.1 Ruminococcus sp. Phil15
CGAAGGGCAGCTTAGAGTCTGTACTGATTTTTGCAAGCAGCGAGGGTTAACGATTATTGACTCTTACTGCGACCGCCACATATCAGGTCGTACTGATGAACGGCCTGAATTTCAAAAGCTAATCGCTGACGCCAAGAAAAAGAAGTTTGACGCCGTAGTTGTTTATAAAACCGACCGCTTTGCCCGTAATAAATACGATAGCGCAATTTATAAGAGGGAGTTAAAGCGTAACGGTATTCAAATCTTTTATGCTGCTGAAGCTATACCGGAAGGCCCGGAGGGAATTATTCTTGAAAGTCTTATGGAAGGACTTGCAGAATATTATTCAGCTGAGCTTGCGCAAAAGATTCGGCGCGGCATGAACGAAAGTGCTCTTAAGTGTCAAAGCACAGGAAGCGGGAGACCGCTTGGCTATTATGTTGACAAAGACAAGCACTTCCAGATTGACCCAGAATCGTCCCAGACAGTCCAAACAATTTTTGATATGTATATCAAGGGCGAGTCAAATGCGGCCATCTGTGAGCTCCTAAACGAGCGTGGGCTGCGTACGATTCAAGGGAATCCGTTTAATAAGAATAGTATCAATCGAATTATTAAAAATCGTAAATACATAGGCGAGTATCGGTATCAAGATATAGTTATTGAGGGAGGAATACCCGCAATAATTACGCCGGAAGTATTTAGCCTCGCTCAAAGGGAAATGGAACGTAGGAAAACACGTAAAGCACCTAAATCGCCTAAGGCCGAATACCTATTGTCAGGCCGTCTTTTCTGCGGGCATTGTAAAACGCCTATGCAGGGAGTCAGCGGAACAGGCAAGAGCGGTAATAAGTGGTATTACTACTATTGCGCTAATAACCGCGGCAAAGTTAAAAACTGCGATAAAAAGCAGGTATCTCGTGACAAGCTTGAAAAAGCTGTTGTCGAGCGTACTGTTAGATATATACTCAAGCCAGAAATTTTAGAGGCGCTCGCAGCTAAGGTGTATGCGGCGCAAGAGCGCCAAAATGATACAGCCTCCGAAATTGCTTTTTACGAGAAAAAGCTCATTGATAATAAGAAGGCTATCTCTAACATACTTAAAGCCATTGAATCAGGTACCGCAACTAAAACGCTGCCTGAAAGATTGCAAGAGCTTGAAAGCGAGCAAACAGTCATACAAGGCGAGCTTGTCTACTTAAAAGGTAAGCACCTTGATTTTGATGAGGACCAGATTCTCTTTATGCTTATGCAATATCTCGAGCCCTTTGAAAATGAGACTGAGCAAGACTATCACCGCAGAATCATAACTTGCTTTGTGTCTGAGGTTTACGTATACGACGATAAGCTTTTATTATACTTTAATATCAGCGGAGATGACGGAAAGCTCAAGTCTACAGACCTTGAAAAAATTGAAGCTGGCGAGTTCAACGAGAGAATCACCAGCTCCACCAGTTCTTATGCCAAGGATTAACGGCATAGAAAAAGCCCGTGTTTACGGGCTTTTTTGCTGTCTTGATGATGAATGCTTTAGGCTAAAACAATAGATGAATTCTGCTTTTCAGCCGTTTGAATAAATTGCATAACTGCAGACATAAAAACACGCAAAAAGATTGTAGGACAGAGCTGCGGTAATAAAAAATAAAGGCAGGAGGATTCTGCGCTGCAGTTAAGCTGCATAAAAACCAAAGCCACCGCCGAAGCGATGGCTTTGTTCATTGCTTAATATTTACATGACGGTGGGGGGAATCGTACAGTCGTGCAGTATTAAGCTTTTAGGGGAGCTTAATACAGTTCAACGTCCCATCCGCAGATGTACTGTTTTAACCTCGTAAGGTCCTTTATGTCTGTTTTGCCGTCGCCGTTGAAATCGCAGCTTCCCGAAACTTCAACGTTCCATTCGCAGATATACTGCATAAGTCTTGTGAGGTCTTTCATGTTGATTTCATTATCGCCTGTTATGTCGCCCGGCTTTTCAGCTGTCAGCAGCTCGTAATCAAAGCCGTTGTCCTTGGCATACTGCTCGCCTGCCGTGCCGGCATAGCAGTAAATCTTGAAGCCGTAAAGCTGTTCATAACTGAACGCAAAATAACAATACCCAAACGCCTTATCTCCTATATGCGTAACGCTGTCGGGGATTGTGTACGATGAAGTATCCTTTCCTGCCGGATACGTTACGATCATATCTATTTCCTTATTAAACAAAACTCCGTCAACAGATGAATAGTATTTGTTATTTTCTGAAACGCTAATTGATTTCAGGGATGAGCAGCCCTTAAACGCCCAATATCCTATATCCGTCACGCTGTCGGGGATTGTTATGCTTGTAAGGGATGTACAGCCCGCAAACGCCCAATCTCCTATATCCGTCACGCTGTTGGGGATTGTTATGCTTGTAAGGGAGTCGCAGTTAGAAAACGCCGAATCTCCTATATGCGTAACGCTGT
>MSHC01000016.1 GCA_001940995.1 Ruminococcus sp. Phil15
CGCCGATGGGAAAGACCATTTCATTCTGATGCTTGGCTTTTGCGTCGGCGGCGTCGTCCTCCGCCCATACCTCCTTTGCCATACGGAAGGCCGCCCACGCCTTGGGCCAGCCCGCATAAAATGCCGCATGAGTCAGGATCTCCGCAATTTCCGTTTTGGTCACGCCGTTGTTCTTTGCGGTTGTCAGATGATACTGAAAGGACGAATCCGTCAGTCCCTGTGCCATCAGCACCACCACTGTTACAATGCTGCGGTCCCGCAGGGAAAGCTTGTCTTCCCGGCTCCACACCTGCCCAAACAGTACATCATCATTCAATTCCGCAAATTTAGGAGCAAATTCCCCCACAGCCTCTCTGCCTGCCGTTTGTTTAACTGCCATGGCTCACACCTCCTTGCCCATCTGATAAGCTTGCTCCAGCGCAATATGACCTGCGATCTCTCCCACGCCGTTTACGCCGCCTGCAAACACTGTGCCAGCCAGCGCACAGCGTGAGAAACAGTCCACCCATCCCTGCACGGCTTTCTCTGTGCCCGCAAAGGTCTCCGGTGCGTTCTCTGCCGCTGTTGCAAGCAGATAGGCTTTCGTAAAGGCGTAGTCCGTATCGAACAATGGGTTGGCACGATCCAGCATAGTCTTGAGCTGACCGCTGACGCAGTAATAGTAGACGGGTGTTGCGAACACCAGCACATTTGCATCGTGCATTTTGGCGGCAATTTCCACGGCATCGTCTTGGATGACGCAGTGCCCCAACTTCAGGCAGGCGAGGCAGCCTTTGCAGAAGCCAACCTGCTTTTCCCGCAGATATACGGTTTCTACCTGATGGCCCGCCTCCCGTGCGCCCTTGGCAAATGCTGCCGCCAGCGTTTCGGAGTTGCCGCCCCTGCGAGGGCTTGAAGAAAGAATCAACACTTTTTTACTCATCATAAAACACTCCTTGCACTTTGGTTTCTTTTGTGTTATTTATTATAATAATAATACCTAAACCTAACTTCAGGTCAAGATGTTTTTTGAAATTTTTCGGAGGAATTTTTATGTATTCGATCGGACAGGTGGCGGAGATGTTCGGAATGCCCATCTCTACACTGCGCTATTATGACAAACAAGGACTTTTTCCGAATATGGAACGGGTATCCGGTATCCGTAAGTTCAGTGAAACCGAGATTGAGGCGCTTCGGGTTATTGAGTGCCTGAAAAAGGCGGGAATGGAGATTCGGGATATCAAGCAGTTCATGGATTGGTGTAAAGAGGGTCCTGCCACATATCCGCAGCGAAAGGAATTGTTTGAAACGCAGAAGGCGCATATGGAGGAGGAGATCACACGGATGAACCGCACTCTGGATATGCTGAAATTCAAATGCTGGTACTATGAACAGGCAATCCGAGACGGAAATGAGGAAAAACTCGCCGCCATGATTCCCGATGAGCTGCCGAAGGACATCCGTGCAATCTACGACAGCTCCCACGAAAAATAACACTCTCCTGCACCTGCATGGTAATTGAAGGGCAACACAAGAATGTATTGCACCCCCCTAAAGCTGTGGTTGCACCCCCTCAAATCGAGAACTGCACCCCCCTCCAAACCGTAATTGCACCCCCTTAACGGGTTTCTATCAAAATTAGAGTCATTTGCCAGACGTTAAGCCGCTCTCTTTTGTTTTTGCAAAAGAGAGTTTTTTGCGGAATTTTTGACGGAAAAGGAGGGGCTTTTTTGAAAAATACACATCTTAAGCCGAAGCTGTTTTCGGTAATGAAAACCTACACCAAGGGTCAGCTTGTAAAGGACGTTATTGCAGGAATAATCGTTGCAATAATTGCGCTTCCTCTTTCGATTGCTCTGGCACTTGCATCGGGCGTTGAACCTGCCTGCGGCGTATACACGGCAATTGCGGCAGGCTTTGTCGTATCCTTTTTAGGCGGAAGCAGGGTACAGATTGCCGGTCCTACTGCGGCGTTTGCGACGATAGTTGCGGGAGTTGTTGCGACTCAGGGAATGTCCGGATTATTTTTAGCGACGATTATTGCAGGCGTCATTCTGATACTTATGGGAATTTTCAGATTCGGCTCGCTGATAAAGTTTATTCCTTACACCATCACAACCGGTTTTACTGCTGGAATTGCCGTGACAATTCTTGTAGGACAGATCAAGGATTTCCTCGGACTTCGTTATGCAGAGGGCGTAAAGCCGATTGAAACTATTGAAAAGATCAAGGCGAACATTGACGCCGCCGGCACGTTCAGCTGGCAGGCGCTTCTTATCGGCATAATCTGTCTTGCAATACTCATAATTTATCCTAAGATTGAAAAGAGAATTCCGCCGTCGCTTATTGCTGTAATAGTAAGTGCGGCGCTTGTAAAGCTTATTCCGGCTCTTGACGAGGGAGTTTACACAATCGGCGAGCTTTACACTATACCGTCGGGACTGCCTAAGGTAGATTTCGGGGGAATAGATTTCAGCGTTTCAGGCATTTCCGCTGTTCTTCCCGACGCTCTTACAATTGCGATACTTGCGGCAATTGAATCGCTGTTATCCTGCGTTGTGGCAGACAGTATGGTAAACTCGAAGCACAATTCAAATATGGAGCTTGTTGCGCAAGGCTGCGGAAACATTGCGTCTGTGCTTTTCGGAGGCATTCCTGCGACGGGAGCAATTGCGAGGACGGCGGCTAACGCCAAGAACGGCGGAAGAACGCCTATTGCAGGTATGGTACATTCCGTTGTGCTGCTGCTCGTGCTTTTAGTACTGATGCCATACGCAGAGCTTATTCCTATGCCTGCTATTGCGGCTATTCTTTTCATCGTCGCTTACAATATGAGCGAATGGAGAAAATTTTTAAAGACTATAAAATCTGCTCCTAAGAGCGACAGCATTGTTATGGTTATCACCTTTGCGCTTACCGTTATATTCGACCTTGTTATTGCAATCGAGGTTGGTATGGTGCTTGCGGCGCTTCTCTTTATGAAGAGAATGAGCGAGGAGGCGAACGTTACAGGCTGGAAATATGTTGACGACGCTGAGAGCGACAGCTACGACCTTGACCTTTGCGCCGTGCCTGAGGGAGTTAGGGTTTACGAGATAAGCGGACCGATGTTCTTCGGCGTTGCAGACAAAATACTCGGCATTTCTCTTGACGACACGGTAAAGTGCCTTGTTCTCAGAATGAGGGCTGTGCCTTCTATAGATTCGACGGCAATGAACTCGCTGGAGGAGCTTTACAGAAAATGCTCTGACAGGGGCATAAGGGTTGTTTTCTCGCACGTTAACTCGCAGCCGCTTTCGGCCATGAAAAAGTCAGGGCTTCACGGGCTTGTGGGCGAGGAAAACTTCTGTACGCATATCAATTCGGCGCTTGAAAGAGCAGCGGAGATTACAAAGTAATCATAACGGATTTTGACATAAAATCGGCGGTACAATTTGCATTATGCACTCTGCATTCTGCGTTGTACCGCCGATTATGTTTTTTATGAAATTCGTTTGCCGCTGCCCTTGGATTTTGTGGCGTTGCCTTTTTTCTTAGGCTTATTATCCGTATTTCTTCCGCCCTTTATCGGCGTCTCTGTGCCGCCCTTATCCTGAAAGATTGCGTCCTCATCGCTTGCAGGTCTGAGGTGGTCAAACTCAGGATTCTTCTCTCCCCTGCTATCGTAATATGGCTGGATAACGTACTTTCTTATCACCGGATAGCAGTTATAGGAAACGGTAAATGCGGTGAATGAAAATGCCCAGCCGCAGATAATTACAAGGTCGATTATAATGCCTGCGTTTGAAGCTGTGAGAAGGATAAGCAGGAGCAGAACAACGAGTCCTACAGTTGTAAAGAAAGAAATAAGCGTGGATTTAAGACCTAAGCTTGTGAGCAAAAATGCGTTCTTCAAAATCTGCTTCATTTTAAGGTTTGTTGAAACTACGAGCAGGTAGATGTAGTAGTGCATAAGGAAGATGATGAGCATAAGGCTTATTGCCACTACAAGGAGCAGTTTTCCGATTTCATACTCAAGCGAAAAGCTGTAATAGAATGATATCATAACTATTGTCCAGTAGACAAGGAAGATATCAATAAGTCCGAGCGGAAAAGACTGCTTAAAGCTGCTCTTAAAGGTTTTCCAGAAGTCGTGGAACATAAAACAGCTTCGCTCCTGAGAATAGTTTCTTGCGACCTTTATAAGCCCAGCTGTTGCCGGTCCGATTGTAACAATCGGGATACAAAACAGGATATATAGAAGATTTAGAAAGGCTAAATCCCAAAAGTGTCTGCCAAACACCTCCATAAACTTAAAGAAGCCTTTTTTTTCCTGCGGCATTTTCGGAACGCCGGGACCTGCTGAATCATAATTTGAAAATAAACCCATTTTAAATATCCTTTCGATAAGTAGCTACTTTGAAAGCTCGTATGCTCTCTTTGTGCAGGCTCTGCAGCACTCAGCGACAGTTTCCTCAAGGTTTCCCTCCCTGAGCTTTTTGAGTCCCTCTATCGTTGTGCCGCCCTTTGAGGACACCATTTCGATAAGCTGTTCAATAGTATTTCCGCTGTCGGTTATCATCTTAGCCGAGCCTATGAGGGTTTTCGCAAAGAGCTTGGTTGCGGTTTCCTCGCCGATATCGACAGACTTAGCGTAGTCGATGAACGCTTTTGCGTAAAGGTATATAAATGCAGGCGACGAGCCGTTTATTGCGATAATCTCTTTCATCTTATCGGGTGAAACGACCGCATACTCGCCGCAAAGTCCGAAGATATTGCAGACAAAAGAGAACTCCTCGTCCGTTGTTCCCTCGGCTTTGGAAAGAGCAGTTGCGCCTTCGCCGAGAAGAAGCGGCGTATTCGGCATAACGAGTACGACCCTTGCGTTTTCGTTTGTCTTAGTGCGGATATACTCTGCGGTAATTCCTGCGCAGATAGACACGATAACGCTATCGTCCTTTACTGCGTTTTTAACTGCGTCCAGCACATCGTCGAGCTGCTGAGGCTTAACTGCCAAAAACACATACTTACACTTTTCAAACGCTTCGCTCTCGGAAAGAAGCGGATTTACGCCATGCTCCTTTAATCTTTCGAGCTTCGATGCGTCCTTATCATACGCACAGAGCATAACGTCGTTACCGCTTTGTGCAATTCCTTTCATAATCGCAAAGCCCATATTTCCGGCTCCGATGAATCCAACTGAGGTCATATTTATACTTCCCTTACAAAATAAGATACCATACATTATACATCAAATTTCCATAAAAGTCAACACTGCGCCGTTTTGGAAACTATTAATTTGCACAAAAACAGCCGGGCAGAGTCGCTCGGCTGTATCATTTACCATTCATACTGTGTAAGCTTGCCCTTACGGTTTAAATCGGGGTAATCCCACTGCCTTAAAACCTCGTAGGCGGCGATTGCGACGCTGTTTGAGAGGTTTAACGAACGCAGGTCGTTGCGCATAGGGATTCTTGTACACGACTCCTCGTTTTCATACAGAAGCTTTTCGGGAAGTCCCCTATCCTCTCTGCCGAAAACCAGAAATGCATTATCCGGATAGGTCTGCTCGCTGTGCGTTCTTCTGCCCTTGGTTGTAAAGAAGAACATTTTTCCGCCCTTGTTCTTTTCAAGAAAGTCGTCGAGGCTTTCATACTCGAAGATGGTGAGCTTGTCCCAATAATCAAGTCCTGCACGCTTCAGCTGTTTATCCGATATAACAAAGCCGTAAGGCTTAACGAGATGCAGAGCAGCTCCCGTTACGGCACAGGTACGGGAGATGTTTCCTGTGTTCTGGGGAATTTGCGGCTCGACAAGAACTATATTTAAGTTTGCCACTGCAAGACACCTCTTTACTGATTTTCGCTTGCCTTTTTGAGCTTTTCGCTGCGGCGGTTTTTAACCTCGTCAGACATAGGCTTGATATCGCCTGCCTTAGTAAGAGCGACCTTTGTAAGCATAGGTCCGAATATTTCATATACGAGGACTGCGAAGAGCGTTATATTCCTGATAAGTGTACCCTCGCCGCCCAGCTGCATAGCTGTAGCACACATACCGAGTGCGACGCCTGCCTGCGGAAAGAGGGTGACGCCGAGGTACTTACAGATACTAGGCTCGCACTTTGTAGCTTTTGAGCTGACAAATGTGCCTACATACTTACCCAAGCATCTGAAAATAATATAGACAATTCCTATGCCTACGATAGCCGCCTCTGCGAATACCTTTAACTCAAGCTCCGCACCGCTGATTACGAAAAACAGGGCGAAAAGCGGAGATGTCCACTTATCCGTTGCACCCATCAGATCCTCTGAAAGCGGACAGATATTGCAGAATACTGTGCCTAGCATCATACAAACGAGGAGCGACGAAAAGCCGATGTGTACTGAGCCGACCTCAAAGCTGAGCGTTGAGAGGGCGACAGTTAAGAAAACGAATGCTATTGTCATATTAAGGCGGTTTGTATTTGAATTGAACATCTTCTCAAGCTGAGTCAGGATAAAACCCATAACAGCTCCGAGGATGAGCGATGCGATAATTTCGATAAAAGGATTTACGAGTATTGAAACCAAATCAAGCTTGCCGAGGGAAATCGTTTTTGCTACGCCGAATGAAACAGCAAACACAACCAGTCCTACTGCGTCGTCGAGCGCAACTATCGGCAGGAGGAGATTTGTAAGCTTACCCTTCGCCTTATACTGCCTTACTACCATAAGCGTTGCGGCTGGGGCGGTTGCGGTTGCTATTGCTCCTAATGTGAGCGTCTGGGAAAGAGTCAGCTTATCGGGTATTGCGAGGTGGACGGCAAAAAGTGCAAGGTCAACAAACAGGGTTGCCGTCAGAGCCTGGAAGATACCTATTACAAAAGCCTGCTTTCCGATTTGTTTAAGGCTCTTTAGTCTGAACTCGTTGCCGATAGAGAATGCGATAAAACCAAGGGCAATCTCGGATATATTTGAAAGGCTTTCCATTTGCGACATTGAGTCAAAGCCCAGACCTATTCTACCTAGGCAATAAGGTCCGATAAGAACGCCTGCAATGAGATAGGCGGTTACTGACGGAAGCTTCAGGGGCTTGAAAACTCTTGTCATAAGTAGTCCTGTTAAAAGCGCAATTGAAATAGGTAGGAGAACTGTCATAGGGGAATTCTTCTTTCTAAATGTATTTTATGAATTTTTTACACAAAATTTGAAAAAATTACATCTCAAAGCCGTCATTTATTTTGCATTGACAGGCAGAAATTCCACATAATAAATCTGAAAACAAAACGAAACGGAGATGAATTATATGAAAATTTCTTCAATAGCGACAGGTGTCGCTTTCGGAATGACCGCAGGCGGTATTGCTTACACTATTGCAAACGCAACCTCTAAGGAAAGGCGTAAGCTTAAAGGCAACACGGCAAGGGCAATAAAGGCTATCGGGAACGTTATGGACGACCTCAGCGATATGATGAAATAGAGTCAGTCGGTCTTTGGAGAGCGCAGCCTTAGTCCTGCTTTTTATATAGGACCTTTTGCGCTACGTCGATGCGCTCATAGCTGATTTTGAAGCAGATATGGCACACTACGATACTGAGGACAGGCAGGATTGCGAAAACGACAAGGTAGTCCGCCGGAATAGCGGAAGCTTTTACGTCACCGCCTGCAAAAAGGTCCAAAATCGGAAGATATGGGGCATTTATAAGCCTGAACCAGCCAAAGAAGTTACCTACTGCGCCGAGCTTCGAGAGGATAAGGAAAATGTATGTAACATAATACGGGATAATAGAAACTATGCCCAAGGCTATGCCGTGCTTGGGACAGGGCTTTTTCTCGTGGAGTCTTACGTTTCCACCCATTTTTCCGCCTAACTTGAGGCAATAGTCGGCATAGAGGCACAGCATACAGCCTAGTGTACAGAAGCCGAAGATGATATTTGCAAATACTCCCATACCCTGCTTTGCAACGACATAGAAAAGTGCAAAGCTAAGACCGATAAGCTCAGAGCCTAAGAGCCTTGCCAGAATATTGAGATAGGATTTTTTCTTTAGCTGAGAATTGTTGAGAAGTGCCATTTTAAACTGTCCTTTCGGGGCTTTTGGAATGTTTTTATAGGGATATGTCTTTAAAAATTGCAGACAATACTTTTTGTAGAGATAAGAAAGGGAAAACAATATGGAACAGAACCGATACAGCTTCGTTTCTTCCGATGGGACAAAGATATACCATCCGAGAAGCTCAACTAGGGTGAGAGATCTAAGCGAAGTTATACCTGAGGGTGAAACAAACACCATTACCGACAACTACACTGCAACAAACGGCAGGGTTTACAATGTAAGCGAGGATAACATAGTCCTTGCAAAGCATGAGGTTGACGATAATAGGAAATAGCTGAAAGGGTGGTAGCAGTCAAAATTGCTGCCGCCCTTTTACATATTAAAAGGTTCGAGCGATCTTTCCAGAATCCCGTTCATATATGCGATAAGTATTCCGTAATTTGTCATAGGTACGTTCTGGGTTTTTGCCGACTTATAGCGGTAGGCTACCTCACGCTCTGTTAGCATACAGCCGCCGCAATGGACGACGAGCTTATACCCGGAGAGGTCGTTTGGAAACTCTGTACCGCTTGTGAAATCAAATTTAAGCTCTTTTCCCGTATGCTTTGTTATCCAAGCAGGGAGCTTTACCGTTCCAATGTCGCCGCACTGTCTATGGTGGGTGCAGCCCTCGGAGATAAGCACTTTATCGCCGTTACATAGCCTGTCGATCGACATAGCCGATGCTGCGGCGGAATTTAAGATTCCCTTATATCTTGCCATAAGGATTGAAAACGATGTGAGGGGAATGCTCCTGTCAAGCGTTGCGGACACCTTGCCGAAAGCCTGCGAGTCGGTAATTACAAGCTTTGGCGGCTTTTTAAGATTTCCGACGGTATCGCTGAGCGTTTCAGGCTGGCAGGCCACTGCTGCTATTTTACAGTCGAGAGCTTCACGCAAAACCTGCTGCTGCGGGAGAATAATTCTTCCCTTTGGCGCAGATTCGTCTATCGGGATAACGAGAACGACCGTGTCGCCTTTTTCGACTATATCGCTGATAAGTACACGTTTTTCACCGTCGGGAATTGCTAAGGTGATGGCTTTTTTCAGCTCGTCTATTCCCTTGCCTGTTGACGATGAGACTGCAATTTCGCCGTTCTCCGCTGCATAGTCGTCTGTCAAATCGGCTTTTGTACGGACTATAACAAGAGGAATTTCCATACTGCGGATTTTGTTGATTATCTCGGTATCTTCGGACGTTTTGCTTTCGGATACCGGTATTGCATAGACTGCGATATCGGTTTTTGCAAGCTGGGAAACGGAACGCTCTACTCTCATTTTTCCAAGCTCGCCTGTATCGTCTATTCCTGCTGTGTCGGTAATGACAACGGGACCGAGCGGCAAAAGCTCCATTGCCTTTGATACAGGGTCGGTCGTTGTGCCTGCGACTTCGGACACGATTGCGATATTCTGCGAGGTAAGGGCGTTTATGAGGCTTGATTTTCCTGCGTTTCGTCTGCCGAAAATTCCGATATGTATTCTGTTTGCCGATGGAGTCGAATTAAGGCTCATATTTCACTACCTCTTATACTGCTGTAAATCCAAGCTTTGACAGCTTTGTTTTAAGGTTCTGGATTGTTTTGACGGGGTCTGCATAGCCGGTTTCCTTATCGCAGATATTATATAGGCTGTCTGCTTCTTCGCTGTCGAGGGAAACCGTAACGACGTTCGCACCTGCCGCTACAGCCTTTTCCCTGCCCTTTTCATCAAGCAGGTCAAGAAGCTCGCTTGCTACGATATTTGCCTGCGGACAAAGCAGACGAAGCACGGAAATTGTAAAGAGGGTTTTCTCGGCGCTTCCTGCCTTGAATTTTGCAAGCGGCGTATCCTTATGGGGGATAAACGGCGCGATGTCGATTGTATTTGGAGACATCTCCTGTATGTACAATATATCGGTTGAAAGCTTATCCGACTTCTTGAACGGTGCGCCTACCAGGAAGCCTGAGCCTGCGTTAAAGCCGACCTGCTTTAAATATGCAATTGAAATCTGTCTGTTGTCGATGGAGCTTGTGGGGCAGAGTCTTGAATAAACCTCTGCGTCTGCGGCTTCAAAGCGGAGAGTATAGCCTTTTACTCCGGCTCTGAAAAAGTTTAAATAGCTGCTGTACTTCTTTTCGCCCAATGCAAGCTCTATTACAGCGTCGGGATATTTTCCCTTGATTGATGTTACTATATCGACAACGTCGTTATCCGATAGTTCCTCGCTTTCTCCGCCACGAAGCTCAAAATTTCTTATGCCGTTATCGTAGCCGAGCTTTACTCTGTCTAAAATTTCGTCCTTTGTGAGGGTGAATCTCTTGCAGCTAAGGTTTCCCTTTCTGATGCCGCAGAAGAAGCAGTCGCTTTTGCAGACGTTTGATATGGAAACTGCGCCCTTGAGCGTTACCTTTCCGCTGAAAGAATCCGCCGAGGCTTTTCTTGCTTTGACAGAAATAAAGGAGTCAAGTCCTTCGTTCCGTTCATGCAAAAGCTCGGTAAGAGTTGCGTAGTCGATTGTTCTGTCTTTTGCAATTTTCGTGATTGTAGCAATATGGTTCGCCATAGTTACATTCTCCTTTATGTTATATACACATTCCGCCGTTTACCTTTAAAACGGCGCCTGTGATGTAGGATGATTTTTCGCTGACAAGAAAGCTTACGGCATCTGCTATATCCTGAGGCTTTCCTATTCTGGAAAGGGGGATATTCTCGATTATATCGGAAATATCGGATTCAGACAGTCCAGCATTCATAGGGGTGTCAACAAGACCTGCTGTTATACAGTTGACTCGTATTCCCGACAGCCCGACCTCTTTTGCTAGGGCTTTTGTAAAGCCTATGAGTCCTGCCTTTGCGGCTGAATAAACGACCTCGCATGATGCGCCGACCTCCCCCCACATTGAGGAAATATTGACGATATTGCCCTTCTTTTCGTTTATCATATCCGGCAGCACCGCTCTTGCGGCGTTCATTGCGCCGATGAGATTACAGTTTATAATCTCGCTTATCTTACCGTCGGAAATATGCGTAAAGAGATTTATGTCGGCAAGTCCTGCGTTGTTTACAAGGACAGATACCCTGCCAAGCTCCTTTTTGCAGAATGAAAAGGAATTCCTGACGGACTCTGCATCTGCGACATCACAGCAGACCGCCACGGCATTTTGTCCGATGCTTTGGATTTCTCCTGCCGTTTCAAGCGCTTTGCTTTCCGAACTTTTATATCCGACCGCTACGTCATAGCCGTCCCTTGCAAGCGTAAGGCAGATTGCTTTTCCTATGCCGCCGCTGCCGCCCGTTACAAATGCAACGCCGAGTGACACGCCCCTTCACCTCGCTTTCTTAAAGTGTATCTATAGTAAACTTACCGTCCCTTGCAGAAACGGAAATTCCGCATATTCCGCCCTCGCCGCTGTCGATGACTGCGTTTGCGATAAGGTCCTCGATTTCTTCTCTGATTACCCGTCTTATATCTCTTGCGCCGAGCTTTTTGCCGTACGCCTTTTTAGCGCAGAGCTTTGTTGCGTTATCGTCATAGACAAGCTTAATTCCCTTTTCAAGAAGCGGATCTTTCATTTCATCCAGCATAAGGGAAGCGATATCCGCATAGTTCTCCTCGGTGAGAGGGTTAAACACTACGATTTCGTCAACTCTTCCTAAAAACTCAGGGCGCAAAAACTGCGAGAGAGCTTTCATTGCTCTTTCCTTAGTGATGTCCGCCTCAGTTTTGTTAAATCCTACGCCTGTATCCTTATCGGTCGAACCTGCGTTTGAGGTCATAACGATAACCGTATTTTCAAAGGAAACGCTTCTGCCCTGAGCATCGTTTACTCTGCCCTCATCTAAAATCTGGAGCATAATGTTCATAACGTCGGGGTGCGCCTTTTCGATTTCGTCAAAGAGGACAACCGAATACGGCTTCCTTCTGACCTTTTCTGTAAGCTGACCTGCGTCGTCATAGCCAACATATCCCGGAGGCGAGCCTATAAGTCTTGCGACTGTATGCTTCTCCATATACTCGGACATGTCTACTCTGATGATAGGCTCTGTTGCGTCGAACAGCTCCTCGCCCAGCACCTTTACAAGCTCGGTTTTTCCGACGCCTGTCGGACCTACGAATATAAAGCTTGCTGGTCTTATTCTCTTGGAGAGCCTTACTCTTGTGCGCTTGATTGCGGCGGCTACCTTTGCTATTGCCTCGTCCTGACCTATGACACGCTTTTTGAGCGCCTCCTCAAGACCTCTTACCTTATCAAACTCGGTTTTAGAAATTTTATTTGCGAGGATACCCGTCCAAAGCTCGATTACCTTTGAGATATCCTCGTCGGTAACGCTGATGGTTGACGTCACCTTTTCAAGCTCAACAAGCTTGTTCTTTATTCTTTCAACCTCGACCTTTTCGGTTGCGATAGCTTCATAGTCGGGATTTTCTGAGGTTTCATATTCGGACAGCAAATCCTCGTGCTTTTTAAGCTCGGAATTGAGGTTATCGACCATAGAGATTTCGGGGCATCTTATGCTTGCACAGGCACAGGCTTCATCGAGCAGGTCGATTGCCTTATCGGGCAGGAATCTGTCATTGATATATCTTTCCGACAAGACTGCACATTTTCTCAAAAGCTCGTCGGATATATGGACTCTGTGGTGAAGTTCATAATACTTTTTAATGCCCTGAAGCACCTTAACCGTATCCTCGACCGTCGGCTCTGTTACTGTTACAGGCTGAAAACGTCTTTCGAGTGCGGAGTCCTTTTCAATATGCTTTCGGTACTCTTTAAAGGTCGTTGCACCGATTACCTGTATCTCGCCTCTTGAGAGTGCAGGCTTCATAATATTTGCGGCATTCATAGAGCCTTCGGAGCTGTCGCCTGCGCCGACAAGGTTATGCACCTCGTCTATAAACAGGATAATATTCCCCTGCTCAGTGACCTCGTCGATAAGCCCTTTGCATCTGCCCTCAAACTGACCTCTGAACTGAGTGCCTGCGACTAAGGCGGTGAGGTCAAGGAGATACAGCTCCTTATCCCTCAGATGAGGAGGCACTTCGCCGCTTGCTATTCTCTGGGCTATACCCTCTGCGATTGCGGTTTTACCGACGCCCGGCTCGCCTATGAGACAAGGGTTATTCTTGGTTCTTCTGGACAATATCTGAACGACTCTTTCGATTTCCTTATCTCTGCCGATGATATTATCCATTTTGCCCTCTCTTGCCTTTTCGGTAAGATTTGTACAGAACTTAGGAAGATATTTAAGCTCCTTATTTCGGGGCTTATTCTTCTTTTTATCCTTTTTCTTGGACGCATCGGCAGGCTCGTCTGCGGAGTCATTGTCATTGTTTGTGCCGCTGTTGCCCATAAGGTTTCCGAAAATTGAGCTTAAAAAGTTCGGCATTGTACCGTTTCCGCCAAGCTCAAAGTCGCCGTTTTCGGACATTTCTGTAAGCTGGTTTGCGTAGTCCTCAAACTCCTCCTCGTTGATGCCCATTTGCTTCAAATAGTCATCGACCTGAGAAATTCCAAGCTCCTTTGCGCAAACGAGGCAGAGTCCCTCGTTCTTCTTTTCGTTGCCGTTCATTGTTGTTATAAAAACCGCTGCTGGCCTTTTTTTGCATCTTGAACACATCATCATACTTGTAGCTTTTCTCCTTTCGGGTATTCGTTAGCAGAACACCTTGAACACAATTGTTTTCTCTATAATTTCCTCGCTTAATACGTTGCTGGGTACCGAGCCGCCCTCAATTGCCATTTTTGCCGCCATACCGAGGACAACTAGGATAAGGACAGCTTCTGCAAGTCCGAAGATTGCACCGACAAACGAAACGCCTGTTGAAGCAACGGGAATAATCCTCATAACAGACAGCACCATAAGCACTACCTTTGCGACAAGGACGCCGATTATGAAAAGCAAGACTGTGCAGAGCGCCTTTAAGATCGGCTTGATTGCAGGCTGTGCAAGCTCTTTTTCAAGTCTTTTAGCGGCGCTTTTACTGTCTGAGTCAGAGAGCGCTTTGATAACATCTGACACCTTATTTTCCGAGCTGTCTACTATACTCTCAACGAGCTTTATGGCGTCTTCGGAATCGTCGCCGAGATATTCCTCAAGCTTTTCCTTACTCAGAAAAGAGTCTATGCTCTCATCGACATCTGACTTTGTAAGCTCTACGCCCTTTGATTTAGCTATGATTCTTATTTCCTCTCCTACTGTTTTATCTGAATTTGATATTTGCTCCAGATCCTTATCGGTTATTTTGATATCAAATTCTTTCTCTATCGTATTACGGATAGTTTCGATGTAGTTTCCGTCCTTCATATCCTCCTCAAACGCTTCTGTTATAGGCTCGCTTACAAACGAGTCATAAACGCCGTTGGATACGGGCTTTGCTAGGAGAAATGCGCAGCCTGCGGCGACGCCTATAACTATAAGGCCTCTTGCCGAGTGTGAAATTCCTCTTTTATAGCCTACTGCCGCAAACACTACTATGAGCAGCACTGCTACTACATCGAGAATTACATTCATTGTCATAAATCAATATTTCCTTTCAAACCAAAACTACTCCTCGTTATTTAAAGCGAGCTTATATATATTGTCATAGTCTTTTGCATAGAGATTGCCGTCGATTACCACAAAGCTTGAATAATCTCCTGCGAGCTTATACTCGCCTGTTATGTCGCCCTCTCTTGAGAATATATACATTTTATTATCTGTCAGCAGATAAATCATATCGTTTGCACAGGATAGCTGTATGCACTCGCCCTCGATAGTATGCTTCTTTATATCTGTATTCTGGGAGGAGGCTATTGTAATATCAAAGCTTCCGCTTACTACGCCCTTTTCTGCAACAACTGCGGAATATGGATCCATTGCGCTTGCGATAAGGCTCGTATCAAAATCGTACTGCGAGATCACCTCGCCGTTATTTTTCAGGTGTATAAGCCTTGTATCGGAAAGCGCCCAGAATGAATCGTCGTGTGAATACACTGTATCATAGAGCATTGCGGGGATATTGTCGATTGAGAAAACAGGCTCGATCTGCGAAAAGCTCAGCGCTATAACAGAGCTTGAAAGCTCGCCTGCTGTCGCCTTGATGCAGGATATGAGGCAGCCGTCGCCTGCGGCATTAAGCGTAAGGTCTGTAACTCTCTGCGTATTAGACCATAGGAATGCGTCCTTGCCCTTTTTATCGTACACGGTAAGATATGCTGCATATTTATCAGTTTGTGTAACCACTGCGGCATAGTCTGCAGAGCCTAATTTAGCAAGAATAATCTGCTCGGTGAACATTTTATCATATACCTCGCCCTCGGCATTGATTGCCATAAGGCTGTATCCGCCCTTATCGTAAAGGAGCAGCATATCCGAACCTGCTGCGCCTATCGGATTTGCAAGCTTGTGCTGAATCGACTTCAGCGCCTTTCCTGCCTTATCGTAGACTATTACGTTAGTATCGGTAACAAGTGCGAGCTTATCCCCGAACGCATATATCTCGGAATAATTTGTCTTTCCTATCGGGATAGTAAATTCGGTATCGCTTGAAACCTCGCTTCCGCTGTCGTCTTTTCCCGTGATGCCCTTTATTGTATCACGGAGCTTTGGAAGCCAAGCTTCGCTTGTCAGCACTACTGCCAGTAATATGCAGGCTATCGCAGTAACCGAGATAAGTCTACGAAGCTTCTTTTTTCTTTTCTGCTGCTTTCTGGCTCTCCTTATATCTGTCTGGTAGGTTTTTTCCTTTGCCATAAAGCCGTCTCCTTTCATTTTCGGTATTCCTAATAGAAAACCTTGTTGAGGTACAGACCCTGCGGAGGAACTGTAACTCCTGCTTTTGTTCTGTCACGCACTTCAAAGAGGTGCGGTATATCTTCGGGCGTCAGCTTGCCCTCGTTTACATAGAGGAGCGTGCCGACAATTATTCTTACCATATTATAGAGGAATCCGTCTGCCGATATCCTGACATATATCATATCGTCCTGACGCTCTACTGTACAGGAATAAACTGTACGGGTAGTGTTTTCCTTGTCGCAATCGGCACAGCAGAAGCTTTTGAAGTCGTGCGTGCCGACAAATTTTTCTGCGGCTTTCTGCAAAAGCTTCTCGTCAATCGGCAATGCGTAACGATATGCCCTGCTGTGGATAAATGGATTTTTACCTCTGCTGTTATGTATTAGGTACTCGTACTCCTTGCCCTTACAGTTATATCTTGCATGGAAGTCGCTTTCGCACTCCTCGCAGGATTTAAATGCGATATCGGGAGGAAGCATATTATTCATACCTCTTACTATTCCCTCGCACGGTATAGCGTTTTTTATATCGAAGCTTAAAACAAACTCTCTTGCATGGACGCCTGTATCCGTTCTCGAACAGCCGTTTACGGATATTTTTTCGCCTGTAAGCGTGAAGAGTGCGTCCTCGATAGCCTGCTGTACCGTATAGGCGTTATCCTGCCTTTGGAAGCCGTGGTAGGCTGACCCGTCGTAGCAGGCGACTGCTTTAATTCTTCTCATTATTTAAGCTTTATTTTAGTGATGCTTTCGATACGGACAATTTCGGTTGCTGTTTCCTTTTTTCTAAAGGAAGTAAATTTTACCCATTCCTCATCGACATCTTCTATACGACATTCGGTTTCGCCAAAGTCGGTATCAAGCGACAAATAGCAATCTCTTCCTACTAATGATTTCAAAACCGGTGACACTTCCATTTCATCCTTTCCTAATGCTGTTTCAAGTCTTTTAATCCGTTTTTCATGATTTTTAAGCTTATCGTCCTGGTCAAAATCCGCAAAACTCATTTTTATCCTCCTAAAAAGGTTATGCGAGCTTATCCGCAAATACTGTTAAAAACACAAATCCCGCTGTAATAACAAGTGCGACATAATCTCTCGGTGCGGTTTTAAGCTGTTTGAGCCGTGTTCTTCCCTCTCCGCCGTGATAACACCTGCACTCCATTGCTAGGGCCAAGTCCTCGGCACGTCTGAACGACGAAACGAACAGCGGAATAAGTATCGGCACCAGAGCCTTTGCTCTTTGGAGGAGCGAGCCTGTTTCCAAGTCTGCGCCTCTTGCCTTCTGCGCCGACATAATCTTATCGGTTTCCTCGATGAGCGTCGGAATAAATCTGAGCGCAATTGTCATCATCATTGCAAGCTCATGCACGGGTACTTTGATTTTTTTGAGCGGCGACAGCAGTCTTTCTATAGCGTCTGTCAAAGCGATTGGCGACGTTGTATATGTCAGGAGAGATGAGCCTATGATGAGTCCTATAATTCTTATCATATTATAGGCGGCCGTTCTGAGTCCCATATCTGTAACAGTGATAAACCTCCACTCGAAAACGGGATCGCCTGCCGTTATGAAAAAGATGTTCAGAATTCCCGTGAATATGAGGATAGGGACAAGAGGCTTTAAGCTCTTGAGCATCATTTTAAACGGAATTTTCGACAGCAGAAATGCGCCTAAAACATATATAATTCCCACGCCCAGCCCGTAGAAGCTATCCGCCATAAACAGCATAAATATGAACACTATTGTAAGTATTATTTTTATTCTCGAATCAAGCCTGTGGACAATGGATTTTCCGGGGAAAAACTGTCCTATTGTAATATCCTTGAGCAAGCTTTATTCCTCCATATTGTTATTGCGGTTAAGAAGCTTCAGCATAAGGTTCTTTGCAAAATCCACCGTATATACCTCTTCTCCGATGTTACAGCCCATTTGGTCGAGCCTTTTGAAAACTCTTGTAATCTGCGGAACGGCAAGTCCCATTGCAGAAAGCTCGCTAGCCTTAGCAAAGACATTTACGGGCGTATCGTAGCAGTAGAGCGAAGCGTTATTCATAACTAAAATTTTACCTGCGTGCTTTGCGACGTCCTCCATAGAGTGCGAAACCAAGAGGACGGTATTTTTCTTTTCCTTATGATACTCTCTTATCTGACCCAAGATCTTATCTCTGCCCTTTGGGTCAAGACCCGACGCAGGCTCGTCCAAGATAAGCACCTTTGGCTCCATGGCCATAACTCCTGCGATTGCGACTCTTCTTTTCTGACCGCCCGACAGCTCAAAGGGACTTTTATCGAAAAGCTCCTCCTTAATGCCGACCATTCGTGCTGTTTCTCTTATTCTGCGGTCTATCTCGTCATCACTGAGTCCCATATTCTTAGGGCCGAATGCGATATCCTTGTAGACTGTTTCCTCAAAGAGCTGATATTCGGGATACTGGAACACAAGTCCTACCTTAAAGCGTATATCACGCAGTCGTTTTTTATCCTCCCACAGCTTCTCGCCGTCTATGTAGACGCTTCCGCTTGTAGGCTGCAATAGTCCGTTGAGGTGCTGTATAAGCGTTGACTTGCCGGAGCCTGTATGTCCGATTACTCCGACAAACTCGCCCTCGTCTATACTGAGATTTACGTTATCTACTGCGACCTTACGGAATGGCGTCCCATCGCCGTAGACGTAAGTCAGGTTTTCCGTTCTGATAATTGCCATAGAAATGACTGTTCCTTTCTTAAAGGGGTCTTACTTCTTCAAAAGAAGCTTTGAGAGCGCTTCGACGCATTCGTCCTCGGTAATAATATCCTCGGGCAGGTCCACGCCCTGCTGCCTCAAAAGATAGCAAAGCTCTGTTACCTGCGGTACATCAAGGCCGATTGATTTCATTTTTTCCACCTGCGAGAAAATCCTTTTCGGGACGTCGTCCATCACGATACTGCCGTTATCTATAACGACAATTCTGTCAGCCTGTGCAGCCTCCTCCATATAGTGGGTTATAAGCACGATTGTAACGCACATTTCTTCCTTGAGCATTTTGATTGTTTTCATAACCTCCGCTCTGCCGCTTGGGTCGAGCATTGCGGTAGGCTCATCGAGAAGTACCACTTGCGGCTTCATTGCAAGTATTCCTGCGATTGCGACTCTTTGCTTTTGACCGCCTGACAGCTTATGCGGTGCGTGTCCTCTGTACTCGTACATACCGACGGTTTTGAGCGCCTCGTCGACACGTCTGCGGATTTCAGCAGGCTCTACGCCCATATTCTCCAGTGCAAAGGCTACGTCCTCCTCGACGATCGTTGCCACGATCTGGTTGTCGGGATTCTGAAATACCATACCGACACGCTGTCTGATTGGGAAGAGGTTTTCCTCAAGAGAGGCGTCAAATCCGCAGGCATAGACCTTACCCTCGTCGGCTATATTGATAGCGTTAAAGCACTTGGCGAGGGTCGATTTTCCGCTTCCGTTATGTCCTAAAAGGGCAACGAACTCGCCCTTTTTCACATCGAGCGACACCCCGTGCAGTACCTCGGTGCGGACGGGCGGTTCTTCGATATTATTGATATAGGAAAACTTTAAGTTTTCTGCCTGCAAAAAAGAATTCATACACATATAGTTACTCCGATTTATAATAACGCAAAGCTGCGGTTATCAGCGCTGCGGCGGATAAAATCCGCCACGTTAATGTCAAGAATTTACTTCTTGAACTTGTCGATAAGGTCTTCTGCCTTATCCTTTACCTTTTCAAGATTTTCCTTGGTAGCGAGGTCCTTTGCCTTGTCGATAACTTCGTCAGGAATCTTGTCCCCGATGTCCTCTACCTTTTCCTTGAGGTCGCCTAAATCAAATCCCATGGTGGTATCCTCCTAAAAAGTATTTATCAAAAGCCCGTTACAGGCTAATGAATCAAAGATAATATACAGAATGATTATATTACTCCTGCCAGATTGCGGTCGAGCCGCAGGGCAGCGGCATTTCAGAGCTTCTTACAGGGAGTCCTATCTCCTCTGCGGAAACGCTTCCTCCGAATTTCTCTGTCAACACTTCGCTCAATATATAAGCCATTACCGACGGAGAAAGCCCTGTTGTATAGCTGTTGAGCAGGAAAAACAGCGGTTTTTCAGACAGCACTCCTGCGCACAGCTTTACCAAATCATAGACGCAGTCCTCCAGCTTCCAGACCTCGCCGCCTGGCCCTCTGCCGTAGCTTGGAGGGTCCATTACAACTCCGTCATAGAAATTTCCTCTGCGGATTTCTCTTGCGACAAACTTTTCGCAGTCGTCCACAAGCCATCTTATAGGCTTATCCGATAGTCCTGACGCTGCGGCATTATCCCTTGCCCACTGCACCATGCCCTTTGAGGCGTCAACGTGGGAAACGCTTGCTCCTGCTTCCGCACAAGCGATTGTTGCGCCTCCTGTATAAGCAAACAGGTTAAGCACCTTAACAGGTCTGCCTGCATTTTTGATTTTATCTCTCATAAAGTCCCAGTTTACAGCTTGTTCGGGAAACAGACCCGTATGCTTGAAGCCTGTCGGTCTTATGATGAATTTCAGATTGCCGTAAGAGATTGTCCAGCTTTCGGGGAGCTTCTTATTGAACTCCCACTCACCGCCTCCCTTTGAGGAGCGGTGGTATATGCCGTCCGCCTTTTCCCATAGGTCGGTTTTATGCTTAGTTTTCCAGATAATCTGAGGGTCGGGGCGTGACAGAACCTTGCCGCCCCAGCTTTCAAGCTTCATACCGTCAGAAGTATCGTGTATTATGTAGTCTTTCCAATTTTGGGCTATTCTCATAGTGCTTATTCCTTAAATTTCGGAGTTATGCCTGCTCGCAGAACTCCTTGATTTTATTTGCGATATTTGTCGCATACTCGGTAATGATGCCGTTGCTCTTGCCCTCTATCATTACTCGTACAAGCGGCTCTGTACCCGACTCACGGATAAGTATTCTTCCGTCGTCGCCGAGCTTGCTTTTATACATCTCTACCATTTCGGACACCTCGTCGTCCTCCTGCCACTTGCCCTTCTTGTCGGGTGTTATCCTGACGTTAATGAGTATCTGCGGATAGCTGCTCATAATGCCTGACAGGTCGGAAGCCTTAGCCTTTGTGTGCGCCATAATTTCGAGTAATTTTGCACCTGTAAGCTCGCCGTCGCCCGTGTTTGCGTCATCCAGGAAAATGATATGTCCCGACTGCTCGCCGCCGAGGTTATAGCCGCCTCTCTGCATTTCCTCAAGCACATATCTGTCGCCCACGCCTGTTGTTGCGACAATAACGCCCGCTTCCTTTGCAAACTTGAAAAAGCCGAGGTTGGTCATTACTGTAACTACGCAGGCGTTGTGCTTTAGCTTACCTGTTGCCTTCATATACTTAGAGAAGATTGCAAGCAGCTTATCCCCGTCTATAATCTTACCCGTTTCATCGCAGGCAAGACATCTGTCAGCGTCGCCGTCAAACGCAAGTCCGAGATTGCACTTGTTATCGACCACTGCTTTACAGAGCGATTCGGTGTGCATTGAGCCGCAGTCTTTATTGATATTTGTTCCGTCGGGCGTATTATTGATAAACACGCAATTCGCTCCCATACCCTTGAACAGCTTTTCAGCACAGGAAGAAGCTGCGCCGTTTGCACAGTCGATTGCGACTTTAAGACCTCTGAAGTCGCCGTCTATTGCCTTAATAATATGTCTTACATAGTCCCACTCGGCGTTCTTTTCATAAACTACCCTACCGATAAGAGTACCGCTTGACAGGCATATGCCGCTTGGATTATCAAGCACAAGCTCCTCGATTTCGTTCTCGATAGCGTCCGGAAGCTTAAAGCCGTCGCCTGAGAAAAGCTTGATGCCGTTAAACTCGACTGGGTTATGAGATGCGGAAATCATTACGCCTGCGTCTGCTCCGTACTTCTTAACCAAAAGTGCAACGGCAGGCGTCGGCACTACGCCTAAGATATGTGCGTCTGCGCCAACTGAGCAGATACCTGCCACGAGTGCGGCTTCGAGAACGTCGCCCGAAATTCTGGTATCCTTGCCGATAAGGATTTTAGGCTTCTTGTTTGTTGTTTTGGTAAGCACTAAAGCTGCTGCCCTGCCGATGTTCATTGCTGTTTCACAGGTAAGCTCAGTAATAGCTATACCTCTTGCGCCGTCTGTACCGAATAATCTTCCCATTGTAACTATCTCCTTTATATTGTTTTATTTCTTTTCAATTCCAAGATGTTTATATGCCAAATCTGTTGCACATCTTCCTGATTTGGTTCTTGACAAAAAACCTAGCTGAAGTAAGTACGGCTCGCACACGTCCTCCAGAGTTACAGCTTCCTCGCCGATTGCGGCGGCCAGCGTTTCAAGACCTACAGGGCCTCCGCCGTAGCCTGTTATAATCATACGCAAAAGCCGTCTGTCCAGGTTGTCGAGTCCTAAGTCGTCTACCTCCATACGATCGAGTGCGATTCTAACGATATCCCTTGTAAGCTTTCCGTTGCCCATAACCTCGGCGTAATCTCTTGCCCTTTTCAAAAATCTGTTTGCGATACGGGGCGTACCTCTTGAACGCGAGGCAAGCTCCATAGCGCCGCTTTTATCGCAGGGTATACCGAGAATTACGGAAGAACGCATTATAATGTCGCAAAGCTCCTCCTGAGAATACAGCTCAAGTCTAAGCACCACTCCGAATCGGTCACGCAGAGGTGCGGTAAGCTGACCTGCTCTTGTTGTTGCGCCAACGAGCGTAAACTTATTGAGGTCGAGTCTTATGCTTCTTGCGGCAGGGCCTTTTCCAACTATGATATCGAGCGAGTAATCCTCAAGCGCAGGATAGAGAACCTCTTCAACCGCTCTTGACAGTCTGTGTATTTCGTCGATAAAGAGGACGTCGCCGTCCTGCAAATTCGTAAGGAGTGCGGCTAAATCGCCCGGCTTTTCGATTGCAGGGCCTGAGGTCGTTCTGATATTAACGCCCATCTCGTGTGCGATAATTGTTGATAGAGTCGTTTTGCCGAGTCCGGGAGGTCCATAGAGGAGAACGTGGTCTAAGACGTCGCCCCTTTTCTTTGCGGCCTCTATATAAATTTTGAGGTTTTCCTTAGCCTTTGTCTGACCGATATACTCGGTAAGCGTTTTAGGACGCAGACCGACGTCGATATCGTCTACGACGTCCTGCTTGATTGCTTCGGGGGCAACTATTCTGTTTTCAAAGTCAAAATCGCTTGATTCAATCACTGCTTACTGCTCCTTTCACATTCCTGCGAGATTACGAAGTGCGCCCTTTATAAGCTCTTCGACTGACCTATCTGCGCCAAGCTTTGCAACTGCCGATGCGGCATCCGACTGAGAATAGCCGAGTGCGACGAGTGCGGCGGTCGCTTCCTGTGCGGAAGAGCCTTGCGCAGTAACTGCGGAATAATCCGTCTGCGTCGAGAAAAGCTCGCTGCCCGATGTAACCTTAGATTTAAGCTCAAGCACGATTCTCTGTGCTGTTTTTGTGCCTATGCCTTTAAGCTTGGTGAATGCCTTTGCGTCCTCAGATGCGATTGCAACTGCAAGCTTATCGGCAGTAAGACCAGACAGAATCGTGAGTGCGGCTTTTGCTCCTACTCCCGAAACCGTGATAAGGAGTCTGAACCAGTTAAGCTCCTCATATCTTGAAAAGCCGTACAGGTCTGCGCTGTCCTCTCTTATAATGAGATGAGTAAAGAGCGTGACATCTCCGCTTGCGCCTGCTATATCGCCTATTGTTGTAGCTGTCGTTTTACAGGCATAACCTACTCCTGCGCAATTCACTACCGCAAGCTCCGGCTCTGTATGTACTACCTTTCCTGTGACGCTGTATATCATTTTTCATCGTTCCTTTGCTTACTTATTTACAGAATGCGCCGAGGGAAAACGCCGTATGTCCGTGGGTAATTGCGAGTGCAAGCGCATCTGCGGTATCGTCGGGCTTCGGGACGGCACTCAGCTTTAATATCTGTCTTGTCATTTCCTGAACCTGCTTTTTCTCCGCTCTGCCGTAGCCCGTTATGGACATCTTAACCTGGAGCGGCGTATACTCGCTGATTTCTATGCCACGCTGTATTGCCGGCAGAAGGGTCACGCCTCTTGCCTGAGCAACTGCGATAGCTGTCGTTTCATTTGTATTGAAATACAGCTTTTCAATTCCCATCTGGTCGGGCTTATACTTATCAAGAATACTGCACATATCGTCATATATCATTTTCAGCCTCTGGTTAAACGGAGCTTCCGCAGGCGTTGTAATTGCGCCGAAGCCGACGACGTCGAAGCTTCTTCCGCTGTACTCCAGGACTCCGAAGCCGATTATTGCATAACCCGGGTCTATTCCGATAATTCTCATAAACGCTTTCCTTTACTATGGGTGGGCATAATTCCCCACATTAATAATTCATTATACCATTTTTTTAATTATTTTGCAATAGCAAAGGGGAAAATATTGGGGAATATGTTGAAGTTATTCGCCCGGTCTCCAAACGCATTTGCGACACGGTTGGGGCGGAATATAAAAATTTTGACTTTTTTAAGTAAGTTAGGTAAAAATACTTGATTTATTTCTCAAAATGTGCTATCATAGTATAAATTAATGGGTCAACGACCTGTTTTTGTCGTGCCATACAGCAGGTTTTTGGTTGTTGCGGCACAATTTAGGCAAACATCAGAAAGATTTTGAGAAAATAAAAATATTCCATAAAAGGCAATTAACAGCTTGCCCTTATTTAAGAGAAAAAAGAGAAATAATACTAAAGAAGAAAGTAGACTAATGCTTTTTCATAATGAGCGTGGAAAAGCACGAACGGAGGAGCTTTAAAATTGGAAAAAATCGTTATTAACGGCGGTCGCCGTCTTAGCGGTGAGGTTGCTATAAGCGGCGCTAAAAACGCTGCTGTTGCAATCGTTGCTGCTACAATTCTGTGCGACGAGCCTTGTATAGTAGAAAACGTGCCTGAAATCAGCGATATCTCAATATGCCTCAGAATTTTCAGGGCAATGGGCGCTGACATTCAGATTTTAAATAAAAACACAATAAGATTTGATACTGCGAACATAAAGAAGCCGCAGGTTCCTTACGAGCTTGCAAGAAGTATGAGAGCTTCAAGCTATTTTCTCGGAACTCTGCTGGGAAGATTTCACGAGGCTTTTGTTCCGCTTCCGGGCGGGTGCGACCTTGGCGACAGACCTATCGACCAGCATCTCAAGGCTTTCTCCTGTCTTGGCGCAATCGACGACATAGTAAACGGCTGCGTACACGTCAAGGCGGACGAGCTTATCGGAAATCAGATTTTCTTCGACATCAATACCGTCGGCGGAACTATGAACGCTATTTTTGCCGCAGTTAAAGCCAAGGGCTTTACTGTTATCGAAAATGCGGCTAAGGAACCGCACATTGTTGACCTCGCTAACTTCTTAAACTCTATGGGCGCTGACATAAGAGGCGCAGGAACAGATGTTATCAAGATCAATGGTGTTGACTATCTCAAGGGCATCACCTATGCTGTCATTCCCGACCAGATTGAGGCGGGAACATATATGGTTGCTGCTGCGGCTTCAAGAGGAAATGTTCTTATCAAAAACGTTATTCCAAAGCACTTAGAGTCGATTACTGCAAAGCTTCGTATGATGGGTATTGCCGTTGAGGAGTTTGACGAGAGCGTAAGGGTATCTGTCGGCGACGGCCCTATTCTCAAAACAAACATCAAGACTATGCCGCACCCCGGCTTCCCTACTGATATGCAGCCGCAGATCTCCACGCTTCTGACGCTCGCCGAGGGCACAAGCACGGTTGTTGACGATATTTTTGACAATCGCTTCAGATATGCTTCGGAGCTTCGCAGAATGAGCGCTGACATTCAGGTCAAGGGTACTGTTGCCACGATCACAGGCGTTAAGCGTCTTACCGGCGCTCCCGTAAAGGCTACCGACCTCCGTGCCGGCGCTGCTATGATAATTGCGGGACTTGCCGCAGAAGGCACAACAGAAATAAGCGACATTTACCACATCGAGCGTGGCTATGAAAACATTGTTGAAAAGCTTCAGACTCTCGGTGCAGACATAAAGAGAGTTTATGTTCCATCAAACGACGAGCTTGCTGTAAGCGTTTAAATTTACAAATACCTTATGGGCGTGGCAGGATTGCTTCCGCCCTTTTATTTTTCGGGAGTTGATTTTTTTGGCAAGGGTTTATCCCCTTTTTTCCTCCAGCGAGGGAAACTGCACATACATAGGCAGTTCAAAATGCGGAATACTTATTGACGCAGGCGTTTCCTGCAAGAAGATTGTTACTGCGCTTTCAGACAACGGAATTGAGCCTAGCGCCGTCAAGGGAATTTTTGTGACGCACGAACACATTGACCACATAAAAGGCATTAAAACGCTAAGCTCGCACTTTAACATTCCTGTTTATGCACAGGGACTTAACGCCCAGTATCTCTGCGACAACGGACACATAGCCAAAAATACCGACTGCAACGTTATTGAAAATGAAATCGAGGTCGGCGACTTTTCCGTTAAGGCATTCACCACGCCGCACGACACGAGGCAAAGCTGCGGCTACAAGATTCTGACTCCCGACGGAAAGAGCGTTTGCGTATGCACCGACCTTGGAGAAGTAACCGATACAGTGCACGAGAACCTGATGCGCTCGGATCTGGTGCTTCTTGAAGCTAACTATGATTATAATATGCTGAGAAACGGCCCGTATCCATTTTTGCTCAAAAAACGCATAATGTCGTCAAACGGGCATCTCGACAACCGTGACAGCGCAGGCGAGCTGCTAAGGCTGGTTGAGAGCGGCACGGCAAGGCTGATAATCGGACATTTAAGCCGTCACAACAATCTTCCCTCGCTTGCCGAAAACACGATAACCTCGCTTATGCCCGACCTGAAGCGAAACATTGATTATATTCTTATGACCGCACCCGTTGAAACAGGCGGAGAGGTGATGATCGTATGATGAACGTTAACATTATCTGCGTCGGAAAGCTGAAAGAAGCATACCTGCGTGACGCTTGCGCCGAATACATAAAAAGGCTGGGAAGCTTCTGCAAGATAAACGTTACAGAGCTTGCGGAGTCAAGGCTGTCCGACAATCCGTCTGACAAGGAAATCGCTTCTGCTCTTTCGCAGGAAGCAAAGCTTATGCAGAGCTACCTGACGGCGAAGGGTGCATTCAACATCGCAATGTGCATTGAGGGTACGCAGCTTTCCTCCCCTGAGCTTTCTGAACGGATTGAAAAAACATCGGTAGACGGATTTTCAACTTTGAATTTTGTAATCGGCTCGTCGTTCGGCATTGATTCCGCTGTAAAGGAGCAATGCAGGTTAAGGCTGTCGATGTCAAAAATGACATTTCCGCATCAGCTTGCAAGGGTTATGCTCTTAGAACAGATATACAGAGCATTTTCAATCTCATCTAACTCGAAGTATCACAAGTAGAAGTGCGAAATATCAGCCTATGTGGCTGTAATTTGCCCGTGTTGACTTTTGTGATAAAGTGTTGTATAATTATAGAGGTTGTGCAGGTATAGCCGTACACAGCCACAAAATCCCGAAAGGTCTGGTAATTTTTTATGTCAATTAAGAAACGACTCGCCGCAGTTGCCTGCGCCGTAATAATGGCCGCATCGCTTGTTTCCTGCGGCGAAGATACAATGCATATCTGCGAAACCGAAAACTACAAGGTAAACGCAGGCGTATACATTTACTATGTAATGAGCTCTCTAAACAATCAGATGTATTCCATATACTACTCGACGGGCAAAATTCCCGATGACATAGTAAACACAAAATACGACGACGGAACACTCACGGTAGGAGAATACTCCGAGCAGTACGCTTACGGTCTTTGCGAAGAAATGGCGGCAATTGCCGAGAAGTTTGACGCTATGGGTCTTGAGCTTACCGACGAGGACTATAAGCTTATCAAGGACAACGTTGAGTCTGCATGGAACGAAGATTACTATGAGTCGCTCGGCATCGCTAAGTCCTCGCTCGAGCAGATTCAGATGTTCGGTCAGATGAACGACAAGGTGTTCGGCGCTTACTACTTTGAGGGCGGTCTTCAGGAGGTTTCCGACGAGGATATCAACAAGTACCTCAGCGAGAACTATATCCGCTTCAAGATGATTTCCATTACAAAGGACAAGGACGACAACGGCAAGGCTGCTAAGGAAAAGGCTGAAAAATATCTTGCCCTTACAGAAGAGATGGACTTCGACAAGGTTATAGAGCAGTTCGAGGCTGACAAAGAAGCTGAGAAAAATGATGACGACAAAAACAACGACTCATCTAAGGACGACAGCTCATCTAATGATGAAAGTTCGGCAACAGACGACAACTCGGCGGTTGACTCATCATCTGCGGTCGATGACAGTTCTGCAAACGATTCTTCGTCTTCAACAGACGACGGCACATCATCAGCATCTGAAGTAACTCCTGAGGCTGACGAATCATCAAAGTCAGACAGCTCGGAGGACGGTTCTTCCGACGCAGACAAGGATGACGAAGAAGAAAAAGATAACAACATTATCATCAACAAGACAAGCTCTAACTACAAGGACCTTGACGTCGTTAAGCACGTTGACACAAAGATGGAAAATGACGATATCGAAATCTTTGAGGACGACGACAGTTGGTATGTCCTCCAGAAGCTTGATGTTACAGGCCACAAAACATACGTTGAGGACAACCGTGAGGGCATCATCAGCGAGATGAAGACAGAGGACTTCGAGAAGATGATTGATTCATGGGTTGAGGAATACAAAATAACAAAGAACGACAAGGCTTACAAGAGATACACTGCCGAGGAAATCTTTGAGGATTACAACGACTATATGGAGAAAAATTCAAAAGGCTAAACCGAATACAAAGCTCCCACGCAATTAGGCATGGGAGCTTTTTTATTATGAGTTGACAGAAATATTCGATTTGCTGAAAGAATGAATTTTGAAGTCTTATTTTTGTCAAATATGTAGATTTTATATATATGTGTGTATTTTTAGTGAAAAATGTTGCAAAACGAAAGCGGTTGTGATAGAATAAATGTGTATGTGAATATTACCGATTTTAATTATATAGATATAGATAAAATAGTAATTCGGGGAATAATAACGTCAGGAGGATAACATGACCGATAACAACAAAAGTTTCGAGGACGACGGCGAGCTTCAAAGTCTCATCGCATCTGCAATGAGAAAGAAGCAATCTCCTAAGCCGCACTCTGATATGGATAAAAAGATTGATTACTTCAAGGAGGCTTACAAGGAGCCTGAAGCTGACGAAGATGACGAGCTTTCAGAAATGATTAAAAATGCTGTTTCTGCAAAGGCAAGCGGCAGAAAGGGTTCTTCGGAGCGTTTTGTCACAGAAGCCGACATATACAAAGATGAAGACTTTTACGATGATGATTACGAATACGATGACGATAACGAAGATACTCAAGAGGATGATATGAAAAATAAATCAAAAAAGCGCAAAAAGAAAAGCAAGGTTGCGGCATTCTTTAAGAAGCACAAGCTTAAATTCATAATTGCGGCGCTTGTTATTGTTATACTTGTAACAATTGTGCTTCTTGCGGCTGTAATAATTTTCAATCACTACTACAACAGAATCCCGGAGGCAAGCAACAGCAAAATTGATTACAGCGTTCCTGATATAGACAGCAACGACACTGTAAGCGACGTTGAGGACTACGAAAAATGGCTTCAGAATCAGCTCAAGAATTACCAAAACATTATGAGTTCAAAGGACGTGTACAACGTCTTGCTGGTCGGCGAAGACCTTAGAGATACCGGCGAAGGCAACACAAGCCGTGGCAATACGGACGTTATGATGCTTGTTTCTATCAACAACAAGACAAAGCAGATTACCCTCACCTCGTTTATGAGAGATATCTATCTTTACATTCCGGGCGAATATTCTGCAAGATTAAACAAAGCATACGCTATTGGCGGTCCTGAGCTTCTTGGCAACACTATTGAACAGAATTTCGGCATTTCCATCGACAACTATGTAATAGTTAACTTCTACACATTCATTGAAATTGTCGAGGCAATCGGCGGTGTTGAAGTCGAGATTACCGACAAGATGATAACTGCGCTGGAAGACCCGATGAAGGAACAGAATATGTACCTTGGAAATCCTTGGTCACAAGACCTTATCAAGGAGCCGGGAACATATCTCCTCAACGGAAATCAGGCGCTCGGCTATGTAAGAATAAGACATGGCGTCGGAGACGACTACGGAAGAACTCAGCGTCAGAGAGAAATTATCAGAAAAATGATTGAAAAGAGCCGTGACCTTTCACTTTCAGAAATGAAACAGCTTCTTGACGATGTTACTGACAGCAACGATATTAAGTGGGACCTTGAAAAGGACACAGTTTTATCGCTTCTGACAAACGCATACGACTATTACAAATATTACGACATTCAGGATATAAGAATCCCTGCCGACGGCACATTCACTAACCAGAGAATAAGAGGAATGGACGTTCTTTGTCCTGACTTTGACAAGAATACGGAAATCTTACAGCTTGCAATTTACGGAGATACATTTGTAAATCCGGGCATTACAAGCTCAACTTACTATCTCCCACCGTCAACCTCTACGACAACGACAACTACAACTACGACTACAACCACTACTACGACTACAACCACTACAACGACCACAACGACTACGCCGATTGTGACAGATCCGCCGATAACCGACACAGATCCGTCTGACTCTACGACAGAGCCGCCTGTAAGCACAGATATATCGGATACATCCAGCGAACCGCCACAGTCTGAAACTAAGCCGTCATCCACCGAACCGTCAGAATCCGACACAACGACTACTACGACTTCGGACACGACGACTCCATCGGCAATACAGCCTGCCGCTGATAATGCGGCTTAGCCGGTCACCGTTAAATCACTTGAACAAAAATCCCCGTACGGGCTAAAAACCTGTACGGGGATTTAAAATTTATGGCCTTTGAATGAGATTTTTGGATAGGACTCTACTCGTCCTTATCGGTATACTCAGGAACATACTCCTCATTTTCAATGAGATAGTCTACCACCTTGCTGTAAAACTCGGACGGATTCTGCATTATTTTCTTCTGCATAAACTCTGCCTGCTGTTTATCGGGTGCAAAGAGCGAGATGTCCATAAGCACGATATTATTATCGTTACAGGTACAGTTAAGCATACAGCCTACTTCCTTTTCCTCGATAGAAAACTTTACCGTGCTCTCGTTCTTCAGTCTCGTAAAAAGCCTTATGCCCGCTGACATAATTCTGTCACGGAAGCTTTGCGGAACTATCGACTTAAATTCGATAGCGCATCGCTTTCCTTTTTCCTGCAAAACATACTGCGGATTGCCGTCGGGATATTCAAGTGTCATCATATTTGTTTCAAGCATTGAGGATACAGCTTCCATAAAGAAGAAGTAGTTTACTATTCCGTCGCCTGTTGCAATCTCCGTAAGCTGTTTTGGCGAAACAGGTCTGTTTATCTGGTAGAGAAAATAACTTATTAGCACCTTTACCGCATATATATCGGTAAGATTCATCATATTAGGCGTCAGATATTTTTCAAAATTTTGATTCATATTTTATACGACTACGCTTTTGCGTGCGTCCTCCAAACTGTTTAGAAGTGCGGATAGTCGAGCATATGCGAAAGAAGCGCTATATTTACGGCAGCTTCTACGCAAGGAACTGCCCTTGGTACTACGCAAGGGTCGTGTCTGCCTGTAATCTTGAGTGTTTCTTCGGTCATCTTGGACATATCAACGGTAGACTGTGCCTGCGAGATAGACGGCGTTGGCTTCATAGCTACCCTTAACGTTATAGGCATACCTGAAGAAATACCGCCTAAGATACCGCCGTGGTTATTGGATCGTGTTACGACGTGACCCTGCTCGTTTACATAAAACTCATCATTATTTTCGCTTCCGAGCATTCTTGCGCAGTTAAAGCCCACGCCGAATTCGATACCCTTAACGGCAGGAATTCCGAATATAAGCTGTGCGATAGAATTCTCAAGACCGTCGAATATCGGCGAGCCGATGCCAGCCGGAACATTTACAGAGATACACTCGATAATTCCGCCCACGCTGTCGCCGCATTCAAAAGCCTTTTCAATGTCCTTTTTCATACGCTTGCCCTTTGCGTCATTGAGTACCGGGAAGCCCTTTTTGCGAAGCTCGATGATGTCCTCACGGCTTGTGGTTATTGCGTCGAAGCTATCGTCCTTGATTTTATGTATTTCAGCGATATGTGCGCCTGTGTAGATGCCCCTGCGCTCCAAAATCTGACCTGCCACTGCGCCTGCGAAGCAAAGCGGTGCGGTGAGTCTGCCTGAAAAATGTCCGCCGCCTCTTGGGTCGTTAAATCCGTTGTAACGGAGTGCGCCTGTGTAGTCTGCATGACCCGGTCTTGCGAGCTTGGAAACCTTGAGATAATCGGTTGAATGCGGGTCATCGTTTGCGATAAACGCACAAAGCGGCGTACCTGTTGTCTTACCGTTAAAGAAACCTGACATAATGTTAGGCATATCCTTTTCCCTGCGCTGTGTTGAAGTTTTGTCCTTCTTCGGCGCTCTCCTTGCCATAAATGTAAGGAGCTGTTCCATATCAAGATATTCTCCTGCCGGAAGTCTGTCGATTACCACGCCGATTGCCGGGCCGTGGCTTTCTCCGAAGATTGATACGGAAATTCCTTTATTCCAGATTGATGACATTTGCATTACCTCCAAGTTCGTTATAGTCCTCAAAGAAGCTTGGGTACGATTTTTTCACGCAGCCTGCGTCCTTGATAATTACATCTCCGTTGCATATTGTTGCGGCGATTGCTGCCGACATAGCGATTCTATGATCGTTATGTGAGTCAACCGTACCGCCCCTGAGCTTTCCCACGCCTTCAACAAAGAGCGTATCGTTATCGCACCAAGCGTTTCCGCCGAGCGATTTTAAAAGCCCGATTGTAGTTTCAATTCTGTCGCTTTCCTTAATTCTCAGCCTGCCGACGTTTTTAAAGCTCGTTGTGCCTTTAAGTGCAGACGCAAAGACCGACATTATCGGCACGATATCGGGTACGTCCGAGCAGTCAAGCTCGAAAGCTGTTCTGTTCCCGCAGACATTTCGGATAACGCTGTCGCCCTGCACGCTGTGCTTTGGCATATTCGGCATTTCGATACTGCTGCCCAGTGCGTTTGCGGCATAGAAGAATGCCGCCTGCGAAAAATCGCCCTCAACTGCGCAGTTGCAGGCTTTAAATCCCTGACCGCCCGATATTTCATAGCCGTTTGCGGTTTCTTTTACCTGCACGCCGAACATTTTAAGGCTTTCGACTGTTATATCGACATACGGCTTGGATTGCAGGCGAGATGTCAGAATTATTTCCGACCTGCCATCCGTAAGCGAAAGTCCGAAGATAAGACCCGTAATAAACTGCGAGGAAATATCCCCTGCTATTTCAAACCGTCCGCTGCGGAGCTTACCGCTTATTGTCATAGGGAGAGTGCCATTATAGCCTCCGAAGTCTATGCCGCTTTTTGAAAGCTCTGTAACATAAGGCGTGAGAGGTCTTACGGGCAATTTCCCCCTGCCTGTAAAAGTCGCATTGACGCCGAGTGCGGCGGCAACGGGAATTATAAACCGAAGCGTTGAGCCTGATTCGCCGCAGTCGATATTAATCGGCATATTTGTATCTGCTACACCCTTAAACGGGTTAGCGGTAACTGTATAGCCGTTTATTGTTAAGTCTGCGCCTAGGGCATTCATAGCCCTGACGGTTGCTTCTATATCCTGCGACACAGAAACGTTGCTGACAACGCTTTTGCCGTCCGACAATGCGGCACAGATAATCTGTCTGTGTGCAAAGCTTTTAGATGACGGGACATTCACGCTTCCGCAAAGCTTTGACGGAGTAATTTTTATATCCATAATTACTCCTCTACATTCTTTCAAAGACGCTTGCAATCTGCGATTCTGAGATAGGAAGCGCATAGCCTGCACCCTGCTCGTCGCTGTAAACGACATTGCCTATTCCCTTTTGCAGAACAAAGCGGAGCTTTCCGTTTCTGACCTTTTTATCGGTATATAGCTTCTTCAAAAGCTTGTTCTTATCAATATACTGTGGGATTTCAGTAGGAAGCTTTGCTCTTTGGATCAGATTTTTTACTCTTTCTACATCATCGGCAGTTGTGAAGCCTAAATCCTGCGATAGGAGTGCGGCGGCGACAAGACCGATTGCGACAGCTTCGCCATGCTCTAATCTATAACCGCTGACGGTTTCCACCGCTCTGCCTGCGGTATGTCCAAGGTTTAAAATCTCTCTGAGCGAGCTTTCCCTTTCGTCCTTCATCACGACCTGATACTTAACGCGGCAGTTCGCCTCTGCAATATGCTCGCAGACCTCCTTATCGAGTGAAAAGACCCTTTCGATATTTTCTTCCAGGTAGCAAAACAAGTCGCAGTCTGCGATAAGTGCGTGCTTGATAGTTTCGGCAAGTCCGCAGCTTATATGCCGCTCTGACAAGGTTTTCCATGTGTCTATGTCGATATATACCTTTCTAGGCTGATTAAAAAGTCCGATAAGGTTTGTTGCAAGAGGCGTATCTACGGCAGTTTTACCGCCTATTGATGCGTCTGCGGCTGATAAGAGCGTTGTGGAATAAATCACAAACGGCACTCCCCTGCCGAATGTGCCTGCTATAAAGCCTGCCAAATCGGATACCACGCCGCCGCCTACTGCGACCACCATACAATCTCTGCGCAGTCCGCAGGCGAGCATCGAGTCCTCTATAAAGGCTTTTACCTCACGGGTCTTACTCTGTTCGCCTGCCTCAAAGGAAAAAAGCTCGGCTTTAATGCCCTTTTCGCACAGCTTTTGCGTAATATCTTCTGCATACAGCGGGAGGACGTTTGAGTCTGTAATAACAGCGAGCTTTTTATAATCTCCGAAAACACCGCCCGATATCTCGCTGACGAGAGTATCGACAAGGCTTCTGCCGATTTCGATATTATAGCTGTCGTCTACTGTTTTTACGAGCTTACACTCAAAAACGCTCATTTATACCACTCCATATTTTACGGTTTACCCTTTACTCTTTTTCGGCGTCCGCCTTGCGGATTGCCTTTCTCACAATCTTTCCGCTGATTGTTTTAGGAAGCTCGTCAACGAACTCTATCACTCTTGGATACTTATAAGGGGCTGTTGCGTTCTTAACATAGGTCTGAAGCTCCTTTTTAAGCTCATCAGACGGCTTGAAATTTTTAGTTAGGACTATCGTTGCCTTAACGACCTGACCTCTGATATCGTCCTTTACTCCTGTAACGGCACATTCCAGCACGGACGGGTGTTCCATAAGGACGCTTTCTATCTCAAACGGACCGATACGGTAGCCTGAGGACTTGATTACGTCGTCCACTCTGCCCACATACCAGAAATATCCGTCCTCATCTCTCCAAGCCGTATCGCCTGTGTGGTAGAGGTTGTTATGCCATGAGTTGTTCGTGTCCTCCTCGTTGCGGTAATAGCGCTTCATAAGACCTTTATGGTACTGACCATCTGTTCTTATACATACTTCACCGGTTTCGCCGCAGGCTACCTCGTTATCATTTTCGTCAACGAGGATTACGTCATAAAGCGGCACAGGCTTACCCATTGAGCCGGGCTTAGGATTCATATTTCCGAGGTTTGCTACAATAGGGACAGTTTCAGTCTGACCGAACGCTTCCATAAGCTTGAGTCCTGTATATTCGTAAAATCTGTTATATACCTCGGGATTGAGAGCTTCTCCTGCGATGCAGGCTCTTTCGAGTGCCGAGAGGTCGTAGTTTTCGATACCCTCTTTGATGAAAAATCTGTACATTGTGGGCGGTGCGCAGAATGACGTAATTCTGTATTTCTCAATCATAGAGAGCATTTTTGCGCTGTTGAATCTGTCAAAATCATAGATGAACTCTGTTGCTCCACAGGTTAACTGACCGAACAGCTTGCCCCACGCACATTTTCCCCAACCGGAGTCGGAAATCGTAAGGTGGAGCGTACCGTCGTGGACGCAATGCCAGTGCTTGGCGGTAAGGATATGCGCTGCGGAATAGTAATAGCTGTGCAGAATCATCTTAGGGTAGCCTGTTGTGCCGGAGCTGAAGTACAGGAACATAGGCTCATCGACGAGCGTATCAACTCTGTCGAATGTATCGGGATACTTTTCCACTTCTTCATCGAAGCTTGTCCACCCGTCACGCTCGCCTCTTGCGATAAACTTCTCAGCGATATCCGTATATTTTTTGCAGGAACCATCAATATGTTTAGTAACGTCGCCCTCCGCTGTCGCTACTATATACTTGACAGACGCTGACTCAAAGCGATAGGTATAGTCCTTTTCCATAAGCTGATTTGTTGCCGGGATAGAGATTGCGCCGAGCTTCATAAGTCCATAGACGCACAGCCAGAACTGGTAGTGACGTTTAAGCACGAGCATAACCATATCACCCTTTTTAACGCCGTGCGCTCTGAACATATTTGCGACCTTGTTTGTGAGTTTTGACAGCTCTGCGTATGTAAACTCTCTTTCCTCGCCGGACTCGTGAACCCAATGGATAGCCTTTTTGTCCGGATTTAATGCGGCGATAGCGTCGACCACATCATATGCGAAGTTATAGTTTGGCGGACAGTTAAGCTCAAACTTTGTAAGCCTGCCTGTACTGTCGTATTCCTCATTTACAAATCTCTTGTAAAAATCGTTCATCGAAAAAACTCCAATCAAAATGCTCTATGTTTATTTATCTATAAGGACAGCCAAGAACTCGCAGTCTGCTCCGTCCACTGCTATCATACCGTGCGATTTGCCCGAATCGTAGTAGACAGAATCGCCCTCCTCAAGTATAACCTCGTGATCCTCGATAATTATGCGAAGCTTGCCTTTGATAATATAATCCCACTCCTGACCCTCGTGGACAGACATTTTTATAGGCTTTCCCTGTTCTTCTTCAATATACGGAGCGACTACGAGGAGAGGCTCGATACGCTTGTTCTTGAACATAAATGCGAGGTGGTGGTATTCAAATCTGTCACGTCTTGCTACCGGCAGACCCCGACCCTTTCTTACTACTGAAAAGTTTGAAAGCTTAGGTGCGACGCCCGTGAGAATTTCGACCATATCAATCTGGAAAATCTCCGCACACTTATAGAGAAACGAAACGGAGAAATCCTTTTCGCCGTTCTCGATTTTTTCATAGTCGGATACGGCGATTCCTGTAAGTCCGCTGAACTCCTCGACAGACAAATCGCAGGACATACGCAGACCCTTAAGTCTTTGTGCAACTTCCTTGATATTATAATCCATAACTATCTCACCTTTCGCTACAATACTTGAATACTAACTGTAGTATTATAGCATATATTTATTAACTGTTTATGTATATACTATTTCCAAAATGTTGTGTTGAGCTTCGTGACAAAACAAAACCGGCCTCCCGCAAGGGGAAGCCGGTTGATTGTTTTCAGCATTTTGCAGACTTACGATCTATGATCATTAATCTACAAGGTCAATGTCCAAAGCAATAGGAGTATTACCGCCCTCTGTGTCCCAACCATCGGGGCCGCTCGTTCTGATAACGTCAACAACGCTTATCAGCTCCATATCGGGGGACTCATATATCTTTTTATTCATTGTTTTCTCCTCTCAAATATATCTATCCTATAAGGGTCCAGAATTCGTTCTGCGCTAACTTAAGAGCGTATCTGCCGTGGAGGTACTGGTTACTATTATTATCGTAATAGTAGTAGTTGATGTAGAGGACTTCATTCTCGAATGCAGAAGCAGGAAGAATAAGTCTTACCTGACGCATACCGTCATATCTCTTGGTCTCGTCGCACTCAGCACTGTTGTAGTAATCCTTAGGAAGCGCTTGCGTAACGTCAAGGACTGTGCCGGCCGATGAATTTGTACCGAACGGCTTGAATTCATTAACGATGTTTGCTCCGCCTTCGTGGCTTGCTGTTACATCGTAGAAGTTAGGTCCGCTGAATCCTTCTGTGGAGATAGTAAATCTTGTGCTTGATACGTTATCTGTATCGACGCCAACGAGTGTAGATACCATAAAGTAGTTATCTTCACTGCCCTCAAGCGAGCTAAGATCTGATGTGAGAGAACCGTCGGCGTTCACAAGTAAGAATTCGCTCGCAGTCGAGTCGAGGTTAACTCTGCCAAACACCTTATCTCCCGGAATATAATGCTTAGTGTTATAGTTAAGAATGTTGAAGTATGCCCAAGGCGTATGCTCGCCTGTCTTAACCAGCTCTGCATAGAGATCTCTGTTGCGGTCGAATACATAAGGGTCGTCCTGAGTATAAAGCTCGCCTGTTTCACCGTCACGCCATACTACCTTGAAGCTTTCATTTGTCTGAAGGCTTGGGACGTATGTATCATAATTATCATTATCTCCGTCATAGCCGGATTCAGAGCTTTCTGAATTATCAATGAAATGGTAGGTAGTCTTGTATCTTGTAACTACAAAGTACACGTTAGACTCATAAGTTCCGAAATCATTGTATCCGCTGCTGTATTTTTCCGATGTGCCAATATTTTTAAGACCATACTTACTGTATTCGCCGACATTTGCAACCTGGTCTGCTGTAAGGTCATCAGATGCAGTCAACTTTCCGGCAGTACCTGAAACGTAAACGTTCCATAATAAGTTATCAACCTCAGCATAAGAGCCGTTCCAGCCACCGCTGAAATCTGCATTGCAAATTTCACTTTTTCCTAGTACATTGTGTGTGTCGTTATTAAGGAATGTCTTTCTGTTTTCGCCATTGAACAGGCTCGAATCATTCAGCTCGTGATACTTTCCGTCCGTACCCATAAACACATAGTGAACTGTGTATTCAATCTTTACCTGCTTCAGGTAGATGTGGTATACGCCTGTACTGCTGTCGAATGTTACGTTGTCGGCTTCATCATAACCGTCAGGAACCGTGTAGGTAACATCGAGCTTTGAAACGTCGTTAACCTGTCCGTTTTCGCCGATGTAAGGAACGTTTTCAACGTATTCAGCATCTGTTGATGTACCGTTTACCCAGTTGCCGGCAACTTGACCGCTCCAAGAAGTATTAAGGTTATTTGTCGTGTCAACTGTAACATCGCCAAGACTGCCTAAAGTTACGTCCATAGAATCAGGGCCTGTAGTCTTTTTACCGTCAACGAATTTTACGTCAACGCCGACCTTCTGCATTACGTTTGCAACGAGGTATACGTTTGAGTAGTCGTCAAAGGTATAGGCTTCATTAGGCTTGATTGTAGCAATCTTCTCAAGGCCGTTAGTCTTGTAGCTTGGTACGCCTGTAATCTTATCTTCTTCTGTCCAGTCGTTAGTTGTGTTAAAGGAGTTACCATCATCTGCTCCGTTCATAACATATACATCCCAGACAAAAGTGTCTTTGTTTTTACCGTAAGGATCTTTGCCTAATATATCGGTATAGGTTGGCTCAACAGCGGTAAGGGATTCGTCAAATCCATACTGGTTGCTGTCTACCCTTGTTCCTTCGCTGTTTTTGAACTCTACAAACTTGCCGTTATCGTAATATACATAGTGTACGTTGTAAAACTTGGACTGATCCACAGTCTTTTCGAGGAAGATGTGATATACGTCAAGGCCGTTGACTTTTTCAACTGTATTTTCTGTTGCCTTTTCATAGCCCTCCGGAACGTCATAAGTGATTCCGACTTCGGAAGGAATTATAGCCTCTCCGGTTTTCATGTCGATAAGCGGAATATTACATTCAACAACCTTGGTTCTGTCATTAGTAAAATACCATGTATCTTCAATTCTTCCTTCCCAGTTGGAAAAACCGTCCGTCGTATCTACCTTAACAGCGCCGAAGCCGTTGAATGTGACATTCATAGACTTAGGGTCGTCTGTTTTCTTGCCGTCAATGAATGTTACGTCAACGCCGACATTCTGTGTGAGATTTGCTACAAAGTATACGTTTGAGTAATCGTCAAACTTATAGGCATCGCCCGGATTTACAGTAGTAACATACTTGAGGCCCTGCTCAGCATAGCCCGGTACATTCTGTCTTACTGCTACGTCTGCGATATCGTTTGTGGAATTGAACGAATTTTCTTCGGTCAAGCCTTTTTTGATATATACGTCCCAGACGAGATCCAAACCGTACTTACCATATATGCTGGTATTGTTTGCATTATAGCCGTCGCCAAGTATTATATCAAGTCCTGCTGCCTTATAGGTCGTACCGAATACAAACTCGCCGCTCTCGTTAAGAGGGAATGTCTTGTTGTAGTTTGTAAGGGTATCGTTTGCTACTTCCTTGAATCCGCCGGTCGTTTCATCATAATAAACATAATGAGCCAAATACGCACCCTTTTCAGGCTCCGTAACCTCCGGAGTAGTTGAAGTTACAGTGGAAATAATAGTAGTTGTCTTGGAATCATCAACCCCAATAGAAGCCGGAAGAGGACCCTTGAAGTCGGCTCTATGGGTTTCGCCGCCTGTCTTAATCTTATTTGCAATGATTGTACCGTCAACATTCTGACCTGCGTTGATAGTTGCATAAGGAGCAATCATACTACCGAGAATTGCGCCCTCAACGTCGATTGTTCCTCTATACTGCTTGTCAGCTCTTGAACTGTCGTAGAAGTTCCAAAGAACATTGACGCCGGTATTTACATTTAACTCGTCACACTTTACATCTGTACCGTCGGTATTGGTAATAGTAACCTTACCCGGATGCTTGAAGGATATTCCCGCACCCTTGAGATCTACGTTAACAATAACGCTTTGAGTCGTAGAAGGCATAACAGCATTGGTGAATTTAATACCGTTCTGATACTGCTGTACCTGTGCGGCAGTAAGGTTTACTACGTTAACGCCGTTGCTAAGCTCAATAGTTAATGAGGACTCACCATCAGACGGAACTGTAATAGTCTGCTGCGCAGAAGCAAGCTGAGTTGAAAGCTTGCCGTATTCTGCCTTGTATGCACCAAAGTCAATATAGTCCGGGCCGATATGGTAGATGCTGGGTGTCGTTACCGTAGTATTCAAACTTATCTTATTACCATTGATTGTAGCTTGGCTATCACTAGCATTGGTAACAATTGCACCCATCGGAATGAGAAGGTCGGTAGCAAGCGTTGTAGACTGAATATCAATCGTTTCGGTTGCAAGGCTGACCTCGTGTGGATAAAGCACATTATCTCCTGTATTCTGGTTCGTACCGTTTGCGTGGTCCACCTTTACATTCGGTGCCGCAAAGTTACCGTTACAATGCGCTCCGACATTAATGCTGTCAAACGCAAAGAGGTGGAAGTTACCGGCTACGCCCAGCGAAGTGTTATAGTAATAGTCGCTAGTTCTATATGTACCCTTGAGGACAGGTACACTGTCCTGCGGCGCCATATCTTCAGCGACAGCGGACACATTAAGCGAAGCCAAGCCCATTACAAAAGCGGTTGCAGCGGCAAGTATCCTGCTTTTTTTCATTATTCATCTCTCCTTTTGATTTTATTCTACGGGACGCTCGGTCCCGAAACACTCTTTGGAATGTTTCCGTTGCTCGCACAAGCAACGATAGTATCTCAACATTATAGTATCACATAATATGTCAACTGTCAACACATTTTAGCAAAAAAATGTTCATAATTTGAGTGAAAACGTTTACATAAACTGTTGTTACCAACGCCTTTCCCATAAATTGTAAAAACTGGATAATCACGATAAACAGGCGCTTTTATGTTGATTGGTCAAGTTCTTTACGCTAACGCTTTACATCAAAAAAGCGGTTTTGATATTAAGTTAATATTTTAACGAGTTATATTTGGCTTAATCGTTTAAGTTACGAGATATTTTCATTCAGGATATTGCGAAGTCCTTTAAGATATGTTATACTTAATGTATAAACTTACGAAAGGAATTACCCCGTTATGAACATAGAAAGAATACTTTCCGAGATGACGCTGGAAGAAAAGGCTTCGCTTTGCTCAGGCGGCGACTTTTGGCGTACAAAGGCTCTTGAACGCTTTGACATTGAGCCGATCATGCTTTCCGACGGACCTCACGGTATGAGAAAGACAAACAGAAATCACTGTCCGACCCAAATGGACGAGGCTACGGCAAAGGCTGTCTGCTTCCCTGCCGCCTGTGCAACTGCAAGCTCGTTTGACAAAAATCTTATCGAAAAGATGGGCAAAGCGCTCGGCGACGGCTGTCAGGCTGAGGACATTGCGGTACTGCTCGGCCCCGGTATAAACATAAAAAGGACTCCGCTTTGCGGCAGAAACTTTGAATATTTCTCCGAGGATCCGCATCTTGCGGCAAACCAGGCTATCGGATTTATCAAAGGCGTGCAAAGCAAGGGAGTCGGAACATCCGTAAAGCATTTTGCCTGCAACAATCAGGAAACCAGACGAATGGCTGTTTCGGCAAATGTTGACGAGAGGACGCTTTTCGAGATATATCTTACCGCCTTTGAAGAGGTCGTAAAGAATGCGAAGCCTTGGACTATAATGGCTTCATACAACCGTCTGAACGGCACATACACCACGCAGAGCAAGTTTCTTTTAAAAGATGTGCTTCGTGACAAATGGGGTTACGAAGGTTTAGTCGTGAGCGACTGGGGAGCTGTTGACGAAAGAGAAAAGTGCGCTGTGGCGACTCTTGATTTACAGATGCCGTCCTGCTTCGGAAAGACCGACGCTATACTGGTACAGAAGGTAAAGTCGGGAGAGCTTGACGAGAAATACGTAGATGACTGTGCAAGGAGAGTTCTGGAGCTTTACGAAAAGTACAAGTCAAATCACATTGGCGGAGATTACGACCGCAGCGAGCATCACAGGCTTGCGAGGGAGATCGCTTCGCAGTGCGCCGTACTTTTAAAGAATGAGGACAAGCTTCTACCACTTGACGGAAAGGGCAGGGTTGCATTCGTAGGTGCGTTTGCAAAGACTCCCCGTTTCCAGGGCGGCGGAAGCTCTCACATTGACTGCACGGAGGTTACAAGTGCGCTTGACGCTGTATCGGAATATGCCGAAGTAGCCTTTGCGCCCGGCTTCGAGGCGGAGAGCGAAGCACCCGACGAGACGCTCATTTCTGAGGCTGTTGAGCTTTCAAGAAACAGCGACGTTGTCGTAATATTTGCCGGACTTCCTGAATCGTTTGAATTTGAGGGCGGCGACAGAAAGCATATGGATATGCCTGCTTGTCAGAACGAGCTTATTGAGAGAATTGCAGAGGTCAACCCGAACGTTGCCGTCGTGCTTCACAACGGCTCGCCTATTATGATGCCTTGGAGGGACAAGGTAAAGGCGATCCTTGAAATGTATCTTGGCGGACAGGCGGTCGGCGGCGCTGCTTGCGACCTGCTTTTCGGAAAAGAAAACCCGAGCGGAAAGCTTGCTGAAACATTTCCGCTTCGTCACTGCGACACACCTGCATACCTTAACGAATTCGGCGTTGGCGACAACGTTGAATACGGAGAGGGAGTGTTTGTCGGCTACCGCTGGTACGACAAGCGTCAGATGGACGTTATGTACCCGTTCGGCTTCGGACTGAGCTACACGCAGTTTGAATACTCGGACATTTCTCTTTCCGCCGACGAGATAAATGACACGGATACTCTTACTGTATCGCTGACGGTCAGGAATACAGGCGACTGCTTCGGACGGGAGGCAGTACAGCTTTACGTTTCCGACCCTGAATGCTCGGTATCAAGACCTGTCAAGGAGCTTTTCGGTTACGAGAAGGTTGCGCTGAAGCCCGGCGAGAGCAAAAAGGTATTCTTCAAGCTTGGCAAGAGGGCATTTTCCTACTACAACATTGACATTCACGACTGGTATGTTGAGGACGGAAGATTTGATATTCTCATCGGAAGCTCGTCGAGGGACATAAGACTTACGGCAAGCGTTTATGTAAACTCTACAACCAAAATTCCCGTGAAATTCAATATAAACAATATTATTGGCGATGTTTTCTCTTTTGACGAGGGAAAGAAGATGCTTCTTGACTTTATACTCACAACGCTTGAGCGTGAGGGAAGAATTTCAAGCAAGGACCTTGAAGGAGAAATTGACCCTAGACTTTTGTGCTTATTTAACGACCTGAGTCTAAGGACGACTATGGACTTCATAATCTCAGACGGCATAACAAGAGAAACGCTTACGGAATGTCTTGACCGTATAAGCGATGCCGCAAACGGACTGAAATAATCATACAGACAAAAAACCGCCTTACCGAAAACGGTAGGGCGGTAGTTTTATGCGGTTTTACTTATCTTCGCACTTTTTGATACCGAACACAAGTCTTAGCACTCCTGCGAGGAATTTCGGGCTTTTGATTACTACTATTTTCATAGCTTATTCTCCTTTTTCGTAAGTATTTGGAAAAGAAATGTCTATGTTTTATTATATTCGCAGGCAAAAAATGTGTTACAGCTTTGAAAACGCTATTTTTTCTTATACTCCCATTCGTTTATTCCGCAGGCGGCCTTATACATCTCTACATAGCTCTCGTGCCTTGAGCGTGGGATATCGCCGCTCTCAACGTGCTTTATAATCTCGCAGCCGATTTCCTTTGTATGACTGCAATTCACGAACCTGCACTTACCTAAATACTGCGAAAACTCCTTGAAGCAGCCGGCAAGCTCGTCCTTGAAAATTATATCGTAGCGGTTAGTATCAAAGCTTGAGAAGCCCGGAGTATCTGCGATATATCCACCCTCGCTCAGCGTATAGAACTCGACGTGCCTTGTCGTGTGCTTGCCTCTGCCTAGCTTGCGACTGATATGCTGGGTCTTTAGATTGAGGTCGGGGAACATATTGTTCAGAAGCGACGTTTTACCAACGCCTGTATTTCCCGTAAATGCGGAGATTTTTCCAACAAGTCTTTCTTTCAGCGCAAGGCAGCTTTTCTCATCGGAATTATCTATACAATAGACCTCTATGCCGCACTTCTCATATATTTCGCAATATTCCTGCGGAGAGGACAGGTCGGTTTTCGTAAAGACGACGATAGGATTTATCCCCTTATACTCAGCTACTGCGATAAACTTATCAAGCAGCGTTAAGTTCGGTGCAGGCTCGCAGGTAGAGGACACAAAAACGAGGTTATCAAGATTTGCCATAGGCGGACGCACTATCTCGTTTTTTCTTTCGCAGATTTCGGTTATTACCGCAGTATTCTCCCCTGTCACTTCAATTAACGCTTTGTCGCCGCAGCTTGGGGTAATACCCTTTTTGCGGAAAACTCCTCTTGCGGTACATTCATATACACTTTCGGAGGCATCTACAAAGTAAATGCCTCCGATCAGTTTTACGATAGTACCTTGAAGAGCAGCCTTATTATTCTCTGGCATACTCATTCTCCGTTAAGCAGCTGCCGGCTGTCCGTTATCTTCCGATGGATCTGTTACAGGATCAGGCGGTTCTGTGTCGCTTACCGGCGGTTCTGTCACGCTAGAGCTTGAAGTATCAGATGACGTTGTTTCGGAAACCGTACTCGTTGTTGTGGTTGTTGTAGTAGTTGTAGTTGTGGTGGTCGTTGTATCGGTGATGCTGAGGAACGCTTCTGCGTCGGCGGATATCATTACTGCTGTCTTATTTGCAAAGTCAACGGTAAAGCTTGCGTACTTGACGGACGCATTTGTCTTGGTATTAAGCACCTCTAGCATAATTGTCTGTGTTCCTGCACCTGTAACAGCAACTGTGATATTTGAGCCTGCGAAGAGCGCCGCATTGTCGAGCGTCTGCGTAGCAATCTTAGCGCCTGTATCGTTATAGATGTTGAAGATGAACGAGCCCTTTACCCCGGCGGGTATCGGAACCGTGAGGTTTACGTTGCCCTGTGCTGCAACACCTGTGGAAATGCCGATCACGATAGGTTCGTCTCTTGGTACGAGCGTACCCTCCGGGAACGACTGAGAAACTACCTTACCGGCGTCCTCCTCAACGTCTACGTCCATAAATGTGTAGTTTGTGAACTTAGCGTTTGTAAGCTCAGTGATTGCCATTTCCTTGGTAAGGCCCAAAAGTCTTGGCATTTCAGAGCTGTTAGAGAGCGGACCGTTACTGATATAGATGGTGATTGTCGAGCCTGCCGGTGCGTCTGTACCGGAGCCCGGGTCTACCTTATAGATAAAGCCTGCGTCGTATTCATCGACCCAGTCGGTAACCGTTTTAACCTCAAAGCCCATCTGCTTTAACGTATTCTCGATAGAGTCGGTATACTCGAAGCCTACAAGACTTTCTGGGACTGTTACCATCTTTGTGCCCTTGCTTACTGTGATATTTACTGTTGAGCCTTCCTTTACTACCTTGCCCTCGGAAACGCTCTGCTCAAATATGATGCCTTCGCCGTACTCGCCGTTATATTCCTCTGTTACGTTGAACTCGAGCTTGCCCTCGTACTGCTTTGCGGCTTCAGTATAGAGCGAGTTAATGAGATTTGGCATTTCAAAAGTATTCGTGTTGTCCTTACCCTTATTGAATGAGTTGAACACAACAAAGATAATGATGCAGGCGATTAGGACTACCGCTACTGCAACGGCACAGAGAATAGGGAAAACGTAGGAGCGTCTTTCCTCTTCCTCCTCCTCTTCCTCATCTTCGTCATAGTCGTCGTCGATATAGTCGTCCTTAGTCAGACCCGGGACAACCGGATTAAAGTATCTTGTAGTTTCATCGTCCTCGGCAGCTTCCTTTGCTACATAACCGAACACTACGTTTTGGTCCATCTTGAATGTATCAATATCTCTGATCATTTCGGCGGCAGACTGGTAACGCTTTGCAGGGTCCTTTTCTACTGCGTGCATTACAATTTCCTCAAGAGCCTCAGGTATCGAAGAAACGTAGGTTCTTGGATATGTAGGCTCATCCTGCATATGCATAAGTGCAATAGAAACGGGGTTGTCACCGTCGAACATCTTTCTGCCTGTGAGCATTTCGTAGAGCATTACGCCGACTGAATAGATATCGCTCCGCTCGTCGGTAAAGTCGCCTCTTGCCTGTTCGGGAGAGATGTAATGTACGGAACCGATTGTCTTATCGGAAAGCGTTTTTCCGTCAACTCTTGAAAATCTTGCGATGCCGAAGTCCATGACCTTGATCGTTCCGTCAGGGAAAAGCATAATATTCTGCGGCTTGATATCCCTGTGGACGATTCCTCTGTCGTGGGCGTGCTGCAGTGCTCTTAAAATCTGTGTGATGAAGTGGAGGGCATCCTTCCATCTGAGTGCGCCCTGCTGTTCGATAAATTCCTTGAGGGTAATTCCGTCGATATACTCCATTACGATAAACTGGATTTCGTCGCTGAAGCCGACATCGTAAATCTTCACGATATTCGGGTGGGAAAGCACGGCGATTGCCTTGCTCTCATTTCTGAAGCGGCGCAGGAATTCCTCGTTTTCAGAAAACTCCGTCTTTAAAATCTTGACGGCTACGACGCGGTTTTCCATAATATCGACAGCCTTATATACGTCTGCCATACCGCCGATGCCGATAAGCTCGGTAATCTCATATCTTCCGTCAAGCTTCTTGCCGATGTTAAGATCCATTTTACTTACACTCCTAATCTAAGTTCTAACACTTTGTTGTTATGATTGCAACTGTTATATTATCCTTACCGCCCTTAGAGTTTGCACAGTCTATAAGCTGTTCAAGTGCGGCTTCAGGGCCGTTTTCCATTACCGTCTGAAGTATCATATCGTTATCGCAGAAGTTTGTGAGTCCGTCCGTGCATAGAAGGACGCTTGTTCCTTCCTTTACATCGACCTCGAAGAAATCGACCTCGACTTCCATTTCAACTCCAACTGCTTTTGTAATATAGTGGCGCATATCGTGAGTGTTTATTTCTTCTTTGTTTATCTTACCCTGCTGATACAGCATTTCGACATAAGTATGGTCGTTTGTAACCTGAGAGATTTCGCCGTTTTCGATAAGGTATGCTCTGCTGTCGCCGACGCTTGCTATATAGGCTTTATCCTCGCCCACTATCGCCGAGACGCAGGTCGTTCCCATACCGTGCTTTTCGGGTTCTTTTATACTTTTCTGATACACTATTGTATTTGCGGCGCTCACCGCTGTCGTAAGGAGGTTCTTCATAGTAAGCTCCGACGCACCCTTGCGGTAGCCGTTTGCAATTCTTTTTGCAATCTCCTCTGCGGCGACCGAGCTTGCGACGCTTCCTGCGCTTGCTCCGCCCATACCGTCGCACACGACTGCATAGACCGAGTTATCCGAGAGCCTTCCTAATCTGAAGTTGTCCTGATTTTCCTTACGTTTCATTCCGATATCGCTTTTTGCACAAACAAACAAGAAATTTCACCGCCTTTGCGTTATATTTCATATTCTCTCCTCAGCTGTCCGCAGGCGGCGTTTATGTCTGCGCCGAGCGTTCTCCTCACGGTTGCGTTTAGTCCCAAATCCGTGAGATACTTCTGGAAGCTGAGTGTTGATTTTTTAGATGATGTATAATCCCTTTCATCAATTTTATTGACGGGGATAAGATTTATATGACACATAAGACCCGACAGCAGTTTTTTCAGTCTTAATGCGTCGTCCTTACTGTCGTTCACGCCCTCTATTACGGCATACTCGAAGCTGATTCTCCTGCCTGTTTCCTTAAAGTAGTCCTTGCACGCCTTTATCAGCTCATTTATATCATACTTATTGTTTATAGGCATTGTTGCGCTTCTCTGCTCGTTGCTTGTAGCATGGAGAGAGATTGACAAAGTAACGCCCAGGCGCAGCTTTGCAAGCTCATAGATTTTCGGAACAACTCCGCAGGTTGACAGAGAAATGTGCCTAAGGCTTAGATTCATACCGTCGGGTGATGAAATAAGCTCGAAAAACCTTATGACGTTATCGAAATTATCAAGCGGCTCGCCTATTCCCATAAGTACGATACTTGAAATTTTTCTGCCGCTGTCACGCTGCGCCTCATAAACCTGGAGGAGAATTTCCGACGGCAGGAGATTTCTTTTAAAGCCTGCTATTGTCGATGCGCAGAAATTACATCCCATTTTACAGCCCACCTGAGTAGACACACAGAGGCTTGTTCCGTGGTTATATTCCATCACGACAGACTCGATATGATTCCCATCATAAAGCCTATAAAGATATTTTAACGTATTATCGGTATTAGAAGCAAGCTTTTTAACAATAAATAGTGAATTTAGACAAAACCGCTCTGCTAATTTATTCCTCAATTGTGCAGATAGGTTGGTCATTTCGTCAAAGCCTGTTACCTGCTTTACATGAAGCCACTCATAGACCTGCCTTGCACGGAATTTTTTCTCGCCCATAAGGGTAATCTGCTCCTCAAGTTCCGGCAGTGTGAGTGACAAAATGTCCGGTTTTCCGTCAATTTCGTAGTGTTTCATTTTCTGTCGATTCACGCTTTTTGCGTGCCTCCTAAATATGCTCAGCGGACTCTTTTAAGCTTTGCGATGAAAAATCCGTCGCTGTCAAAGTCCATGGGGGTAAGGGTGACAAACGGGGTTTTAAGCGCTTGCGCTCTGTTTCCCAAGAAATTCATTTCTAAGACATTTACTGCCTCGAAGCCGCTGTTTTCCTTTAGAAACCTTTCGACCACCCTTTTATTCTCGTCATCGGACACGGTACAGGTTGAGTACACGAGTATTCCGTCTTTTTTAAGGTATTTTGCCGAGGTGTTCATAATCTCATACTGGATTTCGGGGAGTCTTAAAAGCTCCTCGGGATTTTTATACTTGATTTCGGGCTTTCTTCTTATAACACCAAGCCCGGAGCAAACGACGTCGCAAAGCACTCTGTCGGCTTTTGGAATCTGTTCGCTATAGACCTTAGCGTTATTAGTGCTTGCCTCGATATTTTCTATGCCAAGGCGCTCTGCGCCGCTTTTTATAAGTCTTACCCTGTTTTCGTGTAGGTCAAACGCCATAACTCTGCCGTTTTTCATATACTGAGCAGATGTAAAGGCTTTCCCTCCCGGTGCGGAACAGACGTCGAGCAAAAGCTGTGCATTTTCCAGATTGAGCGCTTCACAGCATATCTGCGATGCTATATCCTGGACGTGGAAAAGTCCGTCCTTGAACGCCTGACAGCTTTCGATTGATGCGGCATTGGATATTGAAAGGCAGTTCGGGAGGATATCCGAGCGTTTTGCCTTTATTCCCTGCGCTTCGAGCGTTTTAACAAGCTCGTCGGGCGTTATTTTAAGTACGTTTACTCTTACTGTCGTAGGCGGCTGACCTAATGAGCTTTCGAGGAGCGAGAGCGCTCTTTTCTCGTCCAGCTCGCTAAGCCATTTTTTTACGAGCCATTCGGGGCAGGAATACTTTATTGACAGGTCGTCCGTTCTGCTCTTGCCCTTAGGCAACGCTTTTTCATTCCTTATAAAGCTTCTGAGGACGGCATTCACAAAGCCTGCCGCCTGGGGATTACGCTCCTTTTTAGCAAGCTTTACAGCTTCGTCCACTGCGGCGCTCTCGGGAATTTTGTCCATATACATGAGCTGATAAAGACCCATTTGCAGTATCGCTCTTACTCTTGCGGAAAGCTTATCGGCAGGTCTTTTGGAATACTCGCTTATGATTCTGTCGAGCGTGAGCATACGCTCTATCACACCGTAGAAAAGTGCGGTAGCAAGCTTTTTATCCTGCAAGGAAAGCTGTGAGCGTGAAAGCTCCCCGTCAAGGGCGATATTTGAATATGCTTTATTTTCTGTTTGCTTAACGATAAGTCTCAGTGCTGTGCTTCTTGCACTTACCATAGCATTATCATCCTTTAATTTCGTCTGTTTCTGTTGCTTCTGCCCAGTATGATGACCAAAAACCTGAGTATTGTGATAACGGTTGATGCGAGGGCGGCAACGTATGTCATAGCCGCCGCTGACAGAACCTTCTTTGCGCCGTAAAGCTCCTCGTCCGTCAATATATTATAGCTCTCGAGGGTTTGGAGCGCCCTGCTGCTTGCGTTAAATTCGACCGGTAATGTTACGAACTGGAAAACTGCGAGGATACTGTACAGCGCTACACCGATAAGTGCAATTTTTATGCCTGTATCAAAAGACGCAGAGTTTGAATATGCGCTTAGTGCAAGACCTATAATAATAAAAATCATAGAGAATCTTGCGCCGAAATTTGTGACAGGCACTATTGCACTGCGTATTTTTATAGGCAGGTATCCGACGGAATGCTGCACTGCGTGTCCGCATTCGTGGGCGGCTACTCCTATTGCGGCACAGGAGGTTGAGTCATAGACGCTGTCCGAGAGTCGTATGACGTTTTCGTTCGGGGAATAGTGGTCGGTGAGATGTCCCGAAATCCTTTCAATTCGGACGTTTTGAAGCCCGTTTGCGTCGAGAATCATTCGTGCGGCGTCGCAGCCCTTTATTCCTCTTGAAGAAAACATACCGGAATACTTGTCAAAGCTTGATTTTACCTTAGCCTGAGCATACAGTGAAAAAATCACTGCCGGTATCATTATTAGTATTGTCCAGTCATACCAATAGCCAAAAAACATATTTTCCTCCTATTAGTTACTCCGCAACGGCTTCTCCGAGAATTTCGCCCTTAGCAACCGGCTTTCCTCTGAGGTAGTCCGCTGTTTTCATACGCTTTGCGCCCTGAGCCTGAATTTCCGTAAATGTTACGCTGCCTGTTTGGCAGGCGACTGTAAATTTCTTTTCGTCTATAATGCTGCCGGGAGTGCCGAGCGCTTCATCCACATCTGAAAGCTCGCTTTTATACACCTTTAACAGCTTTCCTCCGATTGTTGTTGTGGCACAGGGCCAGTCGGACAGACCGCAAATCTGCTTATGAACCTTAAACGCCGGCTTATTAAAGTCAATCGGGCACATATCCTTTGAGAGCATTGCGGCATAGCTTGACTCTGCGTCATTCTGCGGCACGGGGGTAATGTTCTCCAGATGTGCAAGAGTTCTGAGCATAAGCTCTGCACCCATTACCGAGAGCCTGTCAAAAAGCTCTGCGGCGGTTTCGTTTATGCCGATAGGCGTTTTACTCACCATCAGAATATCGCCTGTATCCAGTCCCTCTGCCATCTGCATTGTTGTGACGCCCGAAAACTCATCGCCGTTTAATACGGCACGCTGGATAGGTGCGGCGCCTCTGTACTTCGGAAGAAGCGAGCCGTGGATATTCACGCAGCCGAATTTCGGAAGCTCTAAAACTTCCTTTGGCAGTATTTTTCCGTATGCGGCGACGACTATGACGTCGGGGTTGTACCGATTTAAGACGTCGGTTGCGGATTTCGGGTCACGCTTTAAGCTTTCAGGCTGGTACACGGGCGTATCATATTTCATTGCAAGCTCTTTTACGGGCGGCGGCATAAGCTTATAGCCTCTGCCCTTTGGCTTATCCGGCTGTGTAAAAACTGCGCAGACGGTATGCTCGCTGTCATACAGCGCCTGCAATGCAGGAACGGCAAAGTCGGGCGTTCCCATAAAAACTACATTCATAATCCCAAAAATCCCCCTGTTTTATCAGTCTGCGTCAACGTACTCCTCGATGAGGTCAACAAAAAGTCTGCCGTCTAAGTGGTCGCACTCGTGGCAAACGGCTCTTGCAAAGAGTCCTTCCACTTCTTTTTCGTAGAAGTTGCCGTTTCTGTCCTGCGCCTTGAACTTGACCCTCATCGGTCTTGTTACATAGCCCCATTCCTTCGGACAGGAAAGGCATCCCTCGACATCTCTTTGCGTGCCTGACGACTCTAAAATAACAGGGTTTATAAGTTCATAATATCCCTCTCCTGCATCAATTATGCAAAGTCTTTTCAAAAAACCTACCTGCGGTGCGGCAAGTCCCACGCCGCTTGCGGCGGTGAGTGTTTCGTGCATATCGTCGAGCAGGCTAGCAAGCTTTCCGTCAAACTTATCGACAGGTCTGCAAACCTTGTGCAGTATTTCTTCACTTTTATTGAAAATAACTCTTTTAGCCATTTTTATTCAATTCCTTTCGTTTATCCGATATCGCCGTTCATATCTGCATAGAGGGTAGCTTTATCCTTATGCGATGCGGTTTCCCTTGAGATTTCTCTTATTATGGCGGATATTATTCCTCGCATTTGAGTCGTATTTTTACATTTTAAGATAACTCTGTATCTGTATTTTCCGTTTATCCTGCCTACGGAGCATTGCGACGGTCCTAAGACGCGAAGCGGCGTTTTAAGCTCCGTATGCCTGAGAAGTTCGGCAAGCTTGTCTTTAAACAGCTCGGCTGTCTTTTGTGCTTCATACTCAGACCCGCTCTGCGAAACGATGACGCATATATCGCAAAACGGCGGATATATGAGCGTTCGCCGAAGTGCGATTTCCTCGTTATAGAAGCCCTTATAGTCCTGCTTCGAGCCAAGCTCCAAGACATAATGCTCGGGATTTGACGTCTGGATATAGGCAAGACCGCTCTTATCCCCTCTGCCGCTTCTGCCGACGACCTGTGTAATGAGGGAAAAGGTTCTCTCATAGCTGCGAAAATCGCCTGCGTACAGCGACTTATCGAGAGAAATCACTCCGACAAGCGTAACGGACGGGAAATCGAGGCCTTTTGCAATCATCTGCGTGCCTAGCATTATATCATACTCGCCGTTTCCGAACGCTTTGAAATTCTTCTCATAGGAATATCTTGAAGATGTCGTGTCTGCGTCCATTCTAAGTATTCTTGCGTCGGGAAACATTTCTGCGACGATATCCTCCAGCTTCTGCGTTCCGACGCCTATTCTTCTGTATTCGGTACAGCCGCAGTTATCGCAGGGAGAATTTGCGCTTTTTGAATATCCGCAGTAGTGGCACATAAGCCTGCCGTTTGCCTTATGATAGGTAAGCGGAACGCTGCAATTAGGGCATTCTGCGACAGTTCGGCAATTCCGGCAGGAAAGTCTTGCGCTGAAGCCACGGCGGTTATACAGAAGCAAGACCTGCTCTTTTTTATCGAGCGTTTTTCTTATCGCTTCATAAAGCGCCGGACTTATTACATCGCTTGCACAGTCCTCCTCCTGCATATCTACAGTAATCACCTGCGGAAGTCCGACCTGTGAATATCTTGTATCAAGCTCAAAAAGACTGTATCTTCCTCTTTTTGCGTAGTAATAGCTTTCGAGCGACGGCGTTGCAGACGCCATAAGCAACAGGCAGTTATGATTCCCACAGCGTCTTATTGCGACATCTCTTGCGTGGTATCTTGGCGACCTGTCGGATTTATAGCTATGCTCGCCCTCCTCGTCCATAATGATAAGTCCGATATTGGAAAGAGGTGCGAACACGGCGCTCCTTGTGCCGATTGCGATTTTAGCATTTCCGCTTTTAAGTCTTTTAAACTCGTCCGCTCTCTGTCCCAGAGAGAGATTTGAGTGGATAACGGCGACCGTATCTCCGAAAAGACTTTTGAACTTTCCGACGGTCTGCGGTGTAAGAGCAATTTCGGGAACGAGCATAACGGCGGTCTTGCCTATGCTCAGGGTATACTCGATAAGCTTTACAAAGACCTGCGTTTTTCCGCTTCCCGTAACTCCGTAGAGCAATGCGCCCGCCGGCTTCTGTGCGTCTATAAGCTTTTTGATGCCCATATAGGCTTTATTCTGCTCGGAGTTTAAGGTTATATCTGACAGCTTTAGTCTGTCGTCAGTTTCGACGTTTACGCTTCTGAAGCTTTCGGCTTCTCTTTCTGCTATAACGCCTTTCTTAACGAGATTTACTATCACGCTTTGAGTTACTGCGCAGAAATAGCATATTTCCTTTGCGGAGGCAGAGTCGGTTTCGGACAAAAGCTCCGCTACCTGCTTCTGCTTTTTGGTAAGCGATGAAAAGTCGCCCTCGCACCACTCGTCGCTGAGCGAATACAGCTTCATTGTTTCGTCGCCCACACGTCTTTTAAGCTCGCTTTCCTCCTCGATAATGCCTTTATCGACAAGTGAATTGACGAGCTTTTTACCGCCCGGTGTTTCAGACAAAGAAACGAGGTAATCGGAAAGCTCGGCTTCCTCCATTGACTTCATTTCCTCATAGGCGGAAATCTCGGCTTCCGACAACTCGGAAAGCTCATGCTCCAGATTTGCGAGAGAAAAATGCTTTCTGACGCTGACCGAAAATCCTGACGGCACGACAGTTCTGTACGCTTCAAAATATGTACACATAGTATAGTCTTTGAGCCACATAATGAGCTTTAGCATTTCCTCGTTCACGAGCGGTTGTTTGTCTATTACGCTATCTATCGGCTTTAGCTTTTTTGCGTCCTCATTTGCAAGGGCTGTTACAAAGCCGACTACCCTTTTGTTTCCCCTGCCGAACGGCACCAGGACTCTTGCCCCTAAAGAAAGCTTATTTTCAAGCTCTTCCGGAACAGAGTAGCTATACTCTTTATCGAAGCCATAGAGTGCGGCACTTACGGCTACCTTTGCGACAGAAGCCATTTTGATCCTGCTCCTACTTACTTCTTTTCGATAATCTTATATTCACCGTTTGAAAGCTGTTCAACAGCCATCTTTACTGCCTTTTCATTAAGCTTCAGCTTTTCTTCATAAGCTTCGTCTGTGATTTCTCTTGCTCTTTTTGCTACTGCAATTACGAGAGAATATGTGCTCTCTCCGTTCTTTAAAAGCTGTGTTGCTGCCGGTCTAAGCATTGTTAAGCACCTCATTGATAATATTTTCTGTGTTGTTTTTAAGTCTTGCAATTCTGCACACGGTTTTAAAGTCCTCGATGGCTTCCTCAATCCCGTCGTTTATAATAACATAGTCGTAATCCTTTGCAAGGGATATCTCTCTTGCGGCTTCGGACATACGCTTGTCTATTACCTCGCTGTTCTCGCTGCCACGCTTTTCGAGCCTGCGTCTAAGCTCTTTTAGCGACGGCGGCAATATAAATATAAGCACCGCTTCGGGCATTTCCTTTTTGATATTGAATGCGCCCTGCGTTTCGATTTCGAGTATCACGTCGTCTCCGTTTTCAAGATGCTCGAACACAGGAGCTTTAGGCGTGCCGTAATAGTTATCGCAATATTTTGCATACTCGAAAAATCCGTTTTCCGAGATAAGCGCCTCAAAGCCCTCTTTTGTCATAAAGCGGTATGTGACTCCGTCCACGTCCTCGCTCCTTGGCTGTCTTGTAGTTGCGGAAACGGAGTAATATATCCTGTCGCTTGCTTCGAGTATCGGTCTTAGGATCGTTCCCTTGCCGCAGCCCGACGGCGCTGATACTACAAACAGTGTTCCTTTTTCCATTTTATCTTCTTCGTCCTCCTTATTCCTCAGTCTCTAAGTGTCCGCCTATTGCCTGCGGAGTTATTGCCGAGAGGATTATGTGGTCAGAATCGGTAACTACGACGCTTCTCGTTTTCCTGCCGTATGTAGCGTCGATAAGCAGTCCTCTGTCACGGGCGTCAGTTACCATTCTTTTTATAGGTGCTGAATCGGGGCTTACGACTGCGACGAGTCTTTCCGATGACACCATATTTCCGTATCCTATATTTATAAGCTGCATATCAATTCACCCTATTCGATGTTCTGAATCTGCTCACGGATTTTCTCTATCTCGCTCTTTAAGTCAACGACGATTTTCGTGATGTTCAGGTCCTGACACTTAGAGCCGATAGTATTGACTTCTCGGTTAAGCTCCTGTGTTAAGAAGTCGAGCTTTCTGCCGACAGGGATTTCCTGCTCTATGAGGCTTCTATACTGGGAAATGTGGCTTCTGAGTCTTACCGTTTCCTCGTCAACGGCGGTTTTCTCGCTGAAGATTGCGGCTTCTGTGAGGACTCTTGCTTCGTCGATATTTCTATCCTCTACGATAGCTTTAATTCTTGCAAAAAGCTTATCCCTATATGCCTTTGTAGTTTCGGGTGACTGGGCTTCAATCTTTCCGACTGCTTCCTCGATAAAGTCAAGTCTTGCCGAGATATCGTCGTGCATCTTCACGCCCTCTGTTTCTCTCATAGCGATAAACTTATCGAGCGCCGCATTTGCAACCTGCGAAACCTGCGACCAGACGACCTCCTCGTCCTCGACTGTTTTCTTGATCGTAAAGATATCGGAAAAGCGCATAACGCTGTTTAGCGACAAATCGTCTCTCAAAGAGAGCGATTCGCTGACACCTCTTAATGCGTCGACATACTGCTTTGCGAGCGCTTCGTTTACTTCGATCTGCGCGTCTGTGCCGACCTGATTGAAGATAGAAACGCTTACCTCTACTTTGCCTCTTGAAATCTTGTTTGCGAGGAGCGCTTTAAGCTTCTCGTCGATATATCCGTATGCTCTTGGGAGCTTTGACGAAAACTCATAATATCTTGAATTCACCGATTTTATTTCAACGAGTATTTCTCTGCTCTCGAACATTATATGCTCTCTGCCAAAGCCTGTCATACTTCTGAGCATTTGTTTATCCCTCCAAATACAAAATATACTACCTTGAGAATTATAACATCACGGTCGGTATATTTACAATGAATTGTGAACGGAAATTAACTGAAAATTTACAAATTCGCAACAAACCACTCGGAGAGAGATTTTATATTATCGAAAATACCTACGGACTTATATTCGTCAAGCATTTCCTTTGTTGCAGGCCCTGTAAGAACGCCTGCAAAATCGACTCCTGCATTCTGTGCTGTATGTGCGTCTATATAGCTGTCCCCGACATATAGAGTGTTGCTTTTATCTGCTCCTAAGATTTCCATTGCACGGAGCAGGCCGCTTGGGTCGGGCTTTGCGTTAGCCACATCCTCTCTGCCGATTACCACGTCGGGTACAAGCTCGGGACAATTGCAGGCGTCAAAGGAGCAAAGCAATCTTGAACGGAACTTTGTTGACACTACTGCATATTTAATGCTATTTTTTCTGAGCGCAGAAAGAAATTCTTTAGTGCCGTCAAAGAACACTGTATCTCTTACCATAACCTCATCTGCTTTTGCGACGTAGGTTTTACGGAGCTTTTCGATCACTTCTGCATCTGTTTCTCCCGTAAGCCGGCTGAGTCCCTTTGTCAGCTCAAGTCCGATTGTTGTGAAAATTTCGCTGTCGGGCTTCATCGGGTAGCCGTGGGCTTTTAAGGTATGCTTGTAACAGGTTAAAATCGGCTTTTTGGAATCTGCGAGGGTTAGGTCAAAATCGAAAACAAGTGCTTTATACTGCATAATAATCTCCATTCTGCCGCCCTGCGGCGGCGCAAAACAGTTAAGCTTGAACAGGCTATCCTTAAATTTTATTCTGCGTAATTGTTCACGCTATCTCGCATCCGGTATTTTACAATTTCAAAGGGACAGACCAAAAATCGGCCCGCCCCTGATATTTATTATTCAACTGTAACGGACTTTGCGAGGTTTCTTGGCTTATCTACGTCGTTGCCTCTTAGCACTGAGGTATAGTATGCGATAAGCTGGAGCGGTACTACTGCGAGCATTGGCATAAGGAGGTCGTCGGTTGTAGGAATGCCTATCTTATAGTCTGCAACGTCGCTGTCAACGTTTATATATGAATGTGTTACGACAAACGTCTTAGCGCCTCTCGCCTTAACTTCCTTAACATTACTTACCGTCTTATCGAAAAGCTCACGCTGTGTTGCGACGGCGATAACCGGCATAAGCTCTGTAACGAGGGAAATAGTGCCGTGCTTCAGTTCGCCTGCCGCATATGACTCGGAATGAATATAAGAGATTTCCTTTAGCTTCAGCGAGCCTTCCATACTGAGAGCATAGTCGAGTCCTCTGCCGATATAGAGGAGGTTTTCGGAGTTTACGAGCTGGGAAGCTACATACTGGCAGTTGTCCTTCTGCTTTAAGATGCTTTCAACGAGGTTAGGAATATTGCAAAGCTCTCCGGTAAGACGCTTGCACTCCTCTGTGCTGAGCGTTCCCTTGGCATGGGCAAGCTCGAATGCAAAGAGGTACATAACCGCAAGCTGTACCATATACGCCTTGGTAGAAGCAACGGCTATTTCAGGACCTGCGTGGGTATAGAGGACAAAATCTGCTTCTCTTGCGATAGACGAGCCTTTGACGTTTACTATTGCGAGAGTCGATGCACCGTTTCTCTTGGAGAGTCTGAGCGCTTCGAGCGTATCTGCCGTTTCACCCGACTGGGAAACGAGGATAACGAGATCCCCCTTTGTAAGAATAGGATTTCTGTAACGAAATTCCGATGCGACGTCAACCGTTACAGGTATTCTGCCTATCTTTTCTATTACATACTTGCCCACGAGTCCTGCGTGCATTGCCGTACCGCAGGCTACGACAAATATGTTCTTATAATTCCTGAGAAGCTCCTCGGTCATACCGCATTCTTCAAGGTTTGGCATACCGTCAACAATTCTGGGCGTAATTGTTGTTGTGATAGAGTTTGGCTGTTCGTGTATTTCCTTGAGCATAAAATGCTCGTAGTTGCCTTTCATTGCGGATTCCATATCCCAGTCTGCGACGAGCATTTCCTTTGTGATATCTTCTCCGTCAAGGTTTTTAAATGACACCTTGCCGTCCTTTAGGATCGCAAGCTCGCCTGCCTCTAAAAGGTAATAATTCTTTGTGTAGTTAAGTATTGCCGGGACGTCAGATGCGATAAAGCACTCGTCCTCGCCAACTGCGGCGATAAGGGGAGAGTCCTTTCTAAGTGCGAAAATCGTATTGGGAAAATCCTTGAAGATGATACCAAGAGCATAGGAGCCTTCAATTTTAGATTCTGTTCTTCTGATTGCCTCAATAGGGTCGCCCTTATAATAATAGTCAAGAAGCTTAGCCACAGTTTCCGTATCTGTCTGGCTCTGGAAAACATAGCCCTTGCCCTCAAGTCTTGTCTTTATAGCTTTATAGTTTTCGATAATTCCGTTATGTACGATCGTTACTGTCGCATTTCCATGCGGGTGGGAGTTGATATCTGACGGCTCTCCGTGGGTTGCCCACCTTGTATGACCTATACCGCAATGGCCCTTGATGCCGCCGCTTAGTCTGAGCTTTTCCTCGAGGTTTGCAAGTCTGCCCTTTGCCTTACAGGTTTTTATCTCTCCGTCTGTATGGATAGCAATTCCCGCAGAGTCATAGCCTCTGTATTCAAGCTTTGAAAGCGCATCCAAAAGCACCTCAGAGCAATCCCTTTTTCCTACATATCCTACTATTCCGCACATAAACAAAGTCTCCCTTCATAAGTTTTATATTACTGCGATATGGTTGTGCTATATCTGAAATTTCTTCCACATAATTTTACAATACATTATACATTTTAATTATACCATACATTCTGCGATTTTTCAAGTATTTTTAAAAATACTTGCTTTTTGGGGCATTTACACTTGTCGTTTTTTAAAAAATAATGTATATTATAAATAGAAACAAATAGGCGATTGTAAAAGTCTGAAAG
>MSHC01000017.1 GCA_001940995.1 Ruminococcus sp. Phil15
AATACAACTCAAAACAAAACTGACTCCACAAGAAATGCGAAGTCAGTTCGTTGCTTAAATTTTAATTCTTCCTACCATTAGGGGCGTTTTTGTTCTGTCCGCACAATTTGGGGCAGGCCATGATAGATTCGGGGGGATGATTTGCGTCATAATGTCCTTTAGACAGTAGCGATTAGCCCTGAACGTCGTCTTCGTTGAACGGGTCGCCGCACTGTGGGCAGAACTTAGGAGGGTTCTTAGGGTCTGTCGGCTCCCAACCGCACTTGTCGCACTTGTAGAGCGGTTCAGCGGCAGGCTTCTTAGCGCCGCATTCCATACAGAACTTACCCTTGTTTACAGCGCCGCATGAGCAGGTCCAGCCGTTTGTTGCCGCAGGCTTAGGAGCTCCGCATTCCATACAGAACTTGCCTGTGTTTGTGTGACCGCAAGTGCAGGTCCATGAATCAGCCGCAGGAGTTGCCTGCTGAGCCGGCTGCTGTGCTGTCTGCTGTGCAACTCCGCCCATCATCTGCTGAGGCATCTGCTGCATAGGAGACTGTGGCTGCTGATAATAGCCGCCCTGCTGTTGCTGCTGCATATACATCTGCTGCTGGTAAGCCATAGGATCCTGCATAGGAGCGCCCATTCCGCCGCCTGCCATATTCATACCCATAAAACCAACTGCCGCACCGCCTGCGTTGTTAGCTGCAGCCTCACGGGCAGTGTTGATGCTCATTCTGTCCATAGCGTAGAGAAGTCCCTGATTCTGAGCAGTAGCTGCTTCCTGGAATTTGGAAATCTTTTCCTTGCTAGCGTCGTCAACATTAAGTTCAAGCGAGAGATTTGTAATCTCGATACCACGTTTAACAAGCCATTCCTCACGAAGCTCGTCGTTCATTGCGGAAGCAAGCTCGTCAGGATATGCGCCAAGCTGGTCGTATGGAATTTTCTGAGCAGAAATCTTAGTAAGTGCCTTGGTGAACTTAGGCTTCATTTCCTTTTTCATTGAGGAGATAAGCTGTGCGCCGTCGCCGCCGTTTCTGGTAAGAGTCTTTGATGGGTCCATCATTACGTTTTCATAGAAAGCGACAGGGTTGGAAATCTTGAATTCGTATGTACCGTGCGCCATAGCGTTAAGAGAAAGGTTCATTTCTCCGTCACGGAAAGGAATGTTGCCAAAACCGATAGGGTTGTTGAGCAAAGGCTTGCAGTTGATGTAAACGAGTCTCATTGTGTTTGTAGACTGTCCGCCCGCCGTAAATCTTGAAGCCATATTCTTGATAGACGGCCAAATGTCCTTCAGACCGCCGCCGAGGAGAGAAGGCTCAACTGCGCTGTCATACTTGTACTGACCTGCAAGGTCGTTTGTGTCAGCATAGATAAAGTCGTGAACTTTGCCGTTTTCAACGAGAACGGCTGCCTGACCGATGGCAACGTCAAAAACTGAGCCGTTTGTGATAACAGCATCACTGCCGTTGTTTACAACCTGACCACGCATAACCTTTGTAGCGGCAACAGCGAGATGATCCTGTGTCATTCCATCGCATCTGAAGTATTCCTTAACCTGGTCTGCAAGGTTAGTGGAAATTGCGCCTGTGAACATTTTAATTAATCCCATATCAGATTACCTCCTAATTATAAGCCATAGTCGGCTAATATTATTTATATAACATCGGATAGAAAAGCTCTATGCCCTTCTCACGTCAGTTATTTTCCAAGCTTTTTCCGTCGCACTGCCGGTTATCGCACAGTCGCAGTACGGACAGGTGTGTACCGATTTATCCTCAACAACGCCGCCGCAGTGAGGACAGGTCGTCGCATTGTCGTGGCAGCTGTAACATACAAAGAAAACAAGCGGCTTGTAGGTTTCAGACGGCTCAAACAAGAGCCTGAATTTCAGCATAACAGTAGGCATGGCCTCATGAGGATTGTATCTGGTAAACTCAACATTAACAACGTTTCGATTAAACCAGAAAATATTCTGAAGGTTTATGAAACGTTCGATTTTCAGAACCGTTTTTTCGTTGCAAAGCTTTGCGAATGGAGAAAAGTCCTTAGGATGCTTTTTGTATGCGTCCGCCATCATCTCCGCAACTGTCTGAATACAGCTCTTGGCATAGGATATATCAAAGTCGGGGTAGTCGCAGAGTATCTGCTCTATTACCCTCTGTTCATATGGATTGGGACCAAAGTTTCTCTTGTCAGCCTGAGCAAGCATTATTTCCTTTTGAATATTCCTATCTATCTGGTGTTCTGTCATTTCGTCAATAGTGTTCTGAGCCGATTTTTGATTAGCAACCTTTATTGCGGCAGACAGTGTCCTGGTGAAAATAGCGTCAAATAAACCCATCGTATGTTACCCCATATACTTTAATCTGTTTTCAAGCCTGTCTATGTTAACAACAGTCCATGTTCTTTCAAGGCCTGCTTTTGAGATATCAGCGCTGCAAAATTCGCATACCTTTCCCAAAACGTTTGAGTCGGAAATAGGCGCTCCGCAGGATGGGCATACAAGCCCCTTTCTCTTTGAGTTGTGACCTCTTACGACATAGCTGTATCTAACCTGGTATAAAGCTTCAAACCAATTTTTGCCGTTTCCGACGGCATAGTCAAGACGTACATTGCAAAGAAGCATAACCTCCTGACCGTGTATTTCGTAGTCTATAAATTCTGCCGATTTAACTTCAACGTCAGAGTATACAAGCTTTGCCATCATAATTTCATTTGAAATTTCTGCAATAACGCCGTTTGAGCAAACATTTGAAAACTCTGCTAAGTCTTTCTTGCGTTCGCTTACCGCCCACATATAGTTTTCAATAAATCCGCCGATTCGAATAGCCTCTTTCTGAGCGTCGAAGGTAGGGAAGTTCCTCGCCATATACTTGTCGATGGGTTCTTTGTTTTCTTCTTTTTCACGCATCAGACGGTCGTTTTCAAGCACCCTTGCCTCCTGCTCGTTAAATTTCTCCCTATCTTTTCTGCTCTGGGCGTTTACAAAGACAAGGATTATGCCGACGATCAGAAAAATTATAATGTAAAGAATATCAACATCATTCATAGATTATACCCCAAAATTAGTATGTAGTCTTTTTCACATCGGTAATTTTCCAAGCCCTGTCCATTGCAACCCCCGCAACAGCAGAGTCGCAGTATGGACAAACCTTAACGCCAAGCGAGCTGATAGGCGCACCGCAGTGCTGGCAGATAAGACTTGCCATCTCGCCCTGCGCACCCGATTCAAGAAAGTAGCTGTACGAAACCGTGTATTTTTCCTGCGACAGTCTGCCCGTTCTTGATGGAACATATTGCAGAGCAAGCTGGAACATAACCTCAGCCTCGTCGCCCATCTTCTTGTAGTCGGAAATAACGACCTTGTGTACCTTGACCTGCGAGTAGGTTTGAATCGGAGAGGAAAATTCCGAACTCATAAGCTCGATAAACTGCCTCGAGCAAGTGTCCTCAAAGCAGGCAAGGTCTGTCTTGTGCATAGCCATTGCCGCAAAGTATTCAGTTATAAACGACTTGATATAGGATTTAGCAAGCGATGGATTGAATTCCGGGAAATCTCTCATTATGTTCCTCAGGTGAATTGATTCAACGCCCGAAAGGGATTTGGGAGTGTACATCTGCTCATCGTCCGCCGCTTTAACAGCGTCCATAATTCGGTTTACGTTGCCAAGCGTCCTGCTTATGCTGCGGCGTATGTTTCTAACAATCGTCATAATGATAATAATTATTATTACAACGAAAATGATTGCAAAAACAATCGGGAAATACTTCATAAAATTTATATCAGGCACGTTATGTACGCTCCTTTGATTACAGTATGAATAGTAGGATTATAAATAAAAGTATACTCGGAACACCCGAATATAGAACAAGCTTTAGGTAATCTACAGGAAGATTTCCGATGAACTTGCCGGTCTGACCGTTCATTGCAAAGAAATAGTCCTTGTCCTTGTATTTGGTGTATAAAAGCCATGTAGGCATAAGAGCATATTCGGCCTTTTGAATATCAAGCTCGTGATTGTAGCTTTTTAGTTCGATATCGTCATACTGACAGGTCTTTAATAATTCGTCCTTGCCGGTGTTTACAATTCGCTCGTCAGCCCTCTTTAAACAGGTGTCCTTATCAACATCGTACCTCTCTGCAAGATAGCCTGCGAGATAACCCACGTTGAAAGGCACCATTTCCTCGAAGTTGTAAGGCTCGATAGAGTCCATCGCAGCGTCGTCAGTCTTGTTTGAAGCGTCGACAGGCACCTTTTCAAAGGAAAGGAAACCGTCTCTGAAGACGTCATGATGGCGGCTTTCGGTGATTCTGTAATCGCCTCTTGTATAAGAGCTCTTTGTGATACCGTCAGCCCTGATAGAGCCTGTAAGCGTGCCGGAATAAAGCCAGAACGGAATATAAACACCCTGAATTTTGTCAACGACCTTTTCGCAGTCAAAGTCCTTAGGGGTAAGGGGCTTCTTGCTGAATGCCTTGAATGAGTCCATAACCTTTGACTTGTCAATCTTGAACGGAACAACATACTCAGGGGAGAAGTCGCCTATAACCTGCTCGGTCATAATAATAGGATTAGAGCAGTACACGCAGATAGTAGCCGCAGTAGCTCTGTCCGTGATGATTTCTGCGCCGCAATGCGAGCAGCGGTACTGAACGAGGTCCTTGCCGACAGTTCCGTCGGTGGACTGATACTGATTCTTGTCGCCCTCAAGCTCAACGTGCTTGTCGATTTTCTGTTCATCTACGCTGTTTCTTCCTGCCTCATTAAGCTGTTCAAGTGTAAAAACATCATCGCAGTATTTACACTGCCAGTTCTGAGTTTCAGCGGAAAATTGAAGGTCGCCGCCGCAGGTAAGGCATTTATAAATAATATTTCCCATAGCGTTTGCTCCCCGTTATTTGTTTATTTTTGTCTTTGTAGTGGTCGTATGAGTGTAGTTGTCAAAGCGTCCTGTAAGCTTCAGCCGTGCAGAAATGTACTTGTCAGCCTTTGTAGCCTTGACCTTAGTTCTGCTCTGGGCAAGGAGCGAAACAGCAATAGCAATGCCTGCAACAATCGAGATACCAAGTGCCGCAAATGTATTGTCGCCGCTCATCATGGTAGCATTTGTAATCAAAGCGAAGTAAATACTATTTAACATAAAGCTTATACCCCTCTCGCAATTTCTTATAACAGTATACCATACCTGCTTGATAAAGTCAATGTTTTTCGTAATATTTACATAAGATTTATTGAATTTGCTACAAAATCACTTCAAAAGGCAATATTTAAGTTATGTAAACTATAATTTACCTTTTGGTGAAACCATTTGATTTTTTAAGAGGTAAAGGTGTGATGCGGTTGATTTTTTTCGTAAAATATGCTATAATAAGCGAAAACGTTTATTATATTGTTATGTCCCCGCAGGTATGCAGATCCTTAGGTCTGTTTCCTGCGAACCGGACGATTATACCAAAAATCTGCGGCTTTATGGTATAGAACTTTTTGTAATGTGATTTGTGGGGTGAGCGAAATTGAAAAGCTGTTTTATTTATTGTGCAGGCGAGCATTACGACAGCTATCTTGCACCGAAAAATGGCGATATGACAGTAGCGGTAGACGGCGGCTATGAAACAATGCTGAGGCTCGGCGTTGCGCCTAAACTTGTGGTAGGCGACTTTGATTCCCTAGGATATGTGCCGCAGAATATAGAAATCGTAAAGCACCCTGCAATAAAGGACGATACGGACACCGCATTAGCCTGCAAGCTTATGACGGAAAGGGGATACGGCAGACTCTATCTCCATGGAGTTTTCGGCAAAAGGCTTGACCATTCTGTTGCCAATATCCAGCTTATGAAAAGCCTGTCTGAAAGCGGTGCAGAGGTCTTTGCATTTGATAACGGCTATACTGCGGCGGTTATCACAAATTCATCTTTGTCGTTCAGCAGCGAGTATAAAGGCACAGTCTCCGCATTCTCCGTGACCGATGTATCAAGCGGAGTTTCCGAGCAAAGCCTGAAATATACGCTGGATAAAGTAACTCTAACCTCCGATACGCCGCTGGGCGTAAGCAACGAATTTACAGGAAGCTGCGCAAAAATCACAGTAGAAAGCGGCAGTCTGCTTGTAATGTTTGAAAGAAGGAGCAATCTTCCGCTCCCGGATATAACACACTTTTAGAAAGAAGACGAAATAATGGAAATTAATCTCGGAAGCCGTTCATTTGGCTATAATATGGAAGTCGGCTTCTACGACGTCGATTATACAAGAAAGATGCGGCTATCCTCTCTGCTCAGGGTATTCGCAAAGCTTGCAGGAGAGGACTATACCGACAGAGGACTCAGCCATACGTTTCTCCGTGAACACGGCTATGTGTTCTTGGTTTCAAAGGTAGCGTTTAAAATCTACCGCCTGCCTGAAATAGGCGAGAACGTAAACGTGCAGACGTGGGTCATGGGAACAAAGGGCGCAAAATTTCTGCGTGGCTATGAAATGCTTTCTGAAAGCGGAGAAAAGCTTGCGGTAGGCGAATCTGTCTGGATCTGCGTAAGTCCGGAGGACAGAAAAATCGTCCGCCCAAAGGATTTTCCTTGGCAGACAGCCTTTTACGACAATGGAGAAGTCCCTGTGCATTGTATTTCTATCAAGCCGCAGGAGCTTTATCCCCTCGGTAAGACTACCGTGGTACGCAGTCAGATTGACGCTAACGGACATCTGAATAACGCAGTCTACGGCGATATCGCAACCGATTTTCTCACAAAAGAAGAGTACGAAGCGGGCGTATCCGAGTTGTATCTTAACTACTCTCACGAAGCATACCTGGGCGAAGAAATCGAAATTATGCGCTGTAACGCTGACAGCGATATTACACTCGCCGCAAAAGTAGGCGAGCGTCCCTGCTTTGAATTTAAAATAGTAACTGTTTAAAATTCACCTGTTTTTCACAAGCCTTGCTTTTATTTATCATATTAATGAGGAATAATAATAGCGGACAGTAAATTGTCCTACCCCTCCAATATTTAAAGTAATGAGAAATCCGGCAGGCATTTTCGCACCTGCCGGATTTTACTTTTTTGAAAGGAAATGAGTACATTGTATATTGATTTTCACACCCACCTTTTCCCTGACAAAATAGCGCAAAGAGCCAAGAAACAGCTTGTCGACAATGGCTTGCGTTTCGGCAACGCCCTGCCGACCTGTACCGATATGACGGTAGACAGCCTCCTGTCGAGAATGAACGAGTGGGGGATAGATTATTCTTTAGTCCAGCCGATAGCTACAAAGCCAAGCCAGACAAAATCAATTAACACCTTTGCTTCTACTCTTGCGGAGAGAAGCGAAGGAAGAATACTGTCATTCGGAAGCGTCCACCCCGAATGTGAAAACTGGAAAGCCGAGATAGATAATATAGTTTCGCTAGGACTTCGTGGCATTAAGTTCCACGCCGAGTATCAAGGCTTTGTGCTTGACGACATAAAAATGCTGAGAATATACGAATACGCATTTTCCAAAAATCTTATAATTCTCCACCACGCAGGCGCAGATTTGGGTATGCCCGAGCCGTACCATACCTCGCCGCAAAAGTTTGCAAAGGTAGTGGACGAGCTGAAAGGCGGAGTTATGGTCGCCGCACACTTAGGCGGTCACCTCCAGTGGGATGATGTAGAAAAATATATCGTCGGAAAGAATATCTACCTAGATACCTCTATGGGTCAGCATAGCTATCCAAAAGAGCAGTTTTTGAGAATCGTTAAAAACCACGGCAGCGACAAAATTCTCTTTGCAACAGATTCTCCATGGAGCAGGGCAGACGAGGAGAAAAGCTCTATAAACGCCCTGCCGCTGACCGACAAACAAAAAGAGGATATCTTCTGCGGCAACGCAAAAAGGCTCCTCGGAATATAAGCAAACGCCTGAGCTTTAGTGCGATACTCGTAAAGACGTTTAATCCCCGAAGCAGCTATTGACAGTTACTTCGGGGATTGCTGTTGAACACTCGCATAAGCCGGAATTTACTATTTGGATTTGAATTCACTTTTTAGCATAGAAAAATATAATCTGCCCACATATTCACCATTCATATAAAAATAATCACGCAATGTTCCCTCATATGTAAATCCACACTTTTCGATGACACGCTTGGATGGTTGATTAATTGTTTTCGTGCAAATCTGAATTTTATGAAGATTTATTTCATCAAATCCATACTTGATAATTGCCTCGGTTGCTTCCGTTGCATAATCTTTGCATTGAAAACCCGAACCGATACAGTACTCAATTTCCGCAAAATGATTTTTGCTGTCTACCAGAAAAAATGCAATTTGACCAATGCATTCGCCGCAATTCTTTTCTATAATTGCCCAGCGATAGTAGTCGCTTTTTTCGTAAGACGAAATGTATTTATCAAGCAGTTCCTTTACATCTTCCTTGGTAGAATACACGGGTTCTGAATACATAAATTGTATTTTTTCATCAGCAACCCAATTTTTTAGCATTGCGTCATTGTCGGTATACGCAAACCTGCGAAGTATAAGTCTCTCTGTTTCTATAGCATTCGTCCCAATATGTGTAAGCATTTTATTATACCCCATAACTCCCGATTTATCTTACCAATAATTATACATCAGAGCTGTTACATTGTCAATAAAAAGCCATAGCGCTTTTGACCGAAAATCATAAGTGCTATGGCGAAAATTTCTTTATGAGCTCCTGAATTTTACCTCAGGCGTTTTGCTTTATACTGCAACAATATCTTAACTCTGCTTCATAAGCTCGTCAAGCTCGTCAATAAGCTCGCCGAAAAGCTTCAGCGCTTCCTCAATCGGATCGGTCGTAGTCATATCTACTCCGGCGCCGCGCAGAAGCTCGATAGGGGTTTTAGAGCAGCCTCCCTTTAAGAATTCCTTGTAAGCGTTTGCAGCCTTTTCTCCGCCGCTCAAAATTCTTCTCGATAAAGCGATAGCGGCAGAGTAGCCGGTCGCATACTGATATACATAGAAATTGTAGTAGAAGTGCGGAATCCTTGCCCACTCCATTGCAATTTCCTCGTCAATCACAATGTCATCGCCAAAGTAGAATTTGTTTAAGTCCCTGTATATCTCACGCAGATTTTCTTCGGTGAGGCTCTGTCCCGCTTCCACCATCTCGCTGATTTTAAGTTCAAATTCCGCAAACATTGTCTGCCTGTAAAGCGTTGTGCGGAACTGCTCTAAAAAGTAGTTTATGAGATATGCACGGCGTTTCTTGTCGTCAGCCTTTGAAAGCAGGTGTTCCATCAGAAGCGCCTCATTGCAGGTGGACGCAACCTCGGCAACAAAGATAACGTAATCGCTGTAACATATAGGCTGATTTTTGTTTGACAGATATGAGTGAATTGCGTGTCCCATTTCATGCGCAATAGTGAATTCTCCGTCAAGCGTTCCCTTGTAGTTTAATAGAACATAAGGATGAACGTACGCTCCTGCTGAGTATGCGCCGCTGCACTTGCCCACATTCTCGTATACGTCGATCCAGCGGTTATCAAAGCCCTCTTTAAGTATCTCTTTGTAATCCTCACCAAGCGGCGTAACTGACTCCATTATTTCGGATTTTGCGTCTTCGTAAGAAACCTCAGCGTCGCAGTCGTTTACAATAGGCGTGTACAGGTCGTAGAAATGAAGCTCGTCAACATTTAAAAGCTTCTTTCTTAAAGCAACATATTTGTACATATATCCGATGTTTTCGTGAACAGCCTTTATTAGATTGTGGTAAACCGAAACAGGTATCTCTGTCGAGTCAAGCGCCGCCTCAAGGTTTGAGCTGTACTTTCTTGCCCTTGAATGAAAAGTAAGCTGCTTTACCTGTGCCGAAAGCATAGCCGCAGCCGTGTTCTTGAACTTTCCGTAGGTGTCGTACATAGCCTTGAATGCGCTTTTGCGAAGCACCCTGTCAGACGAGTGCATAAGCGGAATGTAGCTTCCGTGAGTAAGCTGATGAAGCTTGCCTTCGCCGTCCTCCACGTCCGGAAACAAAAGGTCGGCGTCGCTGAACATACTGTAAATCTGTTCGGGCGACTGCGACATTTCGCTGCTCATGGAAAGCAGCTTTTCCTCGGCATCGGAGAGTATATGCTTACGCTTTTTTCTTATCCTGTCAAGCGACAGCCTGTAAAGCGACAGATTGGGTACGTCTTCAAAATATCGCTCGTATTCCTCGTCGCTGATGCTAAGTATCTCAGGCAAAACGAACGCACATTCGCTGTTTATCGCAACTACCGCAGACATAAATCTTCCGCAGAAATCCTGATACTTAGGATTTTGCGTGTTTTCATCGCTCTTTCGCTGTGCGTAGTTTCCAAGATCGCTTGCAAGTCTCGTAAGCTCGTCGTCAAGCGTCAGATATTCATATAGCGCCTTCGCATCTTTGCAAAGCCTGCCCTTGTACGAGGCAAGCTTCTCGCCGTATCCCCTGAGCTTTAAAAGCGATTCTTCCCAAAGCTCGTCCGTGGCAAAAATGTCCTCCAGCGCCCATGTATATTTGGGGTCAAGCTGTTCTCTCGTCGGAATCTTGTTCTCCTGCATATAGATATCCTCCAAATAAATATATAATTAATGTTATGCATTTATTATACCATAAAATCGAAGA
>MSHC01000018.1 GCA_001940995.1 Ruminococcus sp. Phil15
AGCTGCTTTTTTCCATCATCCATCGTGGCAACCTCTTGGGGGTTATCGGGGTCGGTGTTGATCTTGACGGAATAAACTGCAAGCACTTCCTTCCAAACTGCCCGACTGCCACTCATTTCAAGCACATCATAAGATACCGAACTCTTTGCTTCATCGAGCTTGGTATCATACTCTGTATTGATTTCCTGCACAACTGTCTGCATTGTCATACCCGTTCCTGAGTCCTCGCCGGAAAAGAATATACCGAACACCGACCCCAAAAGCAGGGCAACCAACATCACAATCACAATAATCAAAACTGCAATCCAGCCGCCTGCGGTGATTGCTGCGATCAGTGCTTTCGTTCCGGCAATAATCGCCTTGACCGCTGCAACGGTGGCTCTGACTGCCGCCTTAATCGTAGCAGCGGTTGCTTTAGCGGCTTCCCTTGCTGCCTGAGCTGCTTTTTGTGCCGCCTTTGCAGACGCTTGGGCGGTTTTTTGAGCCGTTTTCGCTGCCTGTTGCGTCGTCTTAATCGTAGTTTTGGCGGTCTGCTCTGCGGTCTTGACAGACTTCTGTGCGGTCTTGGCTGTACTTTTCGCAGCGGTTTTAATCGTTTTCTTACCTGATGACCTTGCTGATTGCTTCACAGTTTTCTCTGTCTGCTCCACCACTTTGATACTTTGCTGTCCGGTACGATTTACGGACTGCTTTCTCAGTTGGCTTTCTGCCCGTTTCTGCTTAAAGGTTTCTATTCCGTCCTTTGTCTTTTGATAGTTTTTCCGTGTTTCACGGACACCCCATCGTCCGACTTTATCTGCCTGATATGCTCCCTCGTGAACTGCGGTATCAGCACCGGATTCAATTTTATCAGAAGCATATTCCTCCGGAGAGCCTTCTGAAGCGTGGGTGGAATGTTCCGCCTTATCTTTGGTTGCAACATAGGCTCGCTTCATTCGCTCAGAAGCAACCGCCGCTTTGTCTATGGTCTTAATCGTTCCTTTAACCATATCTCTTGTTTTAATATCAGCCATCGGTTTCCTCCTTTCTCGCAAAATAAGGGAGAGTGGAGGTTAATCCACTCTCTTTGCAACAACGACAAGCCTTCCGTTGTTTCTTGAATATTCGCAAGTAGAAAGAGAAATCAGCTTATCTCCGTATTCTGCCGATACTCCGGTTTCATATAGAGCCAGTTCCTTACACTTGACGATATATTCATCATACTGTTCTGCGTTTTCTGCGTCTGTAAACTGATAATACTTAAAACCCTCCTGCGAATAAGCAACCGTCTTAAACACAGCTACAACCTCATATTCACAGTGATCGGTCAGCGTATCAAAGGAGATTGTTCTATGCTTCTCCCAAAAGCTCTTATCCCGATACTTCATCAGTCCGGCAAACATCGAACCGTCGTTCATATGATGTCCGTAGATTACAAGGTTGTCCGATGGTTTTTGCACATCGCAATTCTCCTGCACATACGGACAGCCATAAGCAGAATAGGTCTTATCAAACTTGTGTTTCAGATAAAAGTTCGGTTCATTTACAGACTGCACAACCGGATAATTGATTTTGGTGTCCTCCACCTTAATCCAACCGACCATATCTTCGTTCTGTTCATACAGTTCCAGATATTCGGGTATAAAGGTTTTGTCCTCTGAAAAGGTTACATTCTCGTCCGGCACATCAGGTTCCTCGACAATCTCGATCAGAGTGTCATAGACTTCTGTCTGTTTTGCAGAGTCGATGTGATGACGGACAATAAAAAAGGTGCTTGTTACCAGTACCGCTGCAAGCACCAAAGTAATGATGATATAGATTTTTTTATTCATAGAAGTTCCTTTCTTGGCAGAGCGAGAGTTATGCACTCTCGCCCGGTTTCGTGGTCATCAGTTTATAGAGTTTCGTATTCTTAGGGAACTTGTTTGCAAACGGTACAAGAGAACTGCCCACCTTAATCAGACCGTGTCCTGCCTCCACATTGGTAATATAGGACATCTGAAGGTCGGAAATATTCAAGAGTTTAGCCAGTTCAATTCTGTCTGTGGAAGCCTGATTCAGCATAATGATAAACTCGGAGTTTGCAAGCATAGTTCTTGCTGTGTGGCTCTGCAAAAGGTCGTCCACATTCTGCGTAATCCCACTCGCATACGCACCGTACTTTCTTACACGCTTCCATAAAGTAAAGAGGAAGTTTGCGGAATATTCGTGCTGGAACAGAAGGTAAATCTCATCAATAAAGATAAAGGTATTCTTGCCCTTTGCACGGTTCTGTGTGATACGGTTCAAGATGGAGTCAAGGACAACAAGCATACCAATCGGCATAAGCTGCTTACCTAAGTCGAGAATGTCATAGCAGATCAGACGGTTATTTGTATCCACATTGGTCTGCTTTGCAAAGGTATTCAGCGAACCGTGTGTAAATAATTCAATGGCAAGTGCCAGTTCCTTCGCTTCCGGTTCGTCCTGCTTTAACAGCTCGGCTCTGAAATCCTGCAAGGTCGGTACATTACCCTGATAATCGTTCTGCTGATAAGTGCGGTACACGCTTGCTGTACAGCGGTCAATAATGGACTTCTGCTTTGCTCCAAGATTTGTGCCGCCGATGAGCTGCTCGCAAAGGGACATAATAAACTCAGATTTTAAGATAACGGGGTTTGCCCCGTCACCGTAGTCCTTGTTCATATCCATTGCGTTGATATGGCTCGGAGAAGTGGCAGAGATATTGATAACCTCGCCGCCCATTGCATTTACAAGCTGTGAATACTCTCGCTCAGGGTCGATGATGATAATATCTGCGTCAGAGGATAATACCTGATTGATAATCTCGCCCTTAGCCGCAAAGGATTTACCGCCGCCGGATACACCCAAGATAAAGGAGTTACCGTTAAGAAGCTGCTTACGGTCAGCGATAATCATATTTTTGCTGATTACATTCTGACCGTAGTAAATTCCGTTTTCGTGGTAAATATCCTGCACCCTGAACGGAATGAATACTGCAAGGCTCTCCGTTGTCAGTGTTCGGAATGCGTCAATCTTTCTTGTACCGAAAGGCATAACTGTGTTAAGTCCATCCATCTGCTGAAATTTGAGTGTTGCAAACTGACAAAGGTGCTTTCTCGCTGTGGTAAGCAACGCTTCTGTATCATTGTCAAGCTGCTCTTTCGTTTCTGCGGTATGCACCATTGTAAGTACAGCGAACATCATTCGCTGGTCACGGGTTGTCAGATCGTCAAGAAACTCTTTCATTTCCTTTTTCTGCTGCTCCATATCATACGGAACGGTTGCAGAAAAGTTATTGTTGGAGTTCTGCCTACGCTGCCAGTTTGTGATATTGGTTTCCACACCAAGAAGGCGGCTCTCAGCTTCTCTGACCGCTTCATCGGTCGGAACGGGTACAACATCAATGCTCATCATCAGGTTTCTGTTCATATCCGTAAGTTCTGCTACCATACTGTCTTTGATATAGGAAGCATACTCACGAAGAAAAAGGACTCTCCCGTAACGGTTTCCCATTTTGAAGTAGTCCTTTTCAAATTCCATTGTGTCGGGACAGACATAATCCTTAAAACTGTGTCCCTTTTTTCTCGTTTCCTTCATATCAAAGTGGAAAGAACTTTCTTCGCCCACTCTGTAAAAATCGTGGATAATGCGAAGTCGCTCGTCCGTTTCAAGTTCCACACACTTGCTGCCAAGCCTTCCGAAGTGTGCAATCAGATCTGCACCGACACGGGCAAAGTAGGTACGGGCGTCCTCCACGCTCTTTTTATTGATGGAAATAGTCATATACTTATCCTGCACGATGGAATTTGCACCCGTTGCTTTGTCGAGCAACATTTTGTTGTATTCCTCACGGTACACATCAAGCTCATCTCCGGTCGTCGGAATCAGGATTGTTTTTTCAAAATCCAGTCTGTTCAATCGACGGTTATTGATTGTAATTTTCGTTGTCGCACCGCTGTCAAGCGAGTTCAGAAGTTCGGAGTATTCAAGGAACATCGCTTCCTTATCCTCTCTGCTTGCCACTGCATAGTTAATGTCCGTAAACTTAAAGGTTTTGGAGAATTTATCCTTTCCCACCTTAAAAATACCGTCGTCATAAATGGCTGTGATAGGGATAACATCCTGAACGCCTTTCGGTACAACAAACTTTTCCTTGTCCTGCTTAAACAGGTTTGTCAGTGTTTTAATCATTAGACTTTAATACCTCCTTCTGTCTTTGTTCAATGCCCGGCTTCATCAGTTCATAATAGGTATTGGTGGAATGAAAGACGAGCTTCTTTGGCATTAGAAACTCTGACTTGATCCACGCATAAATTGCCTTTTCAGCGGTCATACCGTTATATTTCACAAAGCCGATTGCTGCAAAAGGGGCAGCTCCCAAAATACACATCCACGATACCGTTTCCGTGCCGACATAGGGCTTTAACAGAAAGTAAAGACCAACTGCAACTATGCAGGCGAGGGCAGAAAAAATGAACTGCCGAAGCGACAGTCCAAAAAACATCGACTCGGTGTAATTTCTAATTTCTCGGTTGATTTTAACTTCCATACTTAGCTCCTTCCCTGCGTTTAGGCTCTGTATCCTTAACGCATTTATCATTCAGGCAAAAGATTTTACCTTTTCGTTTACCACCGTAGTAAACGCATTTTTTACATTCTTTTTTATTCATCTCGAAATCTCCTTACAATCCCATCATTTCTCGGATAATTCGGTCAGACATTTTTACTGCACCGACAAGAACGAGCATATTAAACACAAGTTCTCCGATATATGCCCACACCTGAGTTACCGCCGCAGCGTCCGAATTGACAACCGGAGGGGAGGAAGCAAACACCGAAAAGATGATACAGGCAAGCACGATGACCGCACCTTCCAGAAGCACCGCACAGTAGCTCTTGATAAAACTCTTGCCTACATTCTGTGTTGGTTCTCCTGCAAAAGTAGAGAGGGGGATAGGTGCAAGTGCCGTATACATATAGAGCTTAAAGAACCGACCGTACACCGTCATAATGAGAATGAACGACAGCACGGTTATAAATAAGCCGCCGATGAGAGTAACCGCCCATAATGGGATACTCTCAAAAAAGCCACAATCTTCAATCGTTGTTACCATCTCTGCCGGAAGCGTGGTCTGTTGTGGGTTTCCAAATCCGGCAGCGTTCATAATCGTGGAGATCGTACCCTGCACAATATTAAAGAGTGCAAGCATAAGCTCCATACCGTAAGTGATGACACCCTTTGCCAATGCGAAGCGGACAAAGAGTTTTAGTGCGTGTTCCGGCTTCTTTACTTCTGTAAAGCTGCCGCAGGTTCTGACCATACCCACAACGAAGAACAATACAAGCAAGGCAAGACCGATTGCCTGCACAGCTCCGTTGATATTGACAATGACGCTCCAAATATTCCCACCCTTAAAGTTTTGCGGTGTGGTAGTGATGAGCGTCCATATTTCTGCAAGTTTTTCATTCCAAGTTTCAAGGGCGTTTTCGAGATTTTGTACTACCCAGTTATCACTCATTCAAAAGCACCTCCTTGTTAAATTTAGGGGTGTGCCTGAAAAGTCCTGGCACACCCCGATAACTGTATCACCCTTATATTAGCCTGTGATCAAAGTCAGGATTTCTTTTGCAAAAGTGATGATGACGCCGCCTGCAAGAGTCAGAAAACCGTTGGCTCTCTGAGAAGGGTCGTGGGATTTCAGAGAAAGACCCACCTGAACAATACCGAAGCCAAGCAGAATCATACCGATTGCACGGATAAGTCCGAAGATGAAATCAGACAGATTGTTTACAACGGTCAGCGGATCGCCGCCTGCGGCAAATGCGGTTGTAGTTGTACCGAGAATAAATGCTCCGCACATTACCAAAGTACAATAGGTACGGAAGCCTTTTCTTACCTTTCCGGTCATGGGCAGCTTGTGAGTAGTCTTGTTTGCATTTTTCTTAAAAATAGTCATAGTTGAATACCTCCAAAATTTAGTTTGATTGTTTGTTTAAGAACAGAGCCTCCAGTTCCTCATTGGAAAGAAGCTCCCAGTTCGTTTCTGTAATTTCCTTTTCAGGAAGTTTTTCCGGGTCGATGTCCCAAATAGAAATAGAAGCAATATCCTTTGTAACTTCTCCGTGCTTGTAAGCACTTGCTTTTCCGTCTGTGGTAAATGCCACATTGGGGTGCTTTAGAATATCGTACTTAAAATCCATAACGGGTCGCTCGCCACGAATGAATAAAATAGCGTACTGATTATCGAGCATACGAACCTCGTCAGGGGTTAATAGCTCTCGTCCGCTAATCTGATAATTGGTGGAGTAGTTGCCGCTGCGTCCGGTACTTTTTCCAAAGGTGTTGGTATCAATGGTTTCCTTACCCAAAAGCTCTGACACATACTTATGGGTGCTTTGCTCGTTGCCGCCGAGATAGAGAAATTCATCACAGTTGCCCACGATACTTTCCCATTGCTTTTCAAATAAGGCTTTAAGCTGTGCCAAGTTTTGCAGAATGATACTGACCGATACACCACGAGAACGCATTACCGACAGTATCTTGTCGAAGTCGTCCGGCAGGCTGACATTGGCAAATTCGTCCATCAGGAAATGAACGGGCATTGGCAGACAGCCGCCGTGAATGTGGTCGGCAGCATAAAATAACTGCTGAAAGAGCTGCGTATAAAGGATTGATACCAAAAAATTGAAACTGGAATCGTTATCCGGTATCAAAGCGAATAACGCCACCTTCTTCTCTCCGAGAGATTGCAAATCAAGCTCGTCGGCAGAGGTCAGGGCAGCAAGGCTTTCCAAATTGAACTTCTCCAGTCTTGCCGCAAGGGTTATCTGAATGGACTTCAGTGTTTTGGAAGAACCGGAATGGTAGGAATGATAATACTTGAGAGCGATATGGTCGGGATTGTCTATCATCAAATCCGAAAACAGATTGTCAAGCGGAGAGGGACTTGGATCATCTTCATCCTCAATCGCTCCGGCTCTCAGCATTTCCATTACCATTGCAAAGTTTTGTTCCTCCGGCGGTGCTTCATAGTGCAGATAGAAAACAAGTGCTAACAGCAGCATTGAAGCTGCGGTGTCCCAAAAGGGGTCGTTGCTCTGAGAGCCTTTTGGAGTGGTACTCTTAAAAAGGTTCGTCACGAGTTTCTGCACATCGTTATCACTCTGCAAATATACAAACGGGTTATAGCAATGGCTCTTTTCCATTGAAATCAAATCAAGGACACGCACCTCATAACCGTTTCTCTCAAGAAGTTTTCCGGTATCCCGTAAAATCTCGCCCTTCGGGTCGAGGATTACAAAAGAGGTGTTGCACTGCATAAGATTTGGCTTGCAATAAAACCTTGTTTTACCCGCACCGGAACCACCACAGACAAGCGTGTTTAAGTTTCTTCTGTGCTTCTTTGCATTTAATCCGATACGCACATTCTGTGTCATCAGCTTGTTTTCTGAAGGTGGATTCTGACGGTATTTTTTATCTACGGTCCTCGCATTGCCCCATTTTGCAGAACCGTGTTCTTCCCGCCTTCGGTAGTTCTTCTGCGTCGAGAAATATATCCCGATTCCCATTCCATAACATAAAAGCAAAATGAGGACAGTTTTTAAGCTGTCCTCACATAGCGTTATGGAAAATGGTGTGTTAAAAGCGGTTGCAAGGCTTGTCATTATCTCCGGCAACCCTCCTTTGACAGAGGGAGCAATCAGGAGTGCAAGCCATACCACCAGAATGATACCGATGACGGATAGGATAATGGCAGACTGTCTGTCATTATCTCGCTTCATCTGAGCGTTTCCTTTCGATTACTTTGAACTTCTTTTGCGGGGCATTGCCGACTTTGATAAGCAGATCGTCAACTGCGTCAGCGGATTTGCCTTGCTCCATCAATTTTGTCTTTTCATCATTGAGAGAGCGAATGACTACACCGTGTTCATAATCGTCCAAAGCAATGTGGTAGAGTTTTTCTTTTTCCATAAACACCCTCCATTATCTTTCCTGTTCCTTAGAACGCTCCTGCTTTTTACGGAACAATTCATCAGAGATGTGACTATGAATTTCTGCCATTGCATTACGAGTCTTAGAAAGTTCTGCACGAATTTCTTTCGGCTCTTTAGCAGCCAAGTCCTGCGGAATACGGTCAATGGCAAAGTTCTGTGTATCAACGCCATACTTTCTACAAAGCATATAGCCGATACACACCGCCTGAAATCCCATATCCCTGCGGCTGTAACTCTCGCTGTTAATGGAAAGTTCTGCGTGACCGAGTTCCTGAGCCACACATTGAGCAACCGCCACACTGTCGCCCACATTTCTCTTGACAAACAAGGTCTGCTTTTCATTGTCATAGAAAGCCGCCATATTCGGATAGGGAAGTTCATCACAGGAAGCAACCTCCACCGGAGATACATCGAGCATTGTTGTAATGAGTGCCTTCGGGTCACGGTTTGCCGATACTGCCGGAGTTTTTCTTCCATTGGTCTGTGTAACATCAAAGACCTTTTTCACATTGTAAGAAATTCCCGGCGTACCATCACTTCTTGTGTATTCCACAGGCTCAAGAATGGAAATACTTTTTGCACCTTTTACAATTTTTGCATTGTCCTTACTCCAATCGTTGAAATCTTTAAGCTGTGTTGCCTGCGGATACTGATTGTAGATAAGTAGTGCATTGGCTGCGGAATATCTATCCATCCGGCTCTGCGTATCAAGGAATGCCCGAAACTTTTCAGGGTCGCTTACCACCTCACGGGCGGTATCATCAATCATCTGATAAACCTTATCCTTTTCCGCCCGTTTCTTTTCAGCGTATTCCTCTTTGGATAATTTGGGCTGATTGCCGCCAGCCCTTGCGGGTTTGAAATCGTTTGTCATTGTAGATTACCTCTCTTTCGATTTTGGTTTTTTCTTCTTCGGCTGACGGTGTACCGTCTGACCGTTTTTCTGCTGCGGCTTTTTACCGCTTTCTTTGGACACCTCCGGTTTTTGCTCTGCTTCTTTTTGCTGTTTTGCCTGAGCCTTGTAACGGTCGAGCTTTTCTTTGACCGACGGTTTCTCGGCAGGCTTTGCAACACCCTTATCAGATTGCGTTTCTACCGGCTCTGAGTTTTGCCTTGACGGAGGGTTTTTGTCCGTTTTGGCGACGGAGGGGTTTGCGTGTGCATTTTCCTCTCTCTGCATTGGATTTCTGACCGCTTCCTCTGTGATAATCTCATTCTTAGATTTGGTCGGCTTTTCTTTTTCAACCGCTTCACGATCTGCAACCGCTTTTTCTGCTTCGCTGACAATCGAAGCCTTATCCACTTTGCCAAGTTCAAATCGTTCAACGATACGCTGAATTTTAGAAGCGTCCTCAGCTCTTGCGATAATATCCACCGGAACATTCTCGCCCTTTGTGTTCTTATCCCGAAGAATACAGTAGAGAACTCCATAGCGTTTTGCCTGTTCGGTAAATTTCTTTAAGTCCTTTTGCGGAATGGAAAAGACTTTTAATTCCTTACCGGACTTAATCATATTGGTAAGTCGTGCCTTGCCTTTGGTCTTTTGCTCCTGCTTTAAGACCGACACAAGCAGCAATGCAATATTCTTTGCAGCCGAGCCGCTTAATTTAGCAGCCACTTCAAATCCCTCAAGCGAAAGCCTGACGATCTGTTCAGCTGCATCACCACCGTTGTTCATAGCGTGATTTCTCCTTTCTTTGCTGTTTTTGTTCCTCTGCTTGGATTTGCGTTACGGTCTGTTCCATAATCTTTGACCTCTCTGCAATACCCTCACAGAGTTTGACTTCCTTACGGAGCGTCTTTAACTTCCCGTTGATGGAAGTGATTTCTTCCTTTGCCTTCTGAAGCTGACCGTCATCCATCTTTGTTCTCATCTTTTTTCGCAGATCTGTTCTTCCGGCAATCAGGATTTTCATCTGTTCCTCAAGGGAAGTTTTATATGAAAAAAGCTGCTCGTCCGTAGAAATGTTTTCTCGTCCAAGCAGACTTACTTCATCGGTAATTCTGTCGAGTTTCATCAAATCCTCTTTCAGAAGATAGTGAAGCCTTGCGTGATTTTGTTTTTTATACTTTGGCAGATAGCCGAGCCGATAACAGTAGTAGAGATACAGACCGTACAGACCGCCCTTTTTCTTTAACTTCTGTTCTCTTGTCTGCAAACGGTACTGTCGTGGCTTGTAGCTCCGCCTTTGGAATGGCTCAATGTCTGCCCATCGGTCACGATTGCTCTTGATACGCTCCACAATCCGGTCGTTGGTGTAATCCTCTCCGAGATTTTTCAGTCGTATCGGCTTGTCATAGCCTTTGGGTGTGACCGTCCAATATTTTCTGCTTGGACTTAAATTGTAGGCATAACCCATTTCCTTTAGAGCATACTGAAATTCTTTCAGCGTCTTACTGTGGTCGATCGCATAGTCAATGGCTTCCTTTGCAACAGAAAATCTCGTCGGCATACCCGCTTTCTCTTTCATCGTCAGATATTCTGACTGTTTGCTGCGGTTCGGATTGGGGTCATAGTAAAGTCCGTACTTCTCGCAAATTCTGTCTGCGACCTTTCTGAACTTAAACCACGCCTTTTCATCACCCCATAAATGCTTTCCGTCTACAAAGGAAATGGAATTGATAACAAAGTGGCAATGCAGGTGCTTGGTATTCAGGTGCGTGGTAACAACAACCTGAAAACGTTTGCCCCAAACCTCATTGGCAAATTCCATTCCGATTTTCTGTGCCATCTCCGGTGACAGGTCGGTTTCTTTGAAACTTAAATATCCGTGATAGGCTTGTATGCCCTCTGTCTTTTGGTACTGCTCCTTGACCGTCACAAACTGATCACGGGCAATCGACACATTACAGTTGATCCCTTCCACATAAAACTCTCGCTCCGTTTTTTCCTCGTCCTTTGCGTAGGCGATTACATCAGCAAGAGCCTGATATTGCTCTGGCGAAAAATGTCTTTCTATTTTTGCGGAAGTCTTTTCGGGATTGGTGGCATAGTCAATAACCTGACCGAGTCTTTCTGTTACCGACCACAGCTTGGTTACTGCCATTTCATTTCACTCTTATCGGGTCTGAGATAATGCCTTTCGATCTCAGACTGAAACTTGTTCCATTTTTCTGCTTCCCGTTTAAGCTGCGGTGCGTCGATAAAACCGAGCGTGTTTGCTTTGGCAGCAAGCTGATTGATATTGTTTCCGATGGCGGATAACTCCCTCATCACATCATAAAAGCGGTCATCCGGTTTTTCTTTCGGCTCGTAGCCTTTAATCAGCAAACGGATAAGTCCGGCTTCGGAAAGGCAGGCTCGTTTTGCTTTCTTCTGCAAGTCCTGAGCTTCTGCTTTGGAAAACCAAATGTGCTTATCAACATTTCTCTTTCTCATACTCGTCCTCCTTTCTTCGGGCAGCATTGCTCATTTGGTTAATCTGCAAGCAACACATCAGTGTTACACCGAACAGACCGCCCACAGACATACCAATGATTAAACAAATAAATTCTGACATAAGATTGACTCCTTTCTCACGGGGTATTAGGGGCAACCCCTAACGAGCCTTTACCGTTTGTAGCCTTTGGGGATACAAATGGTCTGCTCGCTAAGATTACACAGTTTCTCCGGGTTGCCCCGTTCTCAAGATACTATCTCTCTTGCTCTTTCGATTTAGGCTTAAAAGGTTGGGCGGTAATGTTCCCACCAAAGTCCCTGAAAAAGCGTTCGGGATATTTGAATTGTGCTTCGTATTTCTTTGCCAGTTCGTCCGGCAAACTCAAATACTTCTCGCTTTCAAGCGGTGCATAGCATATAAAAAACTTTCCGGCAATGATGTCAATCATCTCTTTCTTACCGTCGTTTTCCAAATAAATCGCACGGTTGAGCGGAAGCCCTATCATTTTGCTTTCATCATTACAAACAAGAGCAATATCATCATCGTAGGGCATATATTCCTCGATACCGCCGCCGACAAGCTCCTGCATTGCTTCCAGACTATCTGCAATTTCAATCATCTTGGGGTATTTATTCGGCTCAATCAAGAGAACATTTATCTTATCTTCGTTCATCGTGCTTCGCTCCTTTCATAATTTTTGTGGGGTGTAATTCCCATTCTGATGCAAAGAAAGTCGTTGAAATCCTTTCCCTTTTGGGGCGGTTTATCAACGACCTCATACTCGCTCGGCAATATAACTTTTAATGTCTGCGTTGCCTTTCTTCCTGCTGTATCATTGTCAAAGTGGAGAAGAATCCGCTTTACAGATGGGTGTGTACTCAAATATTTTTGTAGTGCAATCGGCACTTTACTGTCCTCGATTTTCTTCGCCGGAGAATACACGCCCGAAAGAGAAACAAGGTTTAATTTCTTCCAGTTCCCTCCGTTTAACTTCTCAAGCGTAGCATAGGATAACAGGTCAATGGCACACTCAAAGAGGTGTACTTCATCCGAGTCTACATTACCGATCCGAAAAGAATAATCTTTTTTGCTACCGCTACAATCGCCCATAATCTTATATTTATTTGTGGAGCGATAGGCTGCATACATCGGTTTATGCTTCTCGTCAAAGCCGACAAACACGATATTGTGATAGGGCAGGCTTTCAAATATCAGTCCGTTGTCGATACAGTAATGGATAATTTCTCTGTCAATTCCCCTCCCAAAAAGATACTCGCTAATCACTTTGTTGGTAGCACTTTTATTCGGAAGTGTAAGCGGTTTATCCTCCTTCGGTGGCTGCTTTGCATAAACCGGAGGCTGAACCGCTGTATGTCCGACTATCGTTTCAACTGCTTCAAGAAAATCCATTCCCTTTACTTTTATAAGATAATCGAGGGCATTTCTGCCCCCGAAACCTCTTGACCACCACATCCATTTTCCATTGGAGATTTTCAAACTGTCGTGCGTTTTGGTCGTGTAAGTGTTGCCGGAAAACCTTACAAGTTCGTATGGCTCATAGTTTTTCAGATAGGTAAGCAGATCCATCTTCTTTGCTTCAAGTATGACAGCAGGGTCTATATATGGCATAGGCTTCACCTGCTTTCTCTGCTTTTTGCTTTCAGTTCCTTAGACGCATTTTCAGCAGCTTCTGTTACGGTATCCATCAGCATATCCATATAACTGCAATCCTTATCAAGCCACTCACGGTAGCAATAATCCAGCGGATATTTTTTCAGATACAAGGCTTTTGCTTCGGCGGGTGCAAGTTGACATTCTTCAAGACAAATCGCCAAGTCCTCCTTAAACACCTTTTCATAAGCGTGTTCTACAATCTGTTCCGCACTCATTTCCTTTAATCCGGCAAGAAAATCCTCATACTCTGTCTGTGCCTTTTCTCCGAGCAAAGCGTTATAATCTACTGTCATTTTCATCAGCTCCTTTCTGGTTTATCGCTCCATATCCATTGTTTTTTCTTTGGAGTCTTTGACAGTTTCAAGGACTTTTCTATCCTTGTCATACTCATAAATATGGTCGGATAACTGTTCCTCTCTGCTGACCTCGTGACCGTTTACCTGACGCACCATAACCCCTAATTCCTTTGTACTCATACCAACCTGTCTTGCCGCTTCCTTTGGAACAAGAATTACCTCGTGAACAGAGGAAGGCAGGATATAAAAGCTGTCATTTACCACTTCGGAAATTCTGTTTAGAATATCGGGATTAGCAATGGCACAAGCTCCGCCGTTTAATTCATTGTTGGTAAGTACAAGCAGGGGCAGAGCAGACTGACTGTATTCATCACCGGAGAGGAAATTTTCTTCCACACCAAACACCGCTGCTTCCATTGAGGTAAGCCTTGATGGGAACAGTCTTTCTGTATTTTCAATCGCCAACTGATGAATGTCTGCAAGTGGTACATCCCACCTTGCAAGGATTTCATTAGTTACCGGAATACTCGCCCGTCCATCGGCAACACCGCCGATTTCAATCTGATAAAATACCGCAAGATCGTCAATCCTTGTGGCAGGTCGCTCCTTCAGAAGCATTTTGTTTGTCTTTGCCGCAACCATTTTCATTGTGATATTGGGCTTCATCTTTTCAAAATCCATCACATTTTCAAGCACAAATGGAATGTCCTTTACCATATACTTTTGATATTCCACTGCGATTTTCATACAAATATCATTCAGAGGCGTACCCATATCATAGCTGTGGTAAAATTCCTCCAAATACACCTTTGGGGCGATATTGCTTTCCGGTGTACGGAGTGTTAAGCCTTGCCTGAATACTCCGTTATTTTTCATCGTTCCATCGACGGTTACTTCACTTTTAGCAAATTCTTCGGGGAAATAATCTAAGATATTCTCTCGGATATAATTGCAAAATTCTCTAAATTCCATTGTCTTATACCATTCCTTTCACTTTCAGTTTCTGCATATAAGCCGATAATCGGCTCTTAAAAGAATGACCGCCCTTTACAGAACGTTCATAAGTGATATAGCTTTTTACGTTATCTCTCATACGATTTCTCCTTTCTTTTTTCGACTGCTTCGCCCTCGTCAGGCTCTCCGCCGACAATCTCATTTTCCCGCTTATCCATATTCAGCAGGATATTCAGTTCGTCCAGACGGGCGGTTTTTGCTTTCAGTTCTTCCTCGTGAACAAACGGCTTTTCAATCTCTTGCTTCGCTGTTTCAAATTGCTTCTCGGTATTCTCAAGATTGTGTTTTGTGTCGGCAAGAGTTTCTTCAAAGCGTTCAATACCGTTGTCAATTCTCACGATATTACCGTGAATATCATCGCTGAGCGATACATCACGACTTGTTTCGCCCCTCAGCTTTACCACATAATTTCTCTGTGCTGTATCAAAATACAATTCCATTTTGAAGCCACGATACTCTCCAAGAGGTATCGGATCAGGACTGCTCATTGACTTGCAGGCGTTGATAATTGCTTGTCCGGCTTCCGCTTTTTCAGAATAAGAAACACCCGATACGGTCATACCAAGCGGCTGCTCGGAAGTCGGTTTCGGGTGCAATTTTGCGGTTTCCACATCTTTCGTAAGTCCCTGAACACGGGATTTCAAAAGAGCAATCTGTTGAGGGTAAAACTTAATAACCTTGTCCTCCAGTCCATATTTTTCAGATAAAAAATTGGACTTTAACATCTTGAGCTTCTGCACCTGAATGTCTAAGTCCATCTTTTCTTTGATATACGGGTTTCCGGTGGCAAGCATTTTAATCTCGGCATAGGACAGAGCTGTTTCGTCAATATCCTCCGCCGATCTGACCGGAGATTTGCTCGTCATAATCTGTGAAGCGAATTTTTGCTTGCCCTCCACAAGCTGATACAGGTATGCGTCAAAGGTTTGTTCCGTTACATATCGGTAAATATCCACTCGTGGATTAGAGTTACCCTGACGGACAATTCTTCCGGAACGCTGCTCCAAATCCGAAGGTCGCCACGGACAGTCTACATCGTGCAGAGCAATCAACCTGTCCTGCACATTCGTTCCGGCTCCCATCTTCTGTGTAGAGCCGAGAAGCACTCTGACCTCGCCCTTACGGGTCTTTTGGAACAACTCTTTTTTCTTAATATCCGTGTCAGCGTCGTGTATGAATTTCACTTCACTTTCCGGAATACCTCGCTCTATGAGTTTTTTCCGAATGTCATTGTAGACGGAGAATGTTCCGTCATTCTTCGGAGTAGATAAATCACAGAATACAAGCTGTGCCGATTTCTTGTCAGCGTTCTCAGACCAAATACGATAGATATTATCTACGCAGGCATTGATTTTGCTTCCTTCAAAATCGGGGAGCATATCGTTTAACATACGCTGATCCAATGCAAGCTTTCTTCCGTCGTTTGTAATTTTCAGCATATTGTCTATGCTGGAGTCTACACCGCCACCACGTACTTTTTCGGCTCGTTCCGCAAGGGAAGCAACCATTTCTTTCTGCATTTCCGACGGTTTCACAGCGATGTTATGATAGTTCGCTTCCGGCACGGGGAGATTAAGCATATCGGCTGTCTTAATATCAGCAACTTCCTTGAACATTGCCATCAGCTCAGGCAGGTTATAGAACTTTGCGAACCTTGTCTTTGCCCGGTATCCCGTACCCTCCGGCGTTAATTCCACCGCTGTGATGGTTTCGCCAAAGGTGGAAGCCCAAGCGTCAAAGTGTTGCAGACCGTTTTTTACAAGGGTGTTATACTGCAAATATCTCTGTATGGTATAAAGTTCCACCATACTGTTTGAGATTGGTGTACCCGTTGCAAACACCGTTCCACGACCTCCGGTCAGCTCGTCAAGATAACGACACTTCATAAAGAGGTCGGAAGATTTCTGTGCTTCGGTCTGTGCGATACCGCCCACATTTCGCATTTTGGTGTAAAGATAAAGGTTCTTGTAATAATGGCTCTCGTCAATAAAAAGCCTGTCTACACCTAATTCCTCAAAGGTCACAACATCATCTTTTCGGCTTTGGTCGTTGAGCTTTTTCAATTTATCCTGAACAGATTTCTTTGACTTTTCAAGCTGTTTGACAGAGAATTTTTCTCCACGATTCCGTTTTAATTCGGCAATGCCAAGCGTTATTTCCTCAATCTGCTGTTCCAAGATTGCCCTCTGTCTTTCAACAGACATTGGGATTTTCTCGAATTGAGAATGCCCGATAATCACAGCGTCGTAATCTCCAGTTGCAATCCTGCCACAGAATTTTTTACGGTTCTTTGTTTCAAAATCCTTCTTTGTGGCAACAAGGATATTGGCTGCCGGATAGAGCTGCAAATACTCGGCTGCCCATTGCTCTGTCAAATGGTTTGGCACTACGAAAAGCGATTTGTTGCACAGTCCAAGCCGTTTTGACTCTTGAGCAGCTGCAACCATTTCAAAGGTTTTTCCTGCTCCGACTGCGTGTGCAAGGAGTGTATTTCCACCATAAAGGATGTGAGCGACTGCATTTTTCTGATGTTCCCTCAGTTCGATTTCAGGGTTCATTCCATTAAATGTGATATGGCTTCCATCATATTCACGGGGTCTGATACTGTTGAATTTCTCGTTATAAATCTTACACAGTCTTTCTCTGCGTGACGGGTCTGACCATATCCAGTCCTGAAAGGCTTCCTTGATCATCTCCTGCTTAGACTGAGCAATGGCGGTTTCCTTTTTGTTAAGGACTGCCTTCTTTTTGCCCTCGTCATCCTCGATATAATCAAAGATACGAACATCTTTCAAATTCAGCGTTTCTTCGATAATCTTATATGCGTTGATACGGGAAGTACCATAGGTATTGTAGGCTTTGACATTTCCTCTGTCATAAGATTTGCCCTCAATATTCCACTCACTTGTAAAAGGAGAGAAGTGGACTTTGATATTCCATTGTGCATAGCGGGGTGTTTCAAGCAGATGAAACATAAAGTCCTGCACATCTTCAATGGGAAGCCAAGTCGCTCCAAGTCGCACCGAGATTTCATTTGCGGTCAGGTCTTTCGGCTGCACCTTTTCAAGTGCTTCCACATTGACCCGATAATCCTCCGGATACAGTTTTGCCGACTGCTTTGCAATTTTCAGCTTTTCCCGGACATTGCCGGAGAGATATTCGTCCGCCATTAAATACTTGCTTTCAGGGTGGTTTCCGTACTCATAAAGGGGATTTAGGAAAATAACGCCTTTCAGTTCCTCAAAGATTTCCTGTTCGGGCTTGCCGGACAGCTCCATCATATAGTCCATATCAATCGTGGCTTTTTCTCCCATTGATACTGCCAGTGCTTCGCTTGCGGTATCCACCGAAGTAACCGGAGTATGCGGCTTGATCGTCCTCTTATAGAACATATCTGCCTTTCGCTCCAATTCTCCGTTTTCTCCGATAATTTCAAGAGCAGATACTAACGCAAAGGAACTGTCCTGAGAAAAGGCAGAGCTGTTGGCTCGGTTGTTAATCAGTCCGTACTTACCCGAAAAGGTGTCATAAAGTCGGTTTAAGTTCTCTTGTTCCGCTTTAATTTCGCTGTCAGGGTAATCTTCCGTCTGCAACTCAATCAATGTTCTGACCGATTCTCGAATGGCAATCATACCCTTGATACGGTTCTCAGCGGTTGCCGATACTTCCACCGGAGTCATTCGGGAATTTTCACGGTAGTAAATCTTATCGTCCACAACAGTATAAGAAAAATTCCGTACCATTGGGTCAGCAGGGATAGCATTATCTTCTTCGGCAAGTTCTTCCTCCGCTTCATATACTGAGATTTCTCCGTGTATGTTTGATACTGCTTCATCAAGCAAAACTTTCAGGTCTGCATTTTCATAAGGCTCACAAGTAGCTTCCATACCAAAACGACCTGATACCATTTTCATTTCGCCAAGTATCATTTCAGGGTGTTCTACAAAATAAGCGTTCATCTTAATTCCGTTTTCATCGGTATCAAGATGAACCCAGTCCGGTTCTATATCAATCAGTCTGTCCCTCTTTTGCAGGATAAGAATATCCGAAACAACTTCCGTTCCGGCATTTCCCTTAAAGGTATTATTCGGCAGACGAATAGCACCAAGCATCTCGGCTCTTTGTGCAATATATTTTCGTACCGATGGATTTTCCTTATCCATCGTGCCTTTACTCGTTACAAGAGCCATTACGCCGCCGGGTCTTAACTTATCAAGCGACTTCGCAAAAAAATAGTCGTGTATGAGAAATTTATGCTTATCATAGCGTTTGTCCGCTACCTTGAAATCTCCAAACGGTACATTACCGATTACCCCATCAAAGAAGCTGTCAGGCAGATTGGCTTCTTCAAAGCCCTGTGCCGCTATCGAACTTTTCTGATAAAGCTGCTGTGCGATTCCTGCGGAAATCATATCAAGTTCTACACCGTAAATCCGGCTGTCTTTCATTGAATCCGGCAGCATACCGATAAAATTACCGATACCGCACGATGGCTCTAACAGATTGCCTTCCTTAAATCCCATATTCTCCATAGCCTTGTAAATGGCTGTGATGACTTCGGGAGAGGTGTAGAAGGCGGTCAGAGTGCTTTCCCTTGCTGACGCATATTCCTCCGGTGAAAGGACGGTATAAAGTTCTACGAACTCATCTGCCCACGCTGCATTGTTCTCATCAAAGGCTTCTGACAGACCGCCCCATCCCACATATTTAGATAAAGTAAGTTGTTCTTCCGGTGTGGCAAATCGGTTTTCAAATTCGCACTCTTTCAGCACACTGATTGCGTCCATATTTCTTCGGAAACGTTCTTTTTTGCCTACAGTTTCGACCTCGTTCTCTTTCAGATTAAAGGTGTGTCGTTCAGACATTGGAACATCCGGGTGCAGGTCAAAACTCTTAACCTTTTTCTTCTTCTCCCAAGCAGGAGCAGCAGATAGGGTCTGACTCTGGAAGTATTCCATTTCTTCCTCAGAGACATAAACCAACTCGTTAAAATCGAGATATGGAAGTCCACGCTCTACAAGATCGGCTAAGTCCTCATACTGTTCTGACCGGACACGAATGTTGTCCACAAGGGTTTCTATGGTAAAGGTTTCAAGATTTACATTCGCTTGAATTTCGTGTTTATCATCCTCTGTGGTTGTATAGGCAAGATTGACCTCAGAAAGATTGCTGTAATCTGCTCCTTCCTCACGCTCGTATTCCTCTCGGCAAAACTCATCAATGAGCTGCTTTGCTTCATCCAAAAGATTTTTTTCAGAAAAAGGAAAACTCCGGTTATCCTTAACCTCCACACCGTTGTGTTCGGAAAGTGCCTTAAAATCTTCAAACAATTCTCCGTCAATCAGATCAACGCCGCCCTTATCATTAAAAACAAAGGCTTCGTCAACAAGGAAATGATAAAATTCAGCACCGTGCCATTCGTTGTCCTCATCTCGTGCCACAAGACCGTTTTCATCAAAATCAAGTGTAATGTCATCTATCTTCATTCGGTCAAGCACATCATAAAGAATTTCTGTTTCACGGTCGTACACCGGAAGTTTTGTTGCGACAGCAATAAGGCTCTGCATTGTTGCTTCGTTACATTCTGCAAAATCCGGTTTTTCTAAAAACTGCTTCTCGGCTTCTGCAAACCATTCCGTACCCACATCAGCAAGGGTCTGATTTGCAATGCTGCCAAGACGGTCGAAAAACTCATCAGGGGTATGACAGTCCTTTGCAGTCTGTGCCACCTCTGCAAAAATCAGCGTGTTGGTTACATACTGACCTCCGGCTGTGCTGTCGGGATTATAGTACATCCAAGTAACCGTTTCATAATCGGGATTGACAAAAAAAGCGTCGGTGTAAGGAACATCTGCATTTCTTTTTTCGGCTGGTACTTTTTTGACAATCAAATGCTCATTCATCGGGTTTTCACGAACCTTTTTATCAAAGTCCGTTCGGCTAAATTCCTTATTGAACAAAGGCATATCGTAGTCATAGAGCATTACCCGGTTATCGTCAAAGGAGAGGATTTCGTATTCGGCTGCACCGATATAGACTTTATCGCCAAGATGATATTCATAGCGTTCCTCCGCTGATTGTTCCGGTTCTTCTATGTGAAGTTTCTCGATGACAATATCATACGGAAGTCCGTTTTGCTTTGCGGGATATATGTTTTCTGTTTCTGTAACAAATTTTGCATTGGGGTCAATATTCTGCTGTTCCAACAGTCTACGGACATAACCGATTTTCTCCACTCGGTTAATCGGGACGCCTGTACCGTTTTGAAAAGTCACATCACGCATTGATACATCGCCGCTGATTTTTCCAACACTCTCAATAACAAAGAGATGATCGTCAATCCTTACTTCCTTACCGACCAAATCTTCGTCGTCTCTCTGCTCCGAATGTTCCGACGGGGCGGTCGAAAGTATCTCTCGGTTTTTCAGACGCTCTGCAATCTCTGCCTGTTTTACTTCCTGATCGGCAAGCCACTTAGGATAGCGTTCTTTTTCCTTTGGATTTAAGTATCTGTCAATTTTAATCAACTCACCGATACGCTTTTCAACCTGATTCCAGTTAAGCAAAATATGTGGCTTATCATTTCCGATTCCCTTAGAAATGCGGATACCTTTTCCATCGTGCTGCTCATCAATCCCAGTTCCGATAATGATGGGGTAACTACCGCCCCAACCATATTCATTTTTTAGGAAATCTGCGTTTTCCTTGCGGGACAGGCTCTTTTGAAACTGCTCGTAAATACGCATTTTCCCCTCAGACATTCCGCTTCCACGAGTGAGAACAGCGTCGATAATCTCCTGAGAAAAAGTAAAAGCAGAGGACTTTTTCACCTCTGCTTCGTAATCTAAAATCAAACTCATTTGCCCGTCGATTGACGGTAAGGGTTTCATTGTGTCCTGAAGTTCTCCCAAAAGACGCATTGCTTCAAAATGCTTTGCAATCACACCCCAATTATAAAAGCTCTGTTTTGTGCGGCTAATATAACTGCCTTCCCACAAATGAAGTACATTCTGATATGTTTTGTAGCCGACCCGTCTGCCATCCCCCAGTATCAATTCTGTATAATCGTTGTTGAAAATACCCTTGACATACTCTGTACGCCTTTCTTCATCGGCTACGCTCTCATAAAATGCACGAATTTCATTTTTATCAGCTTTCAAGTGAGGCGTAGTTGCGAGAATTTCTCGGATCGTATCATCGCCACCGAAAAAAGGTAAACTGTTATCTTCGTGCTTTCTGTCGTAATATTCTAAGCGAAAATCACTTCCGTCCTCACGATTTCCTGAGCCGAGTTCCGAAGTGCGTTCATCAGACGAACCCATTTCATCATATCCGTCGCCTTTAACTGCTCCGTCACTCCCTCTTTCTCCGCCATCTGTTTCAGAAGCGTTTCCTCCATCTCGGTTGCTCTCTGCTCCACCTCTGCCAAGTGCTTCGTCAGCTCGCCCCTCGTCAGAAGATTGTAGTACAGAACTCTGTGCTGTTCCTTCAGATACCTTCTTCTCATCTGAGCGTAGTGTCCCAAGTTCACTTCCGGCTGTGGCGGCAATTCCAGATTCGGCAGGTTGTAATCGCCCACCATTGTGTATGTCAGTTCGTTCATCGCTAAAGCTCCTTTCCGTTTTATTTTCAGCCTTATTGTACTCATTTTCATTCTGTCCGGCAATTATGCGATTTTGCCTGCTCAAAGCCATAACGGTTTTAGAAATTTCAGACAGTCCCATTTCCGCAATATCGCTTGTGGCAAAGCCAAGAGCATTGAGCGTTTCCTGCGTATTAAAATTGGTCACATCCCGAAAATCATCATCTTCAAAGTAGCTTTCCGTATCTATGCCAAGCCTTGACATCATCATATACGCCACGCTGTTTGCAACCATATTTTTATAAATGGTAGTAACCACATCTTCGTCAATTTCTTCAAGAAAGCTGTCTTTGGTTGAATAAAAAAGGTCTTGCAGATAGTCGGGGATATGATCCTCTGCGGCGTTTCGTGCAGCACTCATAATCGCTTCGGCAAGACTGTTTTTGTTCTCAAATTCTCCAAAAGTGCTTTCCAGCGTTTCGATCACATCGGCTTCATATTCTTGCCGCATATTCCAAAGGGGAACAGGGCGGGAATACCGGCTCTCGTGAGTATCGGAAATATCAAAGTAGTGCGTAAGCCTTTGTCTTTCCCGGTTCTCATCTGCAAAAACTGCAATACCTTTCGCACCCCGATTGACCCAACGACCAAAGCTGCCATTCCAACGCTCGATTTCAAGCACTGCGGTTGCGTCGGGTCGCTGTGCATATACAAGCAACTGCTCGTCATAGCGTAGCTTATAATTTCGGCAAGCCGACTGCAAAAATGCCTGCCAATTCTGAGGGTTAGATACAACCGATTTACAGGTACGGTTGTAAAGCTCAGAAATAAGGTCATATTTTCGTGCCATACCAAAAGCACCTCCTATCATTCTTTGTCTTTGTTTTTCACTGTTTCATCAGAGCCACCTCCCAAGTAAGAGAACAGCTTGCCGGATTTTGTCTGCTTTTGAAGTTCCATAATCAAAGTCATATCTGGAATTGTGATATTGGGGATTTTCAAAATTGTTTCCATATCAAGCTGCTGCAATTTTTTCTCCGTATCGCAACCGGATTCAAAGAGTTTATTTAATACCTTGACTTTGTTCTGAAAAGTTACTTTTTCTTTCACGGAAATACCTCCTTATCGTTCTTTGTCCTTGTGCTTTTTCTCACGGGTTTCTGCCATATTCTGCAACTTCTCCTTTGCCCATTCGGGCATACACTCAGGCTTCACTTCGCCCATCACATCCATACGCTCATAACGAACAGTCTTTCCGGTATGAATATTTTTGCAGAATACAGCACTTCCTCTGCTGTTAGCAGAAGCACCAAAGCCACCCGTGACCAAGTAAAGTTGTTTGTCAGCTCTTTGATATTCCGGTTTTAACACCTTCGGGTCGATTGCAATGACTTTCCCGTTAATGTCATCGGAATAGTGATCGGGAATACAATCGGCTTCCGTAATTACCGTAATGGGAATATTAAGCTGTTTGACTTTCTCCTGAAAATGCTCTGCTTCCATATAGACACGATTACCAAAGAGCTGCACGATCTCCATATAGTCATCGCTGACCATACAATCGGTACACCTATCAAATAAATCTGTTCTTTCAAGGAAGCCACACATAAACTTCCCACCGTCTGTGTTTTTCTCATTAGAAGCCAGTATCGTTTCTCTCTTTCCGACATTCACAGAGCATAGGATTTCATACTCGCCAATCATTCGTTTTTCTTTATCCATCTGCACCACCTCAAGCGATATTGATAACAATGGAAATGCTGCCTGACTGCTCTGGCTGCGGATTGCGTGACACTTCGGGGAACAAAGATTGCACACGCTGTCTTGCCCTTCGTATGGTTTCAAAGCAAGGCAGACCTAACGCCTTGTAATTGAACACAATGTCCTCAAGAGATAATTCGCCAACACGCATATAGCTGTAACGATTATAATAATGGAGAATGAGCAGCATATCGTCATATCTCGATTTCGGACATTCCTTTAAGATTTCAAGCACTCGGCTCTCCACCGTTTTTGTTTGGTTCATAGTGTTCCTCCTTCAAATAAAATAAGGGCGAAGTTTTTTACGCTTCGCCCCATAGGTTAGATCTGTTTATTTCTTACGGTTCTTGACCTGAAGAAAAATAAAGCCGCCGATAATGACAGCGACCAATACAACAGCGATCATTGCTTTTGCTTCCATTACTGTTTACCTCCCTTTTTCTTCTTTCTGAAAGCGACAACAGAAGTTACTGCAATGCCGACAGCAGAAAGTCCTGCAAGAGCATACCAAAGGCTCATATTGGTATCATCTCCGGTTTTTGGAGTATCTCTGAACTCGTTGTGCATTTTTACGATAGTAGTAGCGTCGAGTTTGACGGTTGCGTTCTTATCGGCAGGCATAATATACGCAGCGGAAGCACTGTTTGCCACCTCAGATACGGTATACTCGCCAATACGAAGTCCCTCAATCACGATTTCGCCATTCTTATCGGTTTCAAAAGTCATATCATAACCGTTTGCTCCGGTTACACGGAACGCAAATCCTTCCACCTTTCCGTCAGAAGATGTTTTAACGATTTTCAGCGTTCCACGCATAGCGTCATTAATAAAACCGACACCCGCCTTATTCTCTACGGAATAGGTCATTTCATCAGTATCAATAAATACTGGGTAAACACCCTTATCAAGCAGGAATCCTTCCGGTGCTTTCGTTTCCCTCACAAGGTAATGCCCATAAAACAGCTCCTTCATTTCATAAATTCCGGTGTCTGTTTCCTCAAGCGTACCAACCAACTCGTCCTCATCGTCAATCTTTCCGTTTTCATTGGTATCTTTGTAAACCTCAAAGATTGCTCCGGTCAGCTTGTTATCCGGATACTCTGCATCAACCTTCGTAAGTGTGATGTTTCCACGCACATACTCATTGACGATTTCGATTTCCACAACCTGATCCACTTCGCTGATAGTTACCTCATAGGAGGTTTCATCAAGAACAAATCCGGTCGGCTGCTCGATTTCTCTGACAATCCAATTTCCATACGGAACTTTTGCGAAAGAAAAACTACCGTCTTTTGCAGAGGTAGTTGTCATAATCGCATTTTCCTTTGTGAACTCGGTCTCATCAGCCTTGAAGATACCGATAACTGCACCCTCAAGTGTTTCTCCGTTCTCGTCGATTTTCTTACCGGATACCGAACCGTAGATAAGGTCATTTTTGATTTCCTTACCGTCGTTTGTCTTGATTTCAACTTTTGCAATATCCTGACCTGCATACTCAAAGACAACCGGGTACTTCGTATCGTTCAGGATATAATGTTCATCGGTTGCAAGCTCTTTGACATAGTAATTGCCAATCGGAAGGTCAGACTTTAAGACTGCCTTTCCGTTTTCGCTTACCGTTACAATCTCAATCAGACCATCAGCCGGAATGGCTGTACCGCTTACCGATACCATATCCTCAGCAGCGAACAGACCAAAGCTGATATTCTTGATTTCGTCTTTGTCGCCAATACCAAAGGCTTCATTTTTCTCAATGCCCTTTTCAAGACTGATTTCCACTCTCTGTCTTTCGTTATAGAAAGAAGTGGAGGTTTCGGTTACTGCAATATTCTGTCCTGCGTAGGTAAGTTCTACCGTGTGGCTTTCGCCATTCAGAACCATACCGTAAGGTGCTGTAATTTCCTTTACCTCATATTTACCAAGATACAATTCCTTGCTCTTAACAAAACCATCAAAGGTTGTAGTGATAGTATCTACCACTTCGCCCTTAGAATAACGAAGCGTATCGTCAGGTGTGTAAATATCTTCGGCAGCACGAATTTCATAAACCGCACCCTCAAGTCCGGCAATTTCATAAATCGGCTGATAAATAACATCGCTGTTTTCTGTGCCGCTTACATTCACACCGTAGAACACCTCGCCAGTCTTTTCGACTGTGATAGTACCTTTCTGTGCCATATTCGGCTTATTGACTTTCACAACGGTCACACCGCCTTCTTCTGTGGAATTTTCTTCGGTAATATCAAAATATACCGGAGTTTCATCAAGCACATATCCATAAGGAGCCTGAACCTCGACAATGGAATATCCCTTGCCATAGTCTAACTTCTCAGGAGTTACCAAAGAACCGTTAGCGTCCGTAAAGAACACATCAATCGTAGTCGGGGTAGGGTAGGTAAATGTCATTGTTACCTGATTGCCCTGCGGATCGAAAATCTGAAAGCCTGCTCCGGCATAAGGAATACTCTTTCCGCTTTCTGCGTCTACCTTAACCACATTGACAAAACTCTCAAAATTTCTGTTGTTGATAAGATAGCGGTAAGTCTGAGCGTTCTTGGAGATGAACACATCAAAATCGTCCATCAACTCACGCCCCTCCCAACCGGAGGTCTGGTGTACGGTATAAATACCGTAAGGCATATCCTTTGTCTGTCCGAACCCATTTTCATCACAGACAATCACATCTTTTTCGTCGTTATCGGCTGCTGCATAGCTTCCGGAAGATTTCAGATACACTTCAAAGGAAGCACCGCTTTCCGGTGTTTCGATCTGTGTTTCTCCATCGTCGGTATGCTTAATGATTGCGATATTGCCCTTAACGACCTGCTCTGTCACATCGTTGGAAGTCAGATTGTGTTCTACTTCATAAAGCTTCGGGTCTGCTCCGACCTTATGAACTGTGGTATCCAGCAAATATCCCTCCGACGGAGTGATTTCCCTGATTGTCCAATCTGTATCACAGATATACTCTTTTGTGGTAAACTGACCGTTTTCATCTGTGACATACTGGTCTACAAGGGTTTCGCCCTTATAGATACCATAAACAGCACCGGATAACTTGGCGTCGCCCTGAGCCGCACCTTTTTCCACATCGCTCTTTGTAACGGTTACGGAGAACTTTTTGAGAATGTTCGTAAAATTCCGTGTGGTTACTTCTTTCCATTTTACAGGCGTAGTCTGTTTTTCCGGCACGACATAGCGGATAGCGGTATCTACTTCCTCAAGTGTATATGGAGTAGTGCCGCTGATAAGCACATCCTTAAAGGTTGCCACACCGTTTTTATCCGTTACGGCATACTCATCCACCGCAATACCGGAAAGCGAAGTGCCGGAAAGGTGAAACTTCACACCCTCTACAAACTTATCCTCAGAGGATTTAATAACCTGAAGGTCGCCACGCTTCAATTTGTTATTGAAGTTGACCTTTGCGGTCTGTCCTGCAACAACAGTTACTCTGTGAACCTCCTGCGGCTCATATTTGTCATAAGACTGTTCCGTTACGGTATAAACGCCGGGCATAAGGTTATCCATTTGGAATTTACCGCCATTGGCTGTCGTAACCGTCTGATTGATACCGTTGCCGGAGATTGTAAACTTAATACCATCTACCTTGCCATCTTCACTTGTCTTTACAATCTGACAAGAACCGTAGCTGACTTTCATTTTTACAAAGCCGCTGACGGGATCGCTGACCTCCTGAGCGTAGCTTACAACATCCTGCACACTGGAATTAGGAGAATGGCTTCCCTCCGTCCATACGACAACGCCACGACGGACACCGTTCTTTTTTGTGGCGGTAATGGTAAATTCCTTGCTCGGTGCGGTATCCATTGAAACAGTCAGCTTATTGCCACTCGCAGAGAAAGATACCCCGCTAATGCTCGCCTTAAAGCTGTAATCGGAAAGAACTCCGTTTGAGTCGGTAAGGGTGGCAACATATTTGCTTCCGTTCCATTCAAGCTCCACTGTCTTAGCCGATCCCGCAGATTTCGTGCAGAAACTCGGCACTTTCGTATGGTTCTGCACGCTGGCTACCATACTGTTGTAATAACTCATAATCTTGCTGCGAAGCGGGTGGGCAGAGCTTACCACATCGGCTACATTGTTGCATCCACTCGCTGATTTGTGATTAAAGTTTGCATCACGTTCGCCTACAATAGTCTCCCAAATAAGAAGCTGCGTTGCGTATGCGTGGGCAATACAGTTTGCGTCGCTCTCATTCTGCGACCTCCAGTTGGTTGAAATACTGCCACGATAACCATACTGCAAAATACGACCGATAAACAGACGAATTTCATCGCCGGAAATCTGATCGTTTGCTGTGATGTTATTAAAGTAGTTTTCATCGTGACTGGTCATTGACTGTCCATTACTCAGATGAACTCCCGGCTCAATACAGTAGGCAATGTTGCCGGAGTACGACCCGATACATTTCAGATTGGTTCGCTTTGCATTTCCGCTGTGCCATCCGTTCTTGAACTTCAAATCCCCGTGACCCCATTCTCCGCTGTAATTGGCGTCACCGTCACGGGCATAATCGACCATATAGACATCGGCTTTTTCTCCTGAAGCTGCAAATGCTGTGGTCGAGCCAATGCCTGCAAAGGTCGTCACACACATCAGTGCTGCCATAAACAGCGATGTGACTCTTTTGAATTTTGACTTATTCATTGCTAAATTTCCTCCTTACAATGAAAAATACACCGTATTTCTACGATGTGTCCTTACTGATTTTTTCAAATTTTTAAGCGTATCCGATATACAGCTCATACTCTGTGTCTGATACTTTTTCCATCCATACCCACACAGCGGTAAACCCTTCGGTATTCTTATATCTGTTCAGTCGGCTCATAATGTCGTCTTTCAGATTTGTCCGGCTTGGATTCGCTGTGATCGGGTTATCCCAACATTCCGTTGCGGTACTGTCAAGCGTAAGACCGATACTTTGTGCATAGGATTTTGTAAACTCCACCCATTCCGTAATATCAAAGTCGCTTTGTACCTCTTGGGGCGGCTTCGGACTTTCAGGCTCAGGCGGCTGTGTTTCGGTTGGCTTATCTTCCTTTGGAGAGGTTACTTTCTCCGTGCTTTGCGGTTTCTCAGGCTGCTTTGGTATTTCATACTCATTTTTCTTCGGCTCATCAGGCTTTGGTGTATCCGGTACAGTAGTAACCGTTACATTTTCGGCTATAACCGGAGTTTCTACACTCTCGATTTCCTCTTTCGCCGGAATATCTGGCTTCTCAGTCTGCATTGGTTCACTTGACTTGATTTTCTCCGTAGGCTCAGCAGATTCATTACTACTGTCCGAAAAAGAAGAAGCAGGCTTTTTATCCACCAACTGCGTACTGTTTCCGCACCCGTTCAAAGTGAAAATGAGTGAAAGCAGCAATCCTAAAGTAATCCATCTTTTCGTCATAATCATCACGCTCCTTTATCCTCATAGTAGGATAAAACCCACCGAAAAACAAAGGTGCGATTGTGTGTCTAACCTCTCATCTTAGCAAACACCTCCTTCGTGTTCAAAATGTGCGATTGTTCTTAGAGATAGACATATACTTTGAGATAGGTATATTCAGGGAGACAGTATATATCTTTTTCGGTAAGTAAAGCATATAGTTTAGGGGGTTAGAGTGTGAGAAAGGGGGACTAAAACTCCTATCTGCTGTCACGCTCTGCACGATTTCGCAAAAACTTGTTGTAATGCTCAAGTGCCTTGCAGACAAAATCCTCTGTCTGACTTACCGGAATGTTTTTGGGGATAAGCTGCCTTACTCTGTCGCCCCTCAACACGATTTTCTCCCTTTGATTTGGTTTGTCCTCAGACATAATCGAGGAAATAACCTCTGTTGTCAGTTTCCCTTCATCAAAGAACTTACGCATTTTGATTGTCTGTGCGTGTGACGGGGTTGCGTCGTTCAAGTCGATTTCATCAACAATATCACGCTGACAATCTTCATCGAGATAAGAAAGCTCCACAGCAGGTCGCATTTTCATTCGCCCCTCGTCAACAAACTCAAGCAGTTCAGGTACAAGGTTCGTCAGGCGAATATATCTCTGAATTTGTGTTTGACTATCGCCCGTTTGATTGGAAAGTTCCTCCCTTGAATAATTTTGTCCCACTGGGACTAAATTTTCTTTGCTCGGTCTACCTGCTTGTCGCTTCATTGCTTCTAATCTCATTTTGTAGGCAAAAGCCTTTTCACTCGGTAAAATCTGCGACCTCTGAAAGTTACTCTCTACCATAAGGATTGTGGCTTCTTCTCTTGTCAGGTCAACGACCTCACAACGCAAAGTATCAAATCCGGCAAGCTCACTTGCCCGCTTTCTTCTGTGACCTGATACAAGCTCATATCTGCCATCTTCCTTCTGTCTTACCGTAGCCGGAGTGATAACACCTCTGTCTTTGATACTCTCTACGAGCTGCAACATATCTTCATCATCACGCACCTGAAACGGGTGGTTTGGAAAATCGTCAATCTCGATTAATGGAATATCTCTGATTTTGGACAGTTTTGCGTCGTCACGCTGCTCCTGTGTTGAGAAAATGTCATCGTATGTGGGCAGAGTGAAGTCGCTCTTTCTGCCTGCCATCAGCTAACACCTCCTTCGTAAATTCGGAGTAGGCTTTCGACACCGGACTGTTTGGCTCGTATGCAAAAATGCTTTCGCCCTTTGAAGCAACCTCAGCCGCCTTTACAGCCATAGGGATTTGAGATTTATAAATCTTAATGTGTGACCCGAAGTTCTGTCTGAGTGCTTCTACCGTGCTTTTGGCGAGGTTGGTTCTGTTATCTACAATCGTTAAAAGAATCCCGTCAATCGCTAAGTTTGGATTGATACATCTCTTTACCTTTGATATGGTTCTAAGTAACTGCGTCATACACTTCGCCGGAAGATAATGAGCCTGAACCGGAATCACCACGCTGTCCGCTGCTGATAAAGAATTTAATGTCATCATACCGAGTGAAGGGGAACAGTCGATTAAGATATAATCGTATCTGTCTTTTACTTCGCTAAGATAAGATTTCAAAAGCACTTCTCTGTTCATAGCGGTCACAAGGCTGATTTCAAAATCAAACAAGTCGCTGCTTGACGGTAACAAATCAACGCCTTCCTTATGCTTCAGTATTCCGTTAAACTGATTGCCTTCCTTGCCCTGTATGACTTCCAACATCTTGTCTGATATGGTGTTTTGGAGATTATCCGTATCTTTCCACCCAAGACAAGTCGTTAGATCGCCCTGCGGGTCTGCGTCTACAAGCAAGACTTTCTTACCCTGCATAGCAAGTCCCACACCTAAGTTTACCGCTGTGGTTGTTTTACCAACGCCGCCTTTCTGATTGCATATCGCAATCGTTTTGCAATTTGGCATTGCTGCGTCCTCCTTCCTTTTAGATTTATAGCCACCCGAAAACAGATGGCTATGTAGACAGCCGAGAGAACACATCGTTTCTCCCGACCGTAATGTTTATAGTAGCAACATTTGTTCTCAACACCCCTTGCTGTGGGAAATCACTAAGGAACAGACTGCTAATCTGTATCATAGGAATTGCACCTCTGCCGGGTTCTCCGCCANNCGTAGAGAAGTATCATTATCATTCCGACTGTCATCGCCATATCAGGGGCAACCTGATATTTGTGACGGGAGTTCTCGCTCGTTCCAAAGTGAAAGTCTTGGCGTACCCGTCACAGCGGCTAAAATCATCAGAAATAAAGTCTTAGTGAATGACTATTCAATTTTCAAGCTGCGTGAAGGGGATAGATTTCCGGTTGAGGAAATGACCCCTTCACTTGTTTGAACTGGGAGAGAAAAAATAGGGGGTATTTTTCAAAAAAAATTTCAAAAAAATTTTTTGACCTGACTAAATGTCCCTTAACGAAAAAAAGCCGCCTGCTTCTCGGTAGAGAAACAAGCGACCCAAATAGATGGTATTTAGATGTAATGTATCTTTAATTTTTCCTTTCTTGCCTTCACCAACTTGCATAGAACATCATCTACTGCGTCGGTGTATCTGCCTTGCCGGATAAGGCTGTTCTTCAGATTGATAAGCGACTCAATCACTCTGCTGTATTCTGCTTCATCAAGATAAATATGAAATGTAGGCTCTTTCATCAGACGACCTCCTTGCTCTTATACTGTTTTCTTCTCCATTCAAAAAACCTCTTGCGGATAAAATCTGTATCCTCAGTTTCATCAGAGGTTATGAAAATATGTACACTGCGTAGTGCTTTCTTGATTTTGGCTGCATATTCAACTTCGTCATTCCCGACCTTATACGGAACTTTCAACAACCTAATATTACGCTTCTTACACAGATGTTCTTTTAGTATCTCAATTTCCTCCGTTTCAGAAAAGGTTTCTATCGCCACTTTTTCATCGGGTATGTATATCTCTATCGGTATTCCAATTACCTTATCGCATTCAGTCTGAACAGAAAGCTGCTTCATTCCGGCATAAAACATAACTGCCAGTTTTGGGAAAGCGGTCAGGTAATCTCTTTCGCACACCTTACAACCTTTGCTCTCAATCGCTCTATCTGCTATCTTTGCTTTCCACGAATGTCCGAAAGAACATCGCCACCACACGCTTCGCATTGAATGTCTTGATACTCTATTTGGGGAAACACCCTTATTTCGTTCATAATCCCATTCTGAGAGAAGCTGTGGGTCTGTGGTCGCCAAGTCATTATATCCTGTTAAAACTGCTCTGTCGGCACATACGGGGCATACAGTACCCTTTACTCTTGCGTGAATAACCGATTGCCATTCATATCCGCACTCTCTGCACGTCCACCAAACATTTTTACGGGATTTTTCATTTACTATATCCGGCGTAAGAGGTAAATTGCGATCAGACCATTCTTCTGTAAGCTGTGGGTGGGTAGTGGCAAAGTCGTTAAATCCTTTCAATAGGATAAGACCACTACAATAAGGACACTTACTTCCACCTGAGCGAGTGGAAATCAGAGTATTCCATTCGTGTCCACAATCCTTGCACTTCCACCAAGCCTTACGGTTTGCAAATACCATTACCTGATTGGGCATTAGCGGATAATTCTTTTCAGACCATTCAGCCGCTACATCAGGCATTTGAGAAGCAAGGTCATTAAATCCCTCTAAAATAGTGTTGTGGGAGCAATAAGGACACCCCGTTCCATTTACTGTCCTGCTCTTTACGGAAGTTTCCCATTCGTGTCCGCATTTTCCTTTCCATACAACCTTTTTATTAGAGCCGACTGTTACCATTGTCGGCTTCAGTTCTTTGTTCTTATCCGACCACTCAGCCGCAAGTTCCGGTTTTAATGTAGCTAAATCATTGATACCCTTAACTGCCCTCGCCCCTGAACAGATCGGACATTTTTCGCCACTTGAGCGAGCCTTAATGCTTGTCTGCCATTCGTGTCCGCAAGCACCCTTCCACCACATCAGCTTATTTGAACCGTATGTAACTGTATCCGGTGTAAGCGGCAAGTTCTTATCTGACCATTCGCACACAAGCTCAGGGTGTACCTTTGCTAAACTGTTATCCATACCAAAACTCCTTCCTCCTCTTGATATGGATAGTATAAGGAAAAAAGCAACTTCTTTGTAGTTTGCGAATATCCCCACATTCCCATAAACGCAAAAAAGACCTTGAAGGATTTTACTCTCTCAAGGTCTAATTCTAAAAATTATGCGATTTTTTCACCTCTGCACATTTTCCTACATCAAATGGTGTAAAAGTGGTGTAAGGTGTAAGTTTTTCTGTTCCGTCGAGCCTCGCAAACCCGCATAAACACTGGGTTTTTCCTACTTATCATTCGGAAGTGATTTCATTGTCGGGAA
>MSHC01000019.1:0-11773 GCA_001940995.1 Ruminococcus sp. Phil15
TTTTCGGCGTTTTACAATCGGCTATATATTTTAATCATAAGGAGATGCTTATAATGTATCAGAAAAAATTTGCAGTTACCCATGTTGAGAGAAATTCCGAAAAAGTCCTTGCCTTGTTTGATGATAAGTCCGCAGCATTAGAATACGGCAAAAACCTTTACAAACCAAATATCAAAGGTATTTTAGCGTGTATTCAGGCGAATTTTGATGAAACGGGCAATATTCAAGGAAATGTTTGTCGAGTTTTCAAAGTATGGGAGTGAAAAGTATCACATTAGCACGGCTGGCAGATTTCCGGATTGATTGAGAATGTTAAACACTCCCCCATACAAAAAGCAGCGGGTTAGGTTTATAACCTTTCCCGCTGTATTTTTTATTTGCCTTCATACTCTGCGATTAGTTTATCAAGAGTAGGGCGGCTTATTTTCAATTCTTTTGCAAGTTCTGATTTTGAAATTTTTCTTGTTATATATCTATTATAGTGTTTTTCAAAATCGGGAATTGAAATTGCTTTCCGTCCTTTATATTTGCCGTTACGCTTTGCAATAATTATTCCCTCTCGTTGTCTTTCTAATAGGTTTGTACGCTCAAATTCATTTATTGCCCCTATCATAGTTAGCATTAACTTTCCTGTTGGTGTGCTACTGTCTATATTTTCTTTGTTGCTTACCAGGTGAACGCCCTTTTTATTAAGCTGTTCCACAATATCAAGTAAATCTTTTGTTGACCTGGCAAGCCTTGAAAAGTCATGTATATGTATTGTATCCCCCTTTCTCGCAAATTCAAGCATTTCTTTTAATTTTGGGCGGTTTGTGTCTTTGCCTGATACCTTTTCGATAAACCATTTTTCAATATTATATTTCTGCATTGCTTCTACTTGACGCTGTTCTGTCTGCTCAATACATGACACCCTAATATAAGCTAATTGCATATTACTTTACCTCGTATGAATCTAATGTAGTAGTTTTTATAGTTCCTCTCCAAGAACTAATAATTAAATTATGTAAATATAAAATCTGATTCGTTTTACAAAGTGTAAAACAAAAGAAAAAACAATCTTATTTTTACACAATTGTTTCTTATCAGTATAGTAAAGAATAAGTATACTCCATCTTTACATATTTACAGAGGCGAAAGGCGGTATATTTCAACCGCCCTATAATTTAAACAATTTGCAAAAGTAAATCCAGCTTTTGCTTTACGGTCTGGCTGCCGTACAAGTCCCTTATTTCGTCAAGCGTAAAATTTCGCTTTGTGGATTTTCTGTAATCGCTGTTATGATAATACCATGCTTGTTTGGTTTTGCTCCATCTAAAATGCATTTCTTTTAATTGCATTCTATAGTTTATGGTGTTACCAGTAACCCAAATCCAAGAGCCGCAAATCTCAATCTTAATACCTTTAAAATGAATCAGCTTTTCAATAATGTCCTTGAATTCGTTCGGCGTTTCGGTGTTTTCGGTTTCTGTGGTGTAGGTCTTGCCTTCGGCGGTCTGATGTACATTTTTGAGCTTTTCAAAAAGTTGGTCATATTCTGAATTGATTTCCTGCATGGCGGCATTGCTGCCGCCTATGTCGGGATGATGTTTAAGTGCTAATTTTTTGTACTGCTTCTTTAATTCCTCTAAGCTATTCGGATTATTAAACCATTTCATTATGTTTTCCTCCAATCATGCGGAAAGTGTAAAATCTTCAAATTCCTCCATAAATCCGGCATTTTCGATTTTTTCGAGAAGTTCATCTATTTTTCTATCAAGTGCCAGAAGGCTTTTGTTGGGGAGAAGGTAGCTTTCCGGATAACCTTTTTCAAGTTCTTCATTGTATTTGTCAATAATTGTTACGGTCAATCTAAAAAGTTCAATTTTACTCATTGTAATTTCCTTTCTGCCCGTCAAGCCGATAGCGCAGCATTATGATAAAGTTAGAATTTTTAAGCGATAGAAAAGCGGCGGCTTTCGGTCTGCTTTGTATACTGTGCGTAAAGGTCTGCGTGTGTTGCCTTAAATGCTTTGCTGTCAAAGCGGTTGCTTGTCACTCTTGTCCAACGGATTTTAAAAATGTCAACCGTCATTTCCTCTGTGTTTCTGGCGGTTATTTCCGCTTTGATTTCGTCCTCAATAGCGGTAATTTCTGCGGCGAGTTCGTCCGCCATCGCTTTTAGTTCCTTCAGTTCTCTTACCTTGCTTGTTAATTCGTTTGCGCTCATAATATAAGCCCCTTTCATTTTTTTGTGGGCTGTGCTATAATAAGTATGCAGCCCTGTTTGGTTGTGCGTTCCTGTCTTTATGCTTTCCACGGCTGGCGGGAACGCTTTTCTTTTAAGGTTTGGAATTTGTTTTTCCTTACCTTGTAACTATAGTATACACTAAAAAGTTGATATTGTCAATAAGTTTTTGATGATTTTTTCAAAAAATTTTTTATTATATCTTTTGACACTTGACAACATAAATTTAAAAGTGTATAATAAGAATATAAGAACTAAACCATGAAAACTAATGATTGGAGCTTATAATATGGCATTAGCAAATAGTATTAGAATGATGTTAATTAAGCGTGGCAACATATCAGAAGCAGAGCTTGCCCGAAGAATGGAACTAAGCCCGCAGAACTTCAATAATAAAATGAAGCGTGATAATTTTACTGAAAAGGATTTGCGAGATATTGCGGCAGCACTCAACTGTACAGCCTCTTTTGTATTTCAAATGAATGATACCGGCGAGATGTACCATCTAACAGAAAACGGTATTGAAGAAATTAAAGCTGCAAAGGAGTAATTCAATGTATTATCAAGAAAAATTTCATTTAACGCCGGAGCAAAGTTTATTTCTTGCAAAAAAGAAATGGGATGAAAATGTTTATTGCGGGATGAAGATGGAGAACAGAGCCGTAACATTTCCACAGACTAAAACTATTTTGAATGGCGTTAATGTTCCAAATGTCCAGCTTGACGATATACAAGCGATTTTAAATATGCGTGATGCCTGGAAATTTCTTTTAAACACCATAAACCAGCCATTAACATTTGACTACTGGTGTAAACTAAATGAATATATTGCAAGAAATGAAGCTCTTGAATGGGGTAAGCTACGAACAGGAACAGTAGGAATATCCGGCACGGATTATGAACCGCCTGTTCCAGAGCGTGAGAAAGTTATCCAGGAGTTTAAAGCAATCATTTATAATCCGGATGCATCCGCCACAGATAAGGCTTTAGATGCTTTTGCATGGGGTGCAAGAGGTCAATTTTTCTGGGATGGGAACAAGCGTACAAGTTTAACACTTGCAAATAAAATATTAGTTTCTGCTGGAGCTGGCATTCTCACTATTACCGATAAACACATGGAGCAATTCAATGTGTTATTGCTGGATTTCTATAATACAGGCAATAATAAAACCCTGAAGGAGTTCTTGTATGAGAACGCCATCCAGGGCATGACAATATAAATAAGGAGTGAAAACAATGTACAATCCACAAAACTATGCTATTTCTATTGAAAGAATAATAAAAGCGCCTGCTCATAGCGCAGACGAAATTAGAAAGAATCCTCTCGGATATATCAGCGATATACTTGATAGGTTAGCTGATGAATCAGATGAGAAGCGGCAACAGGTATTTGCTTTTGATGACAAATATGAGAAATACAAGGGTAAGCCTTTCGGTCAATGGGATGAGGCGGATGCTGCCCAAATGGTAAAGGATTTACGGGAATTGCTTGCATAAAAGTATTCCTAATGAAACGCTTGCAAGTGGAAAACTTGAAATTAAACCGCCGTTTTATTTATGTTATAGTAATTCATTTACTACAAATTGCACAAACTGCAAGTGGAAAATTTGACTATTTTTCAGCAAAGTGCTTGACAAATAATAAAAATTGTGATATAATACAAAATACAATTTAGATTCAATCTAACCGCAATGTGCGGAGCGATTTCCTTGCTAATAAAAGTTTAAGGCTATGCTTGATTGAATATAGGGTTAGCTGAATTACATCAGCTAATAAAAAAATCCTAATTATAGTAACTCGTTTACTACAAAGGGATTTACCTATGTTCGATTTTGCATAGTCTTTTTTGCGTTTATGCGGAAAATTTAAGGAAAAAGAAGAAAGAAGGAAAATTTATTGAATACATCGGGAAAAATTAATGACAACATTCAAAATTGCATAGGTGGAAAAATTGAAATCAAAGAGATAACAGAAATAATCAATGAAAGGAAATTTATTGATGATATTCTTGCTACCGGTTACATAGACCAGGTAAATACCAGAAAAATACTCGTAAAACTGGCAAAACACTATTATTGGGATTTGGGATATAAGCAAACCAGGACGGTAAAAGCGTTGGATGCTTATATGATAGCACATTACCCGAATTATAATGAACATACTATGCAAAAATTAGATAGACACGGTATTAATGAATGGGAACGTTTATTTAAGAGGTGCTATAAAGCAGCGATTAAAACACCTATAATTGAAATTGAAGGAATTTGGATAACAAAAACTGAATTGGAAAAAATCGCAGAATTAAATAATAAAGTTTTAGAAAGATTGGCTTTTGTAATGCTGTGCTATGCAAAACTGTACAAAGCAAGAAATCCTCTTTCAACCGGCTGGGTTTACTCAAATAAATATAAGGATATTTTCAAACAGGCTCGTATTTCGTGCAAGGCTGATGACCGTATATGTATGCTTGGAGAATTGGCTGATGAAGGTTACTTATATGAATATCAGCTTCCACCATTAGAAAAAATTAAAAAAATGAATCCTTATCAAATTGAAAGATTTAATAACCGTCAACTTGATATGAGAGTTACTTTCATGGATGATGAATCGGAAAAAATCATTTTTGTTGACGATTGGCGTGAACTTGGATATTATTATCGCCGCTATAAAGGTGAAAACATTATCAGGTGTGCTAAATGCGGAAAACTTGAAAGAGGAAACAAAAACGGAACTAAGAAATATTGCAAACAATGCACAGGAAATAAATCGTCATATGAATATGATTATAAGCAATGTCAATGTGTTGACTGCGGAAAAATGTTTAATGTTCTTAAAACGGAGCGTTCAAGAAAGCGTTGTCCAGATTGTGAAAAGGCTGAAAGAAAAGAACATAATCGCCAAATGTATTTGAAACGCAAAATTCAACCATTTTAGCAAAAGATGAAGTTTAAAAAGTTCGTATGATATGCCTTGTAACTGCCCCTAAATCGAGGGTTTATAGATGTAAACATAAATACACTTATAAATTCAAAAAATTATAAAGGGGAGAAAAGGAAAAAGAAAAATAATCTTGCCAGCTAATTTATCCTCCATATTGTAGATACACTGCGAAGTTTACATTCTTTATTTTCTCTCCCTTACTATATCCGTATTAAAATAACGAATTTAAGGAGGTTTTTCATATGGAATTATTAGCACGATGCCAGAAGTTTATGGCTACATTAGGAGTTCCGGTAACAGCATTCTGCCGCTCAGTGAATATTTCGCCTACGGCATTCTATAGTTGGAAAAACGGAACTATAAAACTGTCTGATACGACACTTACAAGAATTGATGAGTATTTGCAGAATTATAATTTTTAAGCTGTCCCATCAGCACATAACTGGGAGAAATGGAGATTATTATGTTTAACTTAACTAAAAAAGAAGATTTAACAACTGATGAACAGAGAGCATTACATATGCTGCATTTTGACGGAGAAAAGAGATTTACTATCACTTTCCCAGATAAAGAAATGGAAAACTTTGACGAGTTTGATGATGCTTTATTTTCAATCGGTCATCACTACGGATGCCTTATGAAGGACAATCCTTCTCTTGCAACAATCTTAGATATAAACGACAGACACAATGAACAATATGAGGTTTATGACAACTTAGCGCAGGATTATTTCGATATAAAGTTTTCTGACCTTAATATGTTTTTGTTAATGGGGAAAATATTAGGAAAGACTGATTCAAAGGAAGAAAATAATGCTGATTGATGTAAAGAACTTAAAAGAAATGCACGTTCCCCATGTTCCGCTTTTGGAATATGACGAAAGATTTTATTCTGTTCCAAATGCTGTAGATTATGCTTTTAGCACCTATGGAAGATTGTTTTGCAAAAACAATAATGGCGGATTCAACAAAGAAAAATTGGAGTATTTCGAGGGAGAAGAATGCTATAATATTAAATTCGATAATAAAGCTGAGAAAACGGTGGTTTCAGTAAAAAAATTGATTGCTATGGTTTTTTATCCGAACGAAAAAGGAATATACCTTTATAATCCATCGTGGAATCCGTTTGACGATAAACGATGGAAAGCAGAAAATTTTCATGTGTTAAAGGGAAAATCGGATATTGTTGATGCTATTCAATCTAAAATAGAGCAAAAAGAGCCAACATATGATGATTATTCAAATGAACATGGGTTTACCAACCAAATGGAATTTTCAAAATCAATTAATGATAAAATGCACACACATTATTGGAATATGAAATCGAGGGCAACTAATGAGGGAATGAAAGCATCCCATCCACAATATAAGGATACAAAGGTGTGTGATGACTGGCTTAATAATCCTGATAGCTTTTACCAATGGTTTATTGACAATTTATACTTTTATCCAGGAGAATTAGCGTTAGATAAAGATATTCTTGGATTTGGAGAACAAAATATATATAGCCCTCAATACGCTTGCCTTGTACCTACCTATATAAACAATGCGTTCACTTGTAACGACTCAAAATCGGGCTTGTGTTATTGCATTAAGGAAAAAACACGAGCAAACGGCGAAAAATATTATATCGTTCCGGCTGCTGCATTTTGCTTTAATGAAGAAAAATCCAAAGATTATATTTGCAATTCCTATATTGAAGCATTACAAGCCGGACGTAGCAAAAGAGCAAATTACATAAGAAAAATAGTTGCAAAAGAAAGAAAAGCCGGATTTATTCCAGAAAAAATACTTGCGGCAATGGAAAAGTGGGCTAATCGTTGCGAACTTGGACTAATTAAGATGTGGGAGCCTTCAGAAGAAGTTTTTAAACTAATGGGGGTGTTCTAATTATGTATGGTTATGATTATTTCACTGATGAAAACGGAAAAGAGCTTGCAATTAATATAAATACAGGAGAAGTAACGGATGCTATAACAATAACTGTTCCTGTAGGGTCAACAGTGCGAACTCCTGAACAGCAAAAGGCTTATAAAGAGTTTAAAATACATGAAGCTAATACATTCTTTAGACGAAAAATGATGAATGAACTTGGATATTTTTATTTTGTACTCTGCGAGCATCAACTTGGAAAATTGTCTGCGGAAACAGCAGCAAGGCTTATTTATCTATGCACTTATCTTGACTACAATAAAAATTTTATGCTAACTCAGCGGAAACATATGAAAAAAAGTGATTTGCAAGAAGTTTTAAGATTATCAACGGGTACTACATTCAGATTTTGGAAAGAAGTAAATCCGCAATATATTATTGAGGATGTAGATGGACTCAAACTAATAAGCGATGATATTACAAGAGGTACAATTACCGACAGTAAGAAATCATATCAAAGGTTCTATATTGATGCAATAAGAAAAGTCTATCTTGAAACAAGACCAACAAGACATAGGCATTTAGGATATGTATATCAAGTCCTTCCATTTATAAATTTTGAGTATAATATTATATGCTGGAATCCAGAAGAAAAAGTATTAGATAATATAAAGCCGTTGACTGTGGCTGAATTTTGCGGATTTATTGGATATAATGCCGGTGACTATAAAAAGCTATTGAAACTATATCGCCAGATTACTTTTGAAATAAACAACCAGAGAGAATATTTTCTTACATTTGTTATGAATGAAGCAGATGCAGAACACATTAGGATTTTTGTAAATCCCAGAATCATATATTCCGGTTCAGATTATAAGAAAGTTGAAGTTCTTGGTGCATTTACAAAATGTGAGTGCTAAACATTTAATCTGTACGGATTATCTTGAATTTTAGAAAAATGTCTAAAATTTGTTTAACTGCTCAATGTAGGGTAAGTTATTAACATTCAATTTGAAAATAGTGTCGGATTATCTTGAATGTACGGAATCGCAAATTATCCTCCTATTTTGAGCATTTAGAGCTAATATGGGATGTCTGAGATATATATTCTTATTCAAAGAAAACTTAATGGATTCACCATTAAAGAATATCATATTTTCATAAGCAGCAAATAAAAAAACAATATGGAAATAATAAATTGAGCGTTGAAAATATGGAATGTATATTTCCGCTGTCAAGTTTAATTAAAGTCACATAGAACTGACGCAGTTATTTATCAATAACTTTGTCCCTGTCTGCTATAGGTTTGTTACTGTGTTGGTTTCTGATTATAAATGCCTATAGCATACAGGACTATACAAGGATTTTAATAAATTCGGAGGTTGAAATGGAAATCAAAACACATATAGAAAAAGACAAAAATAAATTACCTAAACATATTATTGAATTTTCACATGATGGCAATAAGGCGACATTTATTAACGGCGGTCAAGATACAATAAGATATGAAGATTTTGACATAGGAATGCTTAAATGTGGCTCAATATATTGGATGTCGCACGTTGATAATGAAAATAAATTGTACACCATTCGTCATTGGGGAACAGATACGGATGAGGAACAAAAAAAGCAAATGCAAGATTTTATATACAAATGTTTGCCTATAAAAATCAGATTTTCAAATAATGGAAGTTACATGGAGTACGAAGCATGACTATGAATGAAACGTTAAAAACATATGTTAGTACAGGCATAAAAGTAGCAAAAGGCATTAGGACGGGTCAATATATTATGCGTATATCTGCTGGCTTTCTTTTGCTACCCAAAAAAGATTATCATGTTATACCATCAGTTCATTATTTCAAAATATTAGATGTTTTAGATGATTGTTATGAGGAAAAAATTACACCATATCAATTCAGAACGTTGGTTCTGGAATATATTGGTGACAATATTGACCTTCCTGAAAAATCAAAAGCATATTTTTACAATGATATTATTCCATTCTGTCAAATGAAAATTGTTAATAACAAGGAGAAGATTGAGAATGAAAACAGAGATTAAAGATATACGAGAATATAATCCTGAGTACCGCCATGATGGCACTTTGGTTTGGAAGAAAATAGGTGAACCAGTTGGCAAAAAAGGCAAACACCTCCGCAGTAAAAAACAATATCCGCCAATCAGTATAGATAAAATTAAAACTGGAAATTACACTGTTAATGGAAAATTATTAGAAGATTCCCGTGTGATTTATCAAGAAACCAAAGAAATGATACCAGTATATTTGGACTATTTTTTTAATTTAATCGGTGGATTTGAGCAATATGAACTTGCAAAAGAATTAGGACTGAAAAAAATACCGGCACAGAGAATAAATAAAATGACTAAAAAACAGCAAGCACAATTAAGAAATACAGTTTCACACGAGAAAACGGCGAATAAAGTATGTCCGATAAAAGCAAGTGACGGAACTTACATCTATCTGAGCATTAACCGCTATAAAAAGGTTAAGAATGCAATTAGATTAGCAAACGAAATGAATCTTATTGTATGTATGCTGCCTGATTCGTCTTTCTCGTTAGTGGATAAGAATGGGAAAGAAACCATAATAGGAAAGAATACAGGGAATCCCGTATACGCATTAAATAAGTATTTGAAAAAACATCAGGCACAATTAGAGAGAAAAAAATAAAGAAATTCAGTTGGCTGCTACATCATATTGAGCTGCATTTCGTACAATATCTTATATTATATACTATTCTTATTTTTGATAAGACTCTTATATAAGATATTGTGTATATAAAATAAGACTCTAAATTTATATATGATTAAGGAGATGCAGTTACTTAACTAAAAATGTTCGCCAACAAATAAAGATGTAAAACAGATAAATAAAATATAGGTTTTATAGTCAGCCTTCGGGCTGGCTTTTTTCTTTATAAAGGAAGTGATATATATGAGCGAATTTACAGCAAAGATAACTGCTGAACTTGACACATCAAAAGTTGAGCAACAAATTAATGGATTGAACGGTAAAAAAGTCAAACTTGATGTTGATACCGGAAACACACAAAAGAATATAAATAATGTTAGTAGTTCTATCAAATCAGCTACAAAAACAGCATCCTCTTTTGGTGATACTCTAAAAAAATCATTTAATATCGGAGCAGCGGCGACAATAACAAGAGAAGGTTTTCAGCTTATCAGAACAGCCGCAAATAATGCAGTTGAGGCAATTAAGGACTTGGACGGTGCAATAGTTGATTTGCAGATGGCAACAGGTAAAAGTTATGACCAAGTATCGAAACTTGTCGGTAACTATAATGAAATGGCAAAAGCATTAGGTGCTACCACAACACAAGTAACAGAAGCAGCGGATTCATGGTTAAGACAAGGTAATTCATTGAGTGAAACCAACACATTAATCCGTGATTCAATGATTTTATCGAAAGTAGGTCAACTTGATTCTGCTGCTGCAACTCAATACCTTACATCTTCAATGAAAGGCTACAAGGTAGCCGCAGAGGATGCACTTAGTATTGTTGATAAATTAACAGCCGTTGACCTTGAGTCCGCAACCAATGCCGGCGGACTTGCAGAGGCTATGTCGGAGGTAGCAGTAACAGCAAGTAATGCAGGGATTTCAATGGATAAGCTGTTGGGATATTTAGCAGCAACCGGAGAAGTAACGCAAGAAAGTATGTCAACCATCGGAACGTCATTCAAAACTATTTTTACAAGAATGTCAGATATTAAATCTGGTAAACTTGAATTGATTGATGAAGATGGTACTACTGAAATCTTATCAGATGTTGAACAGACACTTGCAAATGTCGGTATTGATTTAAGAAAAACAGTTACGGAATACAATAATTACGGAGATGTACTTGATAATCTTGCAGCTAAATGGGATTCATTAAGTCAAGTACAACAAAATGCTTTAGCAAAGGCATTTGCAGGAACAAGACAGCAGAATAGATTCCGTGTTTTAATGGAAAACTATGATAATGCTAAAAAGTATATGGATGTTGCGGCAAATTCAGCAGGTACAGCAGAAAGCAAATTTTCTGCATATTTAGATAGTATTGAATCGAAAATCAATTCTCTGCAAGCAGCATTTGAATCATTAGTTTACTATAAATAGAAATGGCGATTTATCTTTATATAATGAATTAGAAAATTGTACCACTGTAATTAGAAATTGCAAAGTCGGAGAAGTTATTACATTAGATGGAGATACCCATATTATTACTACTACATATACGAGTCATGACGTTTGTAATGATTTTAATTATGAGTTTTTTAGGATTGGAAATACAATTAATAATAGGAATAATCGTATTTCAGTTTCTTTACCTTGTAATATTGTGATTAAATATACTCCGATAATTAAAGATACGCCATAACAATTTATAAATAGGGGCGTGTTTTTTGGCTGTACGAATTTAAAATATAACTTTCGAGAATATGTTTCGGTAAAATCCTATAAAGCCTCAAATTAGGGGAGGTTATGCTCAAAAAATGAGTAAAAAAGAGGGTTTCGGGCATTTTTTCGGGAAACTCTCAAAGTAGGAGAGGTTACAGCGATTTTTTATGTCATTTATTCGGTTTCGGTAAAGAATTTTTACTCAATGTTTTTATAAAAATTCAAACCAAATTCATTGAAAAACGGGAATAAATCTGTTATAATATTAATGGGTTTATTCTCTATGTTAAGGTGCAAACCGATTTTTA
>MSHC01000019.1:11929-67981 GCA_001940995.1 Ruminococcus sp. Phil15
TTCAAAATGATTTTTGCCGAGATAAGATTCTTGATTTGGGGCAAACCCAATTTGTAAAACCGCAATAGAAAAATTGACCTTGTAGAGTAATATCTGCAAGGTCTTTTTTTACGCCAAAAGCCTTGCAAATACTGCGTTTTTGTTAATAAAACTGGAATTTTATTGGCACTTGCTAAAATGCAAAACTAAAATTTCAGTGCCTCAAAAAATGATACTGAGGCTTGCCAAATAACACTGAAGATTTCTTGGGATATTCCGATAAACTACGATAACTGTCTTTTTGCGTCTGCTAACTATTGATTATTTCAACCAATTAAGACGAGAAATTTTTTCATCTACTTCTCCCCGAAATGGTTTGCGAAGAACCTGTTGCGGTATTCCTTCGGCGTAAAGCCAGTCTGCTCCTTGAACACACGAATGAAGTGGCTCTGGGAGGAAAACGAGAGATAGTTGCCGATTTCCGACGGCAGAATGTCAGAGTGTAAGAGCATATTCTCCGCCGCTCTTATTTTCATATTTTTGACGTAGCTCACAATCGTCCTGCCGGTTTCCTTTTTGAACAGCCTGCAAAGATAGGTCTTTGTGAGGTTTAAGTATTCCGCTAAATCGTCGAGCAGGATTTTGTCGTGCAGGTGCTTTTCAATATAGTCGATTGCAAGTATAATAGGCTTTGAGAACACCTTTTCTTTCGGCAGACGCTTCATTCGCCTGGTGTAGTCGAACACAAGCGTGCGGTGAAGCTCCGTTATCTCAGCTTCCGTGTGCAATGCATCAAGCTGTTTTATGTAAATGTCGCTGAGGGTGTAGGCACGCTCGCTCGGCAGTCCGCCCTCGATGCAGAACCTCGTTATAAGCGCAATAGTGATAGTAAGGTGATACTGCATATTCCGCACGGGATCGTCGGACAAAACACCTAAATTCTCATTTTTAAGCGGCAGCATAATCTCCCCGACCGCCTTTTCGTCGCCGCTTTTCACAGCGTCAAAAAATGCCAGTTCACGGTTGTAGGATAAATGTGAAATTCCATGCTCCCTGTTATGAAAAATCTTTTCGGACAGCGCCTTGTCCTGTGCCATAATACCGCCTCCCTGCGTTTAAGTATATCACACATTTTCATTAATGAAAATATATTGCACGCAAATTCTCAAAATGTCACAATTCTCACAGGTCAATATTGTGCAATATTGAGCAATACTATGGTATAAAGCATTGCGCCGATGTGCTAATATTTAGATAAAGAAAACAAAATAATTTTATCGGGAGGAAAATTTTTATGAAATTATATGCAAAGCTCGCAGTTTTAACTGCATTTGCGACAGCTCTTACAGCCTTTACCGCCTGCTCGTCGGACGACAGCAGCTCAAAGGCAGACGGCAAGGGCGACAGCTCCGTTTCTTCGTCGATGGACGACAGCAAGCAGGACGGCGATAACACACAGGGCGGCGACCTTAATATGGACGGCTACGAACTTGTGTGGGAGGACAACTTCGACGGCGATAAGCTTAACCGTGATGACTGGAATGTGGAGCTTCACGAGCCGGGCTGGGTAAATGCCGAGTGGCAGGAATACGTTGACTCGGAGGATAACATCTTCATCGAGGACGGAAAGCTTGTTATCCGACCCATCAAGACAACCGACGCAGACGGCAATGACTACTACACCTCAGGACGTGTGAGCACGCAGAACAAGCAGGACTTCACCTACGGCGTGTTTGAGGCAAGACTTAAAGTTCCTGAGGGAACAGGCTATCTTCCTGCATTCTGGCTTATGGCAACAGACGAGAACGTCTACGGTCAGTGGCCTAGATGCGGAGAAATAGATATTATGGAGGTTCACGGAAGCGAGCCTACGACAACCTACGCAACGCTCCATTACGGAAATCCGCACGCTCAGAGCCAAGGCTCAAAGAAGCTTGACAGTGGCTCTTTTGCAGACGAATTTCATACCTTTACAGTAGAGTGGAATCCGGGCAAGATAAATTGGTTCGTTGACGGATATCTCGTGCATACCGAGAATGACTGGTATTCCGCAACAGAGGGTCAGGGCGAGCTTACATATCCTGCGCCGTTTGACCAGCCGTTCTATATGATTTTAAATCTTGCAGTCGGCGGAAGCTGGGTAGGTTATCCTGACGAAACAACCGATTTTGAAAACGCAAGGTACGAAATCGACTATGTAAAAGTGTACCAGAAGGACAGCTACAACGAGGACGTTAAGAAGCCTGAAAAGGAAGTTACATTCAGAGAGCCTGACGAAAACGGAAACTTTATCGTCAACGGCGATTTCTCGGTAGCAGAGGATCTGTCCGATGATGAAAACTGGATGTATCACGAAGAACAGGGCGGCAAGGCTGAATTATCTATTAAGGATAATCAGATCGACGTAATCGTTGCTACAACAGGTAACGTTGATTATTCCGTACAGCTTGTACAGCCAATGCTCCCTATGAGAAAGGGTAATATCTACGAGGTTTCCTTTGACGCATATTCAAGCGGCGAGAGGACAATGCTTGTCGGCGTTTCTGCTCCTGACCTCAACTTCATCAGATATATGAACGATACTCTTTGCGAGCTGACAACTGAAAAGCAGACCTATAAATACCAATTCACAATGGCAATGGACGACGACCCAAATGGCAGACTTGAGTTCAATATGGGCAAGGTCATCACAACCGAGGACATCTTTATCTCAAACGTTTCCGTAAAGGTTGTCGGAGTAGACGAAACACTTGTCGGCGACGACTCTAAAACAGTTTTGGCAGACGGCAACTACATCTACAACGGTAAGTTCCAGGAGGGTGAAAAGCATATAGGCTTCTGGGATATCACAAACGACTGCGGCGCAGAATACTCCGTAACGGATTTTGCAGACAGCAGAAAGCTCAGCGTTTCAGGCAACGGTATAACAGCAGATAAGCCGTTTATCATCTCTCAGTCGGATCTGGCACTTGGCGAGGGCGCTTATGTATTCTCCGCCGATATCGAAGGAGAAGCAGGCAAGACCGTAAATGTTTCAGTCGGCGACGAAAGCTTTGACATAACGTTAGAGGACGGCAAAAAGACCTATACCCATAAGCTTTCGCTTACGGCAGACACGTCAAAGACATTCGCAGTGAAGTTCTCGGATGCAGGCAGCTATAAGATTGACAACGTATCTCTTACAGAGGACAGCCTCCTCAAAAACGGCAGCTTCAACGCAGGCTTAGCAGGTTTTGAACCATACGCCTATACGGCAAGCGACGTAAGCTGGGTTGTAGACAGCCTCACAGAAGATAACGCTATCGACTTCACAATCAATAATTCAGGACCGGAGGCTTGGCACATTCAGCTCAAGCAGAACGGCATACGCCTTGAAAACGGTCAGTCGTACAGACTCTCGTTTGACGCAAAATCAAGCGTTGACAGAAAGATAATGTTCGCAATTCAGCGTGACGGCAGTAAGCATAACGACGACTGGACGCCGTATTCAGGAGAGGAAATCGTTGATCTCACAGGCGAATATCAGCATTTTGAACTTGAATTTACAATGGAACAGCCTACCGACTCTGAGTGCGTGTTCAGTTTGTCAATGGGCGCAGTAGGCGGAATAAGAGTATCAAATCAGCACAGGATATGTATAGACAACATCACGTTGGAAACGATAGACTCTGTAACTGCTGATACAGCGGAATAATATTACACGAAAGGAACTTAGAGCATGAGAGCATTTGAAGGCTTTGAAAAGGGCGTAAACCTCGGTGGCTGGGTTTCACAGTGCGGAGAGGAAAATTACACAAAGGAGCATTTTGACTCCTTTATAACCGAAAAGGATATACAGCGTATTGCGTCGTGGGGACTTGACCATGTAAGGCTTCCGATTGATTTCCACCTTTTCCAGAACGATGATAAGAGCTTTATCGAATCGGGCTTTGGCTATATAGACAAGTGCCTTGAGTGGTGCGATGTATACGGACTTAACACGGTTCTCGACCTCCACAAGACCATGGGCTTTATCTTTGACGACAGCAGCTATTGCGCATTCTTTGAGGACGAAAGCCTCCAGGACAATTTTGTAGCCGTTTGGGAAGAACTGACAAGACGTTATGCGAAATACTCTGACAGAGTCGCATTTGAACTGCTGAACGAGATTACAATGCCTTGGATGGCTCAGAAATGGAATGAGATTGCAAAGCGGACGATAAAGGCGATTCGTGAGATAAACAAGGATATCCGAATTATCATCGGCGGCATATATAACAGCAGTATCGAGGGCTTGAAGCTTCTTGACGCCCCTTATGACGAGAACATCGTGTTCACGTTCCATTGCTACAGTCCGCTTGTTTTCACGCATCAGTCCGCATACTGGGTGGATAATATGCCACGGGATTACAAGACCGACTACAAAATTCCCGTTAACGAAATGGCTAAGAAATCCTACGGCTTTTTCGGAGAGGACTACGCCCACGATTTCTATGACAGCGACGAGCCTATGAACGAAAGGTTCTTTGAAAGGCTTTTTGAACAGGCTGTCGAAATTGCCGAGAAGCATAACGTGCCGCTCTATTGCGGCGAGTACGGCGTTATCGACAAGGCAGACCCTGAGCAGACGGTAAAGTGGTTTGAGGATATAAACTCCGCACTCAAAAGCTCAGGCATAGCAAGAGCCTGCTGGACCTACAAGGAAAAGGACTTCGGACTTGTAGATAAGCATTATGCGCCGGTTTTAAATAAGCTTATAAGACTTCTTTGATACACAGAAAAAACTGCACTTCCCGTAAAAAGGATAGTGCAGTTTTTTGTTGGTGTCCTTATTTTGTGCCCAGCCGATACTTGAAATCCTCGTAGCCAAATGCCGCAAGTGGCAGTATTCCACCGCTTTCGCAAGCCTTGTAAATTGTCGGCAGCGGCATACCGTTAAAGGTGTTGTTCTTGCAGGTCGAGTATATCGCCATATCCCCGAAAATCAGCCTGTCGCCGATGTTCAGTTCTCTTTCAAAGCAGTATTCTCCCACAACATCTCCCGCAAGGCAGGTCGGACCTGCTAGAATATACTGGTGCTGTGACTTTTCAACGCTTCCCAAAAGAGGCGGTCGGTATGGCATCTCTATTACGTCGGGAGTGTGGCAGGCAGGAGACATATCAAGTATCGCAATCCTGTTTTTGCCGTTCTTCACAATATCCAGAACCTCCGTTACAAGATACCCGGCATTAAGCGCAACAGCCTCGCCCGGCTCTAAATAAATTTGGAGCGAGTATTTGTCACGCATTTTTTCAATCAGCCTGCAAAGCAGATCTATATCGTAGTCATCTCTTGTGATGTGATGACCGCCGCCCATATTAAGCCATTTTACCCTTTTTAGGTACGGCGAGAATTTCTCCTCAACGGCTTCCAGCGTTTTTTCGAGTGCGTCGGAATTTTGCTCGCAGAGCGTGTGAAAATGCAGACCGTCCAGCATATCCGTAAGCCCCCCGTCCATAAGCTCGTCCCATTGTTCTCTTGTCGTGCCGAGTCTGCTCGTAGGGGAGCATGGGTCATAGATTTCATGACCCTCCTGCGTCGAACACTCAGGATTTATCCTGAGTCCTACCTGCCTGCCGTGCGCCTTTGCAGCAGCGCCGAACTTTTTAAGCTGGGTCGGACTGTTGAAAACAATGTGTCCGGCGTATGAGAGAAGCTCCTCAAATTCGTCCTCCCTGTATGCCGCACAGAAAACGTGGCATTCTTTGTCTTTCATCATCTCACAGCCAAGCCTTGCCTCGTAAAGACCGCTCGCCTCTGTTCCTGAAAGATACTCGGACAGCAGGGGATAGAAGTCGTAGTTTGAAAACGCCTTCTGCGCAAGCAAAATCCTGCACCCCGTCCTGTCCTGCACGGATTTTAGGACCTTGCAGTTTTCTCTTAGCTTTTTCTCGTCTATAACATAGCAGGGCGTGCGTATGTCGGCGGTCAGCAGCCTTGTCATAATGTCCGTTTCGTTATTCATAGCTTAGTCAACCAGAACAGGTGAGAAGCTCTCCCTGTGCGGAAGTCCGTACTTTCCGAGCGCCTCGATATACGGGTCGGGGTCGAACTCCTCAACCGTGTATACTCCCGCTTTGTTCCATTTTCCCGTAAGAAGCATAAGCGCTCCGCACATTGCAGGTACTCCCGTTGTGTACGAAATTGCCTGCGATTCAACCTCTTTGTAGCATTCCTCGTGGTCGCAGACGTTGTATATGTAGTAAGACTTAGGCTTTCCGTCCTTTGTGCCTGTAAAAATACAGCCGATGTTTGTCTTGCCCTTTGTTCTTGGACCAAGCGATGCCGGGTCGGGAAGAAGCGCCTTTAAAAACTGAATGGGAACTATCTCTCTGCCCTCGTACATAATAGGCGCAGTTGACAGCATTCCTACGTTCTGCAAGCAGTTCATGTGAGTAAGATAGCTCTGCCCGAATGTCATAAAGAAGCGTATCTTTTTTACGTTAGGTATATTTTTGGCAAGCGACTCTATCTCCTCGTGGTGAAGAAGATACATATCCTTGTCGCCCACGCCGTCAAAGCAGTATTCCCTCTTTATGCTCATAGCAGGTATCTCGACCCACTTGCCGTTTTCCCAGTAGCTTCCCGGTGCGGAAACCTCACGCAGATTGATTTCCGGGTTGAAGTTTGTCGCAAAGGGATATCCGTGGTCGCCGCCGTTGCAGTCCAGAATGTCGATAGTGTCGATAGTATCGAACTGATGTTTTAAGGCATAAGCGCAGTAAGCCTGAGTAACGCCGGGGTCAAAGCCCGAACCCAAAAGCGCAGTAAGCCCCGCATTTTCAAATCTCTCCTTGTACGCCCACTGCCATGAGTAGTCGAAGTATGCCGAAAAGCCCTCCTTCTTGCATCTCTCATCGTAGATTTTTCTCCACTCAGGGTCGTCAATGTCCTCAGGCTCGTAGTTTGCTGTGTCCATATAGTTGACCTTGCAGTGAAGACAGGCGTCCATAATAGTCAAATCCTGGTATGGAAGCGCAATATTCATAACAAGCTCAGGCTTGTAGCTTTCGATAAGCGCAATCACCTCGTCAACATTATCTGCGTCAACTCTTGCGGTTGTGATATTAGTATCGGTCGTTGGCGCTAGCTTTTTTGCAAGCTCGTCACACTTCGATTTTGTGCGGCTTGCGATGCATATTTCGCTGAAAACCTCGCTTACCTGACAGCATTTTCTTATCGCAACGGAGGCAACTCCGCCGCAGCCTATAATTAAAACTCTGCTCATTTTTATTCTCCCTTTCTGTTTTTAAGTATCGCCAAAATAAGCTCACGCATTATCTTGCACGCAATCGCCGTGCTTGCTCCGCTTGGGTCAAGCATAGGCGCAAGCTCGTTTATGTCACAGCCCACAACGTTATTTTTTGCAACCAGCTCTATCGCAGACAGCAGCGAAGCAAAGTCTGTTCCGCCTGCTTCAGGAGTGCCTGTGCCGCAGAAAAACGCAGGGTCAAGACAGTCTAAATCTATCGTGAAATATATCGGCGCATCGCCGATTTTCTGAAGCGTGTCGGACAGTCCGACGAAAGAAAACCTGTGCATATCAGTGTGCCTCTCCGCAAACTGAAATTCTGTCCTCTCGCCGCTTCTTATGCAGAACTGGTGAATTTTACCGTCGCCTACCAGCTCGTGACATCTCCTCATAACGCAGGCGTGGCTGAGCTTAGCGCCAAGGTAATCGTCCCTCAGGTCAGCGTGTGCGTCAAAGTGAATTATGTGCAGGCCATTGTATTTTTTCGATACCGCCCTCACCGCACCCAGCGTAACGAGATGCTCGCCGCCGACAAGAATAGGAAGCTTTCCGTCGCCCAGTATCTTATCTGCCCTTTTCTCAATGTCCGAAAGGGCTGACTCCGCAGATCCGAAGCAAAGCTCCAGATCTCCGCTGTCAAAAATCCTGTAGTCGGACAAATCCTCGTCCTGATACGGGCTGTATGTTTCGATCCCGAAGCTCTCGTGCCTTATTGCAGACGAACCGAAGCGTGCGCCCGGCCGAAAGCTTGTTGTGCTGTCAAAAGGTGCGCCGTATATGACAGCCTGCGCCTCGCCGTATCCGCTGTCGCAGCCGATAAAGCTCTCGATGTTCTGTTTCAGCATTACCCTTCAACCTCCTCAAGCATTTCTTCCAAAAATGCAGGCAGGTAAAACGCACCCTTGTGGAGTCTTGTCGTGTAGTATTTTGTTCTCAGATGAAGCTCGTTCCAGCTTTCCGTGTCTAGGTCGTCGATGGGGTGATACTTCTTGCTCGCAAATCCGAAAAGCCAGTAGCCTGCGGCATATGTCGGAATGTGCGCCTGATAGACCCTCGAAATAGGAAAAGTGTTAGCAATACGCTTGTGGCTTCTCTGCATGGCGTCAGCGTCCTGCTTGTAAAACGGACTGCCCTGTTGGTTTACCATTATTCCGTCATCACGAAGCGCCTTGTAGCATATTCCGTAAAATTCCTTGGTAAAAAGTCCCTCCGACGGACCGTATGGGTCGCTTGAGTCAACTATTATGAGGTCGTATTCGTTCTCCTTGTAGCGAATGAATTTCAGAGCATTTTCGTAGTGTATGAAAACTCTTTCATCGTCAAGCTGACAGGCGTTGCCCGGCAAATACTGCCTGCAGGCCTCGACCACCATCGAGTCCATTTCAACGAGGTCGATTTTCTTTATCCTCGAATATCTCGTAAGCTCTTTTACAACTCCGCCGTCGCCTGCACCTATCACAAGAACCTTCCTGATACCCTTGTGTACCGCCATGGGAACGTGTACTATCATCTCGTTGTATATGAATGCGTCACGTTCGGTAAGCATTATGTTTCCGTCAAGCGACAGAACTCTGCCGAATTCACAGCTCTCGAAGATGTCGATTCTCTGGTAGTCGCTCTCTTTTGAGAAAAGCTGTCGGTCTATCCTCAGACTCAGCTTTACATCGGGAGTGTGCTTTTCGCTGAACCATATATCCATAACCATTTTCCTTTCTATTTCAATACATTCAGATACTCTATTTCAGGGTCCTCGGGTCCCGTCATTGAACAGCCCTTTTCCTTGGCGTAGCTTATGTAGTTGAGTATGTCTTTTGTTATCTTTTCGCCCGGTGCAAGAATAGGGATTCCGGGAGGGTAGCACATTACAAATTCGCTGCACACCATACCTTCCGTTTCCATGATAGGCAGGCTTGTTTTGTCTGCGTAGAACGACTCCTGCGGCGACGCTATTACCTGCGGCGGAATGTATTCCTGCGATAGCATACCCGTTTTGTCACGCTGGTGAAGCCTGCGTATCTCGGCAAGCGCACTAACAAGCCGTTCGACCTCGCTCATTCTGTCGCCGATCGAGAGATATGCGAGGATGTTTCCGATGTCGCCAAACTCAATCTGAATGTCGTAGTCGTCACGCAAAAGGTCGTAAACCTCGATGCCTGCGAGACCTATGTCAAGAGTGTGAACACTGAGCTTGACAGGGTCAAAGTCGAACACAGAATCGCCGTTTATCATCTCCCTGCCGAATGCGTAGTAACCGCCGATAGAGTTTATCTCGTCCCTTGCATACTCCGCAATCCTGCTTACCTGAGAAAATATCTCCTCGCCCCGAAGTGCGAGATTACGCCTTGAAATGTCAAGACTGCTCATAAGGAGATAGCTTCCCGAGGTAGTCTGCGTCAGGTTTATGATCTGCCTTACATAGCCTGCATTGACGTTCGGTCCCGCAAGCAGAAAGCTGGACTGCGTAAGGCTTCCTCCGCTCTTGTGCATTGAAACAGCCGCCATATCTGCGCCTGCCTCCATAGCCGAAACAGGGAAATTTTTGCCGAAATAGAAGTGCGTGCCATGCGCTTCGTCGGCAAGACAAAGCATTCCGTGCGAGTGCGCAAGTCTCACTATCTCTCTAAGGTCGGAGCATACGCCGTAGTAGGTAGGGTTGTTCACAAGTATCGCAACTGCGTCAGGATGCTCGTTTATTGCCTTTTCGACCTGCTCACGCTTCATGCCGAGAGAAATACCCAGCCGGCGGTCAACCTCCGGATTTACATATACAGGCACAGCTCCGCAAAGTATCAGAGCGTTGATGACGCTTCTGTGGACGTTTCGTGGCAGAATAATCTTGTCGCCCCTCTTGCAGGCTGTCAGCACCATGCTCTGCACCGAGCTTGTCGTTCCGCCAACCATGAGAAATGCCTCTGCCGCCCCGAAAGCCTGTGCCGCAAGCTGTTCCGCTTCTCTGATTACCGAAACAGGGTGACAGAGATTGTCAAGAGGTTTCATACTGTTTACGTCGATTGACACGCATCTCTGTCCTAAAAATTCCGTAAGCTCAGGATTGCCCCTGCCCCTCTTGTGTCCTGGAACATCGAAAGGCACGACCCTCATCTGACGGAATTTTTCAAGCGCCTCGTGGATAGGCGCGCGGTTCTGGTCCAAAATAACGCTCATAAATATCTTCCTTTGTATTGTAGTAAGTAGGTGAACTCGGCTGTATAATTTGGCTTTCTTCTCTTTTAAAGAGAAGAAAGCTCGGAAAAGAAGAGAACGATTTTATTTCTCTTGCCCGAAAATATCGAGAATATTTGTTGGGCAAGGCTACCGCAACGCCCACTCCTTTAGAGGGTAAATCAAAATATATTAAAAAACGCAAGCAATGCCAAAAGCACAGCTTGCGTAAATTACTTTACTCTACTAGATGTCTGAGAGAAGCACCTCAAAAAGACAAAAAACAAGTAAGGAAATTTCGGGATTTGTCAGAGTCTATATAGCAATCACTTTTACTACTCTTATTGACCGTTTCACAAGTCTGCCCATAAGGCATATCTCGGTTATGAAGTAACCAACTTATAAAATTTGAGCTTCTAACTCAATCAATAATGTGGCGGCAAAGCCACCGATCGGCAGTGGACCCGGCTGTCCGTATGGCCTCTACTCCTCAAAGGAGTGGTCCTTATAATTGCTGGAAAAACTCTGATGTCCTTCCATACCGCTTACAAGTGTAAATTATAGCGTATCTGAACGCATTTGTCAATACATTTTTTTATTTTTACCCCCTTTTCTTTTTGCAATTTATACATTATAATGGTACTAAGCAGAATTATACATAAAAAGGAGAAGTTTGTATGCTGTCAAAAATCAAAAATCCGCCTATGGGCTGGAACAGCTGGGATTGCTACGGCGCAGCTGTCACAGAGGATACGGTGCGCAAGAACGCCGAGTATATGGCAAAGAATTTAAAGCAGTACGGCTTTGAGTATATCGTAGTAGATATCCAGTGGTCTGAGCCGAACGCAAAAAGCCACGAGTATAACCCGTTCACCGACCTATGTATGGACGGATATGGCAGGCTTATCCCTGCCGAAAACCGCTTTCCGTCGTCGGCAGGCGGAAAAGGCTTTGCTCCGCTTGCAGAGTTTGTCCACTCTCTTGGACTCAAATTCGGCATACACATAATGCGCGGCATACCAAGACAGGCCGTGCATAAGAACACGCCCGTTTTCGGCACGGACAAGACCGCAAGGCAGATTGCAAAAACCGCAAGCATATGTCAGTGGAACACCGATATGTACGGCGTTGACCCTGCTAAAGACGGAGCAAAGGAATACTACGACAGCATCTTTTCGCTTTATGCAGAGTGGGGGATTGACTTTGTAAAGGTTGACGATATCTGTCGGGAGCTTCCGCACGAGGAAACAGAGCTTTGTATGCTCAGTCAGGCGCTCATGGACTGCGGCAGAGAAATGGTGCTGAGCCTGTCCCCCGGACCTGCGCTTCCCGAAAAGGCGGAGCTATATAAACAGGTTGCAAATATGTGGCGTATAACGGACGATTTCTGGGATAACTGGGAGTCGCTCTACGATATGTTCGGCAGGGCGCAAACGTGGTGCATACACGCAGGAGAAGGGCATTTTCCCGACGCAGATATGCTGCCTGTCGGCGCTTTGCTCTTAGATTACGGCAAGGACGGCTGGACAAAGTTTTCAAAAGACGAGCATAAGACAATGCTCACCCTCTGGTCCGTTATGCGTTCACCGCTTATCATAGGCGGAGATATGACGTATTTTGACGACTTCACGCTGTCGCTGTTTACAAACGCCGAAGCAATGGACGTTTCAAAGCAGTCAAGATATGCGCGCCCCGTTTTCAGACGTGAGATAGACGGAAACGAGATTATCGCCTGGAGAGCGTTAAGAAAGGACGGCGGAGGCTACCTTGCCCTGTTCAACGCAGGAGAAAACGATGCGTCGCTCAGCCTCTCGTTTGCAGACGTTCAGATAGAAAGCGATATAGCGTCTCTCCGTGAGCTTTGGACAGGCAGGCAGGAGGACAACGTATCTTCGGTTAACTGCGAAATTCCTCCGCACGGCGCTTTGCTCTATTTCGTTGACTGAAATGCAGATATGTAACAGCTCTGATGCCCTGCGAGCAGGTCTTAGGCTCTTATATGGTCAGCCTTGAGCGAAAATAATCATCGAATAATTTCCCGTGACAAACCTGTATTATAAACAGATAAGGAGAATTTGCTATGACAGAAAGGCACGGCGCTTCAAAGCGCTGTATACCGACAAACAAAAACGCCCTGCCATGCGTTAAAAACGTTATGAGATACCTGTCCGAGATTTCCTTCAAAAAGGTTGTTTTAGGTCAGCATACCCAGAGCCGTGGACAGGAGGAGCTTTCCTACATAAAATCGGTCACAGGCAAGCTGCCTGCGCTGGTCGGCTTCGAGCTTTTGTCGTATTCCCCGAACATCAACTATTTGGATACGGACGAGGAATGTATGAAGGAGGTTTCCGACAATTACGGAACGCTTCGCAATGCGTGGGAGTGGGCAGATAAGAAAGGACTCATAACATTTACATGGCACTGGTTTTCGCCGCTCGGCGGACGCTCAAAGTCCTTTTTCTCAAAATTCACCGACTTTGATTCGGTGAAAGCGTCCGAGCAGGGTACTGAAGAATATAACGCAATGCTCTCGGATATCGACTGTATGGCAGGACTTCTAAGACCGTTTTGCGATGCGCAGATTCCGATACTGTGGCGGCCTTTCCACGAAGGGGAGGGCGACTGGTTCTGGTGGAGCGCAGGCGGAAAAGAAAACCTCAAGAAGCTGTGGCGGATACTTTACGACAGAATGACATATCACCACAAGCTTAATAATCTTATCTGGGTGTGGAATTCGCCTGCCGCCGACGGATATCCCGGCGATGACACAGTAGATATCATTTCAAGAGATATGTACCCTCCCGCACATGAGCATACAAGTCGCAAAGAGTCCTATGACGAGCTTATCAAAATTACTGACACCCCGAAAATAGCGCTTATCGGTGAAACAGGAACGCTTCCGTCGCCCGAAAAAATCGTCGCAGAGGGCGCAGGTTGGGCAAGCTTTATGACATGGTCGCACGAATGGTGTATGTCGGAAAAATACACCGACAACGCCGCCCTAAAGGCAATATACGACAGCGAATATTCCGTTGCGAAGGACAATTTGCCTAAGCTTTACTAATATTTTAATATGGCATATGTACAAATCACCTCCGTGCTTTTTGTAGATAATGGGGGTTGATTTGGCTTTCAAAAAATGGTATAATTACTGTGTATAGAAAAATAAACCGTTCAGATTAGATAAAGACAACCTGAAAGGACGTATAATAATGTTGAAACGAGCAATTTCAATTCTCCTTAGCCTTGCTATGGCCGTTTCTGTGGCGGTAGAGGGCTTTGCGGCAGAATCAGACGCAGGCACGGAAAAGCCGGACGCTGTAACAGCTTCTGAGTCTGCACCTACAAAAATTGACACAAGCAAGATAACAATTTCGGGCGTTTCGGACGTGGCGTTCGGACACGGCTCTCCAAGCGTTTCAGTCCTATACGCAGGACAGGCTCTCGTTCAGGGCAGAGATTTTGTCGTGGGCAGCGCCTCGTCAAGAATAGGCGAGGTTACGTCAAGCATCGAATTTATCGGCAGCTACAGCGGAAGCATGAAGAATGCCGTAAAGTATACTATTCTTCTTTGCAACGACGCACCCGAAGCTTCAAAGGTCAAGCATGACCTGACCGCAGACAGGCAGGAGATTTACCGCTACAATTCTTCATCAAAGGATATCCTGCTGGACGAGCTTCAAGGCTGTCCGTATCATTTTGCGAGCGAAACGATTCCGATGAGTTCTTATATATCCAAGGTGCAGAGCCAGATGTATGAGATTACCGATAACAGCTATTACGGAAACGCCGCATCAAGCGCCGAGATAAAGAAGCTCACAGCGCCTAATGTCAGCGTAAGAAAGCGTTCCTCAAGGGGTTGTAATATTACATGGCAGGCGGACAAGAATTTCTCAGGCTACAAGCTTTACAGAAGCGAAGACGGCGGCAAGTACGAGCTGCTCGCTACAATTACAGACGGCAGTCTTGAATACGACGATAAGACCGCCGAAGCAGGAAAGAGCTATGCGTATAAGCTTGAGGGACTTTTGTCGCTCGGCGGCAGGATTATAGATTCCGAGATGGGCAAGGAAACGAAAATCGACCTTCCCGAACCGCCTAAGGAAGAGCCTCCAAAGAAGGAGGAGAAGCCTGAGAACAATACGGGCAGCTCGGATAACGGCGGAAGCGGCAATACGGACAGCGGAAATAATGACGGTTCAAGCGGTTCAAGCGGAGGAAGCGGCTCAAGCGGCGGCACTTCCGGAGGAACATCGGGCGGTTCTGCAAAGTATAAAATCCCCGTATATGATGCACAGGGCAATACAACTGAGTACGACTGGACCTATACCGTTTCTGCTTCCGATATCAAAATTATTGAAGACTTTATCAAAGAGCATAATCTTAGCAGTATGTCTGATATGGAAGCTCTTGAATACACAATCACCTGGATAAACGAGAATGTCACATATGACACAGATTATTCTCACGTTACATCGTCATGGGTTGAGTCTGTTTTCGTTAATAAGTACGGTCAGTGCTTGCAGTACAACGGAGCTATGGCTGTAATGTACGCATATTACGGATATGACACAGCAGTTATAAAAGGCTACCGCTGCAACAGCGCTGGTACAAGCAAGTGGCAGCATTTCTGGACAGAGGTCTATATCGACGGAGTGACATACGTTTCCGAAAGCGGAAACTATAAGAAGTACGGCTACTGGATGTACTTCCTTACTCCGTATGACCGGACGTCAGGCTTTATGAAGAACAACAAGGTTTTGTAATATAGCGTTTTCCGAACAAAATAGTGATTATGCCAACTCCGAGAGGGGTGGGCTTTTGCTGTGTTATTGCTTTGTAGCCTTTTGTTTCGGCTCTGTCACTACTTGTAAAATTACCGAAACTGTGATACAATTACTATATATAGAGAAAGGGGTGAGCCGTATAGAAAAGTTAAAAAAGAGCGGACGGACGCTTTTTACTGCGATTGCGTCGCTTCTGTTTGCGGCGGCGGTTTTCTGCGGAACATATTTTGAATGGCTCGCTTACCCCGAACAGCTTGCGCAGGACTTGGTGTACAAAAGCCGCAAGCCGCTTAACAACGATATTAAAATCATAGGCATCGACGATTACTCTATCGCACAGCTCGGCGACTATGCAAACTGGTCAAGACAGCTGTACGCCGACCTGCTTAATATCCTTTACAGCGGCGAAACAGACCCCGCACTCGTCGCATTCGATGTACTCTTTACCTTTGAAAGAGACGAGAAGGGCGACAAAGCGTTTGCCGAGGCCTGCAAGGACAAGAACATAATTTTAGCGTCACAGCTGGGTCTGGGACATTTTTCCTCGTTCAGCTTAGACGGCGATAAGGTCATCTCGCATACCGACCCTATACTTGCGTATGACGAGCTTGCAAAGAATACGGATACGGGCTATGTGGATATGATTATCGACGGCGACGGCTTTGTGCGGCATTCGATTCTGGAGGTCGGCACCAAAAAGGGTACATACAACAGCTTTGCATACAAGATTGCCGAAACCTTTGCGGAAGAAAACGGCGAAACGCTGAAAGAGCCTAAGCTTGACGCAGTCGGCTCAATACTTATAAATTTCGTTGCACCTCCGGGAAGCTACGAATATATCCCCCTTGCAGACGTCCTGTCGGGCGAAGTCCCTGCGAGCGTGTTTGAAGGCTCTGCCGTGCTTGTCGGAAGCTACGCCGACGGAATGATGGACTCATATAACGTTTCCGTTGACAGAAGAACAAGAATGTATGGCATTGAAGTCAACGCAAACATTACCCAGACTCTCCTAACAGGCGACTACTTCACCCATGCGCCGCTTCTGGTTGTCGCAATCGCAAACGGCATGCTTTCGGGTCTGCTTCTCTTTGCCACCGGCAGGAAAAAGGTGTCAGTCTTGTCAGCCTGCTCTGTTTTTGCTGTGCTTGCTCATATTGCGCTATGCTATTTCCTGTGGCAAAACGGAATACTGTGGTATATTACATACTTTATCGTTTCTGTACTGCTCGTGTTTGTGGTAAACCTCATACAGAAATATGTGCTTGAAAGGATACAAAAGGAGAAAGAGCTTAAAGCGCTTCTCTATTCTATGGCGGAGGCAATGACCGAGGCAATCGACCAGCGCACGCCTTATAACGCAAGCCACACCCGTAAGGTTTCTCAGTACAGCGTGCAGCTTGCGGAGTATGTAAACTCACAGCACAGAAAGAAACGCACGAAAATCCATCTCACCAAGAATGAACTCGACCAGCTGAGGCTCGCTTCTCTCCTGCACGACGTAGGCAAAATGAGCGTGCCGAAAAACGTCCTCGATAAGCCTACAAGGCTCGGAGGATATCTTAACGATATACTTAACCGCTTTGAAAAGCTTGAGCTTATGATAAAGCTTGACGCAGAAAAGGGCGATATAGAAAGAGCCGAGGCGGACGGGAAGCTTTCGTATATAGCAGACGCAAGAGAGTTTATTGTCGCACTCGATAAAAAGGAATGGCTCTCCGATGAAGAAAAGGGAAAAATAACCGAGCTTGAAAAAGCAAGCTATACCTGCCCCGACGGCAGAGAAATCCAGCTTCTTAACGAAACCGAGCTGAAATGCCTGCGCATACAAAAAGGAACTCTCACCGCAGAGGAAATGGAGCTTGTCCATAAGCACGCAGTCTATACAGACGGAATTTTGCAGAGGATTCGCTTCGGCAAGAATTATCAAAGGGTAAGAAAAATAGCATCGTCACACCACGAATTGCTCGACGGAAAGGGCTACCCGAATAAAATGCAGGGCGACGAGATCGACATTCCGACAAGAATACTTACAATATGCGACGTCTATGATGCGCTTACCGCTGACGACAGACCGTATAAGAAGGCAAAGACCGTCGAACAGAGCCTTAAAATCTTAGGCTTTATGGCAAAGGACGGACAGATAGACAATGAGCTTTACAGCTTTGCAGTTGAGCTTTGGGGCGGAAAAGAAAATACACCGCAAGGAGGAAACTCATAATGTTTAAAAGAATAATTTCTCTGGCACTTTGTTTTGCAATGACATTTACGCTTGCGTCCTGCAAGGACGGCGATAAGGACGAGAGCTACCGCATCATAAAGCTTGTGTCATTTGAGGGAAGCGTCACATATACAAGGGACGATAAGACAAAGGACGTATACAAGAATATGAATTTTGAAAGCGGCGATGACCTTAAAACAGGCGAGCAGTCAAATGCCACTTTAGCTCTTGACAGCGACAAGAAAATCACCCTAGCTGAGCAGACCGAAATCAAAATGAAGGCAGACGGCGACGAGGACGACAGCCGTACATATATCGACCTGAAATCCGGAGAGATTTTAAATGAGATCAACGAGCCGCTAAAGTCGGGCGCACTCTACGAGGTAAAAACGTCAAATGCGACAGTCGGCGTAAAGGGTACGATTTTCCTTGTAAAAGCAGAGGACGACAGAACTATCGTCTACTGTGAAAAGGGCGTTGTAGAGATAAAGTCCGAGGAAAAGACCGAGCAGATTACAGCGAACCAGGCGGCTGTTGTCGAAAACGGTACGGTTTCGATCGTGCCTGTCGAGGAAATAAAGGACTCTGTCTCGGAAGCCTCACAGCAGAGATTTTGGGGAAATGGAAATAATGACGAAACATATGGAATAACAAACCTCAGGGACGGATGGAGTGTCGAAAAGACGGATTCGGGCGAATATATCCTGATAGATGAGCTAAATCCGAACAGAAAGGACCATTACGACGCCGACGGTGTGTTAAGCTGGACAGAAATAGAATATCCCGACGAGAATAGGCGAGAAACTATATCCTACACGTTGGTAGGCGACGCTGTATTGCCGCAGAGATATATGGAATACGCCGTCTCTGTTGAGGGTGAAGAGGATTTGGTAACAGACAGTATACTCAGCTATACCCCGACAGGTGAAAGCAATACGCTGTTTGACCTGTTTGTGTCTACCTCCGATAGTCAATCTCCAGATTCAAACGATTATAAAAACTATCAAGTCAGATATTCCATAGCTTTGGACTGCTCTGCGTCATTGACAGGCGATGAATCAGGATATGTCTATTTAGCAAAACTCGTTTTCGACGAAACACAGCCGGATACTCCAAGCGGCGACAACAGCGGCGAGAGCACAGATGGGTTTATAAGGCGGATTGACATCGAGTATAACGGCACCTATAACCTGTATAAGCAGGAAGACGGCACCTATACCCTTGAAAACAAAAAAAATACCTATATCTATGGTGCGGATAACAAGCTGACAGGCTGTACCAAAAAGAGCGGCGACGGCAAAACCTATACAGAATGTAAATACTCGTATATTTATGGCGTCATACCTGTGATAGAACAGGAAGATATCTTTGATTCTTCGACAGGAGAATTGCTTACAAGAAGTAATTATCTCGCAATGCCGGGAGAGTATGACGAAGAGGGTTCGTATGTCAAAGCCGAATATCCAGCGATAGATAACGATAACTGGTATGTCTTTGCTCTGTCAATCACCGAATACGACGGTGCAACAGGCGATGAGGCAGGAACAACATTCCTCAATTACCATGTATCAATACAAGATAAAGCGTTTGTTGAATGTTATGATTCTTCAATTGCAGGAGCGCAGACCACGAGTTACGGATTTATAAGCGATATTTCAGAGTACATATAAAATCAAAAGCCACCGTATCAGCTACGGTGGCTTTGAGCATAACAGCGGTTTTCTGTATGTTATAATGCAAATAAATGCGGAAATGTTTGAAGCAATTACTTGACAATGCTAGAAATTTATGCAATAATATATTTGAAAACATAAAAAGAGGTGTTGATTATGTTCAAATATCGAAAGAAAAAAGCAGCTTTGCTAGCATCAATAGTTTGGATATACGCTTTTGCTATTCCACCTGTTGCTGCCGCATCGTCGCAGGCAGACGATGCTGTCGCTGAAAGCAGAAGTTTGGGATATGCTGTATTTTCAGAATCAAATGTTGAAGTGCCTATTCTCAATATTAAATCCAGAAACATTGAGGGCGAAGTGTACACAAATTACAGTGCGCCAGCCGACAGCGTGTCGCATATGTTAAACTTTTCCGAGTCATTTATGTCCTTTGATCATACTACTTGTACAAAAGAATACAATTCAAAGGTGCAGGGCTTGGAGCTTGATTTAAATCTCTTTGGTATAAAAAAGGTTGGGGTAGAATGTAGCAAATTGGATATTGATGAGGTTTTAGGAGCAAACGAAAGTGTCAATGTTGTTTGTGATAGCTTGAATGGGGTTGAGAATTCTGACACTGTTATATTTTCTTCCAACGGAGATATAATTATTACTGCTGATACGATCGACTTCAATGGTGTTATTTATGCTCCGAACGGAAAAGTTGTTTTAAATGCTGACAGAATAAATGTAAATGGATCTATTATAGGAAACGTCGTAGAGATTAATGCAGATTCTTGTACGATACAGAGCGATGAAGAATTGATTGATAATTTTGGCATTGATACGTATTGCGTTAGTGAACTTTCGTCACTTGAAAGGGCGTCAGATTACTCCGATGAAAATGCAATTTTAAAATCTTCAAGCGGAGACGGAAACTATTATTATAATACGGGAACAGATGTTGTTTCACAGGCTACTTATTCAAAATACAATTTGCTGAAAGTTGTAAAGGCGGGAGATATGATTCATGAGAACAGAAAGGCTGAGCTTACTCCGGGTACATTTGTAGGACATATCGCATATGTTGAGGGAATATATTATCTGCCTCTATACGGCTCAGGCTCGAGTTCATCGACTTATAAGTACAATATAAGGATGATAGAAGCAATAGAAGATGGTGTTTGTCGGAGTATTTTAGACGATAAGAGGTGTGATGATAATAAAGTTAAGCTTTTGAGATACGGTTATAACGGATTACCTAGCAGAACGATAGCTACAATAACATCATTTATAACACGGCAAATCGGCAAGGATTATGGTCTTGAAATTGAACATATGCGTGATTCAAGCATTGATTCGCCGACATGGTACTGTTCACGTTTGGCGTGGGCAGGTTACCTATATGCCGGATATGATATTGAAGATGGCAATGAATTTTATATAACTCCGGGGGACATTTTGGATAGTCCAAATATCAAGGCTATTAGTTATAAATAAGGGGGTATAAGTATGAGAAAATCAAAGCTTGCGATTGCCGTTGTTGCAGACAGCCTGTTATGTTTCCTGTTCGTTTTGCTTTTTAAGCACGGTGTAGATAATGTCAACGTTTCGTATGTCGAAAAGATGTTTGACGTGATGCTGCCGGCGGCTATATTGACCGCTTGGATAGCATTGGCGTTTTGGTGCGTTAAGGACTCACCTAAAAAGGCATTGAAGACTGCCGTTATACATACCGTTGTGGCTGCTGCTCTGCTTTTTGCCGTTCTCATGTATTTTGGCAATGGCAAAATGTTTTCGGATGACGGCGTTTTTAAATATCCGTTGCTTGGCTCTGTGCTAAAGGTAGTTTTGCCGATTATGGCGGGATACCTGCTGGCTTTTTTGGGCATCCTATGCGTGACAGCAATCTGCACATTTATTATGAACGCCATATGCAAAAGGTTCGACCGTGAAAACAGTCATAAATCAGAACTGATACGTTTTGCAGTTGTTATGCTTTTGCTGTGTGTAGCTACGTTTGGATTATTCTTACTTGCAGGCTTCTCAGCATTGCTGCTTGGAGTGTGCTTTATTGCGATAATCGTTCTGCTGGTAATTGAAGTTAATATGGTAACGTCCATCGTGTCTTGCGCCCACAACGGCGAAAAGCCCGTTAATCTTGTTGCTTTCGGAATTGCTTTGTGTATCGCAGGACTTGCAGTCAGCGCTCTTGTATTTATAAATCTTCCTACTGTTAATTGGTTAGTCAGAGTATTTGGCGCATGGTTTACAGTATTTGGAGTCTTGATGGCTATCTGCGCTGTTGTATCCAAAACGGTACCGAAACAACAGAGATGATCGGGCAGGAAGAATGTTATGACCTTCATGTATCAATAGACGGGAATTCGGTTGTGACGGTGTATGGTTTCAGAGCGCCGACCGGTCCATGGTCATCAAAGCAATGTTTTATAAGTGACCTTTCACAGTATCTATAAAAGCAAAGAGTGGCGATAGGCGGCAACCGTTTCTGTTGCGACTAAACAGGAGGCACCGCAGGAGAACAGTATCTGCGGGCGTATGCCTATGCCGCTAAAGGACAGAAGTCTAGAATAATAAAGAAGCTCTCAAATGGCGATATACCGTCATTTGAGAGCTTCTTGTCTGGTGACCCGTACGGGAGTTGAAAATCTCGGCGCACTTTTCGTAAGTGATGAAAGTGTGCAGAAATCCCCGAAAATACGGCATTTTAGAACATACTACAAAGATTCATTTACGCTGTTTTTCACTAACTTTTTGCATTGTTAGCGGACAAATAGCGGACAAAACATCCGACATACCCTTGTATAATATTTCGATATGGAGGATATAAAAATGAGAAACATTCTCGATGAACTTTATGATTATGATCTGTTCCACCTGACCGAAATTGAGGATATGGACGGTTCATACAAGGCAGCACTCGACAGACTCGTCAAGGCAGAAGCAGAATTATTGAAAACCTTTCCTGATTGCAAAAATATTTTGAACGAATACCAGTCAGCGGACATTGACCTACACAACCTCTCCAACCGCAATGAGTTCCGCAAGGGATTCAAGGTCGGCGCACAGCTCGTCCTTGAAATGATAAAGCCGATTAAGTGAGGTGGTCTATATGAGCAGATACAAAAGTATGCAGACCGCCTACAATCCCCAGAAAAAGAAGAACGTGCCAATATGGAGACTGGATACAAACACACTGATCGTTACTCACTTCAACGCTGATACGCTCACCGAAGAGTATAAAACCTACAACACTGACTATATCAAGTATCATCTTCATTACTCAGACAGCAAGTACCCCGACAGGCTTCGCAGGCTCGTCAACAATGGTAGGATCATTCTGTACCTTGATGACCTCGAACTGAAAGTCGGTGAAGCTATCACTCGACAAGTGGAGCGTTGGAAGAAATCTGATAGTTGCTATCAATCTGCCGTTCTCAGTGGGGTGATACTGAGAAAATGCACGGTCTTGAAAACTCTTTATCGCTATGGCGAGAGAGATTGTGTTTGAGTGTATGGTTTATATTTGAGTTTGGACGGCTGTGCCTTGCGGTGCAGCAGTTTATTCAATATCCAATGCTTCCTGCTCTAACTTGCAATTATGTTCAAGCATATATGTTACTGTATCCGAAAATTCGCTGTTCATAAGATTTTTCAGCCGTTTTCTGTCATTATCCGTCAGCGGTTTTGTATAAGTTGAATGTTGTTGTAGTGTATCTGCATCCATTTGATAGGGAACAAAGCGAATGCCTGTTTTCTCTCGCAGATGAAGCAGGATATAAAATCCTCCCGCATCAATATCTCCGTAGTGATAGTAGGAGATTTGCGGGTTCTGCTCGTATATTTTTCTAATAAAATTTCTGCGGTGAGAATTATGGTATCCGCCAAGATAGAGAACAAAGGTATCAGACTGTGAAAAATGATTGAATGTTGTCAGGTTTTCAATGGTTATCACTCTGCTGCCCGTGATCTTGATTTTATCTATGCTTTTTAAAAGTACAGACGAGATCGCAATGTCACCTTTCAGAACAGAAAGGTCAATTATCTGACCGCCGATCGTGATAATTCCGCAGCCCTTGATATAAACATGACCGGGATTTTTAACGATGTTCAGATCTTCAAGTATGGTTTCATCCTGCGGAAAATCCCCATATTGAAACAGAAGTCTTGTGACTTTGTGTTTGATTTTTTCAAAAACTTTGGAATCTCCAAACACTTTGACCGAGAAATCTCTGATATAAGTTTCTTCGGGAATGTCAAATATTTCCGATACGACTTTCAGTATGTTTTCGTATTCTTCAAAGTCCCCGTCAAAGTATTCTGCTTTTTTGTTATTTTGTATTCGTTCAATTTGTGACTGACAGTACGCTGCAAGAACTTCATTTTCATTTGCATACATTGTAAGCAGGTGAAGCAGCCGTTCATTTGTATCTGCCTTTGGTGTTCTTGAAATGAATGCATATATCTCGCTCAGCTTATGCGTATTTAATGTAACGCTGTCAATAACTCCGTTTTTCTTTTTTGACAAAGTAATATATTCACTGCGTTCAAGCTCCGCAATGGCTTCATTGATACTGATATAGAGGCCATATTCCGCTTCGTCACCATATTTCGGAAAAAGCTGTGTTACCTTGACCGAAAAGCTCTGACTTCTTTTATTATCGCCTGTAAAGCTCCTACTTCGCTCATATTTATCAAGCAGGCAGTTCAGGAGCTGCTTTTTATAATTCGTCATAGGAGAACTCCTCTGCAAAGCTGTTATGACCGCTGTCTGTATAGACCATAACGATATTGTCCGCCTGTTCGCCGATCAGCTCCAATCTTGATGTAGGCGCGGCGAGAATGATCTGAAAATTCTGCGACTTAAAGAATGTGAGCATACTCTCGATACGTTCCTCGTCCATTTTATCAAAGGCTTCGTCAAGCATGATAACTCTTATCGTTTCACCTGTGCTGTAAAGCTGAGCAAAAGAAGCTGCGATCGCCACATAGTATGGTGTCTGTGTCTCACCACCGCTTTTCTCTCTGTAGATTTTTGAAAATTTCTGCGATTTTCCATCCTTTGAAATGATCTCAATATCATAGTCAAGATAGCTGCGATAATCGGTATATTCACGCAATACATCATCGCCGTTTTCGTCCGAAGCCGTCAGCTTTGAAAACAGCTCATTCATTTCGTCGTGGTATTCTTCGTCAAACTGTGTGGAAAACAGATTGAATCCGCCAAGATTAAAGTCCGATATGATCATATCATAAAGACGTTTTTTACGCTTATCCGACGAATAGTCAAAACGATAGGAATCATTGCCGTAATAAATCGGTTTTAGAGTTTTATTCAGCTCCTTGAACAGAGAAATGGCATTTTCTATATTTTCACGCATTTTTGCAAGGAAGCTCTCTCTGAACTCTGTTTCACAGTTATCCTTGATACCTCTCAATTGTTCCTCATATTTAATAATGTCATGCTTTACTAAAGCACCGTATTCCTCGGAGTATGCAGACATCATACCGATACCCGTACCAAGCTCGCCGTCCTTGTATCTTGATTGCATAACGTGCAGCTCGTTATTGGCTTTTTCTCTCTGATTTCTAAGAGTTTCTCTCCTCGGCTGATAGTTTCCCCAAATCGTATCTGCGGACTTTGCCTTTTTATGCTCCTCAAACTTATGACGTGCATCATGCAATGCTGCTTCGTTTTCCTTGCACATATCACTTATCTGTGATTCAATATTGCTGATTTCTGCTTCAAGCTGTCCGATATCAGCCGTAAGATTTTCTGTTGAAAGTCGATTTTTTGTGATAGACTGCTTGATGTTATCAAGTTCTTCGTCTTTACTGTCGAGTTGTCTTTTCAGTTCATCAGCTTCCATTTGCAGCTGCAAATAAGTGGGATCATTTTCAGCTTCTTTAAGTTTCTGGTTTAACAGACGTATATCTTCTGTAATTTTCTGTATTTCTATCGGAGAAGTAATAACAGGCTTCAATATTTCAAAATTGCACTGTCTGATAACCGAAAGTATCGTAGTATAATCTAATTCCTGCGTTTTAAGCTCCGATCGTCCGACTGATTTATCTTCATATTCCGCTTTCTTGATTTTCAGCTGCTGCTGCAAAGCGTATTTGCCGATATATGGCATATTGTAGATTTTAGGGTCGATTTTTCTAAGCGCATTACCCTGATAAAGCATACAGCCCTGCGTAATGGCTATACGGTGTTCTTTTAGCTCCGAAACGCTTTCACACATCGTCACCCTGCCGAGAAGATAGCAAGCATAGGCATACGCATAGCGGTTTTCACTGGTGACAACGCTTGCAAGGCTCGTCTCGTCAGGCGTAATGTCTGTTTTCAGTTTTGCTGTATTGACAATGGCTGCTGTGTGTATTTTGGACTTGTATTTGTCGTAAACCTCGGCAGCAATGTCATAATAGGCAGGCTCTACAATAATATAGAATCTCTGTGAATTAAGATAACCCTCGACTGCATTCTGCCATTTGCTGTCGGATATTTCAAGAAGATCGGCAAGGATATGCACCTCAGAAACGATACCCCTTGCAGAAAATTCACGCTGTATCACTTCTTTCAGCATGGTGACATTTTTATCATAGGTGAGCTTGTTTTGTTCAAGATCCCTGATCTCTCTGGAGAGCTGTTCAATAGCCTTGTTCAGAGCAGTCAGTTCAGTTTTTGTATCCATTAATTGATCCTGAATAATTTTCTCTGCATCTGCAAATGCACGTTCGATGTCAATAATAATACTGTTTCTGCGCTGAATATCCATTTCAGTTTGTTCCAAAGCAGAAATTTCACTGTCGGTCACAGCGCTGTACTTGCGAATGTACCGCAGGGCTGTCCGTATCCTTTTTAGCTGTTCTTTCAGTTGATTAAGCTGGTCAGACAGGGTGCTTTTATCTTTTTCCTTATCCTTTATATCGGATCTGATAGAGCTGATCAGAAAAGCGGATTCCCCGGAATTTAATGAAGTCTGAACATTGATGTATCTCTCGTTTAGCCTTTGTATGTCAGCGCTGAGATCATTGCGAGCCTTTTCATCCTGCGCCAAGCGCTGCTCTGCAAGCCTGATCTGACTTGTCTTATCTGCAATGCTTGCTTTTTTGGCTTCTGCTTCCGCGATCTTTATGAGAATGTCTATCACAAGTATCTGCTCGTCAAAATGCAGGATATCATCATATTTTTTCTGGATCGCTTCAAGATCGTTTACCTGTTTCTTTACTTCCTCCACAAGGAGCTGCATTTCTTTCAGATTGCGGATATTTTCACGGAGCGCGTCAATATCAATGCTTTTCTCAGGCAGAATAAACTGCGAAACAAAGCTCTTGACATCTTTCATAGGCTTGAATGCAATCGACTTTGCAAGAAGCTCAAAAAAATTATCCTGTAGATGTCCGAGCCGAAGTTTGAATCTATCCTTTGCAAGGGAAGTCTGATGAATAAACACTACCCTTTCTCCGTTGTTTCTGAACTGTTCGTCTTTTGCAGGCTTATTGTCCGCAATAAAGGATAGCTGATCGAGCGTACCCTCCTCACAGAACCACTTTTTCTTCACTTCACTTTCAAGATCGGGGGAATCGAACTTTCCGCCTATCACGAAATAACGCTGTTTGCTTTCTTCGTAAACTTCAAGGGCAATATAAGAGATGACTGCGCCCTTTCTGATATATTCGCTGCCCTCTTCACCTGTTTTTCCTCTGACATAGGTTTTCAGACTGCGCTTGCTTTCTGCTCCCACGGCGAGATTGAATTTGCGGCTGTTGGTGGTGAGTATGAGCTGGATCGCGTCAAGAATCGTGGACTTGCCTGCTCCGTTATCGCCGGAAAACAAATTGGTATTTTTCAGGTGTATCGTTTCATTGCTGAAATAATGCCAATTGATAAGTCTGAGCTTAGTCAGTATCTTCTTCGTCTGCATAGCTTTCTGTTTCACCGCCGTTCACATATTTATCAAGTTTATCTTTCGTTTCTTCATAGACTGTATTCAGCTCTGTTCCATCAAAAGCAAGTATAACTGAGGGATAGATCTGTAGCCGTGTATCGGGATTTCCCATATCAGCGTCAAGATTATTGATGATGTGGTATTTTTTCAATAAACCGAGTGCAGAGCGCATATCCTGTTTTTTCAGCCTTTCGTTTCTCAGACTGCGGTATCTGTCGTATAACTCGTCAACATATGCGATCACATTTTCTGTCGGAGGAAGCTTTTTCTTTTCCTCTATAAAAATAAGCCGCAGGATAAGAAGTATCATACTGTCGAGGAGCTTCAAACGGATAAGTCCTGTGCCATAGGTATTGTTAAGGGAGATCACGCCGTATTCTTCATTGATCGAAATATCATAGCCGAGCAGGTCAAAATAGGCGATAAACAGCTCTTTTTCATTCAGAATGAAGTAGTAGCAGTTTTTCGTTTCGGTACAGTTCTTTAGGATAAAGCATTCATTCAAGAGCTTATTGGCATTGATCCTGAATTTATCCTTTGACACACTGCCGAGAAATTTATCAAGACGTGTTTCATGATCCATGCTGCTTTGCCCTCCTTTTCAGAGTAAAATCTTTGAATGTGAAGCCGTTATTGCATATGATATTTTCTTTTGGCAGAACAATATATTCGGAGCGTTTATCTCTGCCGTAAATACTAATAAAAATCGCCCGTATCATATCACGCTTTGTATGCACTTCGATCTCTGATGCATTGATCTCTGCTCTGTCTTTCAGCAAAATCCGTACAAATGCATTGATATTCTTTCTTGAAAAGCGGTGTTCATTCTTTTCTTTCAGCGCAGTCCGCCTTTGGAGTATTTCTTCTTCCGAAACGGTCTGCGGTGTGAAGATTTCGTCTACATCAACGATCTTTTTGGATATGCCGATAGTTTTCAGCGACTCTCCGCTGAGAAAGCCCTGTGGAAACATATTGAATATCCTGCAATAATCATCGGGCACATCATCATAAATGCCGTATTCTTCTTCGGATTCAAACGCATTTGCAAGACATCTCAGGATCGTAGAAATTTTCCCCTCTATATTGTTGGTATTCAAAAACGCAAGTTTAGCCCTATTGACCGCACTTCTCAGATATTTGGAATGCTTGCGTTCTATTTCTTTCTCAATATCGTCATAGGAATCAAAATAGCCGATCACATTTGTAATTATTTCTATGACCTTGTCGCCTGCTTCGGTTTTGTCGTTTTCTCCCTCAATATTCTGGTAGCCGATGACAGCCCTTTCCCTAATCCCTTCATCACCCAATATATCACGGAGACGGCTTACGATCGTGTTGCGGAATCTCGAAACATTGTCATTGGTTTTCATGCGGTGATATGCCTTTGAGCCGATGTTTTCATTATAGGAGAAGAAATGCTCCATAAGTTCTTCGGGTGTCTGTCCCTCTGTCAATTCATCAATATATTTTCTGATACCTGTATTAAGCTTTTTCAGTTCCGTGAAAAGTGCAAGTGTTCTGTCGTACACAGGCTTGATGATCTGCGGATATGGTCTGTCATATAGATTTTCATTGGTAAGAAGTGAATAAATTGCAGAGACTTCGCTTTGATATTCCATTTCCTTTACATCGGTAATGGCAGTGAAAGCCTGCATAATGGTAACTGAATGGTTGGGCATAACGATTTTTGCACGCTGATCGTTGCCAAATTCATATTCGATCCATCCGTATGCTTTTAGCTTTCTGAGAAATTCGTTTGCTTTGGCGCGAGAATCCTTGAAAACCTCTGCACCGTCCTCAAATTGTATATCCGCTGAGTTGTTTCGGTCAAAATAGTCCGTAAGCTGTAAAACAAGAACTTCCTTATCTATACCATAGGACAGCTCAGTACGGTATGAGTTATAAATTATTTCAAGACAGTCAATGAATATGTTCTGATATTTGCCTGTAAGTGCCTTGAAAAAGTCACTCCCTGTTATGCTAAATATATTCATCGGCTATACCTCCGTATCTTTTTATCTCGTCGAAATATACGATATACCATTATAATTATAGCATAATATTCCTTGTCTTGTCAATTGCGTGTGAGCAAATTTCACTTTGAACCTAGGAATCAAAGTTTCCCTCAATCTTCATTACCGTCATCATCTTTCGTTTCTTGAATGCCGTGGGTACGCATATCCTTTCGCAACTGTTTCATCTGCTTTTCAGCAGAATATTTATCCTGCCGTGAACCTAATTTAACGGTTTTTAATCCCTTACTTTGAGAAGTTTGTTTGAATAAATCAGGACGTCCTGACGATTTTTTCCTTTTGATGCCCTTGCCGTTCTTTTCATATAAAATCTTAAAGCTGGGCGGCATTTTGTCTGCCTTTAAGTAGCTTTCATGTATCTCGCTCAGATAGCCGTTTATCGCAGTATTAAGGAAACGCTCAAAGATATAATAATCGTTCGGAGCAACATAGCCCATTGTTTTTATTCCTTTTGTGATGATGAATACCTTCCCGTCAGGGATATTGTCTTTGACTTCCTGCGGTACTTTTACAGGATCGAGGTCTTTAATGTCAACTACTTCGATATTATACCCAATTGATTTGAGTGCAGGATATAGGGTGCTTGTATACTTTTTCCCCGTAAGAAGCTCTTTCCCCATATGATAGACCTTCATACTATCACTGTCAAATTGGTTGTCATCAAGTTTCTGCCGTGCCTGCATTCCCTGATAGAAGCCCTCGTCATATCCGCTTGCAAAAACGGCGATGCTCTCAAATGAAACACCGTAAACGTCAGCCAAAGTCTGAACATAATACTCCGTTATCTTAACTTTGCCGTTTTCTATGCCATTGTAGATAGTTCTCGAACCGCCCATAAGTTCAGCAACCTTCGCTTGCGTGTAACCATGCTCTTTTCGCAGTTTTACAATGTTCTGACGAGTTAGCTCCTGATTGATATTATCTTTCGCCATATCTCTTTTTCCTCCGGAAGTGTCTTGCGAACAACAAACATATTAAAAGTATAAGGTGATAGTGTCCTAATTATCCTTGACTATGTCTTAAATTAGCTTGACATATTGAAATGTCGGATTTCTTATGGCACAATTTTATCATAGACTTGAAGATATGTCAAGAGACAATCAAGCCTACAATAGCAGAGGACAGAAAGAAATACTCTGCTGCACATATAAAAGCGCTTTTATAAATCCATAAGAAAGGAAAACAACCTATTGAACGACAATAATCAGTGGGCAACTCCCACACCACTCCGTCCCGACGGTACAAACCTCCTGCCGTTCCCCGTGAATGCTCTGTCGCCAATACTTCGTGAAATGGCAAGTGCAATAGCAACAACGACTTCAACCGACATTGCAATGGCAAGCACGGCGATACTCTCGGCGGTGAGCTACCGCTTTTCGGGAGTGTATCGAATGTCGGCAAAGCGTGACCACACTGAGTCTTTGGTGCTTGATGCATTGACTGTAGCAGAGCCGAGTTTCAAGAAATCGCCTGTTATCTCAATGGTGAAGCGACCGTACATACAGTTCGCCCATGATTGGAACGAGAACAACAAACAGGATATTTTTAAGTCACAGGCTGAGTACAAGCTGTTAGAGGGCAAGCTCGAAGCTCTTGAAAAGAAGAAAGATGTAACCGCCGACGAGATTGCCAAACTCCAGACTGACCTGAGCAATATCCCTCCGAGCAACTTTTGCAGGATAGTTGTTGATGATATTACACCTGAATCACTTGTACATCAGATCGAAGAAAACGGCACTCTGCTTATGATTTCGGATGAAGCCGGAATGCTCGGAAATTTCAGCGGACGGTACAGTAACAATGTTCCGAACCTCGATCTCCTGCTGAAATCGTGGAACGGCGGGACCTACATCAGCGACAGAGCGACAAGGGCAAGTATTGTCCTCAAAAAGCCGTATATGTCGATTTGCCTTGCCTGTCAGCCTTATGTGTTCGACAACATGATAAACAACACAGATTTCCGTGGCAGCGGTCTTATCGCAAGGCTTGTTTACTGTTTCCCCACAAGTAATATCGGCTCTCGCAAGTACGATACGCAGCCAGTCCCCGAAGAAGTCGCTGAGAATTACAAGAAGCTAATCTACAAGCTGTTAAACAATAAGTTCACTTACCATGATGAAAAAGAGCTGTATTTGCACTTCGACTGCAAGGCTTATCAGGAGTTCGTTGATTACTACAACGGACATATCGAACCGAAACTTCTCACTGACATGGCGTTCTGCAAGGACTGGGGCGGAAAATATCACGGCTTGATTTTAAGACTCTGCGGTATCATTCATTGCGTGAAATGTGCGCTGAATGGCGAGAATCCTGTTGAAGTCCGTGTAAATCTCTATACGTTCTGCAATGCTATCGAAATAGCGGAATACTACCGTGAGCAAGCGATATATGCTTATAGTCTCGGAGATATTGACCTCGGAACGGTCAAAGCAGAAAGGGTGCTAAACAAGATACGCTCAAAGGGTATCCATGAAATCAGACAGAATGACCTTTACAAGCTCTGCCGTTGTACGCTTTTCAAGAATGCTGCCGACTTCGGTGAGACTGTGGATATGTTGGAGGAATACAACTATCTACGCCGTGAAAAGGTTCGGGGAGCAAACGACAATGACAAAAGTGGGATTATGGTTTTCATAAATCCCAAAATCTGAACAATCGACATTATCGACATTTTTGGAATCCGATTGTGCCGAAAATGCTGATAGTTCATAAAACTAAAAATACAAACCATAGAAAGAGAGAGGTTTAATATTATGACTACAACAGAGAAAAAGAGAATCGTTGACAACATTCTGGAGCTGCTCATTCAACTCACCGAGGACGGAGAGAACTCCGCTCCGCAGACCACCAAAGCACCGATTTCCGACAAGGCCGAGATGCTGACTATCAAGGAGAGTGCCGCACTCATCAGCGGACTTTCCGAACATACTGTCCGTCAGCTTGTAAAACAGGGTAAGGTGAAATCCGTCCGCACTGGCGAGGGCAAGCGTGGAAAGATTCTTGTCAACAAGGCTGACCTGCTGATGTACTTTAACGGAAAGGCTGTGTAAGATATGATTGAAATGTCATTCTGATAACGACCAAATGAACTTGGACATTTTTGTCCGAGTTCATCGCTCTGCCCCGATATTTTTCAGAATTTCAGGGCAAGGATTTACTCGATTATGAGTAAAACACCTGAGCCGATTTTCAAAAATTGTAATGCGGATTTTTGAATAAATGTATCCACATTTTCGGCTGCTCCGCCAGCCGATTGAGCCTCGCAGAGCCCCATAAGCATTTTTGATAGTCCGATTAGGCTGTCGAAAGTGCTTTGGGGTTACTGGCGGCGCACCGCAAGTAACTTTGGCTCTCCGAGCCGTTTGTTCCTGCGATACACTTATCGTTCAGGGACAATTCGTTTGTATCAGCAATCCCCTCGGAAGAGGATTCAGATATATGAATTTTAGGAGACATGAATATGAATACAAAGACTATCTCAATGTGTCAGGGAAAAGGCAGCCTGTCTCATAATAATCGAGGATTCACAGCCAAGAATATTAATAGCTCACGAACTGCGGACAACATTGTTTTTGTCCGTCAGGACTTGGGCGAAACTTACGATCGGTTTTTCGGTGAAGCAGTAGAAAGATACAATGCTCGTCAGAAAAGAAGTGATCGCAAGATTTCAGACTACTTTCAGCACCTGTTCAAACGTTCGCCGAGTGCGAGTGTTATCACAGGATCGAACAAGCAAAAGAGCTTCTACGAGGACTTGGTGCAGATAGGTACAAAGGACGATACAGGTATTGGCTCTGATGATGCTGAAACGGCAATCAAGTGTATGCATGAATATATGAAAGGCTTTCAGGAAAGAAATCCGAATTTTCATGTATTCAATGCTGTGATGCACCTTGATGAAGCAACTCCACATTTACATATCGACTATATCCCCATAGGGCATTTCAGTAACGGTCTTGATACCAGAAATGCAATGGCGAAAGCTCTCGAAGAAATGGGATATGGCAAGGGTGCAAATGCGATCAATCGTTGGCGTTTATCCGAGTGGGAAGTTCTGCACCGGATTTGCGCGGCTCACGGCATTGAAATATCCGAACCGAAGAAGTCTAGAGGGTACAGTTACACCGTGCAGGAGTACGGCGAACATAAGGATAAGATCAGGGAGCTTGAAGCCGAGAAAGCTAAGGCAATAGCCGAACGTGACAAAGCCCGTGTTGAATTTGATAAGCTCTCCAAGAAGAAAGTTAAAATATCCGAGATTGAGGGTATCGAAGCCAAAGAGTCAATGTTCGGTAAAAAGGTCACGCTGTCCAAAGAGGACTATGACAAGCTGAATGACACAGCTAAGAAGTATGTGGCTATGGAGAAAACGACAAAGAAACTCAAATCCGAGCGTGATACGGCGGTGCAGAGGTATGACGAACTGAAAAAGAAGTATAATTCAGTTTCTACGGAACTATCAGATTATAAAAATAAAGAAGATGAAAAGCGTTATTTCTCCCGTGAGAAGCTGAATAAGCAGACACAGCAAATCTCCGACCGTGAGAAACTCCGTAAAGCTATGGCGTTTATCTCCGCTTGTGGGCTGTCGAACGATTTTGCTCGGTTTAAGTTCAACAAAATAAGAGGTTCAGAATTAGAATAAAAGAAAAAATACTGTGGCATACCCGAAAAAGTCTATCAAACCACTTGACAACGGCGGTATATTGCGCTAAGGTTATAGATGTACAAGGGTATGTCATAGATTTTAGGAGGTAATTTATGGCAACCATAAAGAACCGTGGCAACAGTTATCTTATGAGGGTGAGCTGTGGCTACGATGTTAACGGCAGACACAAGGAACAGTCCATGACGTGGAAGCCTGATGAGGGAATGACACAGCGACAGATCGAAAAGGAGCTTAACCGTCAGGCGGTGATGTTCGAGGAATCGGTAAATCACGGCTTCAAGACCTCGGCTATCAAATTTCAGGAGCTTGCGGAGGAATGGTTCGAGAACTACGCTAAGAATGTCCTCAGAAGCACCACCTACGAAAGAATGCTCCAGCTTACTCACCATGTCTATCCTGCGATCGGTCATCTGCGTATAGACAAGATCACAGCAAGACGGTTGCAGGGTTTTGTGAACTCTCTTGCCAAAGAGGGGGCTAACGAAAAGACAGGTAAGCCCCTCGCACCTAAGACAATTCGTCACAATCTCAGCTTTATTTCGGACGTTTTCAGCTATGCAGTTCGTATGGATTTGGTAGCTGACAATCCGTGCAGGAAAGTGACTATCCCAAAAGTCGAGGTCAAGGAGAAGCCTATCTATTCTCAGGAGGAAATGGCACAGCTTCTCACAGCTATAAACGGCGAACTGACGAAGTATAGAGCTTTTTTTCTTTCTGATAGCGTACAGTGGTTTTCGTAGAAGTGAGATGTTGGGACTTGAATGGAAAGATGTAGACTTTGAGCATAACATCATCAGTATCAAGAGAACATCCAACTATACATCCGAGCGTGGTATCTATACTGACACTACAAAGACCAAACGCTCAAAGCGTGTGCTGAAAATTTCTCCCTACATCATGGACATTCTCAAAGAGATGAAAGCCGAGCAGGACGATGAATCACTCCGACTTGGTGATAAATGGGTAGGAACTGACAGACTGTTCGTGAAATGGAACGGCGAACCTATGAATAATCAGACTCCCTACGGTTGGCTGAAAGAGTTCTGCGAAAAGAACGATATGCCTTTCTACGGCATACATAGTTTCAGGCACTTCGCAGCTTCCGCTTTAATCTCGGCAGGACTTGATGTGACAACTGTTTCGGAAGCGTTAGGACATTGCAATTCAGGAACGACTTTGAATGTTTATTTCCATATGTTCCAGAACGCACAGGCGAGAGTGGCTCAGGCTATGGACGGAGCATTCAGCTTTCTTCCGCAAGATAGCACAACCTAAAACAAGTAGTACGCTACAAAATCGTAATAGCGGACAACACTGATTTTCACTATAAAAGAAAAACTCGGAAACGGCGATATTACGCTGTTTCCGAGAATTTAAAGTGGTGACCCGTACGGGAGTTGAACCCATGATTACGCCGTGAAAGGGCGTCGTCTTAACCACTTGACCAACGGGCCTTTTAAGTGTTCATTGCGAACACTAATCGCTTGCTGAAACAAAATCAGATGGTAGCGGCAGTGTGATTCGAACACACGACCAATCGGGTATGAACCGAGTACTCTAGCCAACTGAGCTATGCCGCCGAATGTTTTTCAGCCTCAATAGCGACTTGTATATTATAAAACAAAATGGCAGGTTTGTCAATAGGTTTTGAGAAAAAATATTTGTGTTTTTTGAAAATTTGCGGAAAATGACATATTGAAGGGCGGATTTTTCGGGAAAATAAAGCGTTAGTGACAAAATCTCCTATAAAATACCGCCCGTGATACCGAGAATATTAAGCGCTTCATCATAACTGATGGCGCTTATTTTATGTCTGCTTCTCCGAGGGTAGCAAACTCTTACGGAAATGCCGCATTTTCCTGAGCGAAGCTGAAAGACCGAGCGGCGCACTCCGACCTTTGCTATGCTGTTTTTCTCCACGCTGACCGAGTGAAAGCTAAATCCCCTGCAATAATCCAGCCTAACAAGCCTGCCGTCGCAGCCTATTCCGCTTGTCTGGGAAGCAACGAGCCGTACAATGCAGAACCATAACGCAGGTATAAGAGCAATTGCCGTGCAAAGCTTAATTGTGCCGCGGTAATGTGGCAGCATAACAAACGCAAGCCACGCTAAAACGGGTATCGCCGACGCTATGCAGACGGGCAGAGCGACGTATGAGAATATGCTCCTTTTTGTGAATACAGAGATTTTAGGCGGCAGGGGAATTTCCGGGAGGAGAAGCCGCTCGGAGCTTTTAAGCTCGCTTTTAGAAGCAAGCGGAATAATTACCCCCAGCTCGTAGTTTCTCCTGCCGTATCCGTTGCAGCCGACACGCACAGAGCAGATACGGAACAGCTTCATTATCAGGTTTTGTGAAACGTCTGTAAAAACTATACTGCTGCGGCTCAGAATGTGACGGCGTTTTGTAATAATTCCGCTTTGTATCAGAAGCTTGTCGCCGCTTCTTGCGATGCTGAAGCGGCCGTGCCGCATAAGATTTGCGATAAACGACAGAAGCCAGCCTGCCGAAAGAACAGACGCTATGACAAGCGGCAGTCTTGCATACAGCGTTTCTCTTTTGGTGACAAGCTCAGGAATTGTGCCTGCAAGGTCGTTGCCGAGGATTTTGCTCCATTCTATGAGGAAGGTGCATATTATCGCAAGCCCCGAAAGCGACGATGAAAACAGCAGGGAAAACAAAAGGACGTGCAGCGCCTTTGGCTTGAAGGAAAAGACCGATTTCGGCTTGGTGCTGATGTCAGCAAGCGAGAAAATCCTATCCGTCTCGCTTTTCCTCAGGGTCAGTGTAATACCTCTGCCCCTTCCGCTTGTGCATATACATACCGTGCTTGCTCTGAAAAGGGCGTAGAGCGGACTTTGCCTTGCACTTATCGAGGAGATTTTGCCGTAGAAGATTTTAGTTTCGAGTATTCCGAAATAGCCCGATTTTGCGGTGATGCAGTCGCCGCTGAAAAAATACGATAAGCTTGCCCACCTAAGCAGTGCATAGCCGAATATCGCAAGTATCGTTAAAATGCTCAGCCAACTGCCGTACAGCCAGCCGGCTAAGCTGTATCTTGCCGAGAAGAAATCTCTTGCAAGCGGAATAAGTATGAGCCAGAAGTTCCGTGTCGTGTAGGAGAGGATTTTTATAGGATGCTGTCTGTGCGAAAAAAACTCTTTAGCCGTCATTGCGGCTTTCCTCGATGCTCTTGTTTATGAGCGACATAATCTGCACGGCATCCTCCAGGTCAAGAAACAGAAAGCTCATTTTCCCGCCGAGAGAGCAAACGCTGATAAAATTCAACCCCGTGATACCCGAAAACGGCAGGGCGGTCATCGTCACATACTGTACGCTTTTCAGCCTCATATACCCCGTTCTTATGAAGAAAATTCCCGACAGCCTTCTGATCTCATCTCTGCCGACGTAGTACCTCGTTTTGGAAAATATGAGCGGCAGGATTATCGTGCAGAGGATAAAGATAACAGACGCAGACAGCCCGACCGCTATGTGCATAAGCAGCTCATAGCGATTAAGAAAGCGATTTGCAAGGAACACAAGCAGGACGGCAAAAAGCGTTAAGATTGCTCTTGCTGTCCAAAGCCCGTTTTTGCAGGGACGATAGCTTTTCATATCCTTTCCTCTCCTTAACACGCATCTTATATATGATATATCAATTTATGCGAAAAAATTCATCTTAAAAAAATTCTGCCTGCCCCTTTTATTCCGCAGGACTTTATGTTATAATAAAAATATATATGCGTGTATTATGGAATAACAATAAACCTACTCTAAAACAGAAAGGAACGGATAGCTATGAACAATGTCGTAAAGGTAAGAATTTTCGGAAAGGATTACCTGCTTAATACCGAGGAAACGGAAACCTACGCAGTACGTCTTGCAACAATGCTCAACCAGAAGCTTGAAAAGATGACAAAGGGTGCGTCGTCAATATCAAAACTGGACGCCGCCGCCCTCGTCGCACTGGACTGCGCAGACGAAGCGTTCAAGGCAAGTGCAAATATCGAGAACATCAGAACGCAGATCAAGAAGTATGCCGACGAGGCTTCAAAGGCAAATGCCGCAGCAGAGGAGCTTCAGAAAGAGAATAAAGCGTTGAAGGACAGGGTCGCCCAGCTTGAAAAGGAAGTCGAGGTAAGAAAGGCGCTATCCGGGGGCAGTAAGAAGTAATGACCGAAATACTTTCACCCTGCGGAGGGGCCGACTCCCTTTTATCCGCAATAAACTGCGGCTGTGATGCGGTCTACATCGGCTCGAAGTCGTTTTCCGCAAGACAGAACGCAAAGAACTTTGACGACAGCGAGCTTAAAAATGCGGTAGACGAGTGCCACAGAAACGGAGTTTTGGTCTATCAGGCTATAAACACCCTCGCATTCGACAGCCAGCTCACATCTGTTGCAGACGAGCTTAAAACCGCCTGCGAGATAGGCGTTGACGGAATTATCGTGCAGGATTTGGGTATCGCAAGGCTTGCAAAAGAGCTTTGCCCCGATATGCCGCTCCATGCGTCTACCCAGATGAGCATACATACGGTAAACGGAGCAGAGCTTTGCAGAGAGCTTTCCTTTTGCAGAGTCGTCGCATCACGGGAGCTTAGCCTCGACAGCATAAAAAAGCTGTGCGATACGGGAATCGAAATCGAAGCGTTTGTCCACGGCGCACTTTGTATGTCCGTTTCGGGTCAGTGCTATATGTCGGCGCTTATAGGCGGAAGGAGCGCAAACAGGGGGCTTTGTGCGCAAGCCTGCCGGCTTCCATTTACGTCTGTAAGAGGTGCGGATAACTGCGACCTCTCGCTTAAAGATATGTCGCATATAAAGCGTGTAAAAGAGCTTAAAGAAGTCGGGGTAATGTCGCTCAAAATCGAGGGCAGAATGAAAAGACCCGAGTATGTTGCCGCCGCCACAAACGCCTGCCGCAACGCACTTGACGGGAACGAATACGACGACGGGCTTTTGCGTGCCGTATTTTCAAGAAGCGGATTTACCGACGGTTATCTCAGCGGAAAAACGGGGGCGGATATGTTCGGCAGACGTGAAAAAGAGGACGTCACGAGCGCATCGGAAGCTTTTCCGAAAATCCACGAGCTTTACAGACGGCCATACAAGCGTTTTACCGTCGATTTTAGGGTGGATGTCAAAAGCGGAGAGCCTGTGCTGCTCACGGCAATATGCTCCGACGGACTTTCCGCAACAGCCGTAGGAGATGTCCCGCAAAAGGCGCAGACAAGAGAGATAACAGCCGAGCTTTTTGAAAAACAGCTTTCAAAGCTTGGCTCTACTATATATACCCTAGGAAAAACGGACTGCGATATCGAAAGCGGTCTTACTATCCCTATATCCGCTGTAAACGAGCTTAGGAGAAGCGTCTGCGAACAGCTTGACGAAATGAGGATAAAAAAATATAAGGGCAGGTTTTCCTGCGGCGGCTATGTTGCAGAAAAACCTAAAAGACGTTTTCCGAGGGAGCAGAAAATCAGGCTGTCGCTGAGCTTTGCAAAACAGCTTGACGGACTGGATTTGGATAACGTCGAGCTTGCTTCGCTCCCGCTTGCCGAGGTGCAAGGGCTTGACAAAATACCGCCTTACATAAGCGCAAGCCTGCCTAGGTTTGATTTTGACGAGCGGAAAACCGATAAAATACTTTCACAGCTTTGTGAAAGAGGACTTATGCACGCAGACATAACAAATCTCTCGCACATTATGCTCTGCCGCGGCAAGCCGCTCAAAATGCACGGCGGCTTCGGACTCAATGTCACAAACTCGCTGTCTGCAAAGGTCATTTCAGAGCTTGGGCTTTCCGATATTACCGCATCGTTTGAACTGACGGGCGGCGCACTTTCAGAGATGAGGAGCGATGTTCCGCTAGGTATTATAGCATACGGAAAGCTGCCGGCGATGCTTGCCGTAAACTGCCCGATAAAGAAAAATATGCCCTGCTCAAAATGTAGGGGCTTTATAACCGACCGCACCGGCAGACGCTTTGAGGTCAGATGCTTTAAAAGCTACGTCGAGATTTTAAACAGCGAAAGGCTCTACCTTGCGGACAAGCTTTCGGATTTTGATACGCTTGATTTTCTCACTCTGTGCTTTTATAAGGAAACCGCAGACGAGATAAATTCGGTTGTCGAAAGCTACAAAAGCCATACGCCGCCGACGGGCAAAATCACAAGAGGACTTTATTACAGAGGAGTTTTGTAGATGAAATTACTTATAAAAAAGCTTAGCGAAAAAGCGATTATCCCTAAGCGTGCAACGGAGAAAAGCGCAGGCTACGACCTTTCTGCCTGCCTTGAAAACAGCGTTACCGTAATGCCGCACGAGATCGTAAAAATCCCGACGGGAATAAGCGTCGAGCTTGTCTGCGACGCCGACGCCGTGCTGTACATCTTCGCAAGAAGCTCTCTTGCAACCAAGCACGGAATTACCCTCGCAAACTGCGTGGGAGTCGTTGACAGCGACTACCGAGGCGAGGTTATCGTTGCAATGATAAATCAGTCGGACAACAGCTACACCATCTCCCATGGCGACAGAATTGCACAGCTCGTTATCTCGCCCGTGCTTCTTCCCGAAGTTTTCGAGGCAGAGGAGCTTTCCGCAACAGAGCGTGGCGAGGGCGGTTTCGGCTCAACAGGAAAGGCATAGTGATAAAAATGTCAGAAGTAAGAGAAATTAACGTATCGGTCATTACCGAGGCTGTCAAAGAGCTTTGCATAAGTGCAAATCTATATCTTCCAAAGGATTTGGAAAGCTGTATAGCCAACGCCCGTGAAACAGAGCAGTCAAGGGTCGGCAGGGGAGTGTTCGACGACCTTTTGGATAACATATCTGCCGCAAAGCAGGAGAAAATCGCAATCTGCCAGGACTGCGGAATGGCTGTAATATTTCTGGAAATAGGACAGGACGTGCATTTTGTCGGAGGAGATTTGGAAAGCGCAATAAACTGCGGCGTTGCAATGGGCTACACTGAGGGCTTTTTGCGCTGTTCGGTCGTGTCCGACCCTATCGAGAGGGTGAACACGGGAAATAATACACCTGCGATAATCCACACAAAAATTGTTTCGGGCGACAAGGTGAAAATTACAGTCGCACCGAAGGGCTTCGGAAGCGAGAATATGTCCTCTCTTAAAATGTTCACTCCGTCCGCCACAACAGACGATATAGTGAACTTCGTTGTCGGCACAGTCGCTAAGGCAGGCTCGAACCCCTGTCCTCCGATTGTCGTGGGTGTCGGAATAGGCGGAGATTTCGAGCAGTGCGCATACCTTGCAAAAAAGGCTCTCTGCCGCAGTATTTCGGTAAGAAACGAAAAGAAGCTGTATAGGGATTTGGAGGATAAGATGCTGGAGAAAATCAATCTACTCGGAATAGGTCCTCAGGGCTTCGGCGGTACTGTCACAGCGCTTGCGGTAAACATCGAGCAAGCTCCTACCCACATAGCAGGACTTCCGGTTTCGGTGAACATCGGCTGTCACGTCACAAGGCACGCCGAAAGAGAGATATAGGCTTCGGAGGGAAAGATGTTAGAATACAATAAAAGCATTAAGCTCAGGCTGGGCGTAAGGTGGTGCAGGAAAAATCCAAAGCTTTCTTCTGCCGTACTTTATAATATTGAGGTTGCGCTCCAAAGCGTTTTTCCGAACTGCGTGACTGTTACGGTGCGGTATGAGAACGGATTTGACGCAGAACTTACGTCAACCTCGTTTGACCGCCTTTATATCGAAAAGGTAGTTAGGGGAATCGTTATGCAGGAGATTTCCGAAACTGGCGGAGAGCTGGGGTCTGTCAAGGTGTGCGATATAATTCCGAAGGAAACAGGCCCTAAGTCTGCAATCGACAGGATAGCAAGCCTCGTAGGAAGCGAGGAGTTCAAGGAGCTTGCACGGGAGATAAACGCTATCTCCGTCCAGATAAAAAAGCACAAGACCTTTTCTGTTTTCGCAAACAGGAGCTACCTGTTTTCCATAAACGACGGCTGCGGACTGTCTACATATCTTACACTGCTTCGTGACCTTATGACGGAGTGCGGAGTGTTCCGCTTTGCCGAGGGTGCGTGCATTGTTGAGGAAACATTAAGACAGCGCACCCCCACCGAGATGCCGGACGCATACTTAGGCGAGCTTGCAAAGCTCAAGACAGGCAAAATCCGAGGCGCACTTATCTGCGTTGATATAAGTCAGTGGATAGGAAAGACCGATGACCCCGACTTTCGTAATATGCTCTCTGTAATAGAGGACAGCACCGACGAAAACATTTTCGTGTTCCGTGTCCCGTTTATCGAGGGCGAGGTTTTGCAGGGAGTTAAAAACAGCCTGTCGGACGTGCTGTTCATAAAAGAGGTGTCGGTAATTCCGTTCGATTTGGCACAGCTTGAGGAGTGCGCAGAGCGTTCGTTTAAGTCGCTCGGCTACACCATGGACGTAGACGCCTGGGAGGTGTTCGACACACGAATTGCCGAGGAAAAGAGCGACGGCAGATTTTACGGAATAAACACCGTAAACAAGGTAGTAAACGAGATAGTCTACCGCAAGCTTATCTTCAACAGTGAAAACGGCTGCGACGACACAGTAATAAAGGCAGGGGATATAATGTCGCTTGCCGTCACATACCGTCAAAAGGCAAAAACCGCCGAGGAAATGCTCTCGGAGCTTGTCGGAATGGACGACGTAAAGGAGAGAGTCCTTGAAATCATAAACCAGATCAAGGTGTCGCTTCAGAACGATATAGGCTCGCCCTGCCTGCATATGCAGTTCGTCGGCAATCCCGGCACAGGCAAGACGACTGTTGCTAGAATTGTCGGAAAGCTTCTAAAGGAAGCAGGCGTTTTGAGAAACGGCGGATTTTTCGAGTACACGGGCAGAGATTTCTGCGGCAAGTTTATAGGCGAAACAGCGCCGAAAACCGCAAGTATGTGCCGTGACGCATACGGCTCCGTGCTGTTCATCGACGAGGCATATTCTCTCTACCGTGGCAACGACGACGCAAAGGATTTCGGCAGAGAGGCGCTTGACACGCTTATTGCGCAGATGGAAAACCACCGCACCGACCTTGTCGTTATTTTGGCAGGCTACGAGCGTGATATGGAAAAGCTTATGGAGGGAAATTCGGGGCTTTCGAGCCGTATCCCATACACGATAAAGTTCCGCAACTATCGGCCGGACGAGCTTTTTGCAATATTTGAAAAGCTCTTGATGGACAGTTTCCCGTATGACGAAGATGTGCTTGACACGGCAAAAAAATACTTTGAGTCGATACCGGAGGACGTACTCGGCTCAAAGGAGTTTTCAAACGCTAGATTTGTAAGAAACCTGTTTGAAAGAACGTGGAGCAAGTCCGCTATGCGTTCAAGGCTTACCGAAAACGGCACTATAAGGATTACCGCAGAGGACTTTGCCCTCGCGTCTTCCGAGCGTGAGTTCACAGCCACAATCGGCAGAAAAAACCGCTCGTTCGGGTTCAGGTAAGCGAACCTGCCAGAGCAGCGGTATGACTGTAACGGCTTGGTGCAAAGAGAACGGCGTCAGCCGACACACCTACTACTCTCGCTTGAAAGTGGTGCGGAAGGAATTACTGAAGCGTGCGGAAATGCCTTTACAGCAGATTGTACCGCTCAGAGCTGCCTCAAATGCTTACTGCGTGACAATATCATCACAGGTATAGTGCATAGAAAGCGGTGTAACGAAGGCAGAGCCGTCCGCGCCATGTGAACCGCCCGCCTTACAGAAAATGGTTGTTCATAAGGATGAATTTGAGGTTGAACTGCCGCCGAATGTGTCCGGCGATCTCCTCCTGACACTGCTGCGAGGGCTATAGCAATACAAATTGAATAAAAAAGAGATTGCTATCCTACGTTGCAGAATAGCAATCTCTAATTATTTCCATGTTACTGATAAGCCTTTACATATATTGAAAACTTTCTCAAAACTTCTGAGTGTGTCATTGAACACTTAAAAACGATATTAGGGCTGATACAATTCAGAAACAATTTTGTAGGTTCAAATTTCGGCTCTCTTGCATCACCTGTGCTGACAACAAAATAACAATCACCATAAATGTACTCAAGCCCAAGTATCAGTTCACCTTCCAGACGAACAGACTCCATTGTATTCTTTAAATAAATACGGTCTTCGGTTTCGTCAGAAAAATCAGTTACACGTTCCAGGTTTTCATCTATAAAATAGTATTCCTTCTTGTTGTTTTCAGTGGCTTCAACTAAGGCGAATCCATTTACAAATGGGCGAGCTTTACTGAAAACAGGGTCGATAACAGTTTTACCGTTTTTGTCAATGTAGCCGTAAAGACCATTATCAAATCTATGAACCGAGACACCACAACGAAACAGTAAATCATTTTCGGAGACAGAGAAAACTTCATTTTCTCAATAGCCGATTACCTTTCCTCCGCAATCATACCGAAAGTCCTTTAGACAGGAAGGGTAATCTGATTCATCGTGAATTATGACATACCCGTTTCCGACTTCATTATTTGGATTAGAGAGTATATCATCATCGGAAATTAAAGAAGTTTCCATATTTATGGGATTGGAGCTGCTTTCAAGGCTCTTGTCTGAACAACCACATATAAGGATGAAGCCGGTTAACAGCAATAATAATGCAATCCTTTTCCTTTTATTCCACTCCAATCATTTTGGAAGAATACTGCATCATCAGTGTTATCACTTTTCTTCTGACAACCCTTATATTCAATCTCATAGTAGCTCCAATACTGCACTCCCATCGGTTTTAACGTGGTACGAGGGACATCCTTGTAATTTGAGAAGGAAACGATATCACTGTCGTTCTCATAAATTCCATATGGGTTATCAGGATTGTAGAATCCCAACTAAAATCACTACTGATTGTCGAATAGTATTCACGATATAGGTCAAATGTGAAACCGTAGTAATCAGCGCACTCCCCATCAAGGAGCTTGCAGTTAAAGTATGTGACATAATTCTCAGGAAACCGTCTAACTGCGCCAACCGCATTTTTTGTGTATTCGATAAAGCCCTCTATCGTGGAACCGGCTTTTACCACGACGCCCAAATAAGGAATTTCTCCGAGAGTTTGTTTTGTTGCTTCGATGAGAATATTTTTTCATTACTTCTCGTATATGTTCTTCATCAAATGCAGATTTATTCTCTCAGGCTTTGCTTTTTACTTGTTTTCACCCATCGATTCCTTGAGGTCAATGTATCTGCACATTATCTCTACAGCGCCGTCAAGACCTGTCTTTGAGGAGTTTATGCAAAGGTCGTAGTTCTTTGCCTCGCCCCATTTTAGGTCGGTGTAGTAGTTAAAATAGCTTGCACGGCGTTTGTCAGTCTTTCTGATAAAATCGTCAACCTTGTTCTTTTCGATATCGTAACGTTCCAAAATACGCCTTTTTTTCTCAAAGGAGTTTCCCGTGACGAAGAAATTAACGACATTCGGGTTATCTCTCAGCACATAGTCTGCGCATCTTCCTACAATAACGCAAGGCTCCTCTGCAAGCGCCTTTATAGCCTCAAACTGCGCTAAGAAGATCTTGTGATTGAGCGGCATCTCGTTAGAATTGAGCCTGCCGTCTGCGCTCGGCGTGTATGTTCCCATAACAAGCGAGTACAAAAGGCTTCCCGAATATGACTCGTCGTGCTTTACAAAGAGGTCCTCGCATATTCCGCTGCGCTTTGCTGCAACGCCGAGAAGCTCCTTGTCGTAAAAAGGAATGGACAGCTTTTCTGCAAGAGCCTTTCCTATTGCGTGTCCGCCGCTTCCGAATTCACGGCTTATGGTGATAACAGTTTTCATATACGATACCTCCGCTTCGTCTTTAGATTTTGGTACTATTATTGTACCACATCTTTTGAAAAAAGTATACAATTTTGTGCCTTTCAATCAGACAAATTTGAAGCCTGCGTTTTGTGCATTTTACCAAGCCGTCAACATTTAGCACCCTGCCGCATATAATAGTTAAGGTAAGCGTTTCTTAAAGCTCGGCGTGGGCGCAGAATATTCCCTTGTCGGTGATGTCGATGTATGCGTATGACGGAGCCTTGAAATCTCTCGGTATTGATGCGCTTCCGGGGTTAATAACGTATATCCCTCTGTCATATTTCAAATCACGGCAGTGGGTGTGCCCGTACAGCATAATCTGTATGTCGTTTTCCTCGGCAAGATAGAAAAGCCTGTCTGTTGAGTATTTAACGCCGTGGGTGTGCCCGTGCGTGAACATAATCCTCACGCCGTTTACCGAACACAGGTCGATTTCGGGCGCTTGGGAGATAAAGTCGCAGTTGCCCCTGACATTCATAATGGTCTTGCCGCTGTATATTTCACGCATTTTGTCAAGCTCTCTTTCCCCGTCGCCGAGGAAGATGTATGCGTCTGAGTCCTTTTCAAGCACTTTTCTCATAGCGTTCGAGTTTCCGTGTGTGTCGGAAAAGACGATAATTCTTTTGCTTTCCATTGTCATTCCACCTTACAGATAAAATTTTACCACGTTTCCCTTCAAAATACAATAGATATCGGAGGCATAAGTATGAAAGATTTTAACATCTCAGAAAAGTCAAAGCAGGGTATGCTTAAAAACGTAAGCGCAAAAATGGGTATTTCTCCCTCGGAGCTTCAGAAACAGCTTGAAAGCGGAAAGATAAACGAGCTTACAAAGGGTCTGTCGCAGGACGACGCACAGAGGCTCGCAAACGCCCTTTCAAATCCTGCCCTCGCAAAGAAAATTCTCTCGACCCCTCAGGCGCAGGAGATTTTAAATAAGCTTAAAAAGTAGCACGGCAATTTTGCGCACAGGGAGGTGGGCGATTTGGACGACCTTATGCAGAAGCTTCAGGGAATACTGAACGACAAAGAAAGTATGCAGCAGCTAAGTCAGCTTGCCTCTATGTTTGCGCAGGGGGAAGGGCAGGAGGATTGCTCCGACTCCCCTTTGCAGAGCGGCGGTGCATCTGACGACGCCGGCATAGATATGAATATGGTGATGTCGCTGGGCAAGCTTATGCAGAAATCAGGCGAGCATGACGAGCGGCGTGACCTTTTGCTTGCGCTGAAACCGCTTCTCAAGGAGGAAACGCAGGTCAAGGTCGACAGGGTGCTTATGATACTGAGGGTACTTTCCCTGCTCCCTGTCTTAAAGGAAAGCGGTATACTCGGAGGTGAGCTTTTTGGCGGAAAATAGGACGCAGGATTTTGACAGAATGCAGCGTGAGGCAATCGACAGGGTGAGGGAGATGCAAAGGCGTGCAAGAAATGTGCCAAGCGGCAATCAGCCTCCGCCCGAGCAGAAAGCCCCCGCTCCGCCCGCAATACATGACCCGAAGCCGCAGACAGGCTCTCTCTCGGAGCTGCTTTCGGGCATAAAAATCGACGAGGAAAAAGCGCTCATAGGTCTGCTGATATACGTCCTCTACAAAAACGGCGGCGACATAAAGCTTATGCTTGCACTGGGATATCTGCTGTTGTAGTAAAATTGTTTTCGGCAGTGGAAAGATGAGCATGGCAGTGTTGCCCCAACCTCTGCGAAAATTAATCAGGCTCACGGACAAAATTACGTCTGTGAGCCGTTTTTGTAACCGCTGTCAAAACCGTATGTGGAAAAATGGGTGGAAAGCTGATATAATTAAAAAAGTATAAGGACTTTATGCCCTCTCGGTTGTATAATAAGTGAGAGGGTCAAAAAACTTTCGGAAAGGGGAAAACCAATGGATAACGGTGCAAGTAGCTACCGCCGTTTTCTTGATGGCGATGAAAGCGCCTTTGACGATATAATGAAAGAGCTGTTTAACGGCTTAGTGTTTTTCATTGACCGTTATGTTCGGGATATTCATACTGCCGAAGATATTGCAATAGATATATTTGCAGACCTTGGCATACATAGGCGCAAATACAATTTCAAGGTAACATTAAAAACATATCTGTTTATGGTCGGACGGAGCCGGGCTTTAAATTATATCAAGCACCGAAAGGTCATTGATTTTGTAGAGCTTACCGAAGCGGAAGGCTGTTCCGACGACCGCAGTGAGCTTGAAAGAACGGTACTTGAAGATGAGCGTAAGCGTATTGTAAATGCGGCTTTGTTAAAACTGCCTGAGGATATGCGTGCGGCGATACATCTTGTCTATTTTGAGGATATGACCTATGATGAGGCGGCACGGGTTATGAAGAAAAGCAAGAAGCAGGTTGACAATCTTTTATATCGTGCAAAAAAGGAGCTTCGCACTATACTTGGCGAGGAAGGAGGACATTTATTATGAAAGAAATGAACGAGTATAAGGCTGAAATATTCAGCCGAATGGAAAAAGGCATTAAAGAACGCAAAATAAAACGCAGACGCATTTTAGCTTTCAGCGCATCGCTGTGCCTTTGTTTGCTGATAGGATTAGGCGTATGGCGGAGCGGATTTTTTGACAGGCAGATGAATATTGCCACGGACGGTAATAGTTCTGAAACAGTCGGCAGAGATAATATAAACGATCATACGCAAGCCAACACGCAGGTAGGTTCGGACGAAGCGCCCAAGATTGAGGGCGGCGTTAAGGATGTGGAAATTGTGCCTTATGATAACGGACTGACGAATTGGAAAGAAAAAACGATTTCTATTTCTCTTTGGAACGTGTTGGAAAAGGCAGATGGCGATGATAGACTGAATATTTATCTTGTTGCCCTTGCCAACGAAGATGATACAAATTTCACTTATAATGGCAAAACGCTGAAGGAGTACCGTGACGCATGGGACAGCAAGGATTCGATGCTGGGCAGGCTTGGCGCTCTCTTAAAAGCGGGCGATGAGTTAAAGTACGGCGAGACACTGTATATCGCCGGTACTCCCGACGGTGAAAAATGGGCAAAAGAGCTTTATGAAGAAACGGTCAGTATGATAGGCAAGGACCTATTGGACAAGTACATCGTCAATGGAGAGTTCTTGTCGGACAATGTGATAAAGGACAGTGAAAAGCTCGCCGCTGAAACTCCTGAGATAGAGTACAGAAAAGCGTGCGATGAATATTTAAAATACAGACTTGCCGGAGAATACCAAAGGCTTAAAGCGCAGGGAGTCAATGTCGGGCTATCTTCAACCGGAAATACGCTGATGATTTCGGTTACAAAGGGTGAGTTTGAAAACCTGAAATTCGATGACGCGGAGCATTGGTTTTTTACAGTCCAAAAAGATTTATCAAACGAAGCTGACGACCTATAACAATATCCGAATAGAAATCATTCCGTTTGCTTTTTTGCCTTCCATCTTTGTGTTGCAACCTTTGAAAAAATGTGCTATAATACTTCTTGAAACCAAATCTGTTAAGGAGTTTTAGAGTATGAAAAATCAAAATCAAAATCAGAACAAAAAGAAAAACAAGGAATTTAAAAAGCGTATAATTGCCTTGGTTTTAGCAGGCGTAATGTTGCTTTCCGTGTTAGGCACGGTTATTGCAAGTGTAGTTTTATCGTAGTAAGAGGGTAACGGCTATGGTACATATCGGCGGAGGCTGGGACGAGGTGATAGGCGGCGAGTTTGAAAAGCCGTACTACCTTGAACTTCGCAGCTTTCTGAAGAAAGAATACGCAAACGGCAGGGTGTTTCCGGAAATGCAGAATATATTTTCCGCACTCAAAACCACTCCGTTTGACTCGGTAAAGGCGGTTATAATCGGACAAGACCCCTACCACGAGGTCGGTCAGGCGCACGGACTTTGCTTTTCTGTGCAGAGGGACTGTAAAATTCCGCCCTCTCTGAGAAATATTTATAAGGAATTGGAGGACGACCTCGGAATACCGCCTGCGAGCCACGGCTGTCTTGTTTCGTGGGCAGAACAGGGCGTGCTGCTTCTGAACAGCGTGCTTACCGTCCGTGAGGGTCAGGCAAACAGCCATAAGGGAAAAGGCTGGGAGATTTTCACCGACGAGGTTATACGAAAGCTCGGAGAGAGGGACAAGCCAACGGCGTTTTTGCTGTGGGGCGGTAACGCAAAGCAGAAAGCTCCCCTCATTACGTCCAAAAGCCACCTTGTGCTTTCCTGCGCACATCCGAGTCCGCTCTCCGCATATAACGGCTTTTTCGGATGCCGTCACTTCTCAAAGGTCAACACCTTTCTTTCGCAGAACGATATAATTCCCATCGACTGGGAAATAAAGGAATAAAGATAAATAATGGCAGCACCGCAAAAACCGCCTGACGGCTTTTGAACGGTGCTGCCTAAATTATTCCCGAAAGCAAAAAGGCACATAGATTTTTCTGTGTGCCTTTGGTGTTTTAAGCTTTATGAGCCTAGCCCATTACAACCTCTACCTCGTGTACCGAGCCTGCCTCGAATACAGGAAGTACGTTGCCTTTGACCTTAACGCCGTCGCAGACAACGCTCTTGATGCCCTTGCAAACGTGGTCAGGGTTTGTGATAGAAATATTATATGTGCAGCCTCTGAACTGTCTTGAAGCCGTGAAGCCGTCCCATTCAGACGGAATAGACGGGTCGATCTTCAGTCCGTCCCAGTCAGGGATAATGCCGAGAATGTACTGCGATACAGCAACAAAGTTCCAAGCGGCGGTACCTGTCAGCCAGGAGTTCTTAGCTTCGCCGTGACGCTTAGCGTCCTTGCCGGCGATCATCTGTGCGTAAACGTAAGGCTCTGTTCTGTGAAGGTCGGAGTACTTTTCCTCTCTGTATGCAGGAGCAATCTTTGAGTAATACTCGAACGCCTTGTCGCCGTGACCTACAAATGCCTCAGCGCAGATGATCCATGCGTTATTGTGACAGAAGATACCTGCGTTCTCCTTGTATCCGGCAGGATATGTGGAGATTTCGCCGTACTCGATGTAGTACTTGGTGAATGCAGGGTTGTTGAGAACAAGACCATGCTCGCAGTTGAGATACTTGTCAACGCTTGCAAGAGCCTTTATGTCAGCGCCGCTTTCCTTGCCGACTCCGCCGAGAACGGCAAAGCCCTGCGGCTCAATGAAGATCTTGCCTTCTTCACATTCCTTTGAACCCATCTTTCTTCCGAAATCATCGTAAGCTCTGAGGAACCATTCGCCGTCGAAGCCGAAGCTCATAATGTTCTGCTTCATCTTTTCTATTTCAGCCTCAGCCTTAGCTGCGCCTGCTTCGTCACCTGTGCGGCGGCAAAGCTCTGCATAGTTAGGACCTGCGTATGTAAAGAGTGCGGCAACGAAAATAGATTCAGCAGTCTTGCTGTACTTGTCCTCGCCGTACTTAGGAGATGTAGAAGTCTGGAAGCTTTCGCCCGGTGTGTCGGAGAAGCAGGAAAGGTTGATGCAGTCGTTCCAGTCAGCTCTCATAGCAAGCGGAAGTCCGTGAGGTCCAACATTCTCGCAAACGTGGTAGAAGCTCTGTGTGAGGTGGTGCATCATGGACTGAGCCTTTGACTCGTCGTTGTCGTAAGGCACCTGCTCGTCAAGGATTGTGTAGTCGCCCGTTTCCTTGATGTACTGAGCCGTTGAGAGAATCATCCACAACGGGTCGTCGGAGAAGTCGCCGCCGATTTCGTCGTTGCCCTTCTTTGTGAGTGGCTGATACTGGTGGTAGCAGCCGCCGTCCTCAAGCTGTGTAGCGGCAAGGTCGAGTATTCTTTCTCTTGCTCTTTCAGGAATCTGGTGTACGAAGCCGAGGAGGTCCTGGTTGGAATCTCTGAAGCCCATACCCCTGCCGATGCCCGATTCAAAGTAGGAAGCGGATCTCGACATATTGAATGTAACCATGCACTGATACTGATTCCAGATGTTTACCATTCTGTTCATCTTATCGTCGCAGGTGTTTACTGTGTACTTGGAAAGAAGTGCGTCCCACATAGCCTTGAGGTCTGCAAGAGCTTTGTCAGCCTTTTCGGTTGTGTTCATCTTTTCGATCATAGCGTAAGCCTTCGACTTGTTCATAGAGCCGTCGGCGTTGAACTTTTCTTCAAATGCGTTCTCAACATAACCGAGAACGAACACAAGCTCCTTCTTTTCGCCTGCTTCGAGAGTGATGTCGATGCAGTGTGAAGCAATAGGCGACCAGCCGTCTGCAACGGAGTTTGTAGCCTGTCCTGCTACAACAGCCTGTGGGTTTTCAAAGCCGTTGTAAAGACCTATAAACGACTCTCTGTCTGTGTCAAATCCGCAGATATCGCTGTTTACAGCGTAGAATGCGAAGTGGTCACGGCGCTCCTTGTATTCTGTCTTGTGGAAGATAGCAGAGCCTTCGATTTCGACCTCGCCCGTGTTGGAGTTTCTCTGGAAGTTTGTGGAGTCGTCCTGTGCGTTCCAAAGGCACCATTCGATGAACGAGAAGAGCTTAAAGCTTTTCTTTTCATTAGACTTGTTTGTGATGATAACCTTCTGTACCTCACCGTTGTAATCCTGCGGTACAAAGAATGTCACCTCGGCTTCAATGCCGTTTCTCTCGCCCTTGATAATGGTGTAGCCCATACCATGACGGCAGGAGTATGCGTCGAGGTCCTTCTTTACAGGGCTCCAGCCGGGCGACCAGATGTCGCCGTTGTCGTTGATGTAGAAGTATCTGCCTCCCATATCAACAGGCACGTTGTTGTAGCGGTAACGTGTAATTCTTCTCAGACGAGCGTCCTTGTAGAAGTGATAGCCGCCTGCCGTGTTGGAGATGAGGGAGAAGAATTCCTGTGTTCCAAGATAGTTGATCCACGGATAAGGAGTCTTGGGGTTGGTGATGACGTATTCTTTATTTGCGTCATCGAAGAAGCCAAATTTCATTTGAATTCCTGCCTTTCTTGATGTATGAATTTTATTTTGAATTTGATTTACAAATTAAATCCGAAATCGTTGCTGCTTCCGTGCGGTATATAGGCTATTCTGTCAGAACATACTGCTCTATTATCTCGCCCGCTTCGTTAAGGATAACAGCTTCTACGGCAGCCGAGTTCCTGACCGTAATTCTGTAGTCGTAAGCTTTGATGCCCTGGAAGTCCAGATTTTCGTTTATCGAGTCGGTAAGGTCTGTGCCGTCGTTTTTCTCGTAAACTCCGTCCGGAACAGTCTGTCCGAAGCTCTGCGCGTCTAAAATCATATCCGAGCAAACGGTTAGAAGCGCCTGAGCGTTCTTGTAGCCAAGCTCTGTACCCGTTTTATTTTTAATGTCGTCCTCCGAAGCGCCTAAAGATATAAGAGCGTCGGCAGGAAACTCGCCGTCGGAAATTTCCGAAACAAGATAACCCTCGTCCGAGTTTATAAGTACGAGATAGAGATATTCGTTTGTAAGCTTTCCGTCAACCTTGTATACGCAGGAAGCGAGGTAAAGCTCTGCGAGCATACTGCTGTCGAATTTGTCAAGGCTTTGCAGCTTCGCATTTAATCCGCAGACCTCTGAGATCTTGTCCTCAAGTCCAATGTCGCAGAATTTTAGGCAAGCGTCCCTGTCGCCGTTCGCAATAGCCTCAAGCACCGAAGTAATCGTTTCCTCCGCCGTAAGAACAGGATCGGTATCCGAGCTGTCGTCGGGTTTGCTGTCGGGGATACTGCCGTCGTCGGGCTGAGAGCTGTCGGGAGCAGAGCTTTCGTCAACCTCTGATGATGACTCTAAAGCAGAGCTGTCCGCTTGAGAAGAAGTAGTAATATTTGAATTTGTGTCTTTATCCGAGCTGTCCGAGCCGCTGTCTGACGCCGAGCAGGAAGCGAAGCCTGCGCATAACGTCACGGCGGTGACAAAAGCCAGAATTTTCTTTTTCATTTTGTTCCTTTCTTTGTAAAAGCCACTGGTTAAAGTGAGAAAAATCTCTGTGTGCAGGTGTATTTCTCGCCCTTTGAGATTTCGCAGTAGCCGGAAACCTCGTAAGGCAGGCTGAGGTTTGGCGAGTTTATCATGGCGGTCATAGGTTCGGGACAGAAGTATCCGTTTACGCCGCTGTCGTTCCACATATTCCAGAATCTGTACTCCTTGGAAACCTCGTTGCAGATTCTTGCGCCGGTTTCCGTGTCTGTAACTATACAGCCGTGGAACTTTTCTCCGTCGAGAGTCGTGTCGCAGCCTGTGTACATATGATTATTGATGTCGTGAAGAACCGGCACCATCTCGCCGCTCTTGTAAAGCTTTCCGTTTTCGTCAAGCGGAGGAAGCTCCTCTGTCGGTAAAAATCTCTCGTTAAGAACGCAGGTCTTTTCAACGGGGACCTCAAGACGCATCGTGTCCTGCTTTCCGCCTACCGTCATAGGAGCGTTGAAGCAAGTGTGCGTGCAGATAGAAACAGGAAGCTTCTTATCGGCAAGGCTCTCAAGCGTAACCTTGTGTTCCAGACCTCTTGCGGAAAGTGTGAAAGTGTATGTGAGGACGAAGCTCAAAGGAATGTATTTGAACATCTCGTCCTTTTCGTCAAAAACGTACTTTGTTGTGAGAACTGCTCTTTCATCGTCAGCCTCGGCTAGAACTATTTCGTGTTCTCTGTCGTGTACCCAGCCGTGAATGAAGTTGTCGAGGAGGGGTTCGTTGATCGGAAGCTGATAAACAGCGTCAGAGGTCTTTAAAACTCCCTTGTCAAATCTGTTGGGAAGATAGAGCGTAGGGAGACCCCAAAGACATCTTGCCTCGTTCATCTGAGCGATCGTAGCTTCTTCTCTGTACTTGAAGAATTCGAGTCCCATTTTGTTGTCGGTCATTCTTACGACAAGTCCGCCCATAGACGGAACTATAATGCAGGAATATTTGTCAGCGTCAAGCCTACAGGCTGACATCCCTTTAAAATCAAAGCTTGTATCAATGCTTGCCATAGTCTACCTCCGGAATTTACAAATTAACTAAATTGTGAACGTCTAGTTACTGAAATTATAACATAAATGTGATAATTTATCAAGATGTTTTTATAAAAATAAAGATATTTATGTCGCTTTTTTAAAATATGGCATTATGAACGAATATAAAAGGCTCGCTTTGGCAACAATAAGACAGGCAGTATGAAAGAAACTGCAAATTTTATGTGAAGGAGAGGAATAAAATGCTTGATAAAATTGCGCTTTTTCTGCTTATCGTCGGCGGACTCAACTGGGGTCTTGTAGGAATTTTCCAGTTCGACCTCGTGGCATTCCTTTTCGGGGGTTCCGCATCTATTTTAAGCCGAATTGTATATGTGCTCGTTGCAGTCTGTGCAATCTGGTGCATTTCCCTGTTTTTCAAGGACAGCGAAATGGTCGAGGACACAAGGACCCAGTACAACAGATAATATATTATCCAAAAAAATCAGGATAAAATTACCACTTTATGGTGTAAAATAAGTGGAAATAACCAAAAATTCCCCCACCTGATATGTATATTATGCCGATTTCAAGTTATGAAATAAAAAAATAGAACGATTTTTCTTGACTTTTGCAATTATGCATAATATAATAATAATGATGTCTGACGACCTGGAATTATTTCCAGCAGACATTCGTTTTGTTGTCTCCTTTCTTTTGTTCTACACATATTTTTTTTGATTTTCGGCAGAGCGTTTGGCTCTGCCTCTTTTTTCGCCATTTTTCCGGCTGTGCCGCCTTTTGACGCTGCGGCATATACTATGTGTGAAGCAATTTAACGGAGGCAATTTTTATATGCAGTTTTTTGAAATACTTCTCCTTGCGTCGGCAAGCTGCCTTGACGCTATGGGAACGGCAATAAGCTACCGTGTTTCGGGAATTAAATTCACAGTGGGTTCCGTCGCGGTTATGACCTTTATCCACGGCGCAGGTATGGCTCTGTCCCTTTTCCTGTCTGATGCGTTTCTGCCGTTTTCGCCCGAAGTCTGCGTGAAGCTGGGCGCTGTGTTTCTCATATTTATGGGCATAGCAGGACTTATGCGAGCTTCGGGACAGCTTGACCCGGATAACGACAAAAAGACGGGAGCAAAAACTCTCAGGGCGGCGGAAGCGCTGACCGTTTCGCTTGGCGTTGCAACAGACGCATTCGTCGTAGGAATAAGCACAGGGCCGATGCTCGATACAACGGAAAAAATACTTACTGCAACCATAACCCTTTTTGTCTGCCTTGCACTTATAATCTTCGGAATAACTCTCGGCAAGGGGCTTGGCAGAGTGTTCGGCAACAGAGCGTGGCTGTCTTTCGCACAGGGAATCTTCCTTATGTTTATGGGCGGATTTATGCTTATCACAAAATGAACACAATGCATTTATGACAATGTCAAAAAAATAACGTTTGGAAACAGAAAATGTGTAGCAGGTTACAAAGCTTAATGACAGGATTGTAAATATCCTTGACATTATTATACCGCTGGATTTATAATAAATTTGGCGGTGTATTTTTTATTGTATACACTCGGAATAATATACTATGTATTTTTAGGCGATTGTAAAAGTCTGAAA
>MSHC01000020.1:0-5508 GCA_001940995.1 Ruminococcus sp. Phil15
TAATTCAAGTCCCGAAATCCCCACGATGAAGAGCTTGGACTGAACACATAGTCTAAAGAAATTTCGGCGGACTTTATGTACGGCTTGTGTGTACGCAAAAATCCACGCAGGTTTTGAAAATTAAAGCATGATATCAAACGTAAAACCCGCTACTCTTTGTAACGGGTTTTGTGCTATAATATATACGTAAGATATCAATACCCAAGACCGATCGGCGTATCAATGCAAAGCAAGGGGAACTGTCAATAAAATTCAAGATTGGATTTGTTGCAGACAGTCATCTGACGAAAAGATTCACGAAATAACAGAGGGTATTATAATACCCTAAATCAATTTAAATATAGGAGGAAAAATGCAATGTCACGAACAATTACAGTTAAGGGTATGGGAAAATTTACGGCAGTTCCCGATTATGTAGCAATTTATATGAGCCTTATAACACAGGAGATGGATTACGAGAAAACCATTAAACTTTCTGCCGAGAAGATTGAGCAGATAAATAATTCTCTTGAAGCGATCGGCTTTGAAAAGAAATCAGTAAAGACAACAAGCTTTAATGTCAGCACCGATTATGACCAAGTGACAGACAAAGACGGTAACTTCAAAAGCGTATTTAACGGATATGTATGCTCTCACCGTTTAAAGGTCGAATTTGACCTTGATAACAAGAAGCTTGTACAAACGCTTTGCGCTATTTCAAAGTGTGTTGCAAATCCGGAAATGTCTGTTTCATTTACGATAAAAAATCCCACGGCGATTAAAAAAGAGCTTCTGAAATCCGCAACCTGCAACGCAAAAGAAAAGGCGCAGATATTGTGCGAGGCTTCCGGAGTTAAACTGGGCGAGCTTTTGAGCATAAATTACAATTGGGGCGAGCTGAATATAGTATCCAAAACAAACTATATGCTAAAGCAGGATTGTATTTGTACAGCACCGGGCGTACTGGAGAATATGAACATAGAGCCTGACAACATAGACATAAGCGACACTGCAACCTTTGTCTGGGAAATAAGGTAATATATAATATAATATGGCATTATAGCGCCTCCTGCAATTCGTACGGGTTGTGAGAGGCGCTTTCTCGTGTCGAAAAATTCCGTCACCACGATAGAAAATACCGATTTTTGCCGAAATTTGTTGTTAAATTTGCTCTGTTGTGCTATAACATATTGTGTATAATTGTATTGATTATATATGCATTACGGCAGGCACAGCGCTGTCGCAGCACATCATTACCAAGCTGAATAAGGATGGAATTGTGCCGATGAAGATTATAAAAGACTGAATTTATGGACACCGACGCAAAGTCAAGACCGTTATACATAGCTAAGATGCTATACGAAAAAACCGACGAAGAGCATTTTCTGACCACCGCACAGATAATGCGGATTTTAGAGGAGCGCTACGGCATAACCTCTCACCGCCAGACGATAAAGACCGACATAGGGCTTCTCAGGCGCTTCGGTATGGAAATAGAGGAGGTCAAATCCACGCAGAACAGGTACAACCTGTGCAACAGAAGCTTTGATATTGCTGAACTAAAGCTGCTGATTGACGCTGTGGAATCCTCTAAATTCATTACTGCGAAGAAAAGCAAGGAGCTTGTTGAAAAATTGGGAATTCTGGCAAGGGAGCACGCCTCTGCACCTTGTATGGAACGGCGATTATTACTATATGGTTGGTGTCTATGACAATCAGCAAAGCGTCTGCAATTTTAGAGTAGACAGAATTGCAAACCGCCCCGCTGTCCTTGATGAGGACGGCGCTCCTGCCCCTGAGGGATTCGATATAAACGATTATATCAACACGACCTTCAGAATGTTCAGCAGTGAAAAAGCAAGAGTTGAGCTAATCTGCGATAACGACGTTATGGACTCTATTATAGACCGCTTTGGCGAGGACGTTACGACCTGCGCATACGATGATTCTTCCTTTAAAGCCGTTGCCGATATCGCAGTAAGCCATGTGTTTTTCAGCTGGGTATTCGGCTTTGGCGGAAAGGTCAAAATCAAAGCTCCCGAAGAAGTAAAAGAAACATACTCGGATATGCTGAATAAGGCAGTGGAAGAGGTAAGGAAATAAACCCATTTTTCTACGGAAATTATATAAAAAACAACTCATCAGGCTACGCTTTTAATAACCTGATGAGTTTTCTTATACTCTTTACATCCGGATACCGCTTGAACTACTTTCTCACATACACACGGCTCTCGTATGCGCCGAGTGTGACGGACTGAGAAAGGTCGGTTTCTTTGCCTGTGAGGAAGTCCGTGTATGATCCGCCCCTGCCGACAGAGAATGTGAACGGGTTTTCCTCGGCATTTATCATTATCACAGCCTCCGAATTGCCGCAGCAGCGTGCGAAAGCGTACTGCTTGTTTGTGACAAGAAGCTGCTTGTAATCTCCGTCATAAAGCGCAGGAATTTCGGAATGTGCCAAAGCGAGCTTTGAAATATGCTCGGTAATAGCCGTCCTGCCGCACATCTCAAACTGCGGCCTTAACGCATCATCGCCCTGCGACTTGTCGCCCTGCTGTCCAAACTCGCTCATATAGTAGACGGACGGAATTCCCGGCATCGTGAAAAGAAGCGTGTAAACGCCGAACAGATGCTCTTTTCTCGTAAGGATAGAAGCAATGCGGCTTACGTCGTGGTTGTCGGCAAAGCAGTACAGCTTTTTGCCCCTGTACAGACACCACTGCTCGCTTCCGAACTGCCTGTTTATCGAGTAGGAAATCTCGAACATATTCATTGAGTTGAAGCTTGAGTATTTGCCCTTGTAGCACTCGTAATTTGTTACCGAATCAAGCATTTCAGGGTTCATCCATCTGTTGTAGTCGCCGTGCAGAGTTTCGCCCATAAGCCAAAAATCCTTCTTCAGCCAGTCGCAGTGACCTCTTAGCTCCTTTAAAAACTGCAAATCCAGCGAATACGCAACGTCCAGCCTTATTCCGTCGATGTCAAATTCCCTGACCCAGCCTGTAATACAGTCCTTGAGGTAGCCCTTGACTTCAGGATTTTGCAGATTGAGCTTGACAAGCTCGTAATGCCCCTCCCAGCCCTCGTAGTAGAAGCCGTCGTTGTAGCAGGTGTTGCCGTCCCTTACACAAAACCAATCCTTGTAGCGAGAGGAAAATTTATTATTTATGACATCTATAAACTTATCAAAATCACGTCCGACGTGGTTGAAAACTCCGTCCACTACGACCTTTATGCCGTTTTCGTGCAGTGCGTCGCAGACCTTTTTGAAGTCGTCGTTCGTGCCGAGTCGGCGGTCGATTTTAGTGTAGTCGGCTGTGTCGTAGCCGTGCCTTGACGACTCAAAAACAGGGCCGAAATATACAGTGTTGAGGTTGAGCGACTTAATGTGCGGGATAACGTCGATGACCGAAAGTATACGGCTTTTAGGCTCGGACGCAAAGTCGTTTTCTTTCTCTGCTCCGCAGAAGCCGAGCGGATAGATGTGGTAAACGCAGGCGTTGGAAAATGGGTGCATTGTAAAAACTCCTTGGTAATATATTTTATAATGCGAATAATCGCATTTTTGACAATGAAAGAGCCACACCACCAAAGGAAGCGTGGCAGCAAAGGTTAACTGACAAGCAGTGCGTAGATGAAAAACATAATATTCGGGATAAGGACAAGATATCCGATCAGCCGCAGGACAAGAGCGATTTTTTTAAACCTCGTTTTCTTGCCGAGGATTATTCCGACAATCAGCGAGAGAAATGCGAAAAACAGCATAGACAGGTACAGGAACACAAACGCCCCGAACATCACAAATATGCCCATAAACGCCATTTTTCAGCCCCCTGTTGCTTACGATTATATGAGAATATTACGTCATATTAATCGAAGATTTTGTGATATAATCGTCAGATTTGCAGGGAGCAAATCTAAGGATTTGCGTATCTGCAAGGACATAAGAATATAATAAATGCCTTGCGTTTATTATAGCATAAAAATTGCTGTTTTTCAATACTTTTGCTTTCCGGGAGAATAAAGCTGTCCGCTCTGAATTCATTATACCCATTGCGTTTCTTTATTTTTGCTCCAAGACATAGCGTATTCCGCCTCTCCCGTATCCGAGTCTGTTTGCTCAGACAGAACGGTAAATCCCTTACGAAGATAAAACGAAACGGCACGCCCGTTTTTCTTGTACACGTTTAACGATAGACAGTTATGCTTTTTCTTTGCATAGTCCAAAAGCTGTCCGCCTATTCCGCAGGAGCGGCAGCAGCTGTCAACAAAAATACCTGCTATATATCCGTCTGTTATGCCGATAAAGCCCAGTATGCTTTTTTCGGACTCCAACACATATACCTCAGCTCGTGAGAGCTGTTCCTTCACTATATCAAAATTTGATTTCCAGTATTCATTTGAAATAAAGGAATGTGCGTCTGCGTTTCCTTTCAGCCATATTTGCATTACCTGTTTTGCGTCCGCCTCTTGAAATTTCCTAATCATATTCCGCCCCCCTTTTTATCAGCAGTACGGCGATAAAAAAATCTCATCGTTATTTTGAAATAGAAACAGCCGCCTGATTTATTTTTAAAACCATGCGGCTGTGTAACTGCTATTTAAGTTTGCCCGATAATTTATCCGCCTTATTTTATTATGGAGAAGCCCATTACCACAATTCCTAAAATAACTAACACGATACCCGTCGCTCTGTTGAGAGTTTCGGGCGTCGCCTTGTTTGCAAAGACTGCGGCAATTCTTGCCCAAATGAAAGTAAAAACAACACACAGCGTAAATATGAGCCAATCGGGTGAACTGCCGATTGAAAAATGAGATATGGCTCCTGTCAAGGCTGTAAAAGCCATAATAAATACGCTTGTTCCGACAGCGGTTTTAAGCTCATAGCCAAGAACGCTCGTCAGTATCAGAAGCATCATCATTCCGCCGCCTGCACCGACAAATCCGCAGATAAAGCCGATAAGCGTTCCGCAGAGAATTGATTGAACCGCTCTCTTTTTAGGCGAAACGGACTGCATTGATTCTTTTGTTGTCATAACGGGTTTTACTATGAATTTAACACCCAGAAGGAAAGTCATAAATACCGAAAAGCTTCCCATTGCCGACGATGGAACAAGGCTGGAAACGTAGCTGCCGACAACAGTAAATACAAGAACGCTCCCCATCATAAATAAGCCGTTTTTTATATCAAGGTTTTTATTCTTGCCATAGATATATGCCGAAACAGCGCTGGCAAGAACATCTGATGACAGCGCAATTCCAACTGCTGTATACGGTTCGATACCTAAAAAAGTCACAAGCATAGGGGTTATGACTGCCGCCGCGCTCATTCCCGCAAAACCTGTGCCGAGTCCTGCACCCATACCGGCAAAAAAGGTAACCAGTATTTTAGTCAATAATTCCATTTCTTCTCCTTTTTCCGACATTTATCAGGGGTGAAAAACGATACAATGTTACTCTTACAAGTAGTTTATTTCGCCGTTCCGCCCTGCCGTGCCGACTTGTAAGCTTTTCTTGCTTTTATCCATA
>MSHC01000020.1:5572-114821 GCA_001940995.1 Ruminococcus sp. Phil15
GCACAGGACGGTCCAGCGGTACGCTGGCTAGAACTCAATCTTTGAATAAAGTCCCGAACCTAGGTCAAGCGTGTCCTCCGGCTTTGGCTTCTTGTAGTCCTTTTCAAAAGATGTCGTGATGTCAAAGCTCTTTGGCTGACGCTGAGGACGTCTTTGACCGCCACGTCTGCCGCCCTTGAAGCCGCCCCTGTGGTCGTCACGTCTTTCACGCTTTTCAGTCGAGCTGATAAGCACCTTCCTATACGGCTCCTCGCCTACAGAGCGTGATGTAACGCCCTCAATATCGGAAACCGCTGCGTGAACGATTCTTCTCTCGTAAGGGTTCATCGGCTCTAAAGCGGACGTCCTGCCGTTTCTCTTAACGTTAGCCGCAATCTTTCTTGCTAAGTCCTCAAGCTGAGCTTTTCTTTTCTCTCTGAATCCATAGCAGTCGAGAGAAATTCTGTAATAATCTCTGTCTATCCTGTTGCAGATGAGCGATGAGAGATACTGAAGCGAGTCGATAAGCTCTCCCTTCTTGCCTACAAGCTCCTCAAGGCCGTCGCCCGTAAGCTCGATTTTAGCACCGTTTTCAACTTCTTCCGCTCTGGCATTTACATTTTCAATACCCATAGCCGTAAGCACCTTAACGATGTATGCGGTAGCTAAATCAGCCTTTGTTTCTTCATAGGAAGCTTCAATCCTTGCTTCGCCCTTTATCTTGCCGAAAAGAGTCTTTTTCGGTTCTTCAAGTACGGTAAAAGCAATTCTTTCAGCCGCTACCTTAAATTCTGCAACAGCAAGCTCTTTTGCCTCGTCAACCGACTTGGCTGTAAATTCCTTTTTGATTTCCATAGCCTTAGCTTCTCCTTTATTAATCTTCGGTGTATTCGTCACCGTATTTTTCTGCCATACGTTTTCTTGCGGCGTTCAGCTTCTGCCTCTGAAGCTCCTTTAGCTCTGCCTTTGAAAGCTTTGTCTTGTCGATTACTTCCTCCTCGTCGTCCGAGTCGTCGTCGTTATCCTCTTTCATCGACTTCTTCACCTTTTCTATCGTCGCATTTGAAGTGCCGTTTGCCTCGTTGTACTCGATCATCTTCTGGAGCATGGTCTGACGCTTCTTCTTCTTTGTTGCCATTTCCTTGGTAACCATCTTATCAATTCTTGCAGGAGTGTAGATAAGATTGAGCGCAACCATCTGGATAAGGCTCAGTATAGACGAGTAGATCCAGTAAATACCAAGACCTGCCGGGAATCCGAATGCGATAAGAAGTGACATAACAGGCATAAAGTACATCATACCCTTCATCGCACCGCCCATTTGGAAGGTCGGATTGTTCTTCTTCTGGAAATATGTCGAGATAAACGAGCTTACAAGCTGTGAAATAAACGAAATAAGCGGAATAAGAATCGTGATATTCTTAGTGCTTGGATAAACTCCGAGGTTAAAGCCGAGGAGAGTGTAGTTAAAGCTGTCAACTTCCTCTACAATGTCCTTGTCAATGCTGTCAAAGAAATCCTTGTAGCCGTCGTTTATCATATTGATAATGATAAGCTCCGGTCTTGACTGAAGCTGCGTAGATACCTTGCTCTCGTCAATCATGTACTCGTAGAGAGTAGCCTCCGGTGCATTTTCGGCAGAAGCGTCATTGTACATTAAAAATGCGTCGACAACGTCCTCGATTGCTCCGCTGTCAAGCTTTGCAGTCTTTTTGAAGTTAAGCTCTTTTCCGTCAAGCTCTACCTTATTGTCGTGAAGTGCGTCAACAAGCTTGTCCTTTTCTTCTTCGGAAAGAAGCTTGTCGCCGTTTTCGTCATAAATTCCTACGAGCGTATCAAAGGTAACCTTGTTTTCGTCCTCGCTGTTGCCCTTTATCTCGTAGCTTATTGTGTACATATTTTTTACAACGGTATCTGCTTTTTCAAAGCTCTCGTTTTCAACGTCGTTAAGCACATAGGTAAGCGGTTCGTAAACAACATTGATAAGCGAGAACAGGATAAGCATTGTAACTATCATAGGAAGACAGCTTGCCATAGGGCTGTAACCCTCTTTAGCATAAAATTCCGTCATCTTTTCCTGATACTTCTGCTGATCCTTACCGTACTTTTTCTTGATTTTCTCAAGCTCCGGCTGGAGCTTCTGCATTTTGGCTGTGCTTTTCTGCTGCTTTATCTGCAACGGCAGAGTAATAAGCTTGATAACAAATGTAAAAGCCAAAAGTGCAAGACCGTAGTCCTTGATAAGCTTGTAGCAAAGCTCCATAAGCATACCAAGAGGTATAGCTATAAGTCTGAACATTTTTTTAGATTCCTTTCATCTTCTGAAAAGAAAGCTTTTTATTTTTTCTTATTTCTTTTAAACAGGTAAAACTCCTCCGGCACGAAATCCACACCGCCTCTTGACCACGGATTGCATCTAAGTATTCTTCGGGTCGTGAGTATTGTTCCTTTTATAAAGCCGTGCTTTTCGTAGGCGTCAATAGCGTAATGCGAACAGGTAGGGTAATACCTGCATCTCGGCGGAAAAAGCGGGCTTATGAATTTCTGGTAAAGTCTTATAAGGAAACGTGCAATCTTACTCATAATATCAAAGCTTTCTTCTTTTTAGCTTTTTTTAACTCTTCTTTAAATTTTCCTTTTTCTTTTTAAATCTCTTTTTTGAATTATCTTCGCAGCGGATCTTATTCATATCTTCAATAACTCTGGTTTTAAAAAACTGCTCTATGTCCTGAGATTTTTTTTGTGCAACGTCGTTTCTTGCAACAAAAATCAAATCGTAGCCTATCGGAAAATCCTTTTCCGTCAGCCTGTAAGCAGCTCTTATTATTCTCTTTGCTCTGTTTCTTGCAACCGCGTTGCCAAGCTTTTTTGAAACTGTAATTCCAATCCTGTTTACGGGGAGCTTATTTTGCCTGTAATAGCAGGTAACGATATTGCAGGAAACAAATCTGCCCCTCTTGTAGGCGTTTACAAAATCCTTGTTTTCTTTGATTATTTCAGTAAAAAGCATCAGTTTTTCTCCATAAACAAAAAGACCACTCAAATACCAACATTTTTACTCAGTTAGTATAGGGTGGTCAGCGTTTTAGTAGGTCAGACTTGCTCTACCCTTTGCTCTTCTGCGAGCGAGAACCTTACGGCCGTTCTTAGTAGCCATTCTCTTTCTGAAGCCGTGCTCCTTCTTTCTCTGAAGCTTCTTTGGCTGATATGTCTGCTTCATTCACAACATCCTCCCTTCAAATAAGAGTTTATATATAAACTCAGATTGATTTCGTCTTTCAATTAAATTTCAAGACCCCTGCAAGAATACATTATACCCTATTATGCTACCTTTTGTCAAGCATATTTTTCTCATTTTGAAATGGCAAAACGCCGAAAGTTTTTAAAAAATTTCTAAAGCTTATTTACATTTAAATAAATTTAGTGCCTATGAGAAAATTCAACCACAACATATGGTGTGCGAATATGCCGTGCGGCGGTAATTGCAGACAATCCCTTTCCTATTATAAGTAGGGCGTATTTTTACACACATTTCGCTTGAAATCTTTAAAAAAATATGTTATAATTATAATACGGATAAGTATGGCCATTTTGAGAATGCAGGGACTCAGAATTTGCCGTATAATATCAGAAATTTGATATCGGCTTTCTGCCGTTAAATGAAAGGAAATATATAAATGGATTCTTTTTCTAAAGTTCTCGCAATAGTAAAAGAATACTGCTCGTCACATCCAATGGTAAGCAGTATAGGATTCAATAAATGGATAAATATTTTAGAGCCTATAAAGCTTGAAAACGGAACAGCATACCTCTACACGGAATCTGAGTTCAGCCGTAATACGACCTACGATGCGTACGGCGACGTGCTTGAAGAAGCCTTTAAAGAGGTTTTGGGCTTTAACGTTAAGGTCGAAATTCTCGTAAAACCTCAGGCAGGTCAGAGAGAAAAAACAAACACGGCAAGCGTTTCCGCAGAGGACAGACTTTCCGCAATAGGCGAGGGCAAAAAGGAGCTTACCTTTGAAAATTTCATCAAGGGTAAATCAAACGAGCTTGCCTACGCATTCTGCACAGCAGTTGCCAAGGTGGACGACGAAGGAAGCAAAGACGTTTTCAACCCGCTTTTCATCTACGGAAATTCCGGTCTTGGAAAAACTCATTTACTTAAAGCTATCGAGCATAGAGTAAGAACAACAAGGCCGGACTTTAATATTATCTATATCACAGGCGAGCGTTTTACAAACGAATACATAAGAGCCGTTACCGAAAAGGACACGGTCGCATTTCACGACAAATTCAGACAGGCTGACTATCTCCTCGTTGACGATATCCAGTTTATCGCAGGCAAGGACTCTACTCAGGAAGAATTTTTCCATACCTTCAACGAGCTTTACAACAGAAACAAGCAGATCGTGCTTACCTCTGATATACCGCCATCCAAAATAGCAAAGCTTGAAGAAAGACTCCAGTCACGTTTTGTAACGGGTATGCAGGTCGATATCCAGTCGCCGGACTTTGAAACAAGGCTTGCAATCCTAGCAAGAAAAGCTGAGGAGCTTAATTTTACGCTGCCGGATGACGTTATGCGCCACATCGCAGAAAAAATCAAAACAAATATCCGTCAGCTTGAGGGAGCTGTAAAGAAGATGAAGGCTCTCACCGTTTATACAAGCGAACGTCCTTCAATCGCCATGGCGCAGAAGATTGTAAAAGAAATTCAGATAGACCTGAAGCCGGAGGGCGTGACGGTAGACAAGATAATAAGCGATATAGCGGTAGCGTTCGGCGTAACTCCCGAAGATATCCGTTCCAAAAACCGCAGCGCACCTATTTCTCTTGCAAGAAAGGTCGCAATCTATGTTTTCAGAGAGGTGAAGGGTATGACATACCTCGAAATCGGAAACGAGCTTTCCCGTGACCATTCGACAATGACCACAAGCTACAAAGACGTTGTTACAATGATGAAGAAACAACCCGACCTCAAAAATACCATTAACGACATCGTTAAGAACTTAAAAAGAGATTAATATTTTCATTTTAGTGCTTTTTACGACAGTCTTTCACATTTTTTCCGTTTTGTCAATATAAATTTATTTACTTTTTTTCAACACTTCCAACAGAGTTTTCAACATTTTAATGTGGCTCAGAAGTGCTAAACAAGGAAGATAGAATATATTTTTCAAACTTTTCAAATCATTAATTTTTTATCACACAAACACTGAAAAGTTTAAAAATTCCAAAAATATTTTCTATTCAACAAAACAAACCCTTTTCAACAAACAACATAAAACAGTTTCAAATACAAATTTTGTTAAGGCGCAAAACAAAGTTTGAATGTTTAAATACAGGTTTAAAGTTTGTTAGACGAAAAGACTGCAAAAATAAAGACTTTGAATAGGTTTTCAAAGTTTTCAACAGGCACTAATATTACTACTTAAAAAAATAAATGTAATTTATTTTTTTAAAAGACAAGAATTCTTTTCAAAATTTATTTTTCGGAGGAACATAAAATGGTTTTTGTTTGTAACAAAAGCGAAATCTATAACGCTATAATAAACGTTTCAAAGGCAGTTGCAGAACGTTCAGCCATATCCTGCCTGGAGGGTATAAAGCTTACGCTTAAAGGTAATATTTTAAGGCTTACAGGCTACGATTTAGAGCTTGCAATAGAAACGGAAATTCCCGTGCGTTCGGCTGACTGCGGAGTAATTCTTGTAAATGCAAGATTTTTTGCAGACATTATAAAGAGGGTGCCGAGCGAAAGCATTACGATAGAGGTTTTTGAAAATATGCAGCTTAGGATATCAGGCGGCGTAACGGAATATTCTATCGCCGCTATGTCTGCCGACGAGTATCCGGAGCTTCCCGATACAATTAATTGCGAAAGCTTTACAATTCCCGAATCTGTGCTTAAAAGTATGATAACAAAGACTATTTTCGCCGTTTCTCAGACGGACGTGAAGCCTGTGCTTCGAGGCGAACTTTTCGACATTGAAAACGGCGTGTTCAATCTTGTCGCTCTTGACGGATACCGCCTTGCGGTAAGAACAGAGCCTATCAAGACGGATAAGAGCATTAAGGTTGTTATTCCTGCCAAAACTCTTAACGAGATAGCAAAGCTATTAAGCGACGAGGACGAGCTCTCTTGTACGATAAAGGTCGCAAGAAAGCATACGATATTTGAATTCAGCGGCTACGAGATATTTACAAGAATGATAGAGGGAGATTTTCACCCGTATAAGGCTGCTGTTCCTAAAGAATGTGCAACAGAGGTTGTCGCTGATACAAGAACTCTTATTGACGCTCTCGACAGAGCTATGCCGCTTATAAACGAGAGAACCAACAGCCCTGTTAAATTTCTTTTTGAAAACGGGGATATTGACATAAGCTGTAATTCAACTCTCGGAAACTTCAACGACAAGATTGCGTCCGACGATATGACAGGCCCGAAAATCAAGATAGGTTTTAAGTGCAAATATATGCAAGATCCTCTGAAGGCTTGCGGCGATGATAAAATCAAGCTTCAGCTCAGCGGAAGCCAGATGCCGCTCAAGATAATTCCCGCAAACGGAAAAGAGGATTATACATACCTCGTTTTGCCTGTAAGACTTTAATTAAACGAGGTAATTATGGTATGAAATCTGTAGAAATAAAAATAACAACGGAATTTATAAAGCTCGATTCTCTCTTGAAGTTTTCGGGTCTTGCGGAAACAGGCTCGGACGCAAAGGAGTTTATCAAAGACGGCAGAATCGTCGTCGGAGATGAGGTCTGTACAATGAGAGGAAAAAAAATAAGAAGCGGCGACAGGGTCTATGTTCCTGAAATCGACACAGAGCTTTTAGTAAAATAATGTATATTAAAAATATAAAGGCTGACGGTTTTAAAAATCTTAAAGACATAAATATCAATACGCACGAGAAAATAAACGTCCTCTATGGGGAAAACGCTCAGGGTAAGACAAATCTTATAGAGGCGATATGGCTGCTAAGCGGCGTGAGAAGCTTCCGCAGCACAAAGGAAAAGGACTTTATAGCAATAGACGGCGACAGATGCGAGATATCTCTCGATTTTGACAACGGCGAAAGGGTGCAGAACGTATCAATAGCTATGTCGAAACAAAGCGTCAGAGATAAAAAGGTAAAGCTAAACGGCGTTGAACAAAGCGGCGCCTCAAAGCTTTTCGGAAATCTTAACTGCGTTGTTTTTACGCCGGAGGACTTGGAGCTTTCAAAAGGCTCGCCCGACAACAGGCGAAACTTCCTTGACCTTTCTATCTCGCAGGTAAAGCTGTCATATTCAAAAGTAATCGCAAGATACGATAAGCTTATCCAGCAGAGAAACGCTCTCCTTAAAACGGTAAATCTTAACGACGGCGGCCCCAACTGGAATTTGCTGGTCGTATATGATAAAGAGCTTGCAAAACTCGGCGCATATATTTCTATGCTGAGATATAACTATATCAAAAAGCTTTCGTATGTTTCAAGCAAGCTGTTTGATAAAATATCCCAAGGAAGGGAAAATTTGGATCTTTTTTATCAGTCTACTGCAATCCGTGAGCTGGAGGGCAGAACGGACTACGAAACAAGGATGAAGGAAGAATATCTTTCTGCAATCAAAAATTCCATAGAGGCTGACGTGCACAGCGGCTTTACAAACGTCGGAGTGCATAGAGATGACCTTATTGCAAAAATAAACGGCCTTAGCGCAAGAGATTACGCTTCGCAGGGTCAGCACAGAAGCATTGCGCTTGTGCTGAAGCTGTCGCAGGCTTATATAATAGCCGAGGAAAAGGGCAACACGCCTGTCATACTGCTTGACGATATTCTAAGCGAGCTTGACAAAAAGCGGCAGGGCTTCGTGCTGTCGGAAATCGAAAAAATGCAGGTGTTCATAACCTGCTGTGAGAAGATTCCAGAAATATACGACGGCAGGGTTTTTGAGATAAAAGACGGCAGGATAATATAAACGGTATAATTGCGAGGAAAAAATATGTATCTTCATATCGGTAATGATTACAGCGTTCTGACAAGGGACATAGTAGGCATATTTGACATTGAGAACACCTCTGTTTCAAAAAGCACAAAAGAGTTTCTTGCAAACGCACAGCGGCTTAAACGGGTGGTCTACACGACCTACGATATGCCCAAAAGCTTTATCGTCTGCCTTGACAAAACGCTTACCGAGAGGGTGTATATCTCACAGCTTTCCTGTGCAACGCTGCGCAAAAGAATAAGTAATAAGCTTTTTTAATTTTCTAAGGAGGATTTTAATAAAATGAGCAATCCAAACGAGATAAACGAGGTTGAGCTTCTTAAAAGCCTTAACGAGATACAGGACACAGACGTGTCAACAGAGAGCATCTCGCAGGTAGATAAGGACTTAAACTATGACGAAAATCAGATTCAGGTGCTTGAAGGACTTGAAGCTGTAAGAAAAAGACCCGGTATGTACATCGGTTCGACAGGTCCGAGAGGTCTGCATCACCTCGTTTATGAGATCGTTGACAACTCGATAGACGAGGCACTTGCAGGTTATTGCAGCGAGATAACGGTAGAAATTCTGCCGGGCGATGTAATAAAAGTATCCGACAACGGACGAGGCATACCGACAGGCATACACCCGACCGAGAAAATTTCCGCAGCAACGGTCGTTTACACGATTCTCCACGCAGGCGGAAAATTCGGCGGCGGCGGATACAAGATGGCAGGAGGTCTGCACGGCGTAGGCGCTTCTGTCGTAAATGCGCTGTCTGCATGGCTTGAGCTTACCGTGTATGACGGAGAAAACGTCCATTTTCAGAGATTTGAAAGAGGAAAGTATTCCGAGCAGATGAAGGTCATAGGCACGACCGACAGAACCGGCACGACCGTAATGTTTAAAGCCGATCCGGAAATCTTCCAGGAAACAACGGTTTACGATTATGAGGTGCTTTTAAAGAGGCTTCGTGAGCAGGCGTTCTTAAATGCGGGAATTAAAATCGTGTTCTCGGACAAGCGTGACGAAAACGAAGAAGCATGGCAGTCGGAAACCCTCCACTACGAGGGCGGCATAAGAGAGTTCGTTACGCATATCCACATGACAAGGGGCGTAGAGCCGCTTTCTCCCGACGTTATATACTTAAACGGCATATTGGGGGATATGTACTGCGAAATAGCAATGCAGTATAACGACACATACAACGAGCTTATTTTGTCTTTTGCAAACAATATCCACACCCCTGACGGCGGTACTCACGAAACAGGCTTTAAAAACGCTCTTACAAAAGTTATCAACGAGTACGGCAAGAAGTTCGGTCTTTTGAAGGACGGCAACGAGAAGCTTTCGGGAGACGACGTAAGAGAGGGTATCACGGTTATCGTGTCTGTAAAGCTCACAAACTGCGAGTTCGAGGGTCAGACAAAGGGCAGACTCGGAAATCCTGAGGTAAAACCTTTTGTAGAAAAGCTTGTTATGAATAAGCTTATGGACTATCTGGAGGAAAATCCCGCCGTTGCAAGAGCAATCTTTGACAAGTCCATGCAGGCACAGAGGGCAAGAGAAGCCGCTAAAAAGGCGAGAGAATCGGCAAGAAGAAAATCGGCGCTCGAATCTTCATCACTTCCGGGCAAGCTTGCCGACTGCTCCGAAAGAGGAATAGAGAGAACGGAAATATACATCGTCGAGGGTGACTCTGCCGGAGGCTCTGCAAAGGGCGGACGTGACAGAACGTTCCAGGCAATTCTGCCGCTCTGGGGCAAGATGCTTAACGTTGAAAAGGCACGAATCGACAAGGTTTACGGAAATGACAAGCTCTCGCCTGTCGTTATGGCTTTAGGTACCGGCATAGGCGAAGATTTCGATATCTCAAGGCTTCGTTACGGCAAGGTAATTATTATGGCCGATGCCGATGTCGACGGCTCGCATATCAGAACGCTTCTTCTGACATTCTTCTTCAGATTTATGCGTCCGCTTATCGAGCAGGGACACGTTTATATCGCACAGCCGCCGCTTTACGAATGTAAGAGAGGCAAGCAAAAGAGATATGCTTATTCGGACGAAGACCGTGACAGATATATCAAGGAGCTTCAGAACGGCGACGAAAACGTAAAGGTTGACGTCCAGAGATACAAGGGTCTTGGTGAAATGGATCCGCATCAGCTTTGGAATACGACTATGAACCCGGAAACCAGAATTATGCTCAAGGTCACAATGGAGGACGCAGAGGCCGCCGATGAGATATTTACAATTCTTATGGGCGACAAGGTTCAGCCAAGACGTGAATTTATCGAGAAAAACGCCAAGTACGCCGAAAATCTTGATATATAGCCTGAAAAACGGAGGATAAATATTTATGGGAATACTTCTCGGTGAAGAAGATAATACACCCGACTGGGATAAGGAAATAGCAAGGCTTACGGGAAATGCCGAAGCTGAGGAAAATGAAGATGTTGCGGAGGAAACGGAAGAACCGGTTTCCTTTGAATCAGAGAAGGCGGAAAAACCGTTTCTGACGCTGCAATACGACATCACACCCGAAGAATATCTTGAAGCCTACGACATAGTTTACAAAATGGACGTTATGACAAAGCTGCTTCTCCCGTCGCTGTTCACGGGTGCGGTAGGCATTGCACTGGCGACGCTTTCGATAATGGGCAAAATAAATATTATGTTTATTGCCCTGGGTGCGGTGCTTCTGGGAATGGCGGTGTCTATATATCTGATGCCGCGAAAAGCAAGGAAGATGTTTTATGAGTCCGTTAAGGCGCTAAAGGACGACAGGTACAAAATGAGCGTTTACAATATGCACCTTATTGCGGAAACCGTTATCCCCGACGAGGATAAAAAGCTCGCCGAGGAGCTTTTCGAGGGAGATAAAGCGCAGGCTGAGAGCGACGGCGGTTTTGACAAAGAAAAGCTTCAGAAAATAGAGAAAACGGGCCTTTCTGTACAGCCTGAGCCTACAAGGGTAGAGTATCCTAAGGAGGATATGGCCGTGCGTGAAAACGACAGATTTTTTCTGCTTTTTATTGACAACACGACCTGGTTTACGATACCCAAAAGGTGCCTTGCAGACGAGCAGATTTCAGTTTTCAGAGATAGGGTAGCTGTGAAAATGCCCGAGTACATAAATCTTGACGATTAAAAATCAACGGCAAAAATACATAAAAAATAGGAGGACACGTTAATTAAAACGTGGTCAATTGAAATGGATAATTTTAACAACGAAATTGAAGAAACGTCAGCAGCTCTTCCGGAAGTTCAGCACGTTATAGAAACCGATATTGAAAAGGAAATGAAAACCTCGTTCCTTGCTTATTCTATGTCGGTAATTATTTCAAGAGCGCTTCCTGACGTAAGAGACGGCTTAAAGCCTGTTCACAGACGTATTCTTTACACGATGTTTGAGAACAACCTCACGCCTGATAAAGCTTACAGAAAGTGCGCCGACACGGTAGGTGCAGTGCTTGGTAGATACCACCCTCACGGCGACGCTTCCGTATATGACGCAATGGTAAGACTTGCGCAGGACTTCTCTCTGAGATATCCGCTTGTTGACGGACACGGAAACTTCGGTTCTATCGACCGTGACCCTCCTGCCGCTTACCGTTATACAGAGTCGAGAATGTCAAAGCTTGCGCTTGAAATGCTGTCTGACATCAACAAGGACACTGTAAACTTTGTACCTAACTACGACGACAGACTTCGTGAGCCTGAGGTATTACCGTCAAGGTTTCCGCAGATTTTGTGCAACGGCTCTGTCGGAATTGCGGTAGGTATGGCGACAAATATCCCTCCGCATAATTTAAGCGAGGTAATCGGCGCAATCGACCTGCTTATGGAAAATCCTGACGCATCGCTCTACGAGTTAATGGAGCATATCAAGGGTCCTGACTTCCCGACAGGCGGCATAATCATGGGCAGAAGCGGTATAAGAGCAGCCTACGGAACAGGCAGGGGCAAGATTATCCTGCGTTCAAACACCTCCTTTGAGGAAATCAAGGGCAGGCAGTGCATTATCGTCCACGAGATACCGTATATGGTAAATAAGGCAGAGCTTATCAAGAGCATAGCCGAGCTGGTAAAGGACAAGCGTGTTGACGGCATACACGATATCCGTGACGAGTCGGATAAGGAAAAGCAGGTAAGAATCGTTATCGAGCTTAAAAAGGACGCTAATCAGCAGGTAGTATTAAACAAGCTTTTTGCTCTGACGCAGCTTCAGGACACAGTGGGCGTAATTATGCTTGCTGTCGTAAACGGCGAGCCTAAGTGCCTTACGTTAAAGCAGGTTTTAGAGCATTACATCGACCACCAGATTGACGTTATTACAAGAAGAACACGCTTCGACCTTGAAAAGGCAAAGGCGAGAGCTCATATCTTGGAGGGTCTGATTGTCGCACTCGATAACATCGACGAGGCTATCAACATAATAAGAAGCTCAAAGACTACTATCGAAGCCAAGACAAGGCTTATGGATAGGTTTTCGCTCTCCGAATTGCAGGCCGACGCAATTGCCCAGATGCGACTTATTCAGTTGACAGGTCTTGAAAGACAGAAAATCCGTGACGAAATGGCGGCTCTTGAGCTGAAGATTGCAGACTACGACGATATTCTTGCAAGACGTGAGAGAGTATGCGGGATTATCCGTGACGATTTGGCAGAGATAAAACGCAAGTACGGCGACGAAAGAAGAACTCAGATAGAGGACGTTAGCGGCGAGGTCGATATCGAGGACCTTATCCCTGTTGAGGACGACGTTGTATGCTACACGAACAACGGCTATATAAAGCGTATGCCTGTTTCAGCATACAAGGCGCAGAACAGGGGCGGCAGAGGTATCACCGGTATGAAGCAGCGTGAGGACGATTTCATTAAGGAAATGGCCGTCTGCTCGACCCACGATAATATCCTCTTTATCACCAACAAGGGAATTATGTACAAGCTCAAGTGCTTTGAGATACCCGAGGGTTCGAGGACCTCGAAAGGCACTAACATAGTAAATCTTCTCCAGCTTTCGCAGGACGAGGAGCTTGCGGCAATGATAAAGACAAGCGACTTTGACGAGGGCAAGTTTATCGTAATGGTAACGAGATACGGAAAGATCAAGAAAACTGCTCTCTCTGCGTACAAAAATGTACGAAAGAACGGACTTATTGCAATCGGGCTTGACGAGGGCGACGAGATTATGGGCGTGAGAATGACAGGCGGCGGCGACGACCTTATCGTTGCAACGAAGAACGGTATGGCGATAAGAATTTCCGAACAAAAGCTTCGTCCTATGTCAAGAATGGCGCACGGCGTGAGGGCAATCAAGCTCCGTGACGGAGACAGTGTTGTTTCTATGGCAAGGGCAAGAGAGGGTGCGACAGTCCTTACGGTTTCCGATAAGGGTCTTGGAAGAAGATGCTCCCTCGACGCATACGCAAGACAGGGCAGAGGCGGATTTGGCAGAAAGAACTACACCGTTTCCGAGGAAAAGGGCTATGTCTGCGGCATAAAGGTAGTTGACGAGGACGACGATATCATTATGATTTCGACAGACGGAGTAGTTATTAGACTCCGTGCCGCCGACATCAGAGTTATGGGCAGATATGCAACAGGCGTAAGAATGATGAAGGTCAACGAGAATGAAAGAGTCGTTACGTTCACAAGAGCCGAGCATGACGATAATGCCGAGATAGCGCAAATCGAACAGCCGAGCGAGGAGGAGCTTGCACAGCAGGAAGCCCTCGCAAGAGAGGCAGAAAAAGCAGAGGCAGTCGAGATTGACGCAGAGGCGGAAATACTGCCGGACGACGAGGAAGCTGAGGAATAGGCTTTGCTGCTCATCAGAAACATTTAAACAGCATAAAAATTCCTCCTGCGGTATTTATTTTGTACCGTAGGAGGTTTTTTCTGTGTCCGTATAATTTTTGAATGTCCGCCCGACAAATCTGCGCAAAGCACGGTAAGCCTGCTTACTCACCCTGCGGAGAGGCATACGGGAAAACATCTTCTATGTAAAAAATATGGTATTTATCGGTTTTCTTTTCCCTCATTTGGCTAAGAGAGTGATTTGAAAAGTGTCCCGCCCAATCAAAATCATATATGACGATAGCCGTGTTGATTCGGCGCTTGATTTTATCTGCAAATTTTGCTTTCAAGACTTCGATGATTTTTTCGCCGTAAGGGAAATCTCTGAATAATTCCTCGGCTGCGTTTGACTTTTTTTCAAAAAATCTTATTTCAACACACCCTGTGAAATCACCCTGAAGGTAAAGCTCCTCCATAAATCGTCTGGGCGCTCCGTCTATTATTTTCATGTAATCCTCAGCCGCTTGCTGCGATTCAAAAATTCCGCCGAAAACTGCGAGTATGTTTTTATCTCTGTCCATTGTGTTATTCCTCCAAAGCACGGTTTGCCTGATAAATTGTACCGCAAAAATTCCGATTTTTCAACCTGACCGTCTGGTATGACTTTTATAAAAAATCGTCGCAAACGATACACAACCTGCGGAGATTGAAAGAGGCGTCGGAAATAAAGGTGTTGTGAAAAATACTGCTTTTGTATTTTTTTCGCAATACATTGCATTAAGGCTGTTATGGCATATCGGCGGCAGGGAGGCAATACATATTCGCTGTTCACCGATACATCTTATCTTTTCAAAACCCAAAATTCACGGTCGGGTAAATAGAAAAACGTCGTCGCAAACGATACACAGCCTGCGACGACGTGGTCGGAGTAGCGGGATTTGAACCCACGGCCTCTACCACCCCAAGGTAGCGCGCTACCAATCTGCGCCATACCCCGACGTTACTACTTTTATAGTATATCACATTTATCTCAATTTTGCAAGTTGTTTTTTGCAAAGATTTACCGTCATTTTCAATTATTCCTTTTTCCCCCTTTATTTTTCCAAAAAAGTATGGTACAATATATTGTGAATGTGAAAACCTGTATCTTTTGAGGAGAAAATGCTTATGGAAACCACACTACCGACACTCAGGAAGCAGAAAGAACGCTATCTTTTTGTCTTTCTTGCGTCTTTTATAACGCTGGCTGTTATATTCCTGCCGATACTTATTTATAACAAGGGATACCTTTTATACTACGGCGACTTCAACTCTCAGCAGCTCATGTTCTACGAGCACGTCCACGATTTCGTTAGGGAAAACGGCTTTGGCTGGGACTGGGGTACAGACCTTGGCTCAGACATAATCGGCGCATACTCGTTTTACGTTTACGGAAGCCCGTTTTTCTGGCTGACGATTCCGTTTTCGTCGGGAGCCGTTGTGTATCTTATCCCGTGGCTTTTATGCTTAAAGACCGCTGTTGCGGCAGTCACGAGCTATGCATTTATAAGACGTTTTGTAAAATCGCCTGATGCGGCTGCGATAGGCTCTTTGCTCTACGCATTTTCAGGCGCACAGATTTATAACCTTTTCTTCAACCATTTCCACGACTTCACGGCGTTCTTCCCGCTTATTCTGCTGGGACTTGAAATGCGTGTGCAGGACAACAAGAAAGGATATTTTGCTTTATCTGTAGCACTGCTTGCGATAGTGAGCTATTTCTTCTTTGCGGAAACCGTCATCTTTACTCTTTTGTATTTCTTCATAAGATGCACGGACAAGAACTTCAAGCTTACCGTAAAGAAATTTTTCGGACTTGCGACGGAAGCCATTCTGGGAGTGCTTATGTCGGCGGTCGTGTTTATGCCTGCCGCTCTCGCAGTTCTTGCAAACCCAAGGCTATCAAGCACTCTTTCAGGGCTTGATATGGTCGTGTACGGCGATTCAAGGCGGCTTTACCGCATACTCTGGAGTCTGTTTATGTTCCCGGATATGCCGGCGAGGGCGAATATCTTTACCGCAGATACGGCACGCTGGGCGTCGATTGCCGCATACCTGCCTATGTTCTCTATGGCAGGAGTTGTAGCATATTTCAGAGAGCATAAGAAAAAGAGCTGGGCAAAGAAGCTTTCGGTTGCCTGCCTTATCTGCGCATTAGTGCCGATACTCAACAGCGCATTCAACCTATTTAACGGCAGCTACTACGCAAGATGGTTCTTTATGCCTGTGCTTATCATGGCGCTCATCACAGCCGTTGCGGTTGACGGTAAAAATATCTCTATGCAAAAGGGCGTGAAGCCTGTTGCGATAATTTTAGTTATATTCGCATCGCTGTTTATGCTCCCTGTCATAAATTCAAAGACGGGAGAAGTAACTGTCGGCAAGGTTGCAAAATATCCCGATTTGGCGGCTATCCAGATAGCAGGCACGCTTCTGCTTTTCGCAATGCTTGTCTTTGCCGTGTATTTTATCCCGAACAAGAAAACCGCACTCAAGAGGCTTCTGCCTATGACGGTAGCGGCGGTATTCGTCGCAAGCGCCGCACTTTTATGGTACGGGATTGTGCAGGGTCCGTACCAGGACTACTACATCGAGCATGCTATCAAGGGAGAGATAGACCTTCCGAAGCAGGAGGGCGAGTTTTATAGGATTGACACCAGCGAGAATGTCGATAACTGGTGTATGTTCTGGGGATATTCGTCAATGAGATGCTTCCAGAGTACCGTTTCCCCGTCGATTATGACCTTCTACGAGGACACAATGGGCGTTGAGAGAAACGTTGCGACGAGAGCCGAACCGAGATATTACGGCTTGAGAGAGCTTCTCTCGGTAAAATATTACCTGCTTGAAAAGAACGATAAGACAGAGCCGCCGGGCAATCCCGTTGACGGCTTTGACTACATCGACGAGCAGAACGATTTTTATATCTACGAAAACAAATACTACATTCCTATGGGCTTTGCATACGATAAATATGTAAATATCGAGGACGTCGAGAACCTTTCAACGGCTCAGAAAACTGCGCTTTCCGTCCGTGCCGTGTTCCTGACAGAGGAGCAGATCGAAAGATACTCCGACATTATGACCGACATAGGTGAGATGTATTCTTCACCAAGGGCGGACGTGTATACCGAGGCGCAGCACAAGGCGGAGAAATCCTGCTATTATTTCAAAGAGTCAAGCCGTGGCTTTGAGGCTAAGATAAATCTTGAAAAGGAAAGTCTGGTGTTCTTCAGCGTGCCTTACGACGAGGGCTTCACAGCTTATGTCAACGGCAGGAGAACGCCCATAGAGAACGTGTTCGGCGGACTTTCCGCAATAAGAGTGCCGGCAGGCGACTGCGATATTACCTTTGAATACGAAACAGTCGGACTTAAAGAGGGCCTTATTATCTCAGTCATCGGACTTGTGCTGTTCATTTTCTATATGATGCTCTGGAGCAGATTTGACAGAGATAAAGCTTGCGACGGCAGGGTATACGACTACGAGAGCGTAAGCGACCTTACAGACGAGGAGGCGGAGAAGCTCTACTGCGGCGACGACCTCTTTGAGCTTTCTGCGGCAGGCAGGGAGAATACAGACAGCAGTGAAAAGGAGAATGAGGAATAATGCACCTTTCGGAAACAAAGACAGGCTCGGAAACAATCTATGACGGCAGGATCATGACCGTCACAAGAGATACAGTCGTTCTGGAAAACGGAGAGCAGGCTGTAAGAGAGGTAGTGCACCACTCGGGCGGCGTGTGCGTTGTTCCGCTTACCGACAAAAACGAGGTCATACTGGTAAAGCAGTTCCGCTACCCGTTTGCCGATGTGCTGACCGAAGTGCCTGCAGGCAAGAGGGAAAAGGGCGAGGACCCGCTGGAGTGCGGAATAAGGGAGCTTAAAGAGGAGGTCGGCGCTACAGCCGACAGAGTTATTCCGCTCGGCAAGCTCTATCCGACTGTTGCATACGATACGGAGGTCATCTATATGTATCTTGCAACGGGGCTTCGTTTTGCAGAGCAGGATTTGGACGAGGACGAGTTTTTAGATGTCATAAAAATGCCGATCGAGGATGCCGTAAGGCTCGTTATGGAGGACAAAATTCCCGACTCCAAGACCCAGCTTGCGCTTCTCAAGACCTATGCGCTGCTTAAAGACGGCAGGCTATAATATACCGAAAACCGAATAATGACACAAAGGGCTGATTTAAAAATTAGCCCGTGTTGTCGTTTAGAAAGGACATACAGAATGAACATTTTTGAAAAGCTGAAGGAGCTTTCTAAGGAAAACGAATTACCGAAGGGCAGGATAGAATATATTATAGCAGGGCTTGGAAATCCCGGTATACAGTATGAAAACACACGCCACAACGCAGGCTTTATCACGGTAGACGCCCTTGCGAAAAAGCACTCGTTTACGGTAGACCGCCACAAGTTCAAGTCGATGTACTGCGATACTGTTATAAACGGCAAGCGATGCCTTGTTATGAAGCCGACAACCTATATGAACAACAGCGGCGAGGCGATAGAGGAAGCTATGAGCTTTTACAAGATCCCACCCGAAAGGCTTATAGTTATCTACGACGATATTTCCTTAGAGCCGTCAAAGCTCCGCATCCGCAGAAAAGGCTCGCACGGAGGACACAACGGCATAAAGAGCATTGTCGCTCTGTGCGGTTCGGAGAATTTCCCGCGCATTAAAATCGGCGTCGGAAAAAAGCCGCACCCCGATTACGATTTAGCGGACTGGGTGCTTTCCAAGTTTTCCGACAGCGAAATGAAGCTTATTTCGGAAGCCGCCGACAAGGCTTGCGAGTGTATTGGGCTTATTGTATCGGGAAAAATCGACGAGGCGATGAACAGGTTCAACTCATAATATTAAGGTGCATTTATGAACAATATTTTTTACAGAATGACCGACTGCCTCCCTTTTTACAGGGAGCTTAAAAACGCAATACTCAAAGGGCATACCCCATGCTCTGTCACAGGCGTATATAATATTCACAAGGCGCAGCTTGTAATGTCTCTGTCTAGGCTTGGAAACGTCTGCTTAATCTGCGACGACGAGCCTGCCGCAAGGCGTTTTGTTGCGGACATAAACGAGCTTTCGGGCGAGGAGCTTGCCTGCTTTTTCCCTGCAAAGGATTTTTCGTTTGCCCATACAGAGGGTGCGTCGAGAGAATATGAGCAGGAGCGTATCTCGGCGCTTTCAAAAATCCGCTTCAAGCAGTGCAGAATATTAGTATCTAGTATAGAAGCCGCACTCCAGTCCTGCATACCGAAATGGGCGCTTGAAAAGTACAGCTTCGAGATAAAAAACGGCGACAGCATTTCTGTTGAAAAACTCACGCAGATGCTTGTCGCTTCCGGCTACACAAGAGCGGACCAGACCGAAGGACCTGCCCAGTTTTCGATAAGGGGCGGAATTATTGACATTTTCTCCGTAAATTCTTCCCAGCCGTACAGAATAGAGCTTTGGGGCGACGAGGTTGACAGCATATCATATTTTGACACAGCAACGCAAAGGCGCAGCGACAAGGCGGACAGAGTCCGGATTTCGCCTGCCTGCGAGATAATTTTCCCGTCGGCAGAGTCCTTTACAGCAGGCCTTGAGGGCATTGCGAAAAGGGCAAAGGGCAAGAGGGCCGACAAAATCAGAGAGCATATCTATTCGGATATAGACCTTATAAAAAGCGGGGTTATGCTTTCAAGCACCGATAAATATTACGCCCTCGCCTACCCCGAAACGCAGTGCGTTATCGACTATTTCAAGAGCGGGATTATCGCATTTTCCGAGCTTTCAAATTGCAGGGAAAAGGCAAAGGGCTTCCTGGGACAGCTTTCCGAGGACCTGAAGCTTTGCTACGACGAGGGACTGCTATGCTCCGAGACGGAGGGCTTCTATCTGGAGGAAGCAGACCTCGCATTCCGTGCCTCAAACGAGAGGCTTATATACTTAGATACCTTTATGCGGGGATACAGCGACATAAAGCTCAAAAAGCTTATAAACGCAAGCTGTTTCCAGACCTCAAGCTGGGGCGGCGATTTAAAGCACCTTTCTATGGAGCTTAAATCCCTGACAAATCAGGACTACTGCTGCGTGGTACTCGGCGGCAGCGACAAGACAACGAATATACTTGTTTCCGACCTTTGCGAGGAGGGTCTGTCGGCTGAAATGCTGAAAGACGACTCGGAGCTTATCGGGGGCAGGGTGTATGTTAAAGCAGGCTCGGTGTCGGGCGGCTTCGAGTATGCCGACGCAAAGCTTGCGCTTCTTACTCAGGTTAAGTCGGTCAAGACAAAGCAGAAGGTCAAGAAGCATAAAAAAGGCGACGAGATAAAGAGCCTTGCGGATATCAATGTAGGCGACTATATCGTTCACTCAATGTACGGAATAGGCAAGTTCACCGGCATATCAAAGCTCCAGAGCAGCGGCGTGACGAAGGACTACATCACGCTTAAATATCACGGCACGGATGTGCTTTATGTCCCTGTAACACAGCTTGACCTTATCTCACGCTACATCGGCGCATCGGACGAGGACAACATAAAGCTCAACAAGCTCAACACCGCCGACTGGAACAAAACAAAGTCGAGGGCGAAAAAGGCTGTCGAGGATATGGCGCAGGAGCTTATCGAGCTATACGCAAAAAGGCAGATGTCAAAGGGCTTTGCTTTCTCAGGCGACAACGACTGGCAGAGGAATTTCGAGGAGCGCTTTGAGTGGCAGGAAACAGACGACCAGCTGCGCAGTATCGAGGAAATCAAGTACGATATGCAGAAAAATGTTCCTATGGACAGACTGCTGTGCGGCGACGTGGGCTTCGGCAAGACAGAGGTCGCCCTGCGTGCGGCATTCAAGTGCGTGCTTGACTCAAAGCAGTGCGCAATACTTGTGCCTACCACCGTTTTAGCGTGGCAGCATTACCAGTCCGCCATAAGACGCTTCGAGCATTTCCCGATAACGATAGAGCTTCTCTCACGCTTCCGCACTCCCAAACAGCAAAAGGAGATCTTGAAGAAGCTGAAATCGGGTGAAATAGATATCGTGATAGGCACTCACAGGCTCGTGCAAAAGGACATAGAGTTCAAGGACTTGGGACTTGCTATCGTCGACGAGGAACAGCGTTTCGGCGTAAGGCACAAGGAACGCTTTAAGGAGATGTTCAGCGGCATTGATATGCTGACCCTCTCCGCAACTCCTATCCCCAGAACGCTTAATATGGCGATGAGCGGCATAAGAGATATGTCGGTCATCGAGGAGCCGCCGCAGGACAGATATCCCGTGCAGACCTATGTCATAGAGCATAACGATGCGGTCATTGCGCAGGCTATCTCAAAGGAGCTTCGCCGTGGCGGTCAGGTATACTATATCCATAACAGAATCGACAACATATACCAGTGCGCAGACAGGCTTCAGGCGCTTTTGCCCGAGGCGAGAATTGCCGTTGCGCACGGACAGATAGACGAAACGGAGCTTTCGGAGGTGTGGAGAAAGCTTATCGACAATGAGATAGACGTGCTTGTCTGCACGACTATTATCGAAACGGGCGTAGATGTGCCGAATGTAAACACACTCATTATCGAGGACGCAGACAGGCTGGGTCTTTCACAGCTCTACCAGCTCCGTGGCAGAGTCGGCAGGTCGAACAGGAGAGCGTTTGCCTACTTCTCGTTCCGCCGTGGCAAGACGCTTTCCGAGGTCGCAACCAAGCGGCTAAATGCGATCCGTGAGTTTACACAGTTCGGCTCGGGATTTAGAATCGCACTGCGTGATTTGGAGATTCGCGGCGCAGGCTCTGTGCTGAGCGGAAAACAGCACGGACACATGGAGGCTGTCGGATACGAGATGTATATGAGACTTTTGAACGAAGCGGTCGCCAACGCAAAGGGCGAAGCGCCGCCGCCGACAAGCGAGGACTGCCTTGTCGATGTTTCCATAAACGCCTATATTCCCGAAAGCTATATCAGGAGCGAAACGCAGCGAATCGACGCATACAGGCGAATCGCCTCAATCGTCAGCGAGGAGGACAGCCTTGACGTGGTGGACGAATTTATCGACAGATACGGCGACCCGCCAAAGTCGGTTATGGGGCTTGTCAGAGTCGCCCTAATAAGAAATATGGCATCTAAGAACGGCGTTTCAGAGATAAATCAGCGTGGCGACAAGGTGTTTTTCTATATACGGAGCATCGAGCCGCAGCAGATTACTTCTCTTTCTCAGCACTACAAAAACCGTATTAAATTTATGGACACTTCAAAGCCGCACTTCTTTATTGTACTCGACAAGAAGCAGTCCTCGCCCGAGCTTATGGACGAGGCGGTAAAAATCCTCAACGGTGCAAGGGAAGCGCAGGACGACTCTTCGTCGGACGGCGTTCCGTCTGACAGCAACAAATAAAAATCAGGGCCGCTTATTATCGGGATAGGCGGCCTTTTCTCTGTCTTTGGGCAGTTTTGCGCAAAAAAGAGGGTATTCTCTCATAGAGATACCCATAAATAAGCCTTGCCCCTAAGTGTTATAAAACGCTTAGGGGCATTATTATGTGTTTTGATTGCAGAGATAAATCGGAATTTTTAGGTGTCAATTCTATCCATGTCTTTTAACGACTTATTTCTATATACCAAATCGTTACGAACAGTAAATCCTTGCTTTTCCCAAAAAGCATTTCCTGTTTTATTTTTGTCAAAAACGACTAATGCTACTTTTGCAATCCCCAAATCAAACAATGCTTTTGTTGCAGAATCTACTAATTTAGTTGCGATACCCTGATTTCTATGCGTAGGCATAACGGCTGTATGGTATATATAACCTCGTCTGCCGTCATTTCCCGCCATAATAACACCAATAATTTTTTCTTGTTCTACTGCGACAAAACATGTTTCTGGATTCCTTTTCAAGAAAATATCTATCCCATTCTTTGAGTCGTCTATGTTGTTTAATCCCATTCCTTTACATGACATCCATAGGTCATATATTTCTGAATAATCAGAAATTACCATTCTCCTAATGTCCATAACTACCTCCTAAATCCCGATTTGTGTTAGTAACAATTACAGCACGGCATATCGGAGCCGCACTCCATAGATGTTCTCTTAGTTATGCCATTCAATCAATCTCAGAAATGCCGTCGGCTGCTGCGTCGGCAGATTCTTCTCCTATCGCTTCGGGAAATCCCTCTGCGGTGAGCTTTGTGCGGTAGATTTTGCCGTCCTCATTGTCTGTGTAGAAAATCCACTCGCCGCATATCGTGAGGTTGTCCTTGCCGTTTGCAGAGTCGGAGTCGGCGATTATGCGGTGATTCTCCGCTCCGTCCGCCGTGCAGTACCAAAGGTCTGAGCCTATAAAGCAAAGAACTCCGCCCTCGACGATGTTGTAGCTTGCAACGTTTTCCGCAACTGTGACTGATTCTTTTGTCGCAAGGTTAACGGATTTAAGCGTTCCGTCATACACATAGTAAAGACGCTCGCCGTCAACAGTCGTCCAGCCGTCGTATGCGATATCTTTCGCCTCGTCCGTTGTCAGAACTGCGACCTCCTCTGCGGAAGCTTCGCCCGTTTTGCTTCTGAAAATAGCGCCTAGCGGTGCGTCCGTGTCTGCCTCGCTCATAACGTAGTATACATATCCGTCATAGAATGTGAGGAACAGGCAGGTTTCGCCCTCCGTCAGATACGGATAGGCACATTCTGCAAATTTGCTCAGGTCAGTGTCAACCGAGAAATATCCCATTGTCGCCATGCCACGGTAATTGTAGTAATACTCAGCGGCAGAAAGCTCCTTTGCCTTTTCTAAGTTTTTCCTGCACTCCTCTTTTGTTTCGCCAAGGAGTATGTCATATCCGAAATAATCGTAAAGCTTTTGTTTCTTGAAAGAGTCAATCTCCTGTGCCGTGTAGCCTTTGAGATAGCCCGTACCCATTGTCGTGTCGTAATATGAGAGATATTCGTATGCGGTAGTTTTGTTGACATACTCCCAGTTTTCGTCAAAGGTGTAGACGGACGTGTCAAAATCGTAGTTCATACCGAAATACTCGTATGCCTTTTTTCCGCTCATTGCGTCATATGTGTCCTCGCTTGACAGCAGGTCTACCTCGAACATATTGTAAAGGCTTGTTCCGTCAAAATAACCCTTGTATATAGAATAGTATTTTGACACGGGAACTGCGGTCGTCGCAAGGGTGTTTCCGTCCTTGTCTATTTCCTTTACAGCGCCGCTTGTGTAGTAGCCCGACTTGTCTATTGTAAGCTCTAAAAACGATATGTTTGCTCCGTCGGTCGATATGCCTGTAAGAACAGCCTTGTCGGTCGAGTACAGAAGCTCGGGCTTTGCGTCCTCCTCGTCGGACAGCTTGAAAAGCTCGTACCTACAGGAAACTGTGTTGTCGTCCGCCCAGACTGTTTCTCCCTCGATATAGCAGGTCATATCCCCGACATACACAATGCTGTTGTCTGAGGACTGATAGTTTGAAATCTCCAGGATTTCGGGAGAAGCCATAACGATAGTCGCAGGGTCAAACTGCGGTTCTGCCGTTACGGGAGGTTCAGACTCGGTCGTCTGCTCCGAGGAGTCAGGCTCGGACGGGTCTGCGTCAGGCAGGCTGTCAGATGCAGAGTCGGCGCTCGATGACGACGGCTCGTGAACATCAGAGCTGCCGCCGCAGGCTGACAGACAAGCAGAAGCGAGCGACATAGCGAGGAGTATTGCGATAAGCTTTTTCATTTAAATTCTCCTTTAAAACAGAGTATTTTACATCAGTATAATTATATCACATCTTTTTTACGAACACAAGGGGGGAATGCCTGCGGTTTAATATTTTGAAAAGCGGTAGACAGCCCGTGTAATATGTGCTATAATAATATGAAATAAATCTTGCAGGAGGAAATCTCGCTATGATATATAACAACCCCGTTCTCAAAGGCTTCTACCCCGACCCCAGCGTCTGCCGTGCAAACGGAAAGTTCTATATGGTTTGCAGCTCGTTCCAGTATTTTCCCGGCGTGCCGCTTTTCGAGAGCGACAACCTCGTAAACTGGAAGCAGATAGGCCATGTCCTGACCCGAAAATCGCAGGTCGAGCTTGACGGAATAAACAGCTCGGGCGGCGTTTTTGCACCCACGATTCGCTGTAATAACGGAAGATTTTATATGGTAACGACAAACGACACCACCCATAAGAATTTCTATGTGTGGACGGACGACATCTACGGCGAGTGGTCTGAGCCTGTCGAAGTCGAGCAGGGCGGAATAGACCCCTCCCTCTATTTTGAAAACGGCAGGGCGTACTTTATGTCAAACGGCGAGGACGACAACGGAGCGGGCGGAGTTACACAGTGCGAAATAGACATCGAAACGGGCAAAAAGCTCACGGGCAGTATAAATATATGGAACGGCTCGGGCGGCAGATTCCTTGAGAGTCCGCATCTTTACAAGATAGGAAAATATTACTACCTTATGGCGGCAGAGGGCGGCACAGAGTATGGACACATGGTGACCTATGCCAGAAGTGAGAGCGTGTGGGGACCGTTTGAAAGCTACCCCTGCAATCCCGTCCTCACAAACCGAAACAAAGCTCCGAATATAATCCAGGGCATAGGGCACGGCGACCTTGTCTGCGGCAAAAACGGCGATTGGCATATTCTCTGCCTCGGCTTCCGTCAGCAGCATATCTGGATGCCGTACCATAATCTCGGCAGAGAGGTTATGCTCGTGCCGGTAAGCTTTGACGAAAACGGCTGGTTTACCGCAGGAAACGGCGCCTGCGAGGACAGCTACGAAATAGACGGCGGCTTTGAGCAGGATACGCTAAACCCCGTAAGGTTCGGCACGGACGAGTTTAATAAAGGCAGAATTTTTATCCGTCACCCTGATATGGAATGTTATACATTCTTCGACAGTACGCTTACCCTCAGAGGCAGTAAGTACACCCTCGACGACGTTGCATCTCCGACCTTTGTGGGCATAAGACAGAGAGAATTCGGCTTTGAGCTTGCGGCCGACGTAAAGCTTTGCGGACAGAGCGGCGAGGCGGGCGTCACGGCGTATATGTGCGAGAACGAGCATTACGAGGTCGCTCTCAGAAAAAACGAAAGCGGCTGCGAGGCAATTTTGCGCCTTAACATCGGCGGTATAAAGCATATACAAAACGCCGTGCCTATAGATAGCGACAGCGTAAGGCTCGTTATGAGGGGCAACAATTTTTCCTACGGCTTCTTTATCTGCCAAAACGGTGAGGAAACACAGCTAGGCGCAGGTCAGGCGAAGTATCTTACCTCGGAGGTTTCGGGCGGCTTTACAGGCACGGTACTCGGAATGTATGCCTGCGGCGGCGTGACGGCAGAGTTTGCAGATTTCAGGCTTTGTTACACAAAAGCATTGACGTAAACGATAAAATGTGGTAGGATTTATACAGCGATATTTGATTGGAAAGGATTGAATGCTATGAAAATCTACTCAGTAAACGATAAGGAATTTGCAAGATACGGAAAGGTGCTGGGAGGCTACGATACAAGAGAGCTTCTTTCCGCCCTCGACGAGAAAACTCCGCTCCCTGAGGGAGTGGGCTATGTACCGAGCGTTGCCTCGCTCGAATGTACAAAAATCTTCGGTCAGCTGCAGAACAATGCATACGGCGGAATGCCTATACAGATAGGATACTGCAACGGACATAACACTAAGCTCAACTGCCTTGAATACCACCGTGACAGCGAGATAAACATAGGTCTTTACGACTTTGTCCTCCTCGTTGCAAAAGAGGACGATATCGAAAACGGCGTTCTCGATACCTCAAAGGTCATGGCGTTTAAGGCTCAGGCAGGACAGGTCGTAGAGGTGTACGCCACTACGCTCCACTATGCCCCATGCAACGCCGAAAAAGACGGAAAATTCAAGGTCGTTATCGTCCTTCCAAAGGGTACGAACGGCGCTCTTCCCGAAATAGAGCCGCTCAATGACGAGGACAAGACCCTCAGAGCCTGCAACAAGTGGCTTCTCGCCCACAAGGATTCGGCAGAGGCGGGCGACAATGCGTACATCGGTCTTATCGGCGACAATATAGATATAGCGGACAGCCTTTGACCTTTGGCATGAAAGTTTATACAGCGGCACGGTAATTTCTCCTTGTATACGGGTTCGGAAACGACCGCAATATGTTGTGGTATAGAATTGTTATGTAAATAATTTAGCAATAATAACTAAAAAGTCACGTCAAAAAGGGGCGTGACTTTTAATTTTGCACAAAAAATGTTATTAAAGTTTGGGTATGTTTTTAAAAACATTCTGTTGAAAAAAACGCCTTGCGATGTTATAATGTAATTGAATAGGTGCATTTTTAAAGAGGAGGTGCCGGGTAAATGGACGAAATCAGAGAAGCAAAGTCTGAATTTATGGACGGAGAGGGTATTAGAAACGTACTCGAATTTGTTTCAAACGGTGTTGCTATATATGAATATAACGACGGTAATTTAGAGCTTGTCTACTGCAACAGAACGCTGTGCAGAATGCTCGGCTATTCCGAAAAGGTGTTCCTCAAAAAGTGCGCAAAGAACGCTGCGTTCATTTTTGGCGAGGACCAGAAAAAGGAAGTAAGAAAGTTTTTCGAGAACTGTATAAGACTCGGTATGCCTGTCGAACAGGTGCTGAAGTTCACAAGAAGCGACGGAAATCTGAGCTGGATAAAGATTGCAGGAAAGCCTATACCTTGCGACGCCTGTGACGGCAGGGTTGCCGTTACCTTTACCGATGTGACCGACGAGATTATGACGAAGGAAGAAATCCGCTTCCGTGCAGACCACGACTCGCTTACCGAAATATATAATGCCAGCGCATTTTACAAGCACACTAAGGATATGCTCTCGGAAAGTGCCGACGAGTTTGTTTTGGTGCGTCTTAACATAGTGAAATTTAAGGTCGTAAACGAAATATTCGGTGAAAAAACCGCAGACGATATACTTGTCGTTCTGGCAAGAAAGCTGAAAAAGTCTCTCGAAGGAATTCCCTGTTCATACGGCAGACTTGCCTCAGACCATTTTGCGCTCTGCCTGCCTGCTGAGCTTTTCGATGAGGAAAGGCTTTGCGCACTTATCCGTGACATAAGGGAAAGCTTCCCGGATTATTACAACATCAACGTTAAGGCGGGCGTCTACCGTGTATCCGACAAGGCTGTTTCAGTTCCTGTTATGTGCGACAGAGCGAAGCTTGCCCTGCAAACCATCAAGGACGACAACACCCAGAGCTTTGCCTACTACAATGACGAAATAAGAAAGGCGCTTTTAGCGGAGCAGAGGATCGAAAACGAGATGCAGTGGGCGCTGGACACCGAGCAGTTTGAGGTGTGGTTTCAGCCTATCTATTCTCTCTCGTCAATGCAGCCGTACAGCGCCGAGGCTCTAGTAAGATGGCGTCACCCGTCAAAGGGACTTATTTCTCCGGGTACGTTCATCTCTATCTTTGAGAAAAACGGCTTCATTTCAAAGCTTGACCATTACATATTCGACCACGTCTGCGCATATATCAGATACCGCATAGACAGAGGCTTTAAGCAGATCCCGATATCGGTCAATGTTTCCCGAATGAGCCTTTATAAGGAGGACCTCGCAGACGATATCATCGAGCTTGTCGAGAGGTATAAGCTTTCGCCTGAGCTTTTCAAGATCGAGATTACCGAAACTGCGTACAGTAATAATCCTACTACTATCACAAACACGGTAAACCGCCTGCGTTCATACGGCTTTACAATACTTATGGACGACTTCGGTTCGGGCTATTCGTCGCTTAATATCTTAAAAGACCTGCCTATAGACGTCCTCAAGATTGATATGAATTTTATGGCTGACCTTAACTCTACCGATAAGGCGGCTAACATACTTACATCTATCGTCAGAATGGCGAAGTGGCTCGATATGCCCTGTATCGCAGAGGGCGTTGAAACAAAGGCGCAGGTCAACTTCTTAAAGAGCATAGGCTGCGACAATATACAGGGATTCTATTTCTCAAAGCCGCTCCCGAAAGATGATTTTGAGAAGGTCGTTTCGTCCAATATCGAGGAGGTCATCTCCGATAAGGAATCCAATGACAGCATAAGCCGTGACGTTGACGAGATGCTATCAGGCAACGAAACCGTTACAAAGCTTATGAACGGAATGTTCGGCGCAATGGGCTTTTACGAGTTCGATAACGGCAAGCTTGAGGTAATCCGTGTAAACGAGGGCTATTACAAGATGTTCGGTTACAGCCTGTCGGATTTCTCCAAGGACGCAAAGGACGTTTTCCAGAAGGTCTATAAGGAAGACCTTCCGGACGTTATCGCCGCCTGCCAGGAAACCATAAGGACAAGAAAAACCGTCCACAAGACCTTCCGCAGGCTGAACCCAAAGGGCGATGTTTTCTACCTCAGAGCAAGCTTTAATTCGTTCGGCGGAACAAGAGAGCGTCCGCTTCTCTGTATAGCGTTTAACGATATTACAGCCCATAAGCGTCTTGAAGAAAAGACGAGAGAAAAGATAAATCTGTTAAACGAGCTTTCAAAGAAGCTTCTTGAAAGAACGGACATAGACGCTACGATAAACGAGATTCTTGCTATGGTGAGAAATTATTACAAGGCAGACAGAGCGTCTATCTTTGAGTTCGACAACGAAAAGGGAGTAAGCGCCAATATCTATGAGCAGTGCGCTGAAAATATACCCGTGCGTTCCGAGCTTCGCAATCCCGTGCCGACAAGCAGCATAAAGCCGTGGATAGACTTTATCACAAAGCACAAGTCTGTCAGCATAATTGACATAAGCCGGAATACGGAGCTTAAAAGGTGCTGCCGTGACTGGTATGCGGAAATGGGCATCGAATCGACGGTCGCTACAGCAGTTATGAGCGGCGATAAGCTTACCGGCTGTATCTGTATCGACAACCCTAAGACAAATATCGAGCAGGTGGACTTCCTCCAGTCATTCGGCTACTACTTCTCGCTTGAGATGATGAAGTATAAGCTGCAGAAAAAGTCCGAGGCGCAGTCAAAACGTCTTAACGCCATCATGGAGAATATGCACGGCGGCGTAGGACTGTTTTCGTTCGGCAAGGATGATATCTTCATAAGATTCGGTACGGATAAATTCTATAAAATTCTGGGCATAGAAAAGGACTACAAGGGCGGATTTTCTTCGGTTGTAAACTACCTCGACAGAGAGGATTTCAGAAAAAATATCTTTGCCGCAACCGAAAGCGGTTCAAGAATCGACGTACAGTTCAGAGCCGCAAATTCATGCAAAAACGGCGAAGAAAAATGGATAAGCTTCTCAGGCTCGACAATGTATAATCCCGAAACAAACGAGCCTATGGGCATAGCCGTAATAAACGATGTTACGGATAAGATTTATGCGGAGCAGGGCAAGTACAGCGGCGCTCTTACTTCCGTGTACGACAGAATTTACAGAGTCGATATGGTAAACAGCGACATCGAGCTTATCTCCGAGAAGGTAAACTCCGGCGATATTATCCACCCGCTTCTTAACGTGTTCTCGGACGAAAACGCAGGAGTAAAGCGGAAGTGGCTTGCCAAGATATGCAAGGACGCATATATAAAAGGCTCTGTTTCACGGGATTTCGGATTTACCTCCGAGTTTGACGGAAAGTATTACTGGTATACCTGCACGGCTATAAGATTTACCGATACGGTGTTCCTCATCGGTATCCTCAATACGACCGCAACAAAAAACGCTCAGCAGCTTGAGATTGAGAACCAGAAGCTCAAGCTTAAAGAGCATTTCCAGGAAACCTCCAATATCTATGTAAGACAGACAGGCATCGTGCTGATCGAGTATAACTACGAGAGCCGCACGCTCGAAAGCACGGATAACTTCGACAGGTTTGTGCTAAGCGAGGTTGACCGTGACGGGATCTACTCCGGTAGCAAAAGCTTTCACAATGCGGTGCATCCCGACGATTACGAGTCGGTAAGGGAACTTATCCTTTCAGTAGAAAACAAGTCTGGCGAGGCGAGATTTCTTACCAAGGACGGGGAGTACATCTGGTGTCAGGTGCTTAAAACTATAAGCTATGACAAGCAGGGAAAGCCTCTCTACGCTAACTACACAATGCTTGATATCGACGACAGAAGAAAGTCGGAGGTAAAGGCAACCAATGCCCTTGAAATGATTGAAAACGTTATAAATTCGGCACATTCGGGAATTGCGTTTGTGGAGATTTCAAAGGACTACCGACTTATCCCGCTTCTCAGGAACGAAACCTATTACAAGCTTCTGGGCCGTGAGGAAGAAGAATATGTTAAGCTTGGCTACACTATCTGCGACTTGGTATCGGAAACATACCGTGACGAGTTCAAGGAGAGAATCGTGCGCTCGGCATATATCGGCGAAACGTTCTCCGAGGAGATCAAAATTCACCGAGGCGATACGGGCGAGAGAAGATGGATAAGGTGCGAGTTTGCTCCTTACACCTCAAGACACGACGAGGACGACAAGCACAAGACCATCGTGATTCTTACCGACATCACGGAGCTTAAAATGCAAACGCTCAAGCTTGACGCAGTTATCAACTCTCTGCCGGGCGGCGTTGCACATTACAGAGTCGTGGACGACAAGTTTATATCGGAGTTTTACAGCAGGTCTATCCCTGAACTGTGGGGTTATGGGGATAACCTTGACGAATACGAGGCTATCGTAAAAGACGACGCCAGAGCGCTTATCCATGAGGAGGACAGGGCGAGAGTCTATGCCACAGCAAAATATCTCGTTACAACAGGCACAAACGTAAGACTAAGCTTCAGGATAAAGTGTCGGGTCGGCTGCCGCTGGGTTACGCTCTCTGCGAGCAAGCTCTCTGACCACAGCGACGGCACGTCGTCAATAAGCTGTCTGTACACAATCTCGTCAGAACGTGAGCTTATGTACAGGAGAATGCTCGACGAGGCGTCAATAGGTATCTATGTCTGCGACGAGAAATCAAAGAATACGCTTTATATCAATAATACGCTTAGAGATATTATGGGTATAGACGAGGAGGCAGATATCGGCACGATAAACTGCTTCTCGCTTCTCTCAGGCGGCGACGAGAGCTTCGCAGACGATTACGTCTACGACAGCTACCGTCCAAGAGAGGTTCGGCTCAAGAATAACTCAAGGCTTTATATCAGAGGCAGACGTATCATGTGGAACGGTATTCCGGCAGTTATCGAATATGTCTCAGAGCGATAAAAAATCCCCCGTGGAGTTGGGCTGATAACGATGTAGAAGTTTTACAAATATCGTTATAAGGACAAATACAGCGAATTATAAAGCTGCCGATATCCTGTAATTGGACATCGGCAGCTTATTTTTATTTTTTTCTGTACTCGCTTGGGGTAACGCCGAAAAGCTCTTTAAAGCTGCGGCAAAAGTACCCGACGTTTTCAAAGCCTGTATTACTTGCAATTGAGTAAATACTGCTGTCCGTGGAGGCAAGAAGCTTTGCTGCACGTTTCAGTCTGTAGTTTATCAAATAGCTTACAGGGGAGATCCGCAGATACTTGTTGAATATATTCAGCGCACTGCTTTTGCTGACAGATACGGTTTGCGCTATGTCGGCAAGAGTTATATGCTTCGAATAATTTTTATGTATATACTGCATCATTATCTGGAGCTGCGCCTGCGTGTGGGCGGTCGCTTTTGCCGCAGGAATGCTTTCCGATATATTTGCGTTTTCGTATACGGTTTCCCATATTTTAAGCAAAAGCTCAACCGTCTTTATTTCGCCAATGCTTTCCGTATCCTGAACGTCAAACACTGACAGCAGATTTTTCAGAACCTCTTTTTGCCACGGGACTTCAGGTGAAAATATCAAACACTCGATCGACGAATCAAGCAGGGGCTGTATATATTTGCGGTATATCAGACTGTCCTCCGCAGAAAGCAGGGACGGAGAAAATACGATATTTGGAATAATTACGCTTTCGGACGCTTCAAAACGGTGAATGACCTGCGAATTTATAAATATGCCCGTACCCTCGGTCAGAACATATCTGCCGCTTCCGACAAGAAATTCAGCCGTACCCTTTTCAATAAATACAAATTCCACCTCGGAATGCCAGTGCCAGTCAATGCAGTGAAAATCAAACAGCCATATGTCTTCGTTATAGTATTTGAACGGATATTCATCGCTGCCGTGACAAACCGTTTCTCTCAAAGTTTCGTCGGTCCTTATCCTGCCGTAGTTGTTGTCCGCTTTCATTGCTGCACCTCCAATTTGCGATATTGTGCAATAAAATTGTGAAATAGTGTCTTGATCTTTCAATATGTTTGTGATATGATACAATTACATTATAACAATAAATCGGAGGAAAGTCAATATGGCAAAAAATTATAAAAGGACTTTGGCGGCTTGCTATCTGGGCTTTATAACGCAGGCAATAGCGGCAAATTTTGCGCCGCTGCTATTTTTAAAATTTCACAGCGACTACGGCATACCATTGGGGAAAATCGCGCTCATATCCTCGGTGTTTTTCATAACGCAGCTTATTACGGACGTTTTGTGCGCTAAATTTGCGGACAGGATAGGATACCGCCAATGCGCTGTGGCTGCCGAAATATGTTCTGCCGCAGGACTTGTAGGACTCGCATTTTTACCGGAACTTTTGCCGGACCCGTTTGTCGGGATAATAGCGAGCGTTATAGTCTACGCAGTGGGCAGCGGACTTATAGAAGTGTTGGGCAGCCCTATTGTAGAGGCGTGTCCTTTTGAAAACAAGGACGCCGTTATGAGCCTGCTGCACTCGTTTTACTGCTGGGGCTCGGTGGGAGTAATACTTATATCCACGCTTTTTTTTGCGGTATTCGGAATAGAAAGCTGGAAATGGCTTGCCTGCGTTTGGGCAGTGATACCCATTGTCAATGTGTTTAATTTTGCGGTCTGTCCTATCGAAAGACTTACGGACGAGGGAGAGGGAATGAAAATAAGCGGTCTGCTCCGCGTACCGTTGTTTTGGCTGGCTATCGTACTGATGATATGCGCGGGGGCTTCGGAGCTGTCCATGGCGCAGTGGGCTTCTGCGTACTCCGAATTGGCTCTCGGCTTGTCAAAGGCAGCGGGCGACCTTGCGGGTCCCTGTTTGTTTGCAGTAACAATGGGCATAAGCAGGGCAATTTACGGAAAGTATGGCGGTAAGCTGAACCTGACGAAATTTATGCTTGGCTCGGGCTGTCTTTGTCTGATGTGCTACATAGCCGCTTCCCTGTCGGATTCGTCTGCAATAGGCTTGGCAGGTTGCATTGTCTGCGGCTTTTCCGTGGGGATTATGTGGCCGGGTGCAATAAGCATATGTTCGGAACGTATTCCCACAGGCGGTACGGCAATGTTTGCACTGCTGGCTATGGCGGGCGACCTTGGAGGAGCTTTCGGTCCGGGCTTGGTAGGCAGCGCGGCGCAGAGAGCAAACGACAATTTACAGAGAGGTATGCTTGTCGGTTGCGTGTTCCCGTTGATACTGATAATATCTCTTATTGTTTTAAAATGGAACGAAAGAGATAAAAATATATAGGTGATTTGATTTACTATAGTGATCATAAATAATATAAGGGAGTGCAGAGGAAACGTCTGCTCGCTGTCTCGCAGAAACGTGAACAAAGTTCACCTGCGAAATCCCCCTGGGAGAGCGCCTGTACTTACGATATTGACTTGAAGCTTGCGGAAAGTCAATGTCATAAGTACTATGGCGTTACTTAAGGCAAAGCCGTAAGTAACGCCGCAGCTTCGCTGCAGTGTGCGGCGCCGATATGACAATAGAAAAACGGTCTGTCGAGAAAATCGGCAGAAAGGTACGAAAGCTTCCTGCGTACAAGAAAAAACCAAAAAATCCTGTTCTTAGAGCTTGGAGTGGGCTATAACACGCCTGTAATTATCAAGTATCCGTTCTGGAAGGTGACGGCGGGAAACCCGTTTGCCGTCTATGCCTGTATCAATTACGGCGAAGCAGTCTGTCCGAACTGGATTGAAAAGCAGTCGGTTTGCATCGACGGAGATATCGGGGTTATCTTAAAAAGCCTGAGGGGATAAACCGCAGAAAGAATACTGCCAGACGGCACAAAAACGGCGGCACAGCTTTTGCTGCGCCGCCTTAAAATATCTCTTGAAAGATGCAGTCTTATAATTCTTTGTAACAGAGCGCCACGCCGTTAATTGTACTTGATGCGGAACGTAAAGACGCACAGGTCAGGGTCGTTCGCAAGAGAAATAAGCGTGAAAGAGGTCGGCACGACAGCTGAATTGACCTCGCTCTTTGCTCCCCTCAGCATACTGTAAATCATCGAGTAGGACGAGTCCTCAAGCAGCTGCTTCTGCTCCTTGTACAGCTTGGCGTCTGAAAATCTTACGGTCACAATGTCCTCGCCTTTTTCGGCAGCCGTGTAAACGGCGTGCCTGAAAATCTTGCTGACCTCCTTGGCAGAGGTAATGTAGCAGCCCGTCCTTGCGTGGTAGCAGGCTTCAACAGAACCGGCGTTCGGAACGGTCATTCCGAGCGGCAGACAGCTTGTGTGATCCTTGGCGAAATCTCTCTCGGTAAGTCCGAAGTAGTTGTAGGACGTGTAGGAGAAGCCCTTTGGACTAAGATCATGGTCGTTCCAGGTCGGGTCGATGTAGCCCCATTTTCCGTCAAGCTTAGCCATTACCCACATATGCGGGCCCTCGGCTGTGTCGCCGACAACCATAGTCGCATCTATTCCTGCCTGACAGCAGAGCAGGTAAAAAGCCTTGGAGTAGCCTGAGCATACCGCCTCCCCGTCAATAAGACAGCCGTAAGCGGACTGGTCGTTCTCAGCCCCGTCAGCGTAGCGGCAGCTGTCGCTAAGAACCCTCTGGAAGTAGAGAGCCTTTTCAAACTGCGAGTAGGGGTATGTCTTGTTGGCGTAAGCTACTATCTCCGCAATCTTTTCCTTTGTGACCTTTTCCTGACGCTCGTATTCAGACTTTGTTATAGTATAAGAGTCAAAGCTTATGACCTTTGCGTAGCCCTCTGAATCATAGCTGTACCGAAATGCGCTGGGAGCGGCGTTTGCATAAGGGGTGAAAAGCCTCATCATCTCGTAGAGATGAGTAACCTCGTCCGTTCTTATAGTATTAGGAGGCAGGTAGATTTCAGTATTAAAGCTGTTCACGCCGTCAACTATTGCGTTTATTGCGCCGTGATATTTCTCCGGAAAATATTTGAGCTGATTTGCATAAGGGTCAATAGGCTCCGAGTAAACGGGGTCTTTCTTTTCTGCGGCAGTTGTGGTAGTTGTCGTGGCAGAAGAAGTAGTAGTAGTGACCGAGGACGTCGTAGTCGTAGAGGTCGGCTTTTTTGAAGTCGTCGTCGTTACCGTTGTGGTAGTGGTTAAAGTCGGCTCTTCGGTCGTCGTTGTCGTCGCAGACGGGGAAGAAGTCGTTGTTGTAGTCGGTTCAGGCTTTTCCGTTGTGGTAGTCGCAGACGTAATTGTGGTAGTCGCTGACGAAGTCGTCGCGGCGGTTGTCGTTGCGGGTGCGGCGGAGGATGAGCTTCCGCTTTTCCCCTCATTGCAGGCGGCAAGACCTGCTGCGCTTATTGCAATACAGCAGGCGAGGCATAGGATACCTATATAGTTCTTAATTCCCATAGGGACGTATCTTTTGTTCACGTTTATCTCCTTTTATATCTAAGACAAGCCTATCTTTACGGCTTAATATAATGATAGCTTTTTTATCCCCCACTGTCAATAGAAAATACAGTAAAAATCCGTTTACATTTATTACAGTTTAATTACATTTCGGAGCATAGGGCAGATATAGCCATATCGGCCGGGGTTGCATTTTTCTTTGATTTGTGTTATAATTACTGCATACAAAAGAAAAGGAAACTTCAAAGGAACGATAAAGAAATGTACGATAAAAAAAATGTGGGCGCGCGCAAAAGAAAGCCCGGAAAAAACAAAAAAATCAGAATCCGCTGGGACAGGATTTTCATACTCACCGCAGTAATTGTCCTTGCGGCAATGCTCGTTGTGCTGTATAAGTTTTTTGACAGCGAGGATAAGGAAAAACCCGCAGGCAACCCGTCTGTCGGAAGCGACAGCTCGGGAACCGGTACAACGCCAACAACTACGACGACCGCTCCCCCAACGACAACTACTACAACTACAACAACAACTACTACAACGACCACAGAGCCGCCTCCGCTTTATCCTGTCAAGGCTGATATACAGGTGATTGACGGCGTGACGTATATAAACGGCGTGATTATCGTGAACAAGACCTACGGCTTGCCGGAGGGCTATGAGCCGGGAGTTGACCCTGTCGCTCATGCGGCGCTTGAGGAGATGTATGCCGCCGCCGCAGAGGACGGACTCTCGCTCTGGACAGCTTCGGGCTTCAGGACTGAGGAATACCAGAGAAATCTCTATGAAAAATACGCCGCCCGTGACGGATACGACGCAGCGGACACATATTCTGCAAGGCCAAGACATTCAGAGCATGAATTGGGTCTTGCGTTCGACGTAAACGACCCAAGCAGCGATTTTAACGATACCGAGGAAGCTAAGTGGCTTTACGAACACTGTGCGGAATACGGCTTCATTATCCGCTATCCAAAGGGCAAAGAGAATATCACAGGCTTTATGTACGAGTCGTGGCACGTTAGATATGTCGGAAAAGAGCTTGCGCAGTTCATCATGGAGCAGGGCATCACGCTTGAAGAGTATTTCGGCATTACGTCGCAGTATTCCGATGCGAGCGGAGAGGTTCAGTAAACGCATAATTATTATAGTCGGTCAGTTTGTTATCTCCACGCAGAAGTTATCCTGCGTGGAGATTTTTGCTTTGAGAGAACAAAACAAAGCCTGCCGTTCCATTAATCAACCGTTACCGCTGTGCGTGGAATACATTGCAAAAATATCTCAACTTTTTTCAAAAAACTAAAGACAAACGAAAAAAAATGTGGTATAATGGTCTTAACTAGTGGGAGATTTCAGATCTTTTCACCAATTTGTCCGCAGGACTCTGCGTCTTGCGGTGCAGAAAGGATTGAATTTATGCAGAATGAAAAATCATGTGGTGCAATAGTCTACCGTAAGTACCACGGAAACACCGAAATTCTTCTTATCAAGCACATAAACAGCGGTCACTGGTCGTTCCCTAAGGGCCATGTAGAGGGCGACGAAACCGAAGTCGAAACTGCGATAAGAGAAATCAAAGAGGAAACGGGGATCGATGTTATCATCGACCCTACCTTCAGGGAGATAGTGTCTTACTCCCCGAAAAAGGACACGCAGAAGGTTGTCGTTTATTTTATGGCAAAGGCTAAGAACACCGACTTTACCCCGCAGGAGGACGAAATTGCCGAGATACGCTGGGTAGAGCTTGGCAGGATATGTTCGGTCTTGTCTTACGAAAACGATAAGACGATCGTGAATAAGGCGAAGAACTTTATTCTCTAAGGAGGGCAAAGACTTATGACAAAAAAACTGCTTTCTGTCGCTCTTACGCTTCTTGCGGCAGTCGCAATAATAACCGCACCGATAGTCACAGATACCGGCAAGGACTCGATCAAGGACAGTCAAGGCACTACTTCGACAACAACCACAACTACAACAACTGCCGGTTCGGATAGTCCGGAAGAATCCCTGCCCGACGAGTCAGCTTCGGCTACCGTAACTACTGCCACAACAGCTGCTTCCGAGCCTTCGACAACTACGAGCGCCGAGGATAGCGGCACTACTACATCGACAACGACGACCTCCCAAGAGCCGACTGTGACAACTACTACAAAAAAGCCTGTCACAACAACTACCACAACAAAAAAACCTCAGACTACTACCACAACCAAAAAGCCCGTCGCCACAACGACGACGACAAAGAAGCCTGATAAGCCTATCGAGAACGACGCACCGAAAGGCTCGCCCGTTGCAAAGCACGGACAGCTCTCCGTAAGCGGCGCAAATATCGTTGACCAGAACGGAAACAAGTTCCAGCTGCTCGGAGCTTCAACGCACGGCGTAGGCTGGTTCCCCAACTGCATTTCAAAAAGCGCATTCAAGGTGTTCAGAGACGACTGGGGCTGTAATGCGATGCGACTTGCAATGTACATCGAGGAATCGTGGGGAGGAAGCGAATCGCTCTATCTCGCACAGCCCGGAAAAAACTATGATCTTGTCACAAACGGCATAGACTACTGCATCGACCTAGGTATGTATGTGGTGGTTGACTGGCACGTCCTGAACCCCGGCGACCCTACTACCCATACAAAAGAAGCAAAGGAATTTTTTGCCAAGATCGCTAAAGAATACGGCGACTACCCTAACATCATCTACGAAATCTGCAACGAGCCTAACGGAAACGTTTCATGGTCGGGCAAGGTAAAGCCATACGCCGAGGAAGTAATCAAGGAAATAAGAAAATATGACAGCGACGCCGTTATAATCTGCGGCACGCCTACCTGGTCGCAGGATATCGACAAGGCGGAGGCAAGCAGGCTCTCCGACAAAAATACAGTCTACGCACTCCACTTTTATGCAAATACGCACACCGACTGGCTGAGAAACAGGCTTACGGACTGCTACAAAAAGGGTCTGCCAGTCATAGTTTCGGAGTTCGGCACCTGCGATGCCAGCGGAAACGGCGGCTTTAACGAGGGGGAAACCAAAAAATGGATAAACCTGCTCAACAAGTATGACATAGGCTTCTTCAACTGGAGCTTCTGCAACAAGCCTGAAACTGCGTCTATCCTTAAATCGGACGTGAATTTCAGCGAATTTAAGGCAGGGGACAGCCAGCTCACCGAAAGCGGAAAGCTTATGAGAAAGCTTTACAGGGAGAGAGCAGGTCTTTAACCCCGTGCAATAGAGCCATGTAAAATTTATGTAAAATAATTACCCGTCCGGTTGACTTGAAATTATCGGACGTGTATAATTATATTGACCGTGCAAATTTCGGGCAATACTTTTGCATATATATGCATTGCACGGAGAAGTAATAAAAGTAGAAGAAGCTTTGTTCTACAGAGCTGAAAGAGGTATAAAATGTCAATAACAGAGTTTGTAACTCAGATGCTTCAAAGCCCTATGCTTATGGTTTCGACCGTTCTTACGCTGGGAGTTGTCCTCGTAAACGGCTGGACGGACGCCCCTAACGCAATCGCAACCTGCGTTTCCACAAGGGCAATAGAAGCAAGAAAAGCCATTATAATGGCGGCGATCTTCAATTTTCTCGGCGTTCTCGTGATGACTACTGTCAACGCCTCGGTTGCGACAACGATCTACAATATGGTAGACTTCGGCAACGACTCTAAGGCGGCGCTTATCGCACTTTGTGCGGCAATGGCGGCTATCGTTATCTGGGCAACCGTCGCATGGTATTTCGGAATACCGACAAGCGAAAGCCACGCCCTTATCGCAGGAATTTCAGGTGCGGCAATCGCCGTGCAGGGGGATATGAGCGGCCTGCGCGGCGAGGAGTGGATAAAGGTGCTGTACGGAATAGTCCTCTCAACGCTTCTGGGCTTTGCACTCGGCTTTGTCAGCTCAAAGCTTGTAGTTGCTGTTTTCCGCAGCAGAAACAGGCTAAAGTGCGAGCAGTTCTTCTCGAAGGGACAGGTCGCAGGCGGTGCGGCGATGGCGTTTATGCACGGCGCACAGGACGGTCAGAAGTTTATGGCTATCTTCCTGCTCGGTGCGGCTCTTGTTGACGGTACATCGACAGGCTCGTTTGAGGGAACGCCTCCTATATGGCTTATGGTGCTGGTTTCGTTAGTAATGGGCTTCGGCACATCAATAGGCGGCTACCGTATCATAAAGTCGGTAGGTATGGATATGGTAAAGCTAAAGCCGTATCAGGGCTTTTCGGCAGACTTTGCCGCAACGCTCTGCCTGCTTTTCTCATCTCTTACAGGTATCCCGGTCAGCACTACCCACACTAAAACGACCGCTATTATGGGCGTGGGTGCGGCAAGACGAATAAGCAACGTAAACTGGAGCATTGTAAAGGATCTTGTGCTGACATGGGTCTGCACCTTCCCCGGCTGCGGACTTCTCGGCTTCGGAACGGCAAAGCTCTTCCTTGCAATGTTCGGATAATTTGGAGGTTATGAAAAATGGCTAAGAATAAGAATGACTACTTTAAGCTTATCGAGGAGCAGGTTCAGTACTGCGTACAGGCAGGAACGCTCCTTGAGGAGATTTTTTCCACATACTCTGTAGATGCGGTTCTGGAGCAAAAGGCAAAGATGCACGAAATAGAAAATAAGGCTGACGAGCTTCATCACGATATTTCAACACGCCTTATGTCCGAGTTTATAACGCCTATCGACCAGGAGGATATCCTCCACCTCGTGCAGCTCATAGACGACGTTACAGACTCGATCGACGAGGTCGTGTTCGATATCTATATGTATAATATCGTACAGCCTCCCAAGCAAGCGCAGAAGCTCGCTTCCATCGTAAACCGCTGTGTTAAAGCTCTTTATGAGGCGGTAAAGGAGCTTAAAAACTTCAAGAAGCCTGAAAACCTGCGCAGGCTTCTCGTTGATGTAAACGGCATCGAGGGAGAGTCGGACCTTGCCGTTACAGACGCAGTAAGAGAGCTGTTTGTAGAGTGCGACGACGCAAAGACGATCATCGGACACAAAGCTATATACGACAGCCTCGAAAACTGCTGCGACCTCTGCGAGCACGCCTCCGACATAATCGAGCAGATTATCATTAAGAACACCTAAAGCAAGGCAGCAATATGCGCCGTGCGCCGTAACACAAAATAATCGCCCACTTGTTGCAAAACAGGTGGGCTTTTGTATTTGCTTTTGCAGATCAGATAAGAAAGAGCCGCCGAGGAAGATTTTCTGCCGGTCGCCTTATCGTTCCGTTCCTTTTAACTATTGCACCGATTTAAAGCGGCTGAGGAGCTTAGGGACTGTAAGAAAATGTGCTTACAGCTCAGGCGGTCAGTTAGCTCTGCCGCTCTCAGCCTCCGCCCTCTCCAGCTCCATACGGTATGCGGAGAGTATCTCCCCCTCTATCTCGTTTCTTGCCGCAGGCGTGATAGGATGAACTATGTCACGGAACACCCCGTTGTCGTCACGCCTTGACGGCATCGCAACAAACAGCCTCTCGTCCCCCTGCACTACCTTTATGTCATGCACCGCAAAAAAGTCGTCAAATGTAACGCTTATAATCCCCCTGAGTCTGCCGTCGGACATAAGTTTTCGTACCTTGATATCGGTAATTTCCATAATTTTTTGTCGCTCCTTTCGTCTTATGCAAATATCTTTGACTTTTTGAGAAAAAATATTCAAAAGGTCTTTCTTTTTTTGCCGGTTTATAATATAATAGTAGTAGAATGTTTGTTCGCCTGCGCAGGCGGATTGAAAATATGTTACGGTTTGGAGATTATTATGGCAGACAACAATTTTAACCTCGGAATTTTACAGGGCAGGAAGCATATCCACTTTATAGGCATAGGCGGTTCGGGAATGTACCCGATAGCGCAGATTTTATGCTCCAAGGGCTATGAGCTGTCAGGCTCTGACAACAACGAAACGGAAACCTTGCAGGCTGTTAGAAATATGGGCTGTAAGGTGTATATGGGACAAAGGGCGGAGAATATAGAGGGCGCAGAGCTTATCGTCTATACCGCCGCAATAATGTCCGATAACCCCGAGCTTGTCGCAGCAAGGGAAAGCGGCGTGCCGGTAATGGAGAGAAGCGAAATTTTGGGTCTTATATCGTCGTGGTATCAAAATGCGATATGCATAAGCGGCACTCACGGAAAGACCACCGCAACCTCGATGCTTACTCAGATTTTTGTGGAAGCAGGCGAGGATATCTCCTGCGTGATAGGCGGAAAGCTTAAAGCGATCGGCGGCGGAAGCGGCAGAGCAGGCAGAAGCGATACGTTCGTCTGCGAATCCTGCGAGTTTGAAGATCACTACCTGAAGCTTCACCCCGACGTAGCGGTTATCCTGAATGTAGACGCCGACCACCTCGACTATTTTAAAAATCTGGACAACATTAAAAAATCCTTCCGCAATTTTGCATCTCTTGCAAGCAGATGCCTTATCATAAACGGCGACGACTTAAACACAGTTGAAGCGGTCGCAGGACTTGACAAGGAGATCATTACATTCGGCTTTAACGAAAAAAACGATTACTATGCTAAAATCCTCGGCTCAAAGGGTCTGCGCACCGATTTTGAGGTGTTCCGAAAGGGCGAGCCGCTGGGTCAGATGTCTGTTCATGTACCCGGCAGGCATAACGTGCTTAACGCAACCGCCGCCACAGCCGCCGCAATGCTCTCAGGGGTCGATGTAAAGACGATAAAAACAGCTCTGGAAAAGTTTCCCGGCGCAGGCAGGCGTTTTGAAAAAATGGCTTGTGCCGACGGCGTTACCGTCGTGGACGACTATGCGCACCACCCGACAGAGCTTGAAGCCGTCTTGACCGCCGCAAAGAGTCTCGATTTCAATAGGGTCTGGGCAGTGTTCCAGCCGTTCACATATTCGAGGACGGAGATCCTTATGGACGACTTTGCCAGGGTACTCAAAATTGCCGACAAGGTAGTGCTTACCGATATTATGGGCAGCCGTGAAAAGAATACAAACCGCATCTATACAAGACAGCTTGCGGAGAAGATCGAGGACTGCGTGTTCTTTGACGTGGCAGATGAAATAGCAGACGCACAGACGGCAGAGCGTAAGGAAGCAAATTTTGACGAGATCATAAGCTACCTTCTTGAAAATCTGGAGGAGGGCGACCTCGTTATAACGCTCGGCTGCGGCGACGCATACAAGCTTGCGAAAAGATTAGGCAAAAAGCTGGAAGAACGTGAGAAAGAGAGGTAGACTATGGCACTGAGCGAAAAGGACAGACTCGTATACGACTATATCAAAAACAGGATTGAAAACGGATATGCTCCCACCGTAAGAGAAATCTGCGCAGAGCTTGGCTTTAAGTCAACCTCCACCGCATTCCGCTCGATAAATTCCCTCACAGAGCAGGGCTATCTCGAAAAGGGAGAAAACCGCAACCGTGCAATAAAGCTTGCAGGAAGCGCAAAAACCGTGACAGTTCCGCTTGTCGGCACCGTTACGGCAGGCATACCGATTACCGCCGTCGAGGAGGTAACCGACTACATAAGCTTCCGCACGGACAAGCACTTTTCAGGCAAGCTGTTCGCACTCAGAGTAAGGGGCGACAGTATGATAAACGCCGCAATTTTAGACGGCGATATCGTAATAGCGGAGCAAAGGGCTGTTGCGGAAAACGGCGAGATAGTCGTAGCGCTCGTCGACGGAGAAAGCGCGACTGTGAAACGCTTTTATAAGGAGAGGGGACATTTCCGCCTCCAGCCTGAAAACGACACTATGGCGCCGATTATCGCAGACGAGGTTTCTATCCTCGGCAGAGTGGTCGCAGTTATAAGATATTATTGATTTTTGAGAGATATTGTGATACAATATCTACAACGTTCAAAAATTACTGAAAGGAATTGTTTTATATGAAGCTTATGTTTGCAGTCGTAAATAAGGACGATAACCACGCAGTTTCTGCCGCTATAACAAAGGCAGGTTACAGAGCAACAAAGCTGTCCTCCTCCGGCGGTTTTCTCTCAGCAGGAAACACAACGTTTATGATTGCCTGCGAGGACGATAAGGTTAACGATATAATCGAGGTTATAAGGAAGCACTCACGTCAGAGAAAACAGCTTGTGCCGGCTGAGCTGACAGTAGGTACGCCGCTGAACGAAAGCGGCCCGGTTGAGGTTTCTGTCGGGGGAGCTACAATCTTCATCACAGACCTCGAGCGCATGGAAAGAGTATAATAGCCTTGAAAAGCTTTGAAATTGTGGGCAATAAAAACGCCCTGAACGCAGTTTCGTCAATGATAGATGCCGGGAGGATTCCCCACGGCGTCGTGATCTGCGGCAAAAGCGGACTTGGCAAGAAAACGCTTGCGCTGTATATAGCAGGAAAGCTCCTATGCGAGCAGGAAAACGCACCCTGCGGAAAATGCAGGACCTGTAAAATGCTGCTCGGCGGAGGACACCCCGACTTCATAAGGGTCGCCCCGTCGCTCAAAAGCGGCGCATATAAGCTTGAAGAGGACCTGCGTGGAGTGGTTTCCGACGCATATATAGCGCCGAGCGAGGGAAAATATAAGGTCTATCTTATTGCGGATATGGACAAAACGCCGCAAGGCTCGCAGAATGCTCTGCTGAAGCTTATCGAAGAACCGCCCGACCATACGGTTGTTATCCTCACAGCTTCGGCGAAGGAGTATTTTCTCCCTACCGTGCTGTCAAGAGTAATTACCCTCGGCGTTTCACCCGTTTCAAAAGACGAGTGCAGGGAGTATCTTACAAAAAGCTGCGGCAGGAGCGGGGACGAGATAGAAAGCGCCATTACGGCAATGGGCGGAAACATCGGAGCCTGCCTTAGCTTTATGGACAGCAAAACTCTCCCCAAAGCGGTAGGCGTAGCAAGAGATATAGCGCTCTGCGTTTCGGCAAAATCCGAGTACGATATACTTATGCAGTTCTGGAGGCTTCAGGGCAATAAGGAGCTTGCGCTTCTGTGCCTGTCACTGCTGTCGGAAATATTCCGTGACGCAGTAATGCTCAGAATGGGAATGGGTAAGGATAGTCTTATAGGGTGTGCAAACGACGCCTCTGCGGAGCTTGCGAAAAAGCTTTCGGACACAAGGCTCAGCCAGCTCTGTGAAATTCCCGAAAAATATACAGCCTCAATTATTGGTAACTCAAACCTGACGCTGTGCCTTAATGCCGTTGTCGCAGACATAATGGAGCGCATAGGCTAAGGGTCAGACAACCTGAAAGGAAAGTGAAATAGCTTGACCGAGATTATCGGAGTTCGTTTTAAAAAGGTGGGAAAGGTCTATTACTTCTCTCCCGCAGGAAAAAAGGTAAAGGTGGGAGACAGCGTTATCGTTGAAACCGCTAAGGGAGTAGAGTGCGGAGAGGTCGTCTTAGGCTCAAAGGAGATAGACGAAAAGGAGTTTCCCGCACAGCTCAAGCCTATTATGCGTGTCGCAACGCCGCAGGATTTTAAGACGGTAGAAAACAATAAGATAAAGGAAAAGGAAGCCTTTAAGATCTGCGAGGAGAAAATTGCAAAGCACAAGCTCTCAATGAACCTCGTTGACGTTGAGTCTACCTTTGATAATAATAAGCTCCTGTTTTACTTCACGGCAGAAAACAGAGTCGATTTCAGAGAGCTGGTAAAGGATCTGGCGTCCGTTTTCAGAACGAGAATCGAGCTTAGGCAGATAGGCGTCCGTGACGAGGCGAAAATGCTCGGCGGAATAGGAAGCTGCGGTCAGCCGTACTGCTGTTCAAGATTTTTGGGCGAGTTCCAGCCGGTGTCAATCAAAATGGCAAAGGAGCAGGGCTTGTCGCTCAATCCTACAAAGATTTCGGGCGCCTGCGGCAGGCTTATGTGCTGCCTTAAATATGAGCAGGACGCCTACACAGAGCTTTTAAAGACCACTCCGAAATGCGGTGCGATAGTTAAAACCGCAGAGGGAAAGGGCGTAGTGGAGGATTCAAATCTCCTTACGGGCAAGCTCCGTGTAAAGCTTGAAAGTGACGCAGTCGTGACTGTCGATAAAAAGGACGTAGAGGTCATCAGGGACGGCGTTGTAAGAGTCAATAAGGACGAGCTTAAAGCGCTCAAAAATCTCGAGGAGAAGTAGCGTGAACAATTACTCAGCCTCAATTTACAAGTAACCTGTTTACGCTTTAGATTCAACTGCGTCGCCGCAGGGCGGCGGAATGGAGGTTAGTATGCCGTCAGCGCCTATTCATTTAAAAGTAGCGTCGGGCATAGCACAAAGGCTCGGCGTTTCAGACGTTCCGCAGTTTTTGCTCGGCTCTGTCGCACCCGACAGCGTGAATTTAAACGGATTTGCGCCAAAGGAACTGCGTTATGAAGCGCATTTCCGTGACACAGACCTTGCGGTGTGGAAAGAGAATGTCAAAACGCTCTGCGGCGAGCTTCTGAAAAACGGCTGTAACACCAATTTTGTAAAGGGCATCGCAGTGCATCTCCTTACGGATATATTCTGGGACGAGCTTATCCAGCCGCAGATTTTTGCCGTGCTGAGCGTTTCGCTTAAAGCAAACGGAACGCTTACCGAGGATACTCTGAGACAGGCGAAGTGGCAGGAGCTTTACCGCTATAACAACCTCGTGAAGAACGAGGCGTGGTACGGCGATGCTCTTAAAGCCCTATCTTCCGCACAGACCTGCGACTACCGCAATATCGGCAAAGAGCTTATGAACGACTACAAAACCTACCTTGCGGCCGACTACTCCGACAAACGGCAGGACGGCGAGCCTGTCGTAATTTGTGAGAGTATGATAGACGATGTGGCAGAGGCGGTAGCAGAGTATGTGGAGAATATGCGAGAGGAATTTGGAATATGACAAACATCGAAAAGCTTTGGGAGCTTGTAAAAAACGCAGAATTTGTCGAGCTTGGATTTGTCAGCGAGGGCGGTACGCCGAATATCCGAAAGACCTTTATTCAGCGTGAGTACAGGAGTCTTGACAGGCATTTTATTTCAACGAACACGTCCTCTTTTCACATAGGACAGCTTGCAAAGAACGGCCGTGCCTGCCTCTATTACAGTGACGAGAAGGCGTTTGAGGCGGTCTGCTTCTACGGCGGGACTGTGATACACCACGAGCGGGAATACAAGGAGTTTTTCTGGCACAGCGGTGATGAAAGATATTATCCAAAGGGAATAGACGACGAGGACTATTGCATACTTGAATTTCGTGCGGAATACGGCGAGTATTATTATAACGGCGAAAAGCATTCGGTAACCGCCGATGATATTAAAAACAGCGGACTCAAAGCCGAACCGTTTCCATATGTTTGATTTTATGGAGATAGAGGATGTTGTCCATCAACAAAAAGCCGAAACGGTTTACAGAGAGCTGATGATACGGCGCATAATCGACGCTGTTAAAGTCTGCACGGAGAAGTATTTATAACAGGCGCAGACCATGGGAGCGATTATGTGGGTATGAATGGGATGGTTGAAAGACAAGGAGCGAGAACATGAAACCAAACTTGTTCCCATCTCCGGCAATCTAAAAAAGCAAACAACCTATAGAATGTACCGGATGATATGAGTGCGTTTGCATGACTGAAAATAAAAATGGATAGGGCACTATGCTCCTATCCATTTTTGCTATAGAATTGTGGCTCAAACACCATACCGCCTGAGTATTTCTAACGGCATCAAGTTTTCTATTAAACCGTACTTTATCTTTTACCGCCTCACTGCTCATACTCCATATAAGCTTTATCTGTCCCCTAACTGCTCATAAGAGATTTTCAGCGTCATTTGCTCTTCGGGCAAAGAAACGCCCTTACTGCGGGTTATTGCATGCTTATCCTCAGCCGAAAAGCCGATAGTTTCCCCGTCTAAAAGCTCCACGTCCTCATTCAGCACATAAGACACAATATCAGCTAAAAAGTCCCTCAGCTCCTCCGGCTGGGCGTCGGCGTTCAGCACCTCCATTTCGTCCTTGCCGAACACGTCCATTCCGTAGGTGTGGGCGTTCATACCGCCCTCGCTCCGATACAGACCGAACCAAATCCAGTTAAAGATAGGAAGCTCGTCCTCCTTCATCATATCGGCAAAGCCCTCATAGAATCGAGGCTCAAATACTACGCCGCTTGTATAAATACCGCTTGCGTATTTCTGTCGGCAGCAGGCGGCTACCATCTTGGTGTAGAGCTTGCCCCGCTCCAACAGGTTTTGCTCCTTGCCCATAACTGCAACCATGATATGTGCGCAGTGCTGCTTTGCCGCTTCTACTGCGCCTTGCCACATATAGTTGTTTTCTGCGTTTATCTCTGCTTCGCCATTTGGAATAGGATAGTTCATCAGGCTGACAGCGGCAAGCATATCGCCAACTTCAAATACCAAAGTGTCGTCTTTGCCGTCCTCGTCGTCCTCCACAGTAATTTCCCACTTCTCTTTCATATCCCGAATAAACTGCTTCTTGTCCCATTTTCCTTTGGACAGCAGAACAAAACCCGTAAAAGCGCCCTTGCGGTCAGACCTTGCTTCTGCGTCCTCCGATTTTTCTTTGTTTCTGTCGGCAAATTCTTTTTTACATTCATTTATTACTTCAAGAGCGTTTTCATCTTCGGGGTCAAGCTCCGCCCAGCGCTGTGCATAAGGGATAGCCTTCTCCTCCTGCCCATACAAATACTGATAGGCATACGCCATGCGCATATTCCATTCCGCCTTGTCCTTGCCCTCTTCCCGAACGTTCTCCAACACCTCAACGGCTCTGTTAAGCGCTTTGTCGCCTTTATGCATGGGAGTTCCCTCGTTACGGTCGCCGATGATTGCGTAATTCTCCAATGCTCTTGCCATAGCATAGGCCGCCCGATAGTCCCACAAATCGGGGCTGATTGTCTCCAAGGCTTTAATGGACAATGTGTATTCGTCCTCATCGTTCCACTGCTCAATTTGCCGATAAAAATCCTCGGCGTTTTCGGGCTTGTAGGGAATGCAATCCAAATCGTCGGGCAATTTCGTTTCCTTTTTAAGCGGTATCGTCGTCGCATCACGCCGAAATACATGAAAATTTGCCCAAGGCAGGTCGGTATCGTCAAAGAAACACTGCGCCGTATCGAGGACAGCTTTCAAATCCCAGGCAATAAAGTCCACATAGCCATAATAAATACCGGTAGCTCCGCCGATAAGAGTAACAGCGTCCCCGCATTCTTCGGAAAGCGCCGCTTCCAATTTATCACGGAAGTCAAAAATCTGCTGACTGCGGTCATCACCCGTAAATCCGTCCAAAGGATAGCAAAAGAACCCTGCCGCAGCGCCGTCGGCGTGAAGCATATCCATATTGTAGCCGTCGCCGCTCAGATAGTCGTTAATGATAGGCACACAATTGGTAGAACCCGCTATCACGTCCATTCGCCAATCCGCTTCCGGGTTCTCGTCGGGTTTACAACTATAGCCGGTATAACTCTCCAAAAAAGCCTCAGCGTCAACCGAAAGCTCCATTCCCATATCCTTAAGCTTTTCGGGAAGCTCGGACAACAGAACGGACGGTTCGTCCTTCGGAGCGTCAAGCACATCGAAGGAATCTACATACTTCATATGGGGAATTTCGCCCAATACACAATCGGTGAGGGTGGTAAGCATCCACCATACCTCACTCTCCTCTTCTTTGGGTAATCTGGAAAGCTTTTCACAGTAAGCGGAAAGAGCAAGACAATTTTCTTCGGGCTGTTCAATCCAAACCCGCACATCATCGCCGTTAATATCCCAATCGCCAAAGCGCAGACCGAAGTCGCCCATAGGACGGCGTCCAACTAAAATGCTCCAGTTTTTCAATACCGACTCGGGAGCGTGACTGCGGAAATAAACCAGTTCAAACAGCTTAACTCTGTCTCCCTCGGGGGTAAGTATCAATTCGTGCTTATCTCCGTTAAAGCCCAGTTCAAATGATACATCGTCAAAGGCAATGCTTAAAATATCGCTGCATTTCGCTATAAGCTCATCGCCGTGCTTATGCCTCTTGTCCTCGTCCATAAAGCGGCGCAGTTCTGCTTCCTGCTCGGCAAACGCTTTCCATGCCGCTTCTGCCCGACGGCGGAAGGGCTCTTCAAATAAAGGAAGAGATACGTTCTTTTCGCACCGGTCAATTAACTCCAGTGTGTCCTTGTCTTCGGGAAGAGCCTCCAGCGCCCGCCTTAAATAATACAGAGCAACGCCCTCCTGGTCAAGGTAAAAATACGAATACCCCATACGGAAGTTCCAATAATAGTCGCCTTTAAAATATTCCTCATGCGGTTTAAGCAAAGCGATCGCTTTTTTCAGCAGTTCCCTGTCACCGGGGGCGGCGATGTTGTTATACGCACGGGCAAGCTCGCTGTCCGTTTCGGGAGTGCGTTCCTCTTCGGACATTACCTTCAATGCGTCAACAATCTTTTGATATTCGCCATTTTCGTGCCAAATTTGGCATTGCTGTAAAACGTCCATTTTTATTACCATTCCTTTCCACTTGCTACAGGCGCAAAATAAAACTCACAAGTATTCGTATAACGCAAAAATTTAATGATACGATTTTACTTGAGAAATCAAACACACTACAGAGTTTGTAAGGGTAAGTAGACAAAGTTCGATTATCGTTTCTGTAGTATATCCATTATAGCATAAATCCGTACCTTTTGCCTACTTATTGAAAAATTGTCAGGTATTACAATAACAGCCGGTACCTATTGGACACTTTTAACAAACAACATTTTTGGTGCTTGGCGCTGGTGACGATGCGAAAAGTAAGCGTGCGGCAGGATGGGCGGTCGGTGAGCCGAATATGATGAATGTCGCTTCAACACGGACAAAGCAGGAATTTTATATCATCGGAGACCGCAGTCTGTACAAAAGTCTGAGAAGCACGGCCGTTGATGTTACAAACGACGTAATCTGCGAATATAAAGAAGAGCATCCCGAACTGGCGAAGGACGAAACAGCTGTCAAGCAGCGTAAAACGGGGGAGATTACCCGTGAGTGCGATGGCAGCAGGACTAAGTATGTCTGTATCAGCTGTGACGACGGCCCTGTGCAATATACCATAAACGAAAGCCTGTATGCGAAAATCAAGGACGCAGATTTGATTATCCGCAAAGGAAACCATGCGTCGTTTTTCGTAACGCCTCCAACGTCCGTCAACGGGAAAAATGTGTACCTGACCGATGAGAATATCACTAAGGCATAGTGTGCCGTTTCGGAAAATTTCAATACAAGGATAACAAGCCGATTAAAGCCTCTCTGTTCCGGTTTGGAGCAAAGAGGCTTTTTGCCGTTTCGGCTCGTCCCTACACCAGAGAAATAATTTCCTCAGCTGTAAGAGAAATGTGAAAGCACAGGTTTACCGACAGGGAAATCAGCGACGACAGCCTCCTCGCAAGGCTGTCTATCCCCCTAGGCGTAACAAACATACTCGCAAGGCTCTCCCTCTCGCACAGCACGCCTGCGTCAATTACAGTCGGCACTCCGATAGCCACTACAGGTACGCCCAGCGTTTTTTCCGATATCTCCGCCCTCGCATTTTCTACGCCGCTGCCGGGCGATATGCCTGTGTCGCAAAGCTGAATTGTCCTGCCTAAGTTGTTTTCGTCGGAGCAGGCAAGCGCGTCAACTACCACAACCACGTCAGGGGAAGCGACTCTAACCGCAGATTTTATCAGCTCCTGTGCCTCAAATCCCGTCTGACCCATAACGCCGGGGGACATCACCGACAGCTCGCCTAAACCGCCCGTGTCAATTTCCTTTGCAAGCCTCTTTATGTGCCTCGTCGCCAAAAGCCTGTCAGCAACAAGCGGCCCTATGCTGTCAGGCGTGATGAAGCGGTTTCCGAGTCCTACCGCTAGAGCAGACTCCGCATTCGGGCATAGCCGCCGTATCTCAGCGGCAATTACTCCCGCTCGCTCGTAAAGCTGTGACGGAGCGGACTCAAGAGAAAATTCATCGCTTGAAACAGTGATATATCTGCCGCACGGCTTCGACAGCTTCTCCGCCGCCGCCTGCGACAAGACCTCCGCCGTGAATATCTCCAGACCGCATTTTTCCGCCGTGTGAGTCCGTACTCCTTCGGTCGGCTTAAAGGCAAGAATACTCTCTCTCGCAAGGTCTGTGCGTTGTGACATAGTGAAAAAGCCCCTTTCTTAGTAGAGTTACACAATAGAGCGTGGGATTTTGCACCGAGATTTTTCACAGCAAGCCGCAAAAATTTGCAAAAACCCCTTGAAAAACAAAACAGAATGTGGTATTATATTTCTTGATGCTTGTTTAATATGCACTATTGCATCCCCTCTCAGTATGCAATTAGCTTATCCGAATAAGCGTAGAATATTGATAGGAAAAACCAGGGAGGTGTTTTGGAATGCCAAACATTAAGTCCGCTAAGAAGAGAACGCTCATTAATGCAAAGAAGACGCTCAGAAATAAGATGATTAAGTCTGATCTCAAGACTGCTATCAAGAAGGCTGACCTCGCAATCAGCGAAAATGCCGACAACAAGGCAGATGCAGTAAAGGTTGCTGTCAAGAAGATCGACATGGCTTGCACAAAGGGAATTCTTCACAAGAATACCGCCGCAAGAAGAAAGTCCGGCCTTACAACAAGACTTAACCAGTCCAACAACTAATTTTCTTTAAACGCTAAAGCTTCGACAACTTAACCCATTGTCGGAGCTTATTTTTTGCCGCAATTTTGATGTATACTATATATAGTATACCAAGAATAACGCCGGGTACAAGTCTGTGCAAGATGCACAAAACGAAGCGAATATGTTTGGAAAAGTTCTATCTGAAAAAGATGGCGAAAAGACTTGCAATACGGGTAAATAAGTGTTAAAATATATCTTGCGTGACTGCAACTGCCGCAATTTTGCGGCAAAGATATGCGATGAAGCGGGAGGTGGCCGGCCTTTGAGTCGGGGAATTTCCGCAGAGTATGTCCGATTTTAAACCGGGCGACCGAAATATTTACCACTCTTTTAAAGGAAGTGCGGCAGGATAAGGCATTCTTGCGAAGGGCAGCGCTTGAAAAGCGAGGCTTTTATGCCGGAAAATGCAAGGCCTTCCGTTGATGTGTGTAATTACGTCGAATCCCGAAAACACCCTAAAAGGTTTTCGGCTGTTTTTTGGAGGAAACGTGAAACACACGGGAGCGTGTGAAAGATTTCAAGGGCTTTTAAAGCCCAGACATAAGGTCTTGCCCCCAAAGAATTTTAGCTTTAAGGAGGCGATTTAAGTGGCAGTCAATGAAAAAATCAGAATCAGAATCAAGGGTTATGAACACGCAGTTGTCGATACGGCGGCAGCCAAGATCCTCGATGCAGCAAAGCGTTCTGGTGCAAAGGTAAGTGGACCGATTCCACTCCCTACTGACAAGGAGATAGTTACAATCCTCAGAGCTGTTCATAAGTATAAGGACAGCAGAGAACAGTTTGAACTCAGAACTCACAAGAGACTTATCGACGTTCTCAGACCAACAGAGGAAACAATGAGCTCGCTCCAGAGTCTTGAACTTCCTGCAGGTGTTGAAATCGTAATGGAAATCAAGTAATTTCCTAAAGAGATTTAACAGCTAATCTCTCAACGGTTTTACGGCAGGTCACGTTGGAAAACCCAACCAATAACCTATTTAGGAGGAAAAGAAAATGCTTAAAGGAATCATCGGAAAGAAAATCGGTATGACGCAGATTTTCGATGAAGCAGGAAAAATCGTTCCTGTAACAGTAGTTGAAGCAGGCCCGTGCGTTGTCGTTCAGAAGAAGACAGCGGAAAATGACGGTTACGAGGCAATCCAGCTTGGCTTCGGAGATATCCGTTCCAAGAACGTAACAAAGCCTCTCCAGGGTCACTTCAAGAAGGCTGACGTTGCAATGAAGAGAACTCTCAAGGAGTTCAGACTTGACGACGTTTCAGCACTCAATGTCGGCGATATAGTTAAGGCTGACGCTTTTGCTGAGGGCGACATCGTAGATGTTTGCGGCACAAGCAAGGGTAAAGGATTCGCAGGCACAATCAAACGTCACAACAACCACAGCTTAAAGGATACTCACGGTACAGGCCCTGTACACAGACATGCAGGTTCTATGGGCGCTTGCTCTTCACCGTCAAGAATTTACAAGGGTAAGGGAATGCCTGGTCACCTCGGCGCTGAAAGAGTAACTGTACAGAATCTCAAGGTTGTTAAGGTTGACGCAGAAAATAATCTTATCGCAATCAGAGGAGCAATTCCGGGACCTAAGGGCTCGGTTGTAACAATCGTGGATTGCGTTAAGAAGGCTTAGTGGAAGGAGGAAGTAATTATGCCAAATATTTCAGTATTTGATATGAACGGCAATAAGGTTGCTGACACTGAGCTTAGCGATGCAATTTTCGGCATCGAGCCAAACAAGACAGCTATGCACGCAATGGTAGTTAATTACCTCGCAAATCAGAGACAGGGCACACAGTCTACACTCACCCGTACAGAGGTTTCCGGAGGCGGAAGAAAGCCTTGGAGACAGAAGGGTACGGGACACGCAAGACAGGGCTCTACAAGATCTCCGCAGTGGGTACACGGCGGTATCGCTCTCGGCCCTAAGCCAAGAAGCTACAGATACTCGCTCAATAAGAAGCTCAAGAGACTTGCTATGAAGTCCGCTCTCTCTTCTAAGGTAATCGACGGAAACATTGTTGTTCTTGACAGCATCCAGCTTGAAGAGTATAAGACAAAGACAGTAGTGGCAATGCTCAAGGCTCTTAACGTGGAGGGCAAGGCTCTCATCGTAATGCCTGAGGTTGACGCTAAGGTAATCAAGAGTGCAAACAATATCCCGGGCGTAAAGACAGCACTTGTTAACACTCTGAATGTATACGACATTCTCAACTACGATAAGTTCATCGTTGTAAAGGATGCGGTTGCAAAGATTGAGGAGGTTTACGCATAATGGAAAAGCTTGCTCAGAAAATCGTAATCAAGCCTATCATTACAGAGGCTTCAATCGAAGCGCTTTCGCTTCGCAAGTACACTTTTGCAGTTGCAAAGGACGCAAACAAGGTTGAAATCGCTAAGGCAGTCGAGGAGCTTTTCGACGTAAAGGTTGAAAAGGTAAACACAATGAACTGCGGCGGCAAGAACAAGAGAATGGGAAGATTTGAAGGAAAGACTCCCGATTGGAAGAAGGCAGTCGTAACCCTCAAGGAAGGCGAAAAGACAATCGAGTTCTTCGACAACCTCATCTAGTCTTAAACGCAAAGGTAAAACAGCACGGCAAAGGCTGTGCGTAGGTATGGGAGCGACTTCCCTTTAGTATAAAGGAAGCAACGCACTCGCAAAACTTCAAAAGGAGTGAAATTCACATGGCAATTAAGAGCTACAAGCCAACAACAGCCGGTAGAAGAGGTATGACAGTTACCGATTACAGCTGCTTGTCCAAGGTTGCTCCGGAAAAGAGTCTGCTCGAGCCTCTCAAGAAGAAGTCCGGCAGAAACAGCTACGGTAGAATCACTGTTCGTCACAGAGGCGGCGGAAACAGAAATAAGTACCGTGTTATTGATTTCAAGAGAAATAAGATAGGAATGAACGCAACGGTAATGTCTATCGAATACGACCCGAACAGGTCTGCATTCATCGCTCTCGTTCAGTACGAGGACGGCGAGAAGAGATACATCATTGCTCCTAACGGACTTAACGTAGGCGACGTCGTAAGAAGCGGCGCTGACGCTGACATCAAGCCGGGCAACGCTCTCCAGCTCGCAAACATCCCTGTCGGTACGTTCATCCACAACATCGAGCTTTATCCCGGCAAGGGCGCTCAGCTCGTAAGAAGCGCCGGCAATATGGCTCAGCTTATGGGTAAGGAGGACGCTTACGCTCTCGTAAGACTCCCGTCAGGCGAAATGAGAAAGATCGCTATCAACTGTATGGCTTCTATCGGTCAGGTTGGTAACATCGACCACGAAAACGTAAACATCGGTAAGGCAGGTAAGACACGCCACCTCGGTATCAGACCTACAGTAAGAGGTTCTGTAATGAACCCATGCGACCACCCACACGGCGGTGGTGAAGGTAAGTCGCCAATCGGCCGTCCAAGTCCTGTATCACCTTGGGGCAAGCCTACAATGGGATATAAGACCCGTGCTAAGCACAATCGCTCCGATAAGTTTATCGTAAAGCGCAGAAACGGTAAATAATCTGAAAGGAGGCAGATGTAATGGGTAGAAGTGTCAAGAAGGGACCTTATGTACAGGAGGTTCTTCTCAAAAGAGTAAAGGCTATGAACGAAGCAGGAGAGAAGAAGGTTTTGAAAACTTGGAGCCGTGCTTCAACTATCTTCCCTGATTTCGTAGGTCATACATTCGCTGTTCACAACGGTCAGAAACACATTCCTGTTTATGTAACTGAGGATATGGTAGGTCATAAGCTTGGAGAGTTTGCACCGACAAGAACTTTTAAGGGCCACGCAGGCTCTAAGACTTCAAACAACGGTAAATAGCAGAAAGGAGGAGTTCAAATGGAAGCAAAGGCAATTCTTAAAAATGCCAGAATTGCTCCCCGTAAGGTGCAGATCGTACTGGACCTTATAAGAGGCAAGGAATTAAACGTTGCTCTCGCAATCGTTAGAAACACACCTAAGGCTGCCAGCGAATACTTGGAAAAGCTTCTGAAGTCCGCCGCTGCAAATGCAGAGAACAATCATAACATGGACAAGAACAATCTCTATGTTGCCGAGTGTTATGTTTGTCCGGGACCGATAATGAAGAGAATTATGCCAAGAGCTCGGGGCAGAGCATTCAGAATTCTGAAGAGAACATCACACATCACCGTTGTTCTCAAGGAAAAGGATTAAGCTAAGAGGAGGTAAACTATGGGACAGAAAGTTAATCCACACGGTCTTCGTGTCGGCGTAATCAAGGATTGGGATTCCCGCTGGTTTGCAAATAAGAGTACTTTTGGCGATACACTTGTTGAGGACTACAAAATCCGTAAGTTCATAAATAAGGCTCTCAATACCAGAAGCAAGAACCCTGAAAGCAAGTCGCTTTACGCCGGCGTTCCGACAATCGAAATCGAGCGTTTCGCAGGCGAGCAGGGCAACAGCAAGGTAAAGATTCACATTCACTGTGCAAAGCCAGGTATCGTCATCGGCAGAGGCGGAGCAGAAATCGAAAAGCTTCGTCAGGCTATCGAAAAGATGACCGGTAAGTCGGTTATCATCAACATCGTAGAGGTCAAGAATCCTGACATCAACGCTCAGCTTGTTGCTGAAAAGATCGCTCACGACCTCGAAGACAGAGTATCGTACAGAAGAGCTATGAAGCAGGCAATCGGCAGAGCTATGAAGCTTGGCGCTAAGGGCATCAAGACAAAGTGCTCAGGTCGTCTCGGCGGCGCAGAAATTGCAAGAAGCGAGAACTACCACGAAGGTACAATTCCACTTCAGACAATCAGAGCCGACATCGACTACGGTACAGCAGAAGCAAACACAACCTACGGCAAGATTGGCGTAAAGGTTTGGATTTACAGAGGCGAGGTTCTCAAGGGAGAGGTAGCTCCTTCACAGAGCAAAGCTCCAGCAGAAAGACCTGAAAGAAAGCGCCGTCAGAACGGCGACAGAAAGCCAAGGGCTAACAAGCCTTTTACAAAGCGTGAAGGAGGTAACAAGTAATGCTGCTTCCAAAGAGAGTTAAGTACAGAAGAGTCCACAGAGGTCGTATGACCGGTATGGCAATGAGAGGTAACAAGGTAACCGACGGACAGTTCGGTTTACAGGCTCTCGAGCCGGCATGGATTACTTCCAACCAGATTGAAGCTGCCCGTATCGCTATGACAAGATACATCAAGCGTGGCGGTCAGGTATGGATCAAGGTTTTCCCTGACAAGCCTGTAACAAAGAAGCCTCTCGGTACTCGTATGGGTTCCGGTAAGGGTGCTCCTGAATACTGGGTAGCAGTAGTAAAGCCGGGCCGTGTAATGTTTGAAATTGCAGGCGTAAGCGAGGAAGCTGCAAGAGAGGCTATCCGTCTTGCAATGCACAAGCTTCCGATCAAGTGTAAGTTCGTTAAAAGAGATTCTGAGGAAATGGGTGGTGAGCAGTAATGAAAGCAAATGAAATCAGAGAGCTGTCAGTAGCAGAACTCAACGAAAAGCTCGTTGAGCTTAACAAAGAGCTGTTCAACCTTCGTTTTCAGCATGCTGTAAACCAGCTCGACAACCCTCTCAGAATGAAGGCTGTTAAGAAGGATATTGCTCGTGTGAATACAATCATCCGCGAGAAAGAATCCGCAGACCAGAAGTAATGAAGGGAGGATTTAACTGTGAGCGAGAGAAATCTTAGAAAAACAAGAGTGGGCAAGGTCGTTTCCAATAAGATGGATAAGACGATCGTCGTTGCAATCGCCGATAACGTTGCACACCCTCTTTACAAGAAAATCATCAAAAGAACAGTTAAGCTCAAGGCACATGACGAAAACAATGTCTGCAACATCGGAGACAAGGTTGAAGTTATGGAGACACGTCCTCTGTCAAAGGATAAGAGATGGCGTCTGGTCAGAGTTATTGAGCAGGCTAAGTAATAAACAGGCTTTAAAACACTTTATATAAGTTTGAAAGGAGGAACGTACTGTGATACAGATGCAGTCTTATCTCAAGGTAGCTGATAACACAGGAGCTAAAGAGCTTATGTGCATCAGAGTCTTGGGCGGTACACGCAGAAGATATGCAAACATCGGAGACATCGTGGTTGCTTCAGTTAAGAAGGCAGCTCCCGGCGGACAGGTAAAGAAGGGCGATGTCGTAAAAGCAGTAATTGTTCGTTCAGCTAAGGGTCTTCGTCGTGATGACGGAACTTACATTCGTTTCGACGAAAACGCAGCTGTAATAGTTAAGGAAGATAAGAACCCAAGAGGAACTCGTATTTTTGGACCTGTGGCAAGAGAGCTTCGTGAAAAGGACTTCATGAAGATTCTTTCCCTCGCACCGGAAGTACTTTAATGGAGGTGTCGTAATAATGAATAAGATTCATGTAAAAACAGGCGACACAGTCGTAATGCTTTCCGGTAAGGATAAGGGCAAGACAGGAAAGGTTTTGCAGGTATCCCCAAAGGAGCAGAAGGTTATCGTAGAAGGCAGAAACATTGCTACAAAGCACGTTAAGCCAAGAAGACAGGGCGAAACCGGCGGCATCGTAGAGGCTGAAAAGGCCGTATATGCATGCAAGGTACAGGCAATCTGCCCTAAGTGCGGTAAGCCAACCCGTATCGGCCACGTTATCAACAAGGACGGTACAAAGTCCAGGATCTGCAAGAACGCAGGCTGCGGCGAAGAATTTTAAGGGAGGAGAAGTACGATGGCTAGACTTAAGGAATTTTATGACAGCAGCGTAGCTCCTGCTCTTGTAAAGAAATTCGGCTACAACAACGTAATGCAGATTCCAAAGCTCGATAAGGTAGTTATCAACGTAGGCTGCGGCGCAGACAAGGATAACACAAAGGTAATCGAGGCAATTATGAACGACCTTTCTATCATTACAGGTCAAAGACCTGTTGTGTGCCGTTCAAAGAAGTCCGTAGCTAACTTTAAGCTCAGAGAAGGACAGGTAATCGGCGTTAAGGTAACCCTCAGAGGCGAAAAGATGTATGAGTTCGTAGACAGACTCTTCAACGTTGCGTTCCCGCGTGTTCGTGACTTCAGAGGCATCAACGGCAACTCTTTCGACGGAAGAGGAAACTACTCAACCGGTATCAAGGAACAGCTCATTTTCCCTGAAATCGAGTACGATAAGATTGACAAGGTTCGTGGTATGGATATTAACTTTATCACAACAGCTAATACCGACGAAGAGGCAAAGGAACTGCTCACACTTATGGGCGCTCCGTTTGCTAAGTAAGATGGAGGAAAAGATTTATGGCAAAGAAGTCTATGATTAACAAGCAGCAAGCTACGCCAAAGTTTTCTACCCGTGCTTACAACAGATGTAAAATCTGCGGAAGACCTCACGCATATCTCAGAAAGTTCGGCATCTGCCGTATCTGCTTCAGAGAGCTTGCTCACGAGGGCAAAATTCCGGGAGTTAAGAAGGCTAGCTGGTAAAGATTCATTAAAAGGAGGTTAACAGCATGCAGATTACTGATACAATAGCTGATTTATTGACCAGAATTCGTAATGCAAGTACTGCAAAGCACGCAACAGTTGACGTCCCTGCTTCAAATATGAAGAAAGCAATCACACAAATCCTTGTAGATGAGGGATATGTAAAGGGCTTCCAGGTAATAGATGACGGAAAGCAGGGAATTATTAGAATAACTCTCAAGTACGATGAGAACAGAACTCCTGTAATCTCAGGACTCAGAAGGATCTCAAAGCCCGGCTTGAGAATGTACACAAGCTGTGAGAATATGCCAAAGGTAATGAAGGGATTGGGAATCGCAATCGTTTCTACCTCAAAGGGCATCGTTACCGACAGGAAGGCAAGAGAGCTTAATGTCGGCGGAGAAGTTCTCGCATTTATCTGGTAAGGAGGACACGGATTATGTCAAGAATTGGACTTAAGCCTATCACAGTTCCTGCCGGAGTTGATGTAACAATCGCTGACGGTAACGTCGTTACCGTTAAGGGACCGAAGGGAACACTCGTTAAGAAATTCAACACTGATATGAAAATTCAGAACGACGCCGGTGTTATCACAGTAGCAAGACCATCTGACGACAGAAATCACAAGGCTATCCACGGCCTTACAAGAACTCTTCTCAACAATATGGTCGAGGGAGTAACGCACGGCTTCTCCAAGACGCTCGTTATCGAGGGTGTTGGTTACAGAGCCGCAAAGCAGGGTAAGAACCTTGTTATGAACCTGGGATACTCACATCAGGTTATCATGTCTGAAAACGACGATATCAAGATTGACGTTCCAAACGCAAATACAATTGTAATTTCAGGTACTGACAAGCAGAAGGTTGGACAGTTTGCTTGTGAAGTTCGTGAAAAGCGTCCGCCGGAGCCTTATAAGGGCAAGGGAATTCGTTACGATGGTGAGCATATCATCCGTAAGGAAGGCAAGGCCGGTAAGGGCTCAAAGAAGTAAGTAAGGGAGTGTAATTACAATGGTGAAAAAGATTGACAGAGCATCTGCCAGAGCTAAAAGACACGTAAGAGTACGTGCTAAGATTTCAGGAACACCTGAATGCCCACGCCTTAATGTATTCCGCTCCGCTAAGAATATCTACGCTCAGCTTATCGACGACGTAAACGGCGTAACACTTGCCAGCGCTTCCAGCCTCTCACTCGAGGGCAACGGCGGTAACAAGGAAGCTGCCAGAGAAGTCGGCAAGCTCATCGCAAAGAACGCTGCAGCAGCAGGCATCACAGACTGCGTATTCGACAGAGGCGGATACCTCTATCACGGCAGAGTTCAGGAATTAGCAGAGGGAGCCCGTGAAGGCGGACTCAATTTCTAAGAAGGAGGGTATACTTTTGGCTTTAATAGATGCTTCAAATATGGAACTTGAAGAAAAGGTTGTAGCAATCAACCGAGTTTCCAAGACTGTTAAGGGCGGACGTATTATGAAGTTCTCCGCACTCGTAGTAGTCGGCGACGGAAACGGAATCGTAGGCTTCGGCACAGGCAAGTCAAGCGAAGTTCCAGACGCTATCCGCAAGGGTATCGAAGACGCTAAGAAAAACCTCGTAAAGATTTCTCTCAGAGGCACAACAATTCCTCACGAGGTTGTCGGCGCATACGGCGCAGGCAGAGTTCTTATGAAGCCGGCTGCACCCGGTACCGGAGTTATCGCAGGCGGTCCTGTACGTTCAGTAGTTGAAATAGCAGGCATTAAGGATATCAGAACAAAGTCGCTTCGCTCAAACAACCCATATAACGTTGTAAGAGCTACAATCGCTGGTCTTGCTTCCGTAAAGGACGCTGCACAGGTTGCCGCAAAGAGAGGCAAGACAGTCAAGGAAATCTTAGGCTAAGGAGGACATAGCTATGGCAAACCTTAAAATCACTCTCGTTAAGAGCCTTAACGACAGAGTAAAGGGTCAGGTTGCTACCGCTAATTCTCTCGGTCTGAGAAAGATTGGCGACGTAACAACACAGCCTGACAACGCACAGACACAGGGAAAGATCAAGAAGATTTCCCACCTTATTAAAGTAACCGAAGCATAACTGCAAGGAGGTGCGAATATGAAATTGCACGAATTATCACCTGCTGAAGGCTCTACAAAGAAGGTAAAGCGCATAGGCAGAGGCCACGGTTCCGGCTGGGGAAAGACAGCAGGAAAGGGTCACAAGGGACAGAATGCTCGTTCCGGCGGCGGTGTAAGACCGGGCTTTGAAGGCGGTCAGACAACCCTCGCAAGAAGAACACCAAAGCGTGGCTTTAACAATATTTTTGCAACAAAGTACACAACAATCAACGTTTCAGACCTTGAAATGTTCAAGGACGGTACAGTTGTAGACACAGAGCTTCTTATGGCTTCAGGTCTTGTAAAGAAGACTCTCGACGGCATTAAGATTCTCGGTAACGGCGAGCTTACAAAGAACCTCACCGTAAAGGCTGCTGCATTCTCCGCAACAGCTAAGGAAAAGATTGAGAAGGCAGGCGGGAAGGCAGAGGTGATGTAAGATGCTAAAGACTCTTCGTAATGCATGGAGTATTCCGGATTTAAGAAGAAAAATTCTTTACACATTGCTCATCATCATCGTCTACCGTATAGGAGGAGCAATAGCTGTTCCTTACATCGACAGAGTCGCACTTCAGGCTTGGGCTGATTCGGCTACCTCATCGGGTAACATCTTCAGCTACCTGAACGTCCTCTCGGGCGGTACTTTCTCTAAGGCTACTATTCTCGCTCTTTCAGTTGGTCCGTATATCAACGCTCAGATTATTCTTCAGCTGCTTACCTACGCAATTCCTCCTCTTGAGAGACTTGCTAAGGAAGGCATGGAAGGCAGAAAGAAGCTTAACAAAATCAACAGATACGTCGCACTCGGAATTTCTCTGTTCCAGGCTTGGGCTTACTATCTCACTCTCAAGAAGGCAGGAGCTCTCATATACTGCGCACAGACAGGCTACGAAACATTCAGCAAATCAAAGATGTTCTCTGAGCTTGTTATTATCGCTTGCTTTACCGCAGGTGCTTCGCTGATTATTTGGCTTGGCGACAAGATCACCGAAAAGGGACTCGGAAACGGTATGTCAATGCTCATTTTTGCAGGTATCGTTGCAAGAGGTCCTCAGGCAGTCCTCTCCCTCATCGCTATGATGGGTACGGGCGAGGTTAGGTATATGATATTAGTTCCTATCATTATCCTTTTCTTTATCGCTATGATTGCTTTCGTTGTATTTATGAACAACGCAGAAAGACGTATCCATATCCAGTATTCAAAGCGTGTTGTAGGAAACAAGATCTACGGCGGACAAAGCTCGTACATTCCTATAAAGATCTGTATGTCAGGCGTTTTGCCTATCATCTTTGCAATGTCGTTTATGTCGCTGCCTGCAACATTAGAGATGTTCATCGCTGACCCGGGCCGTGGACAGTCGGGTATCAAGTGGTTCTACCACGGACTTCTCCACGTATTCAGCACAGATCACCCGGTGTATGCGGTTCTCTACTTCCTGCTCATCATAGGATTTAACTACTTCTATGTTTCGATGCAGTACAACCCTGTCGAGATCGCTAACAATCTCCGCCAGAGCAACGGCGCAATACAGGGTATCAGACCGGGCCGTCCGACAGCCGATTACTTCAAGAGAGTTATCTCCAAGATTACAATCGTTGGCGCATTCTTCCTCGGAGTTATGGCAGTTATTCCAATCTTCTTTGCAAGATTTACTCAGACAGGTCTGGCAATAGGCGGAACTTCGATGCTCATCGTTGTAAGCGTTGCGCTCGAAACTGTCCGTACACTCGAATCTCAGATGATGATGCGTCATCACAAGGGATTCCTTGAATAAAATAACGGGAGGTAAATCGAATGAATCTGATTCTTTTAGGCGCACCGGGCGCAGGTAAGGGCACTCAGGCAGAGGTTATCTGCAACGCTCTTAAAATCCCTACAATCTCCACGGGAAATATGCTCAGAGCAGCTGTCAAGGACGGTACGGAGTACGGTCTTAAAGCTAAGGCTGCTATGGACGCAGGCGACCTCGTTTCCGACGATATCGTAATCGGTATCTTAAAGGACAGAATCGCCCAGGATGACTGCAAGGGCGGCTTCATCCTCGACGGCTTCCCAAGAACCGTTCCGCAGGCAGAGGCTCTCGACACAATGGGTGTCAGAATCGACAAGGTTGTCGAAATCCATGTTGCGGACGAAACGATCCAGAGAAGATTGTCCGGCAGACGTGTTTGCGAAGGCTGCGGCAATTCCTATCATATCGACTTCAAGCCGACTAAGGTAGAAGGCATCTGCGACGCTTGCGGCGCTAAGACGGTTATCCGTAAGGACGACGAACCCGCAACCGTTATCGACAGACTCAAGACCTACCACGAAAAGACAGCTCCCCTCAAGGATTACTACGCTAAGCAGGGTAAGCTCGTTACAGTAGAAGGTCAGGAGGAAGTCGCTGAAACCTCCAAGCTAACCTTGAAGGCTATTGAGGGCTGATAATGATTATCATTAAAACAAGCTCAGAAATTGCTAAGCTGAGAAAAGCAAATAAGCTTACACACGACGCTCTCGACCTCGCAGGCGAGTCGATAAGACCCGGTATGACGACGGCGGAGCTTGACAAGATTATCGAAAAGTTCTTTAAATCACACGGCGCAAAGTCGGGATTCCTCGGCTACGGCGGATTTCCGGGTTCAGCTTGCATCTCGATCAACGAGGTCGTCATTCACGGTATCCCCGGCGCAAGAGTGATTGAAGAGGGCGACATCGTGTCCGTTGATACGGGCGCTCTCATAGACGGCTACTACGGCGATTCCGCAAGAACTTTCGCCGTCGGAAAAGTTTCCGAAACGGCAAAAGCTCTTATGCAGTCGACCGAGGAAAGCCTCTATAAGGCTCTCGAGCTTGTAAAGCCGGGCGTAAGACTCGGCGACATAGGCTACGCAATTTCAAAGTATAACGAGGACAGAGGATTTTCCGTAGTGCGTGAGTTCGTCGGCCACGGAGTCGGCAGGGATATGCACGAGGACCCGGAAGTGCCAAACTATGGCAAGCCCGGTCACGGACAGCGCCTTATGCCGGGTATGGTTATCGCCATAGAGCCTATGATTGCAGCGGGAAGCGCCGCAATAAAGGTTTTGCCCGATAAATGGACGGTCGTCACAAGGGATAATTCTCTCGCAGCTCACTTTGAGCATACAATCGCCGTAACCTCCGATGGATGCGTAGTGCTTTCAGCGGAGTAAGGGTTATGTGCGTTGTGAATATTACCCCCGGCTCGATAGTAATGGCGTGCGCAGGTCGTGACAAGGGTTCCTTATTCGTTGCATTGGAATCTCACGACGGCTTGGCGATTATTGCGAACGGCAAATCAAGAAAGCTTGAAAAGCCGAAGCGCAAAAATCTCAAGCACATTTCACCTACCGACACAGTCATTTCACTTGACGGGCTGACAAACAAAAAACTGAGAAGGTATCTTGCCGAGTATAAACCCGATACAAAGCAGAATACCGACTGTACGCCTTAGAAAAGGGGATTGAAATTTATGTCAAAAGAAGATGTAATCGAACTTGAAGGTACTGTGCTTGAGGCTTTGCCAAACGCAATGTTCCAGGTTGAGCTTGCTAACGGACATAAGATTTTAGCACACGTTTCCGGAAAGCTCAGAATGAACTACATTCGTATCGTTCCCGGAGATAAGGTAACGGTTGAAATGTCACCTTATGACTTGTCAAAGGGAAGAATTACATGGAGAACCAAGTAAGGTTGTCCTAAGAACCAATTAACCAAATGCAGATTCGTATCTGCGAACTATTAAGGAGGTATTCACATGAAAGTAAGACCTTCAGTTAAGCCAATGTGTGAAAAGTGCAAGGTTATCAAGCGTAAGGGCAAGGTAATGGTTATCTGCCAGAATCCTAAGCACAAGCAGCGTCAGGGCTAAACAAACTTTAATGGAGGTGCAGCTAAATAATGGCTCGTATTGCTAGTATTGACCTTCCAAAGGATAAGAGAATCGAAATCGGTCTAACTTATATCTATGGAATCGGTCGTCCAACAGCTACAAAAATTCTTGAGGCAACAGGTATCAGCCCAGATACAAGAGTAAAGGACCTCACAGATGAAGATGTAGCAAAACTTCGTGAGTATATTGACCACAACGTTGTTGTTGAAGGTGACCTCAGAAGAGAAGTTGCTCTCAACATCAAAAGACTTATCGAAATCGGTTGCTACCGTGGAACACGTCACCGCAAGGGACTCCCGGTTAGAGGTCAGAGAACAAAGACCAATGCAAGAACTCGTAAGGGTCCTGTAAAGACAATCGCTAACAAGAAGAAGTAAGGAGGGATAGAACATGGCTCAGGCTAAGAAGACTACTATTCGTCGTCGTCGTGAAAAGAAGAATATCGAAAACGGACAGGTTCATATCCAGTCTACTTTCAACAACACAATCGTTACTATCACTGACCTTCAGGGTAATGCAATTTCTTGGGCATCCGCAGGTGAACTCGGATTCAGAGGCTCCAAGAAGTCTACTCCGTTCGCTGCTCAGACTGCTGCTGAAACAGCTGCAAGAGCTGCTAAGGAACACGGACTCAAGACAGTTGAAGTATACGTTAAGGGACCGGGCGCAGGAAGAGAAGCCGCTATCAGAGCTCTCCAGTCAGAGGATCTCGAGGTTAAGCTTATCAAGGACGTAACCCCAATTCCTCACAACGGTTGCCGCCCGCCAAAGAGAAGAAGAGTGTAGTTCTGTACACCTTTCATTTCTTTGAAACATTCGTAAAACATAAACCGAGTTACCCCCTAAGTTTACTCGGCGTCGGACAGCGGAGAAATCCTCCGCAAAGGTCTGATATTATTTAAAAACGGAGGAAATTATTATGGCAGTTAACAGAGAACCAATTCTAAAGAGATGTAAGTCCTTAGGCATCAGCCCGATGGTTATGGGCGTTGCTAAGGAAACCAAGCGTGACCCTAACGCAAATAAGAGAAAGAAAGTTTCTGAATACGGTTTGCAGCTCAAGGAAAAGCAGAAGCTGAAGTTCATCTACGGCGTATTAGAGAAGCAGTTCTATCACTACTTTGAAATTGCTCAGAAGATGGAAGGTCAGGCAGGTGCAAATCTTCTGACTTGTCTTGAATCAAGACTTGATAACATCGTTTTCAGAATGGGTCTTTCAATGACAAGAAGAGAAGCAAGACAGCTCGTTGTTCACGGTCATTTTGACGTAAACGGACAGAGAGTAGACATTCCTTCTTACAGAGTAAAGGTTGGCGACGTTATTTCCCTCAGAGAAAAGAGCAAGAAGAGCGCTAAGTTCAAGGAAATCGTTGAAGCTACAAACGGCAGACTCGTTCCTACATGGCTCGATATGGACAAGGAGAAGCTCGCAGCTAAGGTTGTTCGTATGCCTGCAAAGGAAGACCTCGATTACGAGATTGAAGAACACCTCATCGTTGAGTTGTACTCCAAATAATAACACCCCGCTTGAATCGGAAGCTTTTCCGATTCTTGACGGATTGGTTAAGCAAAGACTTATACGGTACTTTGCTGCATTCGTTAAAAACTATTCGAGTTTTGGACACGGGAGGGTTATAAATGCTTGAAAAAATTGAAAAGCCAGATATTAAAATAGCTGATCACAAGAGCGACGGAAGCTACGGCAAGTTTGTTCTCGAGCCGCTCGAGAGAGGCTATGGTACAACTCTTGGAAACAGCTTGAGAAGGGTTCTTCTCTCCTCATTGCCTGGTGTTGCAGTTACATCCGTAAAGATCGACGGCGTTCACCATGAGCTTTCCACTATCCCGGGCGTTAAGGAAGATGTCACAGAGATCGTCCTTAACCTTAAAGGTCTTACAGCAAAGCTTTATTGCGAAGGACCAAAGACTATCTACATTGAAGCAGAAGGCGAGTGCGAGGTAACAGCAGGCGATATCAAGACGGATTCCGAAGTTGATATCCTTGTGCCTGATATGCACATTGCTACGCTCGGTGCGGGTGCAAAACTTTATATGGAAATAGTTATCGACAGAGGCAGAGGCTATGTTACTTCCGAAAAGAACAAGCAGCTTATGCCGGCGAATACTCCGATAGGCGTGATCGCCATGGACAGCATCTACACACCTGTCCTCAAGGTAAACTATACCGTAGAAAATACTCGTGTCGGTCAGATCACCGACTACGACAAGCTCATTTTAGAGGTTTGGACCGATGGAACGATTTCCGCTAAGGAATCAGTTTCCCTCGCAGCTAAGCTGCTCACTGAGCACCTTAACCTCTTCGTTGACCTTTCTGAGGAAGCAAACGTTACAGAAATGCTCGTGGAAAAGGACGACAAGGGTAAGGAGAAAATCCTCGAAATGACAATCGAAGAGCTTGATTTGTCTGTTCGTTCATTCAACTGTCTGAAGAGAGCAGGAATCAACACCGTTAATGACCTTATTGAAAAGTCCGAGGAGGAAATGATGAAGGTCAGAAACCTCGGTAAGAAGTCATTTGACGAGGTAAAGGAGAAGCTGAGGTCTTTAGGTTACGACCTTAGCTCAGAAGAAGATAATTAAGATAGGAGTGAATATCTATGCCAGGAACAAGAAAGCTTGGAAGAGCAAGTGACCACAGAAAGGCTATGCTTAGAGCTATGGTTACTTTCCTTCTTGAAAAGGGTAAGATTGAAACAACTGTAACAAGAGCTAAAGAAGTAAGCGCAATGGCTGACAAGATGATTACGCTTGGCAAGGCCGGCGATTTACACTCAAAGCGTCAGGTTTTGGCATACGTTACTAAGGAAAGCGTTGCTAAGAAGCTTTTCGACGAAATTGCACCTACTTATGCAGAGCGCAATGGCGGTTATACTAAGATTGTAAAGACCGGCCCACGTCGTGGCGACGCTGCTGAAATGGCTATCATTCAGCTTGTTTAATCTAAAGTTTGCATAACTTAACAAATCCCCTGCGGAGCAATCCGTGGGGGATTTTTGTAAATGGTTTGTCATACGCTTGTTATTATCTATTCATAACATTTTAACTGTATGTGCTATATCACGTGGCTTCACCGATTTAAAGTGATGCAATTGTCTGGGAATGGGTATTCTGTTGTTCGGTGCGTATTAGTTATTTTTAAAGAAGCAAGCACCAATTGTATGTAATAGAGATATGTAAGTCTACAAGATTTGGAATCATTGGTGTACTTGCCTTTGTTTGACCGCAAACAGCACAAATACTAGATTCTCTTCTTTATTCGGCTTTCTTCTCTTAGCAAGAGAAGAAAGCCGAGCGTAACTTCTTGACCTAAACGCTGTAATAGTGTATAATAAAATAGATAGTGTAATAATGAAAGGAATTATAGAATGATTAGTGTTAGTAACGTAAGCCTACAGTTTGGCGGAACATATCTGTTTAAGGACGTTGACCTCAAATTTGCAGACGGCAACTGCTACGGAGTTATCGGCGCAAACGGCGCAGGCAAGTCCACCTTCCTGCGTATTCTCTGCGGAGAACTGGAGCCGTCAAGCGGCGAGGTGGTAATATCCAAGGAATCAAGAATGTCAGTTTTAAAACAGGACCACTTCGCATACGACGAGTATAACGTCTTAGATACGGTAATAATGGGCAACGAGCGGCTCTATGAAATTATGAAGCGGAAGGACGAGCTGTATGCCAAGGAGGACTTCACCGACGAGGACGGAGAGCTCGCCGCACAGCTTGAGGGCGAGTTTGCCGAGCTTAACGGCTGGGAGGCGGAGTCTGACGCTTCAAAGCTTATACAGGGCTTGGGTCTGTCTGAGGATATCCTGTACACGCAAATGTCATATCTCTCGGGTAACGAAAAGGTAAAGGTGCTTCTTGCACAGGCGCTTTTCGGTAACCCCGATATCATTTTGCTTGACGAGCCTACAAACCACCTCGACATAGATGCGATCCGTTGGCTTGAGGACTTCCTCGCCGAGTATTTCGGCACTGTGATAGTTGTGTCCCACGACAGACACTTCCTCAACAACGTCTGCACCCATATAGTCGATATCGACTATACAAAAATCAAGATGTATGTCGGAAACTACGAGTTCTGGTACGAATCGTCGCAGCTTATCCAGCGTATGATTAAACAGCAGAATAAAAAGGCAGAGGAAAAAATCAAAGAGCTTCAGGAGTTTATCGCAAGATTTTCTGCGAACAAATCGAAGTCTAAGCAGGCTACATCGAGAAGAAAACTTCTCGACAAGATTACCGTCGAGGAAATGCCTGCGTCGTCAAGAAAATATCCGTTCATCTCATTTAATATGGACAGAGAGCCGGGCAAGGAAATTTTGCAGGTCAACGGAATATCAAAGACGGTTGACGGAGTGAAGCTCTTAAACAACGTGTCCTTTACCCTCGGAAGAACCGACAAGGTGTCCTTCATAGGCGAGTCGGAGCAGGCTATTACAATGCTCTTTAAGATCCTTATGGGCGAGGAGCAGGCAGACGAGGGAACGTTCAAGTGGGGCAGTACAATTACGACCTCCTATTTCCCAAAGGACAACTCGGAGTTCTTCAACGACTGCGACCTCAATATCGTAGAGTGGATAAGACAGTATTCCACAACTGAGGAAACCGAAACATTCCTGCGTGGATTTCTCGGCAAAATGCTCTTTACGGGCGACGATATCTACAAGCCTGTTAAAGTCCTTTCGGGCGGCGAAAAGGTAAGATGTATGTTCTCACGAATGATGCTTTTCGGCTCGAACTGCGTAATGCTTGACAGACCGACCAACCACCTCGATTTGGAGAGCATCACGGCTGTAAACAATGCGCTCTCCGACTTCAAGGGTGTGGTAATTCTTGCGTCGCACGACCACGAGATTATGCAGACGGTTTCAAACAGAATTATCGAGATCACCGAGAACGGCTGTATCGACAGGCTCGGCACATACGAGGAGTTCTTGGAGTTCAGACGTGAGCGTGGTATGAAGTCGTTTATTCAGTAACAATCAAATCGGAGGAGTAGATTATGTTCAAGGTAGCAGCGGTTTTTTCAAATAATATGGTTCTCCAGCGGGAAAAGAACGTTACGGTTTTCGGCACAACAGACGAGTCTTGTGATATAACGGTCGCAATACCCGAGCTTTCGGTGTCCGTTAAGGGCAGAACGTGTGAAAACGGCAAGTGGCAGGCAGTTTTACCGCCTATGAAAGCCTGCGACAATATTACAGTTATAGTATCCTGCGGCGAGTTCAAAAAGACCTTTGAGAACGTCGCAGTGGGCGAGGTGTGGCTGTGCGGCGGCCAGTCGAATATGGAGCTTGAAGTGCACAGCGCAAAGGACGGCGAGGAGCTGTTGAAATCACTCTCTCCCGAATGCGGAGTAAGATTTTACTACACACAGAAGCAGGGCGCAATAAGGGATAAGTTCTACGAGATAGAAGAAAACACAAGCTGGTACGAGGCTTCTCCCGAAAATTCAAGAGCGTGGTCTGCCGTCGGACTCTATTTCGGTATGAAGCTTGCTAAAGAGCTTGGCGTTACAGTCGGTCTTATCGGCTGTAACTGGGGAGGAACGTCCGCCTCTGCGTGGATGAGCAGGGACTCTCTCATGGAGGACAGAGATACGGCAAGCTATATTTCAGAGTACGAGGAAAAGGTCGGCGGGAAATCCTACGACGAGTGCGTTAAAGAGTACGACGAGTATGAGGAGTACGACAGGCAGTGGTACTTAAAGAGCCTTGAGTTCTACAAGGAAAAGCCGGACGCAACGTGGGACGAGGTGCAGGAGCATTGCGGCAAGAATTTGTGGCCGGGTCCTATGGGCCCTACAAATCCGTACAGACCATGCGGACTTTACGAAACTATGCTTATGAGAGTCTGCCCATATACCCTCCGTGGATTTACCTATTATCAGGGAGAGAGCGACGACCATAAGCCGGCAATCTACCACAAAATGCTCACGAGGCTCATAGCGCTCTGGAGAGAAAACTGGGGTGACGAAGAGCTTCCTTTCCTTATCGTACAGCTGCCAATGTTCAAATATAAGAACGACCCCGACTACAAGCATTGGGTGAAAATCAGAGAGGCGCAGATGCGTGTCTACAAGAATATAAAAAACACGGGAATTGCCGTAATAAGCGACTGCGGCGAATTTGACAATATCCATCCTACCGACAAAAAGCCTGTCGGCGACAGACTTGCGCTATCTGCAATGAAGTCGGTTTACGGAATGGACGTCAAGGCATACGGACCTATGTACAAGAGCCTTGAATACAAGAACGGAGCAATAGTTCTTTCCTTCGACAACGCAGAGGACGGATTTGACGTTAGGGGAGAAATCTCCGCATTTGAGGTCGCAGGAGAGGACAAGAAATTCTATGACGCTAAGGCGGAAATAGCAGGCGATAAGATTATCCTCAGCAGCAGCGAGGTCAGCGAGCCTTTGTATGCAAGATATGACTGCTTTAACTGGTGCGTCCCTTGTATCTACGGAAAAAACGGTATTCCTCTGGCACCTTTCAGAACCTCTGGAAACGATGAATAGCTAAGCGGATACGGGAGATTAACAGATTGTTAAAAGATAATATACTAAATTCTATTGAAAATAGTTGCATCATATCGTAAAATTTGACTATACACTCAAAAAATATATAGAGGAACGGTGAACAAGGTGGCAGTGGACAAGGACCTTTTATCAAAGGAAGAATTAAAGGAATATAATAAAAAATCGCTTATTTTAAAAGCGAAGATTTTAGGAATATCTGCGGCGGTCATTGCCGTTTTAGTGGGAGTTATCACTCTTGTTTCAAATTTCAGAGAGGGACAGGAGGCGGACAGGGTTAAAAATCTCGTTGCAAGCATCAAGACCGACGCCCTTACCCTCGAATCCGACTACAGAATTTCAAACGACGACGACAACGACGGAATCAATAACGGTACAGAAGAAAAGCTCTCCACAAATTACCAGGAGCAGGATACCGACAAGGACGGTATCAGCGACGGCGACGAGGTAAATGTCGGCACAGACCCTACAAAGAGCGATACGGACGGCGACGGAATACTCGACGGCTATGAGATTATCTTAGGTCTTGACCCTAAGAATCCAAAGTCCGACGGAGCAAGCCCCGACGACCAGAGAATTTTTGATATTGTAAGAGAATACGGCAACGCAACCCTTACTGTTTCGGGCAACGCAAATATCAGCGATACCGTTTTCGATAACCTCGACCTCGTAGGCTTCAAGTCGAATATGGCTATACTCTCGGACGCCATCAGCTTCTATACCGACTATACCTTTACTAAGGCAAGCATAAGCTTTAAGGTCGATTTTAACGAGTTGAAAAAGCTCGGCGCAAACTCGGACGACGTAGCGATCTACCGCTTTGCCCCCGACACAAGCGAATTTGTGCAGGTAGAGTCAAAGGTCGATACCTCGGCAGGCACAATTTCCGCCGATATCGACACCTGCGCTACATATATGCTAGGTAAGGTAAGCGCAATCGGCGAAGCTCCTGTTATGAGAGTGCAGCTGCTTATCGACAACTCAGGCTCTATGTATCCGGAAGAAATGTGCCGTGGCTCCGAGGAAAACGACGTAAATTTCAAGCGCCTTGACCTGTCTAGGAATATCATTGATATGCTTGAAGATGGAAGCCTCGTCGGAATCAGTAAGTTTACTGCGACGTATACCGAAATGGTAGAGTTCACGACCGATACAAAAGCGCTTGAAAAGGCCCTCGACAGAATCAAGACCGAGGACGAGATATTTAACGGCACAGACTTTGAAAATGCCGCACTTAGCGCAATCGGCGAATTTGATACGACGTCGGGAAATTACAGCAATATGATTATTATGCTCTGCGACGGACACTCCGACACAGATAAGAAGGTTGACCCCGAAACGATAATCAAGGCTGCAAACGATAAAAATATCATAATCCTCACAATAGGCCTGGGTCAGAGCGTTAATGCAAAGAGAATGCAGCAGATTGCCGAGGGTACAGGCGGAAGATACTACACAGCCGCCGATGCCGAGGCTCTCGACGAGGTGTTCACACAGATTGAAACTACCTTCAACTACGATATCATCAGCTACGGCGAGGAGGGCAAGGCAGGCTACTCTATCGCTAACACCGGCTTTGTTCCGGCAACAAACGGCTATTCCTTTGAGAATTTCCGCACAACATCGTCAAACGGCACCTGCTTCGGTATGGCTCTCTTTGCAAGAGATTGGTACACGGGCAGCCTCAAGCTCAAGCTTGACGAATATAAGCCTGAATCAGACAGCAAGTATGTTTTCAAGGCAAGCGGCTACGACCTGAACGGAACAAAAATAGCAGACGCATACAAGAATCATACACCGCTTTCCGAAATCAAGGTTATGGCGGTCGAGTCGAACGAGTACAGCGACCTCACAAAGTACCTCGATTTCACACAGAAGCAGAGCGTGACGCTCCCCGTAAAGGCAGATATACTCGCACAGGCAAAGACTAAGGGCTTCGGTACAGTAAATTACGATATCAAGGATTTGGGCCTGTCGTGGATCAATGCTCAGCTGTTAGCGCTCGATGTCGAGAATAATTCGGCCGCAATAGAAAGCGCCTATGGTAAGGACGAGGCAGAGTTCTATAAGGCTCTTCTCCGTCACCATGTTCTCCTCTGGGAAAATGTTGACAGCAACGTTAAAAAGCTCGCAGACGGCAGAACCTGCTTTGACAGCATACAGGAACAGCTTCTTGAGGGCGTGCCGGCCGTACTGCTCCTTAATGGCAACCACGCTGTCAACGCAATCTCGCTTATCCAGGACGCAGATTGTCCGAGAAGATTTATTCTCCAGGTCTATGACAACAACCACCCGGGTGAAATCAAGGAAATCATAATTGAAAGAATCGTTACGGGTCAGTTTGACGAAAACGGACAGTCAACAGGCGTGACATACAGATACGCAGCTACATATGAAAGCGAAGATATCGCCCTCGCAATCTGCAACACACCTACAGTTTAATTAAATAAAAACAACGCTTCTCCGAAACAAATCGGGGAAGCGTTTTATTATATTCGGATTTATAGTATCAGAGCCAAGCTCAGCGCCAATACCACAGCCGACAAAATACCTGTGATTGTATACAGCACTTTGTTATGCAATTTCAGATTTTCGAGGTCTGACCTGTCTGTAAAGCCCAAAGCATTTCCACCGCAGTCAAGCCCACTCAGAATGGCTTCGGCGCTTCCGCACAGCTCGCTATTTGTAAACAACTCGCTGTCCGGTCTGGCGATTAACAAAATCTTTTCAAAGTGTTCATTATTTGTACAACTTATTTCAATGATTTGTTTATTTATTCCTTTGACCATTTTCGACCTCCGAGGACGATTTGTAAACTTCTGTCAAATTTTACTGAAATTTGTAAAAACACCGTTTTTCCACTAAAAAGTGTTGAAAACTGTGTTGGAAAGTGGTGCAAGTCCCGTAAAAAGTGTTGAAAGTTCAGTTGAAAACGTGGAAAAGTCCCCGATTTTAGGGGGTTTTCAAAGATTGTTGAAAAAGTTTCCACATACACGGTTTTGCTTCAAAACCCCAAAATGTATAAAATTCGGGCAATTTCGGGCGAAAAATTTGTTAACAAACTGTGAACAAAAGCTACAATTTGGATACTGACGATGTAAACGCTTATTCTAGGGGATCTGGGGGCGTGTGAATTTGTTTGACAAAGAGTTCACATTTATAGTCCCCGAAACAGGCACGGATTATTCGCCTTGCCGCCAAAAAGCGTAAAAACGGCGATGTAAATGTTACAGTCCAAAATTTCAGACTTTTATACATTTTGTGTGAATTTTATCTTGTTGTAAGAAATTTAATCGCCCTCTCGATGCTGTCCTTGGAATTTCCCCAGTCAGCGTCCTTTCCGGTGTTGCGGTAGTCGTACATATCGCAGTAGTGACCTACGTCGCCGCAGAGGGACGCCATATAGTTTTTCACAAGCGTTTCGCAGGTCTTGTCAAATTCCTTTGCGGCAGGCTTGTCCAGCTTTTCGGCCGAGAGGCTGAGAAGAAGCTCGTAGTGCGGCAGACAGATGTATTCCTGCGATGCAAAAAGCTCACGGAAGCTCTTGTCCTTCTGGAACATCTCGAAAAGCGTCACCATAAATCTTTCCATACCCCAGTCGATTTTGGAGCAAACAAAGCAGGACTCGTTTACCTGCGAGATTTTTCTTTGCTTGGAGCTTTTACCTGCAAAAAGCGACTTTTTCTCAAATGCGTCCAGATTTATCTTTTTTAGGTGCGTGTGAAGCATAAGCGCAAGCGAAAGCCTGTTCTTGCAGTTTTTCATCTGTGTGAAATGCGTGTAGCAAAAGCCCAGCTCGTTCGTTTCGATTCTCACGTCCGGCTCCATCATTGCCGCACCCATAATATATTCTACGCATCGGGTTTCGAGCATATTCCTCATTCTGCATATAGGACATTCCTCTTTAGGCTCGAAAATTTCGTTTATAGGAATAGTAAGAATACTTTCTCTCATAGGGGAAACCTCCTGTCATATTTTGTCGGCTTGAAAAAAGCCTCTGAAACTAGTATAATGTAATAGTAATGAATTTGTCAAGCTTTAGGGAGGAATGGACTTTGACGGAATACAGAGTAGAAAATGACGATATAGTTGCAAAAATTGCCGATTTTGATTTGGACGAAACGCTCGACTGCGGTCAGGCGTTCAGGTGGGAGAAGCTGTCGGACAACTGCTACAGGGGAGAGGCATATAACACGCCGCTTACGATTGCGGACGAGGGAGAGGGACTGTTCCGCTTCAAGAACACGACCGAGCCGCAGTTTTTGTCTGTCTGGAGAAATTATTTTGATTTGGACTCGGATTACGGCGATATCAAATCCCGCATATCCGCCGACGAAACAATGCGCAAAGCCTGCGAATATGCGGGAGGTATAAGGCTTCTAAGGCAGGATGCGTGGGAGGCGCTTTGCTCGTTCATAATTTCGCAGAACAACAATATTCCCAGAATCAAGGGCATAATACACAGGCTTTGCGAGCATTTCGGCGGCTTTCCGACTGCGGAAGCCTTAAGTTCCTGCACACCCGATGACCTCGCATTTTTAAGGGCAGGCTTCAGGGCAAAGTACATAGTCGATGCCGCCAAAAAGGTCGCTGCGGGGGAGGTGTCGCTCGACAGGGTGAGAAATGCCCCAATCGAGGACGCACGAAAAGAGCTTATGACAATTATCGGCGTAGGTCCAAAGGTTGCGGAATGCGCTCTGCTGTACGGTATGTATAGGGTCGAGGCATTTCCTGTTGACGTGTGGATAAAGAGGGTAATGGCGAAATATTACCCAAGCGGTCTGCCGGAATGCTGTATCGGAATACAGGGCATAGCCCAGCAATATCTGTTCCATTATATGAGAACCGCTGTGCCGGATTAAGGGCAGATATAGCATACATTGCTTTTACTACTTAAAAGCGGTGCAATTATGAGAAATATGTAAATAGAGTAATAAGCCCCGTGACAGGCGTTGCCACGCACAGGCAAACGTGGCGAAATTAAGAAATCAATATGAAAATCCGCCGCACTTTTTCTCTTGTAATTCGACAAAAAGTGTGCTATAATGTAATTTGAGATTTTATTACTTTAATAAGGAGTGCGGCGACGCCGCCTGTTTCTGATATGGAAAATAAAAAGTATGACAGGAAAAACAGAAAATCTACTGACGGCAGAGGCTTCGACGAAAAAAAAGGCTTCCGTCAGGGCGGCGCAGGGAAAAGCGCACGCTATGACAGGCTTGGCTCAAAGTCGCAGGCCCGCAGCGCCGCAAAAAAACGGCAGGACGATCCGCCAGGAGAGGCAACTGTCAGCGGGGCAGAGCAGGAAAGGCTGGAACAGCTTATCGTCGGCAGAAATCCCGTGACCGAGGCTATCAAGTCGGGAGTCGTGCTTGATAAGGTGTTTGTAAACGCCGAGGCAGGCGGCTCGATAGGCAACATTATAAGACTTGCCAAGGAAAAGGGCATACTTGTAAAAGAAGTCAACGAGCAGAAGCTGTCCGCAATGTGCGGCGGCGCATCTCATCAGGGCATTATCGCAGTAGGCGCTTGCGCCGAATATGTGTCTGTGTCGGATATTCTGAGCATTGCAAAGGAAAAGGGCGAGGAACCGTTTATCATAATATGCGACGAGGTCGAGGACCCTCATAACTTAGGCGCAATAATCCGTACCGCCGAAACTGTCGGAGCGCACGGAATTATTATCCCCAAAAGACGAAGCGCGTCGCTTAACCATACGGTGTACAAAACCTCGGCAGGTGCGGCAAGCTGGCTGCCGGTCGCAAGAGTCGCAAACCTCGCCGCCGCAATAGACGAGCTGAAAGAAAACGGCGTGTGGATATACGGCACGGACGGAAGCGGAGAGGATTACAGAGGCGTTGACCTCACAGGCCCTATGGGACTTGTAATAGGCTCGGAGGGGTTCGGAATGGGCAAGCTCATTATGAGCAAGTGCGACTTTCTGCTTCGGCTTCCTATGAAAGGAAAAATAACATCTCTCAATGCCTCCGTTGCAGGCGGAATTTTTATGTATGAGATATTAAGACAGCGGGAAGCAAAATAACAAGCGTTAATGTTAATATACAGTAAATTTAAGATAGGAGGATTAAAGTGTCTGATAAATTTTCTGTTGACGATATTTTAAACCAGTATTCGTCAAAGGCAAAGGGCGGAAAGAAAGACGATTTCGACCTGAACAGCTTCCTTGTAAAGAAGCCGGATCAGGATACCGCCGTAAAGGAAAAACAGCACATGGAGCAGTCCGCTTTTGACGAGCCTGTTTTGAAGCAGCAGGCTGACGAAGCGCCCGCCGCTCCGGTTATTCCGGTTACACCCGCCGCTCCCGTACAGCCTGTAATACAAGAGGAAGCACAGCCTGTAACTGAGCAAAAGCCCGCCTCGGTGCATATCGAGGGCAGGAGAGCGCAGGAAAATACCGTGCAGGTCAGAATTGCACAGGACGAGGAAAGCATACAGTCTGAAAGACAAGCGGTTTCTGAAATTGCAAGGGAAATAGAAAGGGTAAAGGACGAGCCTGCGGAAGCTGTAATCGAGGACGTTCCCACGCCCGTTATCCCTAAAAAGGAAGAAAAGCCGGCACTAGACGATATCAGATTTGACAATTCAAAGCCGTCTGAGAAAAAGTCTGCCAAGAAGATAAACACTTCCGTTATCGAAAGGCTTGTCCAGAAGAAAAAGGCAGGCTCGGATATTTCCGAAACAGGTACAATACCGCCTGTAAGCCGTGCAAGCGTAAAGGACATTGATATGGGCCTTGAGGGGAAGATTATTCCAAAGACCGAACAGCTTGAGATAGCCCCCGACGCAACTGACGAGGAGAAAATGGAGATCCTTGAAAGACGGAGAGCCAAGAAGGTTAAGAACTTCGTACTGGACAATAACGACGAGACGGAGGAAGCTCAGGAGGAACAGCCCAAGAGAGAAAAAGCTCCGCTCCCTATCGAGGAGTTTACAAGCTTTGAGCAGGCGCAGAGCGTACTTTCGGATATAGGACAGCTAAAGAGCAATATCGTTATAAGGCTTTGCGTTTTGGTATTTACATCGCTTTTTGCACTTTACATTTCGCTTGCCAACGACTTTGACCTCCCTATTATTACAGTGTTCAGCAGGGATTACAGCCCGGAAGCGTTCGTGTTTACTCTTACAATGCTCGGAATCATATCCGCATTCGTTTCCTACACGGTAATCTTTTCGGGACTTAAAAAGCTTTTAAAGCTCAGCGCCGACTGCGACAGTATTGCGGCAATCGGAATAACGGCAACAACCGTGACGGGCATCATAAACCTGTTCAGCTCGGAATCGCTCCAGACGGGCAGCTACCATGTCTATACGGCGGTCGCTATCTTAGGGCTTCTCTTTAACACCCTCGGCAAGCTTTCTATCGTGAACCGTGCAGAGCGCAACTTCCGCTTTGTCGCAGGCGAGTTTGAAAAGCACGCCTTTGTAAAGGTAGAGGACGAGGACGTAGCATACAAATTTACCAAGGGTACTTTAGACGATTTTCCGGAGCTTGCCACAACAAAGAAAACAGAGTTTGTCGACGACTTCCTAACAAACTCCTATTCGGCAGACGTTTCGGACGATTTCAGCAAAAAAGCGGCTCCGCTTATCGCCGTTGTCGGAATACTCGCCGCAATACTCGCATTTGCGTTTGATAAGTCCGCCGCATCGGGCATCGAAAGAATTATGATAGCGCTCGGAGCAATGTGCGGAGTTATCACAATGAGCGCATCTGTCGCAATTATGTTTATCGTAAATATGCCGCTTGCAAGAGCGTCTAAAAAATATCTCCAGTCGTCAGCCGTGATCTTGGGTTATTCGGCTGTCGATGAGTACGCGGATACAAACTCCGTCCTCGTTGATGCAGAACAGCTTTTCCCTGAGGGCATGGTTGACCTGGTGAACCTGAAGGCTATGTCATCAACGCTCATAGAGGACTGCATACTCTATGCCGCAAGCTTAGTTTGTCAGGCAGGCGGAGTTATGAAGCCTACGTTTTACAAGATGCTCAGAGGCAAGACCGAAATGCTGCACCCCGTCGAAAGCTATATATACGAGGACGGTCTGGGACTTTCAGGCTGGATCGAAAACAAGAGAGTGCTGTTCGGCAGCCGTGAGCTTATGGAAAATCACTCGATCGAGGGGCTTCCCACAAGGGCTAAAGAGGCAGAGTATTCAAAGGGCAATATCCCTGTGTACCTGTCGATTTCGGGAGTCGTTTCCGCAATCTTCTTCATAAGAGCGTCGGCAAACGTGAGCGTAAGCAGATGGCTCCAGGAGCTTACCGACAGGAAGATCACCGTCGTCGTAAGAACAGCGGACGCATTCATAAGCGTCAAGTACCTCTCTGAAATGTTCGACGTAAATCCCGACAAGATAAAGCTCCTGCCGTTCAGATTTTATAAGGACTACGAAAAAGCAAGAGAGTATACTCCAAAGGTCTCATCTCCAATGATGTGTTCGGGACACTTCCCGTCAATGGCAATGCTCATATGCGGAACAAAGAATATTCAGCTCCTTGCAACATTAGGACTGACAATACAGATGACGTTTTCTATTCTCGGCGCAATTATCGGTCTTGTTATGATTGCAATGGGAACATTCAATCAGCTTACCGCTTCAATTGCAATCTGCTATAACCTTATCTGCCTCGGCATTACAATGCTCGTGCAGCAGTTCAAAAGGGTATAGAGAGTGTAATTTCATAAAAATAACGGCGACAGAGCGATGCCCTGCCGCCGTTTTTGCGCCTTTAAAAACAGGATAAAATTATTGCATAATATGCAATGAAATTCTTGTTGAAATTATGTAAGATCCGTGTTATAATGAACGTGAGTGTATATGTTAAAGCGGAATTGAGAAAAGCCTCGACGCATTTTCCGCCGTGCGGTCTATGACCTCCTGAGCAGGAATTCCTTTTAGCTCGGATACCTTCTGCGCAATGCGGTAAATCATACGGCTGTCGCAGCGCTTTCCACGGTAGCCGTCAGGCGCCATATACGGGCAGTCCGTTTCAAGCAGCAGCCTGTCGATAGGCACAGCCTCAAGTGCGTGAACTGCCTTTTTAGCATTCTTGAAGGTCAGCGCACCCGTAAAGCCTATGTAAAGACCGAGCGAAAGCATCTCCTTTGCCGTTTCATAAGAGCCGCTGAAGCAATGCACAACGCCCCGTGGCTTCAGCTTTCTGAGAATTTCCAGAGTGTCTGAGGTCGCATCTCTTGAGTGGATTATCACAGGGAGAGTGTGAGCGTTGGCAAATTCAATCTGACGTGAGAAAACCTCTGCCTGTTTTTCCCTGTCGTAGCCCTCGTAGTGATAGTCAAGACCTATCTCGCCTACCGCCACGACTTTGGCGCTTTGTGAAAGCAGGCTTTCCAGTATCTCGGCGTAGTTTTCGGGGAGCGAGTCAATACATTCCGGGTGAAAGCCCACAGAGGTGTAAAACTGCGGATACTTTTTTGCATACTCAATTCCGAAAAGACTTGACTTCTCGTCGGTCGATGCGTGCAGAAGCCTTTTTACCGAACCGCTCGACAGCATCTCGCTGAGAAGCTCGTCACGGTCGCAGTCGAACTGCCCGTCGTCGTAGTGGCAGTGAGATTCAAAAATGTTTTTAAATTCAGTATTAATTTCAATCATAGTATAAAAATCCTTTTCAGTAATCTTTGATTATTGTAGCACAAATTTTGCGGCAATGTCAAATTTCCGCCGCAGAAGAAAGGGGGGAGCGTGTCTTGGCAAGTATACAGGGCATCTTCAAACGCTACGAGAAAAAATATCTTCTTAATCCAGAGCAGATGGGGATAGTCGTTGACAAGATTTTAGAGTATATGGAGCTTGACGAATACGGACTCAGCACAATATGCAGTATTTATTTCGATACCGAAAACTCCGACCTGATACGCCGCTCGCTTGAAAAGCCTGCCTACAAGGAAAAGCTAAGGCTGCGCTGTTACGGAAAGCAGGCGTCGGGAAGCGACACGGTCTTTGTCGAGCTTAAAAAGAAGTATAACGGCATCGTATACAAACGAAGGATCGTTATGAGCTATGACGAAGCTGTGGGATATCTCACAAAAGGGCAGAAAGCTCCGGTTGAGAGCCAGATAAGCCGTGAGATAGACTATATGTTGAAATTCTATAATCCGAAGCCCGCCGTTATGGTCTGCTACGACAGACTTGCCTACTACGGAATCGAGGACAGCGAGTTCCGTGTCACATTTGACCTTAACGTAAGATGCAGAAGCGACGAGCTTGATCTGGCAAAGGGCGACAGGGGCGAGCGGCTCGTGCCTGAGGGATATGCCATTATGGAAATAAAGACAAAGGGAGCTATCCCATTGTGGCTTTGCGACATTCTCAGCAGTAATAAAATCTACCCAATATCATTTTCAAAATACGGTACATATTACAATAGGCTTTTAGAAGCCAGGCAAAAGGCTGACGAAAAGCGGCTTGCCGCCGTTAAATAAGCAACACGACAAATTCAGAAGGAGCTTTCATTATGTTTGAAACAATTTTCACCGAAACCGCACAGACTACCCAGACCGCAATCATCTCAATGACAGATCTGATTATCTGTACCGCCGTGTCCATTATCGCAGGCTGCGTTATAGCGTTTGTCTGCAAGGTAACAAACCGCACGGCAACAAAGAGCCTGCTCACAACGCTCGTTATACTGCCTATCATAGTGCAGATCGTAATTATGCTCGTAAACGGAAACCTCGGTATCGGCGTTTCCGTACTCGGCGCATTCAGCCTCGTCCGTTTTAGAAGTATCCCCGGAACGGGTAAGGAAATAGCTTCGATCTTCTTCTCAATGGCGGTAGGTCTTGCAACAGGTACGGGCTACATAGGCGTTGCTATCGCATCTACGGTACTCATAAGCGCCGTAATGCTCATTTTAAACGTAGTACTTGGCAGCGGCGAAGAAGCGAGAAAGGGAAGAACCCTTAAAATCATTATCCCGGAGGATCTCGATTTTACAGAGGTGTTTGACGACCTGTTTGAAAAGTACACAACAAAGTGCGAGCTTGAAAGAATCAAGACTACAAATATGGGCTCGCTCTTTGAGCTGAGATATGCAATAGTCTTAAAGGACACAGCAAAGGAAAAGGAGTTCATCGACGAAATCCGTTGCAGAAACGGCAACCTTACCATTGTCTGCGGCAGGAGAGACGCACTCGTGGCAGAGCTTTAAAAACTGCTTCAATATCCGTAAAATAAAATGTCGTATGGGACTTGTCCATACGACATTTTTTAGTTATAAGTATCCTAAAGCGGAATCCTCTTTGCAAGCGAGTCCGCCTATTCTGCCCAGATTTTGTCGCCCAGCGATGAGATGAACGCCGTAAGCTCCTCCGCCATTTCATACTGCTCGTAAATCCTTGGGTGTCCCGGCGTGGCAGAGCCGTTTCTCCTGTAAAGATAGTGGTAGATATTTTCCATACCCTCAGCCTTCAGCTCCTGCATTGCCGAGTCTATCGCCTCGTCCCATTCCCTGCCGTGGCAAAGCACGGTAGTTGTCAGAATAATAACCGCACGGGGGTAGTGCTTTCTGAGATTTGTCAGAATTTCTTTGTATTTTGACATCCAGCGTGACCTGAATGCGCTGTCGGCGATACAGTTGTCGGGATTGCCCTCGTTGTGCGGATCGTTCTGTCCGACCGCCATTATCACTACATGAGGAACATATCTGCCGAAATCCCAGCTGCTCACAGGTCCTTCGGGGAAGTAGCAAAGCTTGTCGTATGCCGATTCCATACCTATGTAGGTTGGTGCGTGGTAGTAGCCTGTGCCGTCCAGTATCGCAATTCCGCCCTGCGCAATATTGTGAAGCTGTGCGCCGAGGTTTCTTGCGGTAATCATAGAGTAGGAGTACCACGAGTTGTCGTAAATTCCGTCGTGACCCTCAGGGTCGCACTTTGCCGTGTATTCGACAGCCTCCACTACCGCACCTGCCGAAACGGAGTCGCCGTAGCATTCGATCCTGCGTGCAGGCTTTTCTTTGGCGGGAAGCGCCTCGCCGTCAATATCAAAACCGAGGAACTCAAAGTAATGAGTTGCGTCCTGCCTCTTGAAAAGTATAAGCTCGTGCTGTGTGTTCTCTAGATTTTCTGCAAGAGTCAGCGCTATCGGCTCGCAGCTGTCCTCAAAAGTAACCTTTGTCTGCTTTCCGTCGATAATTACGCCAAGCTCCTGAATATTGTAGTATTTGTGGTTTAAAATTTTAGCAGCAGCCTTAGTGCCTGTGAACCGCAGGGTCACGGTCGAGCCTGCATAGAACACCTTCGGACGTTCGGGGTCTGTAAAGTCGATTCTTCCCATATAGGAAACCGCCTCGTTGGTCGGTAAAACGTGTAGCATAGCTGTTTCAGTCCTTTCAGAATGTATTTTCTTCATTTTACTATGCAAACATTATCCTGTCAAGGCAGGTAAACGTTTACTCTGTGAACAAATTTTTAAACCTCGGAAATCCTCTTGAAATTTTTGAGGATAGGTGTATAATATAATTACAAATTTGTGTCGGGAAGTATGGCAGTATCCCGACAGATTATATGAAAGGAATGTGTTTTAATGAAGAAAAGAATACTCGCTATGCTCTGTGCAGTGTGTATGAGCGTTACCTTCCTCGCATCTTGCGGCGGCGATTCAAGCTCATCTTCAAAGACAGACGCAGGCTCATCGGCAGGCGATTCTTCAGTTGTGGATTCAACAGAAGATTCAGATGCGGAAGATTCATCATCACAGGAGGACAGCTCAGTGCCGGACGTAGAACTTACACTCTCAGAACAGATGCTTGAAAAGTATCCTGTATCCGACAGCCCGATCGACGTAACGGCAGGCTGTACTGAAAATATGCTTGGCAGAGCGCTTATCTATAACGGCGACCTTACCCGTCTTGCAGCAGTGATCGACAGAGCTAAGGCTGACGTTCATAACAGGACAAACATCTGTATGTTCGGCGACTCTATCTCCGCAGGCTCGGGTGCAAAGAACTCGCTTACCGCCTACTCCAACCTCATCAGAAAGTGGTGGGAGGAAAACATCAGCGAAAACGTGATTATCCAGCAGAAGAGTATCGGCGCAACAGACTCCTACCTCGCTGTACACAGATTTGACAACGACGTTGCTAATCTCGACTGCGATAACGAAACAGAGGGCGTACAGCCGCCTGAAATCATCATCATCGAGTACATCAACGACGAAGCAACCGAAACATACAAGGAAACAATGGACAGCCTCGTAAGAAAGGCTCTCGCTCTTCCTAACAATCCGGCCGTTATAATCATCATGCCGTCTACAGACGGAGCCTCCGCTCCGCAGAATATCCACCTCGAGGTTGCTCAGCACTACGAAGTGCCGTTCATCTCGTACCACGACGCAGTACAGCCTGAAATAGCAGCAGGCAACTTCACATGGGCAGATATATCTCCCGACACTGTTCACCCTAACGACCCCGGCCACGCTATGATGGCTCAGATGGTTGAAGAGCTTATTCAGTACACTATGGACAACATCGACACGATCGGCACGGAGGTTACTCCTTTCGACCCTGCAATGGAAAGCCTTACAGGCGACAGGTATGCAAACGCAGGACTCTATGACAGAAAGAATACCTCCGAAAAGGTTAAGGTAGTTGACGAGGGCGCATTTACTATCCAGTCAAGCAAGCAGTGGCCTTATATCAACGACTATGCTACATATACAGGCGGCAGCTGCACGTTTGAAATCACTGCTAAGAATATCGGCTTTGCTTATTACAGAACAACAAGCGGCAGATGCTCCGCTGCAACGGTTACAATCGACGGCGAGGAGGTAGCTACAATCGACGGAAACTTCCCGAACGGTTGGGGCAACTACACGGAAATAGCAAACCTCTATTCGTCTGACGAGGAAGCAGCCCATACGGTAACAATTACTGTTCCGGAGGGCGAAATCTCCGAGTTCTATATTCAGGCTTGGCTCATAAGCTAAAAGACGTATAATGCGAAAATTTCCCATCCTGCAAGCTTTTTGCGGGGTGGGATTTTGTTTGTGCAGAGCGTTAGCGAAAACGTTTTAGAGATTTTGTAAATTTTTAATTAATATGTTGTTTTACAGGGTTTACGGCAAAAAAGAAAACGATATCATTCCGCCAAATCGAAAAATTGAAGCTTGTGTTGTGCAAAATGCCTAATGTGCGGACTAAATCATATTGCAAAACGCCGATTGACACTTTTTTTCGATTTTGTTATTATGGTAATGAAAAAGGATTATGGGCCTCATCCGGGGATGAGGTCTATCCGATTTTAAACTGAAAATTTTAAGGAGGAATACTTCAAATGAGAAATGCAAAAAGACTTCTCGCTATGGCAGTGGCAATGGCAACTGTTCTCTCGTTCGCAGCCTGCGGCAAGAGCGACAGCAGTGAAGGCGCAACTTCCAGCGTTGCCGGCATTGCACTTGAATCAAGCAAGGTTGATGAAATTCTCAGCGCTACCGACAGCCTCATAGGCGGAGATGTAGAAAAGCTTGAAAATCCAACAGTACAGTGGCTTGCACACTATGACGTTAACCCGGCAGACGGTAAGGTTGAGGACCCGGCTATCGCCCTATTCAGAGAAACCTACGGCGGACAGGTTGAATGGGTACAGACAGACTGGAACAGCCGTTACACAAAGCTCGCCGCTTTAGTATCTGCCGACACATCGCCTGATATGTTCCCTGCATCTGACAGAGACGCATTCCCTATGGGCGCTATCAAGCAGATGTTCCAGCCTATTGATGGAGCAGTAGACCTCACAGAGGATATCTGGTCTGATACAATGGCTGCAATGGATAAGTTCTCTATGGGCGGAAACCACTATGTAGCAGTTATTGAAACATCACCTGACCTTGTATGCCTCTACAACACAGAGACAATCGACAGCATGGGCGTTGACCAGCCTGCCGACCTCTACAAGAACGGCGAATGGACATGGGACGTATTCTACGGTTACTGCGTTCAGTTCAATGACCCTGACAACGATAAGTACGCACTCGACGGCTTCTGGTGGTGGGACGGTATTACTCAGACAACAGGTATGCCTTTCATCGACATCGTTGACGGCAAGATCGTAAGCAACCTCGAAGCTCCCGAAATCGAAGAAGCTCAGAACCTCGTTTACGAGCTTACAAAGGCAGGTTCAGCATTCCCAAGACACCTCAACAACTGGTCTACAAGAGGACCTACGGACTCCGGCTCTATCGGTCTCGGCTCCGGACTCACACTCTTTATTCCGGTAGGTCTTTACGAAATCGAAGACACACTCGCTAATACAGAGGACCTCGGCAGCATTCCGGACGGCGAAGTAATGTTCGTTCCGATGCCTGCAAAGGATGAGGATTCTCCAACATATATGCCTGCAAGAGTTGAAGGCTACTGCCTCGTTTCCGGCGCTAAGAATCCTGAGGGCTTCGCAGCATTTATGAGATGTAAGAGAATCTGCAACGGTAATGAATCTGTTAAGAAGATCGGTCTTGACACACTCACAAACGACTACGGCTGGACTCAGGAAATGATCGATATGCGTGACGAATGCTACAAGCTCGCTGCTGAACACCCTGTATTCGAGTTCTACAACGCTATCTCAACAGATATGTCTTCTGTATTCGGCACAGTTGCAACTGCTACGTCCGTTACAAACGGCAACCAGCAGACATGGGCTGAAGTAAGAGATGCTAACAAGGATACTGTAAACTACTTTGTTGACGAAGTAAACGCTAAATTTCAGCAGTAAAGCTTTGCAGTAATTTGTTGCATCAGACGTAAAATTTAAAATACTTTGGTGCGGAGGGATAGAAATATCTCTCCGCATTTTGCCGAATTTTTAAGCATTATTTTGTGAAATAAGCAGAAATATTGGATAGACTTCGGCACAATATAGACAAATTAAAATTTTTGCTGTATAATTATTACAAATATTATAAGGAGGCTGACAGATATGAATTCAGCTATGAAAAAAGGCGTTTGTGAAGCAATCGGTACAATGGTCCTCGTGCTGTTCGGCTGCGGTACGGCAGTATTTTCGGGAAGCACGTTGACAATCGCTTTTGCATTCGGTCTTTCAATCGTTACTATGGCATACACAATCGGTAAGGTTTCCGGTTGTCACGTTAACCCGGCAGTTTCCCTCGCAATGTTCCTCGACGGACAGATGAGCCTTTCTGAGATGATCAACTATATGATTTTCCAGGTGATCGGCGCTTTCGCAGGCTCCGGTATACTCGCAATCATCGTTGCTTGCGCTGACATCGACTTTGACGAATGTGCAATGGGCGCAAACGGCTTCGGCAAACTTAACTTCTTCGGAGCACTCCTCGTTGAGATCGTTCTTACATTCGTGTTCATTCTCGTAATCTTCGCAGTTACAGACAGAAAGATGAAGTCAGCAGGCGTGTTCATCGGCGCTGCTCTCCTCTTTGTTCATATTATGGGTATTCCTCTTACAGGAACATCGGTTAACCCTGCAAGAAGCCTTTCCGCAGCTATCTTCGGCGGCGCAGGCACAGACTGGGATTCCCTCAAGCAGCTCTGGGTATTCATCGTAGGCCCTGCAGTCGGCGCTCTCCTTGCTACAATCGTTAACCGCACTCTTATCAGAGGCGCAGGAGAAGATTAATCGGCATTTGCGCCGATTGGCTGAAACAGTACATAACAAATATGCCTGTCCCGTTCGGGGCAGGCTTTTATTTGTCCGGACTTTTTTAAAAGAGAAGAACATAAATCGCTCGGAGTTTTGCCCGCAACATTCAAGCCTATCAGCCAAATTTAGCACTTTAAACCGATGCGATTTTCTTTGATTAATTATTAACGAAAATTTCCCGTTCCTATTGACTTTTGCGGTGTAATAGTATATAATAAATTCGTATTTTAAATATGAATCGGAGGATTTAACAATGGCTAGAGTTTACAATTTCAGCGCAGGCCCGGCAGTGCTTCCGGAAGAAGTGCTTACCGAGGCAGCAGAAGAGATGCTTGATTATCAGGGCACAGGTATGTCCGTAATGGAAATGAGCCACCGCTCAAAGGCTTATGACAAGATTATCAAGGACGCAGAGCAGGATATCCGTGACCTTATGAATATCCCTGACAACTATAAGGTGCTTTTCCTTCAGGGCGGCGCTTCACAGCAGTTTGCAGCAGTACCTATGAACCTTATGAAGAACAAGAAGGCAGCTTACATCATCACAGGTCAGTGGGCTAAGAAGGCTTATCAGGAGGCTCAGATGTACGGCGAAGCAGTTGCGGTTGCTTCCTCCGCCGATAAGACATTCTCTTACATACCTGACTGCTCAGACCTCGACATTCCTGAGGACGCTGACTATGTTTATATCTGTGAGAATAACACAATCTACGGCACAAAGTATTGGCAGCTCCCGAACACAAAGGGCAAGGACCTCGTCGCTGACGTTTCTTCCTGCTTCCTTTCTGAGCCGGTTGACGTTTCCAAGTATGCCGTAATCTACGGCGGCGTTCAGAAGAACGTAGGCCCTGCCGGCGTCGTTATCGTAATTGTCAGAGAAGACCTCGTCAGAGACGACGTTCTCCCCGGAACTCCTACAATGCTCAAGTGGAAGACGCAGGCTGACAACGGCTCTCTCTACAACACACCTCCTTGCTACGGCATCTACATCTGCGGCAAGGTGTTTAAGTGGATCAAGAAGATGGGCGGCCTTGAAGCAATGAAGGCTCACAATGAGAAGAAGGCTAAGATCCTTTACGATTACCTCGACCAGAGCAAGCTCTTTAAGGGTACTGTTGAACCTAAGGACAGAAGTATTATGAACGTTCCTTTCGTAACAGGCAACGAGGAGCTTGACGCTAAGTTTGTTAAGGAAGCCAAGGAAGCCGGCTTTGAAAACCTCAAGGGCCACCGTACAGTAGGCGGTATGAGAGCTTCTATCTACAACGCTATGCCGATCGAGGGCGTAGAAAAGCTTGTAGAATTTATGAAGAAGTTCGAGGCTGAAAACGCATAAGAAACAGAAAATGACAGGACGAGAGTAAATGCTGCACAGACTGATTCATATGATATCGACCGTGGATCTGATGAAAAACAATCCCGATGATTGGCGTGAAAAGCTTAACCAAAGCAATAAGGTCAAGGGGAAAATCGTTCTTGCGGTTTTCACTTCGGTTATCGTTCTCTGCCTGCTTATACGGCTGTTTGTTTGATTTTGAAAAAATTATAACACTCTCGTAAGCGGGAGTGTTATGTTTTAATCAATATTAAGTTAATTTTGAAAGGATTGAATCCCAATGTATAATATTCTTACACTCAATAAGATTGCCGCTGTCGGAACAAGCAGATTCGATACGGCTAAGTACAGTATCACAGACGACTGCAAAGCACCTGACGCAATTATGGTGCGTTCCGCTAAGATGCACGATATGGAGATGGCTGATAACCTCCTCGCAATCGCAAGAGCAGGTGCAGGAGTTAACAATATTCCTGTCGACGCTTGCGCTGAAAAGGGTATCGTAGTTTTCAATACTCCGGGTGCAAACGCTAACGCAGTTAAGGAAATCGCAATCTGCGGACTCCTTATGGCTTCCAGAAAGATTCCTGAAGCAATCAACTGGGCGGCAACGCTCAAGGGCAACGGCGATGAAGTAGGAAAGATGGTAGAAAAGGGCAAGAGCAACTTCGCAGGCTGCGAAATTATGGGCAAGACTTTGGGCCTTATCGGACTTGGCGCTATCGGCGGCAAGCTTGCTAATATCGCAATCTCCCTCGGTATGAAGGTTATCGGCTATGACCCGTTCCTCTCGGTCGGAGCAGCTCTCAACCTCAAGCCTCAGGTAGCTGTAACAGCTAACATCAACGACATCTACGCAAACGCTGATTACATCTCTCTCCACCTCCCATACAACGCTGATACAAAGAATACAATCAATAAGGATACCATCGCACTTTGCAAGGACGGCGTAAGAATACTTAACTTCGCAAGAGGCGAGCTTGTAAACAGCACAGATATCGTTGAAGCGGTAAACGCAGGCAAGGTTGCAAGATACGTTGTTGACTTCCCGTGCGACGAGGTTATTGGCGTTGACAATATCGTTGCTATCCCTCACCTCGGCGCTTCCACAGAGGAATCTGAGGACAACTGCGCAATTATGGCTGCCGATGAGCTTATGGGCTATATCGAGCATGGCACAATCAAGAATTCTGTAAACTTCCCGAACGCAGAGCTTGCTAAGACAGGCGACGTACTCGTTTGCGTGCTTCACAAGAATGTTCCTGCGCTTATCTCTCAGATTACAACGGCTGTTTCAGATAAGGGCGCAAACATTGAAAACATGGTGAACAAGTCCAAGAAGGACTGGTCCTACACAATGCTCGACGTTACAGGCGACGCAGACGCAGACGCTATCCGTGCAATCGACGGCGTCGTAGGCGTAAGAGTTCTCTAATTCAAAAGATTTATGCATAAGCTTCTTGTGGCAATTCTCTGGACGGGTCTGCCGGCAATATCAGCCGCCCTGCTGTATACCTTCTTCGATAAGGACGGGGATAAAACAAAGCAGGCTTTCCGAAAGGAGCAGGACAAGGTGGGCAAAATCCGTGGCTATATCCTCGGCAAAAAGCTTGCCCTCGCATTTGCGGCGATCCTGATTTTCTCGCTTGCCGTAATGCTGATATTTTCGTGGCTCGGACTTCCCGTAAAGGCGTTCTATGCCGTGTGCGGAGCCGCAGTCGGAGTGATCGGCGGCGTGGGTATTGCCCTTATTAGAAGCGGAATCAAATAAATGTGTTTCATTTTACACTCCCGACAGGTTTTGTCGGGGGTGTTTTTGTGCCTATTGATGAAATTTTCCGAAATTCTTGCAAAAACTAAAGTATGGTGTTAAAATAAAAACGTACCGAACGGTACTGTACTGTATCCAACGTTAAGGGTGGAACAGTAACAAGGAGGAAAATTTAATATGAAAAACACGCAAATCAAAAACATGGTGGGGCTTGCTCTTATCACGGCAATCGTAGTGGTGCTGCAGTTACTCGGAAGCTTCATCAAACTCGGAATGTTCTCGATCTCGCTCGTACTCGTGCCTATCGTAGTCGGTGCGGCGCTCTACGGAGTGGCGGCAGGCGGATGGCTCGGCTTCGTGTTTGGTATGACAGTTTTGCTGTCAGGCGACGCTGCGGCATTTTTGACAGTCAGCGTTCCGGGAACAGTCGTAACAGTTCTTGCAAAAGGCACATTGGCAGGACTTCTCACAGGTATGGTCTACAAGCTGCTTGAGAAGAAAAACACGATCCTCGCAACGGCCGTTTCGGCGGTCGTCTGTCCCGTCGTCAACACGGGCGTGTTCCTATTGGGCTGTCTTGTATTCTTTCTTGACACGATCACAGAGTGGGCAGGCTCTCAAAGCACGGCAGAGTATATGATAGTAGGTCTTGTGGGAGTAAACTTCATTGCAGAGCTGGTAATCAACGTTCTTTTAGCACCTGTAATAGTCAGAATTGTAAAAATCGGAAAGAAAATGTAGTTTTCATTTTGGAGAAAAGCTATGATACTTGCAATAGATGTAGGAAATACAAATATCGTTATAGGCTGCTGTGAGGGGGAGAGAATCCTTTTCACGGAAAGGCTCTCGGTCAACAGAACGGCAACGGTCTTAGAGTATGTAATATCGTTCAAGACGGTACTGGAGCTTTATAATATCGAGCCGCATGACGTGGAGGGCGGAATAATCTCGTCTGTCGTGCCGTCAATAACAACGGCAATCAAGAGCGCAGTAATGAAGCTTGTCGGAAAGAGCATAAAGGTCGTCGGCCCCGGCATAAAGACGGGACTCAACATCAAGATAGACGACCCTAAGGAGCTTGGCGCAGACCTTGTTATCGGCGCAGTAGCCGCAATACAAGAGTACAAAGCGCCTATGGTCATATTCGACCTCGGCACAGCTACAACAGCCTCGGTAATAGACGAGAATATGTGCTACCTCGGCGGTATGATAATGCCGGGCGCAGTGGTTTCGCTTAATTCTCTCACAAACAGCACCTCGCAGCTTCCCAGAATCTCACTCGAAGCGCCTAAAAAGCTTATCGGCGGCAATACGGTTGAGTGTATGACAAGCGGCATCATTTACAGCACAGCCGCAAGCATCGACGGAATATGCGAGAGGATAGAGGAGCATTTCGGTAAAGAGGTAACGGTTATCGCAACAGGCGGTATAGCGCCTACGATAGTGCCTTTCTGCAAAAAGAAGATCGTACTCGACGACGAGCTTTTACTGAAGGGACTTATAATTCTCTACAACAAAAATAAGTAGCCGAAATCATGCTTGCGGAGGTATTGAATGACCAAAACTGAAGAACAGATTATAGTCAAGACCTGTGCTGATTTCAGAAAAATCAGGCGGGAAAACAATGTCCTTTCCGCTGTCCGCATTATGACCGACCTGATCATGATAGACTCGATATTTTTGGGAGTATTTAACAGCATTAAAGAGTGATATCGCTTCCTGTGCTGGACAGCCGGTTCTTAGCATAGCGGCATTCCTGCTGTGCGTTGTCTTAGGTTGTTATGATTACGACACAGCCGCAATATTTACAGTGTCCTGCATTATATACGCCCTGCGTTTCAAAAAGCTCTTCGTAATCAGCAGAATAAGCAATATGTACGGTTTCCCTAAATTCAACGCAATGCTTATCCTAAGCGGGATAAAGTACGACGAAACGCGCTCAAATAGAGTTGCTATGAAGTATGAAACAATAAAATCCGATAGGGTTATGAGTCGTGAGATGAAAAGGCTCTCCCTTGGCCGCACCGCTCAGAATTTTGGGATATGCAGGAATTTATTGCAGTCGTTTTCGGCGTTGCGATAGGTGCAATGGACTTTTCCGACAGCAGTAAAATAGACAGCGCAGTAGACCTTGCGGACTTTGAGCATCTTAGCGACGGCAGCAGCGTTACAGGCTCGATTACCGAAATATATTGCAATTTGGTTGTCGGTTTTGACAGACTTTCAAGTGACGGAATACTGGTGTAAAATAGGCGGCAAAGCCGTCACGGTTGAGGCGACAGGCAACAGCAGAGAAAAATTCGCCCTTTTGTATAACTACCTTGCAGAACAAAACGGTACGCCAAAACACAATGGAACACCTGAAGCAGAGGCAAGCTCGCTCGACCCTGTGTCCTTTTACGGCGTAATCTGTGAAGCGGACGAGGACGACGAAATCATAAACCTTAATGTCCTTAAGAAAAACAAGGTACAAAATGCAGTGACGGATCTGTACATAAAGGTAATAAGCCCCGAAACTGCCGACAAGCTTATTATGATAGGCGTTCTGCTCATAGTTATCGGTCTTATTACATTGCTCTGCGTTAATATCCCCGTATATCTTAAAAAGGACAACTAAAGATAAAAAAATCACCCATGAAAAACTCACGGGTGATTTTTGTATTATGCCGAATATCAGAACTGGATTTTCTTTGCAATGTAGGCTTCAAGGTCGTCGATCTTGATTCTTTCCTGCTCCATTGTATCTCTGTCACGAACTGTTACACAGCCGTCCTCAAGAGAATCAAAGTCGTATGTGATGCACATAGGAGTGCCGATCTCGTCCTGACGGCGATATCTCTTGCCGATAGAGCCTGCGTCGTCGTAGTCGACCGAGAACTTCTTTGAAAGTCTGTCGCAAAGCTCGCCCGCCTGTTCGGAAAGCTTCTTTGAAAGCGGAAGAACGCAAGCCTTGAACGGAGCTATTGCAGGGTGGAAGTGCATAACCGTTCTGATGTCGGGCTTCTCCTCTGTGCCGATGTTCTCCTCGTCGTATGCCTCTGTCACGATAGCGAGGAACAGTCTTTCAACGCCGAGCGAAGGCTCGATAACGTACGGAACGTATCTCTCGTTTGTTTCAGGGTCGAAGTAGTCAAGGCTCTTGCCGCTTGTCTTGATGTGCTGATTGAGGTCGTAGTCTGTTCTGTCTGCGATGCCCCAAAGCTCGCCCCAGCCGAACGGGAAAAGGTACTCAAAGTCGGTTGTTGCCTTTGAGTAGAAGCAAAGCTCCTCAGGCGAGTGGTCACGGAGTCTGAGGTTTTCTTCCTTGATGCCGAGTGAGAGAAGCCAGTTTTTGCAGAAGCTTCTCCAGTAGTCAAACCATTCAAGGTCTGTTCCCGGCTTGCAGAAGAACTCAAGCTCCATCTGTTCAAACTCTCTTACTCTGAATATAAAGTTGCCCGGTGTTATTTCGTTTCTGAACGACTTGCCGACCTGCGCAACGCCGAAAGGCACCTTTTTACGGGAGGTCCTTTGAATGTTTGCGAAGTTTACAAAGATACCCTGTGCCGTTTCAGGTCTGAGGTAAAGCTCTGCCTTTGAGTCCTCGGTGACGCCCTGGAACGTCTTGAACATAAGGTTGAACTGTCTTATATCTGTGAAGTTGTGCTTTCCGCAGTTAGGACAGGGGATATTCTTTTCCTTGATGTAGTCCATCATTCGGTCGTTTGACCAGCCTGCAACGTTTGTGCCGTCAAAATCTTCGATGAGGTTGTCGGCTCTGTGCCTTGTCTTGCACTCCTTGCAGTCCATAAGCGGGTCGGAAAATCCGCCGAGGTGTCCCGAAGCTACCCATGTCTGCGGATTCATAAGGATTGCGGAATCAAGACCCACGTTGAGCTTTGATTCCCTTACAAACTTCTGACGCCAAGCGTCCTTGATGTTGTTTTTAAGTTCCACTCCGAGCGGTCCGTAGTCCCATGTGTTGGCAAGTCCGCCGTAGATTTCGCTTCCGGGGTACACGAAGCCTCTGCCTTTGCAGAGTGCGACGATTTTGTCCATTGTCTTTTCTGTGTTAAGCATAAGTGTTGACCACGTCATAATGACTGACGTGTGTCCTCCTCTCTGTGATGTTTTGGCAAACGCTTTACGTCCGCCCACTTTGTATACTTCGGACGATTCTGTGTCCGCATAAGTCGCCACTCTATATTATAAAGCATTCTGCCCACGCTGTCAAGCAGTTGCTATTTCATATTTTCTATATGCAATAAAGGCTTAGCGCAGGCTTGCGGTACGATGGATATGTCACGGCCGCTTGACTAAATTCCAAAATGGTATTATAATAGGCTGTGAGAAAATATACTTGTGTAAAAGTAAAGCGCAAAAGGAGATAAACAGTATGGCAGATAATGTAGTAATTCTTGCAGGCGGTCAGGGGAAAAGAATGAAAACCTCAAAGCCTAAGGTGCTTCTTGAAGTCCTCGGCACGCCTATGCTCCAATGGGTAATAGACGCATGCGAGGAAGCAGGACTCTCTGAAATATGCATCGTAAAGGGATACGAGGCGGAGCAGATCGACAGCTATATCGACGGAAAATATGAAACAGTCCTCCAGAGCGAAAGACTAGGAACAGGCCACGCAGTTATGCAGGCTAAGGCTTTCCTTGAAAAGAACATCGGCTCTGACACTTTGATACTCTGCGGCGACGCACCGTTTATTGACAAGGCGACAATCGAAAACGCATTAAAGCTCCATAAGTCGCAGGGAAGCGCCGTTACAGTCGTGACGTCAAAAATCGACGACCCCAAGGGATACGGCAGAATTGTAAGAAATGAAAACGGCATTTCGGGAATCGTCGAGCATAAGGACTGCACTCCCGAGCAGCTTCTTATAAACGAAATCAATTCCGGGTGCTACTGGTTTGATACACAGGCGCTTTTGTCCGTCCTCTTTGAATTAAAGCCGAACAACGCACAGGGCGAGTATTACCTCACGGACTGCGTCGAGCTTCTTCTCAAAAAGGGCAGAAAGGCAACGGCGTATTGCTCTGAAAATCCCGACGTTTCTCTCGGCGCAAACGACAGAGCAGGACTTTTAAAGCTTAACGATATCGCAAGAATGAACGTTATTAACTCCCACCTCGATAACGGCGTGGAAATGACCTGCCTTGACGGAGTGATTATCGGCAAGTATGTAAAAATCGGCGGAGGCACTCATATAAAAAGCGGAAGTCAGCTTTTCGGCAGAACAACAGTCGGAGAAAACTGCGTGATAGGTCCGAATACGCTTCTGACGGATACAACAGTCGGCAGCGACGTTTCCCTCAATAACGTTATGGCGACAAAATCGGTTGTCGAGGATAAAGCGTCAATAGGTCCATGGACTCAGCTCCGCCCCGATTCCTATATCAAAAAGGGAGTTAAAATCGGCGACTTCGTTGAAATCAAAAATTCTACGATCGGAGAGAGAACCGCCGTTGCACACCTTACCTATGTCGGTGACAGCGACGTCGGCGCAAACGTCAACTTCGGTTGCGGTTGCGTAACGGTAAACTTTGACGCAGAGCATAAGTACAGAACGGTAATAGGCGATAACGCATTTATCGGCTGTAACACAAACCTCGTTGCACCCGTAAGAGTCGGCAACAACGCATACACCGCCGCAGGCTCAACGATCATAAACGACGTCCCTGACGGAGCGCTCGCCATAGAGCGTGGAACGGCTGTGATCAAGGAGGATTACGGCTACCGCAAGCTTAAAGCAAGAACCGAAAAATTCAGGAAGCTCTCTCAGGACGAAAAGTAAATACGAAGCTTGTCTGCATAGCCGTATCCGATATTACTCGGATATGGCTATCTTTTTGTAAAAGCAATATAAATATTGTGCAGATTGCACATAAAAGCGAGCCAAATTCTGTTGAAAAATTTCCGCCAACGTTAACAAATAACTATGGAAATTTGTTCTTTAATCTGCTATAATATTATTGTGTCCGAATGCGTTTTGACGCAGGTTTTTAAAAATTCGGAAATCAAAAATTATTTTGGAGGTAGATTTACCAATGGCAAAAAAGTATGTTTATCTTTTCAAAGAAGGTAACGCCACAATGCGTGAGCTCCTCGGTGGTAAGGGTGCTAACCTCGCAGAAATGACCAATATCGGTCTTCCTGTTCCACAGGGCTTCACAATCACAACAGAAGCTTGCACACAGTATTATGAAGACGGCAAGATCAACGACGATATCATTGCAGAGATCGAAGCAAACATCGTAAAGATGGAAGAGATCACAGGCAAGAAGTTCGGCGATGTTGAAAATCCTCTTCTCGTTTCAGTTCGTTCAGGTGCAAGAGCATCAATGCCTGGTATGATGGATACTATCCTCAACCTCGGTCTTAACGAAACTGTTGTTAACACAATCGCTGAAAAGTCCAATAACCCAAGATGGGCATGGGACTGCTACAGAAGATTTATTCAGATGTACTCCGACGTTGTTATGGAAGTTGGTAAGAAGTACTTTGAAGAGCTTATCGACAAGATGAAGACAGCAAGAGGCGTAAAGCAGGACGTTGAGCTTACAGCTGACGACCTCAAGGAACTCGCTTCACAGTTTAAGGCTGAATATAAGAACAAGATCGGTTCTGACTTCCCTGACGATCCTAAGGAACAGCTCATGGGCGCTATCAAGGCCGTATTCCGTTCATGGGATAACCCAAGAGCTAACGTTTACCGCCGTGACAACGATATTCCTTTCTCATGGGGTACTGCTGTTAACGTTCAGGCAATGGCATTCGGTAACATGGGCGACGACTGCGGTACAGGCGTTGCATTTACCCGTGACCCTGCAACAGGCGAAAACAAGCTCATGGGCGAATTCTTAAAGAACGCTCAGGGCGAGGACGTTGTTGCCGGCGTAAGAACTCCTATGCCAATCGCTCAGATGGAGCAGGAATTCCCTGAGGCTTATAAGGATTTCGTTAAGGTTTGTGAGATCCTCGAAAACCACTACCACGATATGCAGGATATGGAATTCACTATCGAAAATAAGAAGCTCTATATGCTCCAGTGCCGTAACGGTAAGAGAACAGCTCCTGCGGCTCTCAAGATCGCTTGCGACCTCGTTGACGAAGGACACAAGACTGAAGCTGAAGCAGTTCTTATGATCGACCCTAGAAACCTCGATACACTCCTCCACCCACAGTTCGACGCTGCTGCTCTTAAGGCTGCAACACCAATGGGTAAGGGCCTCGGCGCTTCTCCGGGAGCTGCTTGCGGTAAGATCGTATTTACAGCTGACGATGCTGTTGAATGGGCTGCAAAGGGCGAAAAGGTTGTACTCGTTCGTCTTGAAACATCACCTGAAGATATTACAGGTATGAAGTCTGCACAGGGTATCCTCACTGTTCGTGGCGGTATGACATCTCACGCTGCCGTTGTTGCCCGTGGTATGGGTACTTGCTGCGTATCCGGTTGCGGCGACATCAACATGGACGAAGCTAACAAGAAGTTCACACTCGCAGGCAAGACCTTTAATGAAGGCGACTACATTTCTATCGACGGTACAACAGGTAATATCTATGACGGTATTATCCCAACTGTTGACGCTACAATCGCAGGCGAATTTGGCAGAGTTATGGCTTGGGCTGACAAGTACAGAACACTTAAGGTTAGAACAAACGCTGATACTCCTGCTGACGCTAAGAAGGCAAGAGAACTCGGCGCTGAAGGTATCGGTCTGTGCCGTACAGAGCATATGTTCTTCGAGGCAGACAGAATTGCTGCATTCAGAGAGATGATTTGTTCCGATACAGTTGAAGAGAGAGAAGCAGCTCTTGCTAAGATTGAGCCAATCCAGCAGGCTGACTTTGAAGCTCTCTACGAGGCACTCGAAGGAAACCCTGTTACAATCAGATTCCTCGACCCACCTCTCCACGAGTTCGTTCCTACTGAAGAAGCAGACATCAAGGCTCTCGCTGACGCTCAGGGCAAGTCTGTTGAAACTATCAAGAACATCATCGCTAACCTCCACGAATTCAACCCAATGATGGGTCACCGTGGATGCCGTCTTGCTGTTACATATCCTGAAATCGCTGCAATGCAGACAAAGGCTGTAATCAAGGCTGCTATCAACGTTAAGAAGAATCACCCTGATTGGACAATCGTTCCTGAAATTATGATTCCGCTCGTTGGCGAAGTTAAGGAGCTCAAGTACGTTAAGAAGGTTGTTGTTGATACTGCTGACGCTGTTATAGCAGAGGCTGGTGCTGAACTCAAGTACGAAGTTGGTACTATGATCGAAATTCCTAGAGCTGCTCTTACAGCTGACGAAATCGCTAAGGAAGCTGACTTCTTCTGCTTCGGTACAAACGACCTTACTCAGATGACATACGGCTTCTCAAGAGACGACGCAGGCAAGTTCCTCGGCGCATACTATGACGCTAAGATCTTTGAGAACGACCCATTTGCTAAGCTCGACCAGACAGGCGTTGGCAAGCTTATGGAAATGGCAATCAAGCTCGGTAAGCCGGTTAATCCAAACCTCCACATCGGTATCTGCGGCGAGCACGGCGGCGACCCAACATCTGTTGAGTTCTGCCATAAGATCGGTCTTAACTATGTATCCTGCTCACCGTTCCGTGTGCCAATAGCTAGACTTGCCGCTGCACAGGCTGCTATCAACGACAAGAAGTAAGCAGAGATTTGTTGTTAAGGTGCAAACCGATTTTTACAAAAAATTTGTGCTAAACTAAAGAATAGACCTTGTGAGTCATTTACGGCTCACAGGGTCTTATTTTTTTTGCGACATGGCGAAAAACCTTGAAAATACGGCATTTTTGATAATAAAATCAAAGTTTTATTGTCATTTTGATTTTGCAAATCCTCAAAGTAGGGGCGTTTGCTGGGGCAAGAATTTTTTTCAAAATGATTTTTGCCGAGATATGGAGATTTCCCAAAAACACGCTTTTGGGAGTCATATATTAATCCAAAATCGCCGTAAAATCAACATTTTAACGCTTTCTATAATGTTTTCGATTATGTTTTTGGGAGTTTCAGTTCTGTTTTTGGGGATTTCTAAACGTTTTTGGGAGCTTTTTGGGAAGCAGAAAAAATCTCAGGAGGTAAAGCCATGAAGAAAAAAGGTTACAAAGGGCGATGCGAAAAACGGTCATTGCCAAAATGTCAAGGTGTTTGCAAAACATATGATGCAATTCAATATGCTTATGCGGACATTCTTCAATCAGACAGCACCATTCAGGAATTCCGATGCAATGTTATTCTCAATGGTTTGTCGGAAGGTGAATATACCACCGATTTTGTGTGTATCAAAGTTAGCGGTGAATTGATGGTCAGAGAATGTGTGTTTCGCAAGCATCTGACTAAACCAATGACAGTTAAGCTGTTGGATGTTTCAAGAGAATATTGGCTTAAACGTGGTGCAGATTGGGGGATTGTGACAGATGCGGAAAAATGACATTTTAAAATGCGGTGATAGCATTTTTCGAGTATTGGACATCAAAAATAATGAAATCTTTTTGATTGATTGCGGTAAAAGGACGATTCCAACATGGATTTCAGAAGATGAAATACAAGATTGCACATATCTTACTGAGACAGAACTAAAAGAATACATACCCGTCCCGCTCCCTGATTTAGATACTATGGATGCAAAAAGCCTATGTATCATAAATGAAAGATATACATTGATTTCCGGTATTCTTCCCTTTGTATCTGATTTTAGAATGAGAAATAAGAGAATTGCTGCAATTTCAGCAGAATACGGAATATGCAGACAGACAATTATAAATTATCTTTGTTTGTATTTGGCATTTCAAGATAAATCTGTACTTGCACCAAAGCCTTGTATTTCTGATACAACATTAAGCTATGACGAAAAGAATTTTAGATGGGCAATCAATAAATTTTATCTGAATCAAAATAAAAACAGCCTCAGAACGGCTTATACGCTCATGCTGAAGGAAAAGTATTGTGATTGTTTTGGAGTGTTAAACCCTGATTATCCATCTTTCAATAGATTCCGTTATTTCTACAGAAAAAACAAGAGATTGCAGACTTACTACATATCAAGAAACGGGATTAAAGATTATCAGAAAAACCATCGTCCTCTATTAGGCGATGGTGTGCAAGAGTTCGCTCCTGCTGTTGGTGTTGGCTTTCTGGATTCTACAGTATGTGATATATATATTGTCAATGAATCCGGAAACGTAATAGGACGCCCGCTGCTAACGACTTGTATTGATGCTTATAGTTCTCTTTGTTGTGGTTACTCTCTATCATGGGAAGGCGGTGTTTATAGCTTGCGTGGTCTTATGCTTAATATTATAACTAATAAGCAGGAATTGTGTAAAAAGCATGGGATAATTATAGAAAAATCCGAGTGGGATTGTGATATGCTTCCAGGAACGCTTGTAACTGATAGAGGGTCAGAATATATATCTGAAACTTTTGAACAGTTAGCCGATGTTGGAATAAGGATTATAAATCTACCTTCCTTCAGAGCAGATTTGAAATCCGAGGTTGAACGCTTTTTTGGATTGGTTCAAGATTCTTTTAAACCTTATTTGAAAGGCAAAGGAATTGTTATGCCGGACTATCAAGAGCGAGGAGCAAGAGATTATAGAAAAGATGCTTGCTTAACTATGGAAGATTTTGAAAAGGTTCTTATCCGCTGCATTATCTATTATAATTCACAACGCATATTAGAAAACTTTCCATACACAGAGGATATGATTAGAGATAAAATACAACCATTTGCTAACAGTATTTGGAATTATGGCAAATCACAGAATGGTGCTAATCTAATTAAGATTGACAAGGAAGTGCTAACACTTACTTTGCTTCCACGCACAATAGGTAAATTTCGCAGAAACGGTCTGATTGTCAATAAGATGAGATATAAAAATCGTGATTTTATAGAGGAATACTTGTCAGGTGGTACGGTGAAAGTTGCTTATAATCCTGATGATGTTTCTAATATTTGGCTAATTAAAAACGGCTCATATATTCGTTTTGAGCTGATAGAAAGTCGATATGCGGGTAAACAGTTATCAGAGGTACAACAGCTACAAGAAGAAAAGAAAAGCCTGGTACAAGCCGCAGAAACAGCAAGCATACAGGCTCAGATTGATTTAGCCGCTCACATCTTAAATATAGCCGATAATGCTATTAAACATGAAAATACAGATGTTAAGGGAATTAGAGAAACTCGCAAGCGTGAAACAAGGAAAACTCATATTGACTACATGAAGGATGGTGAAGGTAATGAATGAAAACATATTATCTAAAATCCCACCTATGAAATCTGGGAATGAACTTGTGTCAGCTTTATCGGTGTTTCCTGAATATGATGAAACAATCTGTAATGAAAATGAAGCAGTCCGTTTAATGGCTTTATCAGAACTCTACAAAATTTATGTGCCATCTCAAATGTCATTGGAGATATACAGCAAATTGTATTTGGCTTTACTCAGGTCATTACAGAAAAAAGGTACAAGATTAGCGGTTATGCAACATAACGAAAACCATAAAGCAATCCTGAATCAAGAATATAGAGGAATTATTGGCGGCTCAGACTCTTTTACAATCATTGGAGCATCCGGAATTGGAAAGAGTTCGGCTATTTGCAGAGCAATATCTTTAATATCAGAAAAACGTATTATTGAGATTGATAAACCAAACACAAAAATAATTCCTTGTGTTGTAGTGCAAACTCCTTTTGATAGCTCTGTTAAAGGATTACTGCTTGAAATACTGCGAAAAGTAGATGAAGAATTAGAAAGCAACTACTATAAAAATGCATTAAAAGTACGAACTACAACAGATATGCTTATAGGAATGGTTAGTTCGGTCGCAATAAATCATATTGGTCTGCTGATTGTTGATGAAATTCAAAATGTAGTTAATTCAAAAAATGGTAAGAATTTAATTGGTTCGCTAACTCAGCTAATTAACAATTCCGGAATTAGTATATGTATGGTTGGAACACCTGAAAGCACAGTATTTTTTGAACAAGCGATGCACCTTGCGAGAAGGTCATTGGGGCTAAAATATACTGCGATGTGTTATGATGTGTATTTCCAGAGTTTTTGTAAGGTTATATTTAATTATCAATACGTCAAAAATCGTACTGAAATAACTGCTGCCCTTATAGAATGGCTTTACGAGCATTCAGCCGGTGTAGTATCTGTAGTTGTATCACTCATTCATGATGCACAGGAAATAGCTATATTGACCGGAAAAGAAGTATTAAACCTTGAAACGCTGAATATGGCATATGAACAGAGAATGTCTATGCTACATGGCTATATTCAGCCGTCTATAAAGAAAGGCAAGTCTACCACAAATCCTAAAATAAATAAAAATGTTATTCCAGACGGAGAAAACGAAATTGAAAATAAAATCAGTATTTCATCGTTGGTTGAAAAATCTAAATTTGAAGGAACGGATATTGTTAAACTGCTTAGAGAACATATGAGTATTGAGGAGGTACTGCTATGATAGTGTATTTACCTGAAATATACCCAGATGAATTGGTTTATAGTTGGTTCTGCCGCTATTATGTGCATTCTGGCTGTTTGACTCATAAAACAGCGTTACAAGAGATTCTATATAACCGCTGTAATAATCCAAGCAAAGAGTTTTTAGGACATTTGAATCATCAAATGACCGCTGCAATACAACAGAATTATCCTATTGAGAACTTAGTTTTATATAATACAATGTTTCCGCAATATGCACGCTTTATTTCGCTTGACCAAAAGAAAGAAGCACTTTATCACATTGAACATGATTTTTGCGATGCTCACCATTTGTTTTCAATTCTTCCACGAGATGATGAAGATAAATACATGAAATACTGTCCTATATGTGTTAATGAAGATAGGCAGCAATACGGGGAGGCGTATTGGCATAGAATACACCAAATCCGAAATATGCAGATATGTACAAAGCATAATTGCAGACTTGTAAATTCTGCTGTTATAGCAAAGAGTGAGCAGACATTTACCCTATGTCCGGCTGAATCGTTTGTAATACAACAAAAACCAACAATAGAAACAGACACGCTCAAAATCGCATTTGCAAAGTATATGACGGATGTTTTTAATGCTCCAATGGATTTGAAAAGAGACATTCCCATAAGTGCGGTATTGTATCATGGGATGCGGAATACAAAATATATGAAATCCACAGGTAAAACCAGATATACAAAACAACTTGCAGAAGATATGAAAGCCTATTACACACGGCTGAATTTAGGCAGCATAGCAAGTATGTACCAAATTCAGCGGGTGTTGCTTGGAGACCGTTTTGATTTTTCTGTCGTTTGTCAGATAGCATTTTACTTGACTGTAAATATAAATGACTTGACAAATCCGACATTAACAGCGGTACAGATAGAGCAAGAGCAAAATACCCACTATATGAAAGACAGAACGCCTATTGATTGGGCGGTGTATGATGCTGAAACAGCTCCCATATTAGAACGGATTGCAAGGTCAATATATGACGGTTCAGCCAGCGAAACAGGCAGACCTGAAAGAGTATCTGAAAAGATGATATACAGGGAATTAGAGTTGCCAAAGCATAGACTTGAAGTTATGCCAAAATGCAGAGCAATTATGGAACGATATAATGAAACCTATGAAGAAAACTGGGCAAGGCGCATTGTTTGGGCTTATAATAAACTAAAGTCAACGAATGAACCTTTCTATTGGTCGGACATCAGAAGGCTTACAGGAGTAAAAAAGAAGAATATTGAAGCGATAATACCATACATAAGAAAACACACCAAAGAAGAAACAGCAGATGCAATTATATTTCTTGTTAAATGAAAAAATGCACTACCTTTTCATTAGGATAGTGCATTTACTCACTTTTAATGGATTCAATCAATGCGATAAGTGCTTGTATTTGCTTATCGGTTAAGCCTGCTGTATTTAATGTTACATCAGGTTCGATGTTTTGTTTTCCGAGCAAATAATCAGTGCTGCAATTATAAAGGTAAGATAACGAAAGCAAAACATCTGTACTTGGTGTTCGTTCTCCTGTTTCATAACCGCTAACAATGGACGGAGAAACACCTATTCTATCAGCAACTTGCTTCTGCGATAATCCATTTTTTGAACGAAGTTTTTGTAGTTTCTCAGGCAATCCTTTAATCATTGTGTTTTCCTCCAACACTTATTGTAAAGTATTTATCGTTACAATAGGTGTTATGCTGATACTCTTAAAGCGTTGACAAAATCCGCTCTTTGTGTTAAAATATAATAAAAAGTTATACTCACATATTATGGCATAGTGGGAGGTTAAGTATGAGTGCTGAATCTATTAAAAGTAATGATGGCGAAACAGAGAAAAAACTCCCACCACCACGCAAACCGAATTTTTGTAGTGGATATATCTGGGGTGTTATCATTGGTGTATTGATAATTCTATTAGCTTTTTTAACTGAGAACGTCCTCCAAGGATTTTTTGTTGTTCTGCTTGGTGCATTTATCGGTGGTGGTACACTGTATGTTTACAGTAGCGCACGGAAACAATATAATCTTTACTATACTGATTATCAGGCATATTTAGATAGTGTTAAAAAAGACCAGGAACAGTTACAAAAGCAAACTGAGGCTAAAATTATAGAACTCGAAAAAATACCAGCTTGTCCTGTTTGCGGTTCACGAAATGTATCAAAAATATCTACCTTAAATCGTTCCGCTTCTGTAGCGGCTTTTGGGTTGGCATCATCAAAAATTGGCAAACAATACGAGTGTAAATCTTGTAAACATAAATGGTAATAAAGAGCGTGACTTGTGGCGGTCACGCTCTAATTTTTACTGATTGGAACAACTAAAAGTATATTCCAGTGTGCCTGAGTAATTACCAGGAACGCCAGTTGTTTCTGGTTCGAGAGTAATATTCTTTGCTCCTGTTCCATCGCTAATATCGGAGCTTGTAAACACTGCCATAGGCGTTGTTGCATCACACATTTCACCATTTGAATTGAAAATCGAGCAAGTAATTGATGCGTATTCATTTGTATCATGGTAAAGTCTAATGCCGTTTACATCTGTATTGGAACATAACACTTTAACAGTATAGCCATCCTCAATATTGGCGTTTGAAATCTCAACATAGCTTTCGTTTCCATTTCTCAAATCAATAGTAGCTGGAATGGTTATATTGTATGAGCTATAGACATGAGCCAATACTTCCGATTGACCACTTCCGGCGCTTCCGTCTGTCTCTGCGGCAAAAGCTGTTATAGACATAGTTGCCAACATAGCAGCAGAAAGAAGCAAAGCAAAAATTTTCTTCATTGTGATTCCTCCTATTTTGAGTTAATTTCCAGAATGACTTTTCCGCTGTTTAACGGTTTTTTACTATCCAATGAAAAACAACTATAAAGAAGCTGACAGTTGCCATATGTACCTTTATCAAGAGGTTGCAACAATTCAATTTCTGAAATATCTTCAGATGGCTTTATGAGTTCCGACTCCCATATTAAAGTGTTGTCGGAAAGATATAGTTGAATCTGAAAATAGCAGTTGTTTTCAGATGGATTACTAAAATTGACATTCTGATGTAACTGACCGGCTTTGAGGTTTATTCCGGTGATAGCAGGAATAGTTATTGTATCATTATTACCTTCAGAAGCAGGTGTAAAATCTAACGAACTATCCGTGCTATTAGTTTTTTCAGTAGGCTGTTTTCCTTGATAACATGAACGGAATAATAGGATAATACCCGCCACAAGAACAATTACAATGATTAAAATAATGATTCTTTTGCGCTTACGCAAGCTACCACCTCTCTCAAAACATAAAACATTGTGACGGTCACAATAAATAGTATAATAGATAATGGTTGAGGACGAAAGGCAAAGTTGGTGTGTTATTTTTCTTTTTTCCAACGGTATAAGGTTTTATTGTCGGCGGCAATATTATCGGCTGTACCGTTCAGGTAATCATCAATCGTTATTTTTGAGTAATGTTTAAACTTTTGTATGAAGTCTGGAACTTCTGTATGTACCTGACCGCATTTAAGGCATTGTAAACGCCTCAAATGGAACAGATAGGAATTACCCATAGAATCCTTTACCGTGCGTTTACGACTGTCTCTGACCTTTACAGAGCCATTACAATTAGGACAATGCGGTTCATCAATGTTGCAGATTACATAGCCCCTTTTTTATGCCTAATTATTGAATAGTGATGTGTGATAATCATAGAATTATCCTCCTAATATAGATAGGTAGGCATTTTGAGCAACAAATACCTCCACAATAAATTGTATATATTTGATGTGAATAATTCAAGGTACTACAAAGAGCTTTACTTTTATTAAAGATTATGCTATAATATTAAATGCCATAGAGAGTGATGCGAGGGACTGACCCGTTGACCATCCACCAACTTATCCAATGGATGTAGTGGTAATGTCAGACCGATGGGATATAGTGATTATTAAGCTCATCGGGAACGATGGGCTTTTTTGCATCTGCTTTATGGTATATTTTAATTAGGCGATTGTAAAAGTCTGAA